>JAGXGE010000026.1 GCA_024637015.1 Aequorivita sp. | reverse complement strand
TGTAACTGTAGAAGTACAGGTAGTTGAGTTACCAGAGTTATCGGTAACGGTCATTGTTACTGTGTTTGCACCAGTATTGGAGCAATCGAAAGATGAAACATCTAAGGTCATAGATGCGATACCACAGTTGTCTGTAGAACCATTGTCCACATCAGCGGCTGTAATGCTTACAGTTCCGGTTACAGGGTCAAGATCCAATGTAAGGTCCTGGCATACTGCCACAGGAGCTTCGTTGTCAATTATGGTAACTGTAAAGGAACAGGTTGATGTGTTTCCATCACTGTCGGTTACAGAAAGTTCAACGGTAGTGTCACCCACAGGGAAAACACTTCCGCTTGCAGGGGTGGCAATAATATCTCCAGAGATGTTACCATCTTCAACATCGAAGGCAACACCAGCAAAGTTTGCTACTGCACCACAGGTGCCTGGAGCGTTATTCGCAACAATGTCAGCTGGACAAGCAATAGTTGGTGGATTGCCAACTACTGTTATCAAAGACATATCTAAACAAAAAGAGTTTAAAGATCCGCCATCACCAAAAGGAAAGGCATCACTTAGTCTTAACGTCCAAGTACCATTTACTGGTTCACCAGCAAAAACGGTATTAAATAAACCACCTTCTGGAGCATAGTCAGGTGCCGGAGCTCCTCCTCCCCATGTAGTAACATCATTAGATGAAACGTCAGTAAAGGTTAGTGTTGTAGCCGACATATTACTTGGACCATTTCTGTTACTTAACGTCAAAGAAGTATTGGATGGTGATATCAGGGTAATTGTTATATCATTTGCCCAGCCACTTGCGAAATTCATTATTACATCGTCAAACTGGTAGTCACCATTACCGGCACCAATAACGCCTGTCTCAGTAACGTTGATAGTTGAATTTTGAACAGTCGGTGGGTCTAAGCCTAAAGGAAGGCCTGTAGCACATTGGTTGATGTCACTAGGCATTGGAGCCACTGGGAACCCGGTAGTAGTAAGTGTAAATGCACCTGTACTAGAGCTCCAACCATATACAAGAATACGATAAGTTGAAGATCCATCACTAGCAAACGTTACCTGGCTTTGAAGGCCACAAAAGTCGTCGTTGCCCGTAACACAGGTAAAAGCACCGCAAGCTCCGGTAAAGACCTGTATTTTAGTGTCATAGCCAGATCCACAAAGGCTTAGGGTAACTGAAGAACCGACGCCTGACGCATCAGTTATTGTGTACCAAACACCAGGTGCTCCTGAACCAGTACCACAAAATGGTGTGGTGTCTGCGGTAGCACCAACTGTGGTACCCGCGATAGCACCGTCGCCGGTTATGGCTATTGCGTTAGCGCATAAATCATTGGCAGGCTGGGCGAGCCCAACTGCACAAATGAAAAACGTTAAAATTAAAAAGGTAATTTTTTTCATAAAATTGATATTTTAAAATTAATAGTTAAAATGTCCTTAAAATTACTTTATTTTATCCTAAAAGACAAATAATCCCCATAACTAAAATTTTATATATTTAGAAATAATTTCAACTATACAAAAAACCTTTTTTCCTGTAGTTTTTTAAACGATTGTATATCAACCCGTTAATCAATTTTATTATGAAAACGCTTTTTGCAACCTTTATTTTTTCATTGCTTTTATTTTCTTGTTCACAACCTTCAAAAAAGAAAACTGATGCAGAATTCACTGACAACGCGACTGCTTTGTACACTAAAATCAATTCAGAAAATTCACAACTAAACTTTAAGAATGTGATTAAAGAGGATGTAGATTTTAACTTTTTAAATTACACCTATATCTATGTTGGAGGAGGTGTGGCAGTGGGCGACATTGACAATGATGGTTTAGAGGATCTTTATTTTGTTTCCAGTATGGGACCCAATAAATTATACAAAAACAAAGGGAATCTTTCATTTGAGGATATTACAACCACTTCAAAAGCGGAAGATTATAAAGGTTTTTCAACTGGCGCAAGTATGCTAGACATCAATAACGATGGTTGGCTAGATATTTATGTTTGCAAAGCAGGCTCGGTTAAGGATGATAACGGGAGAAGAAACCTACTGTTCATTAATCAAAAAGATGGCACTTTTAAAGAAGAAGCCAGAAAATGGGGCTTAGACGACCCTGGCTATTCCACCCAAGCCTATCAATTGGATTACGACAAAGATGGCGACTTAGATCTTTATGTGGTAAATTATCGTTACGACTTTAAAAACAACAATACCATAAGTAGTGAGATACAAAGCCAAATTGAAGAAATTACCAGCGACCAATTGTACCGAAATGACGGTACTACTTTCACAAAAGTAACTGGCGAAGCAAGACTTTACAATAAAGCTTGGGGACTTGCAGGAGCGGTGGGCGATTTCAACAATGATGGTTGGGACGATATTTATGTTTCCAACGATTTTCTAGAGCCAGACCAATTGTACATCAACCAAAAAGACGGTACCTTCAAAAACGAAATTAACAAACGCATAGACCATATTTCTTTCTATAGCATGGGCTCTGATTACGCAGACCTCAACAACGATCTTTTGCCAGACCTTATAACTGTAGATATGACTGCCGAGAATTATCAGCGCAGCAAGCAGAATATGGCTTCTATGAATAGCGAAAATTTCAATAAAATGGTTGCCATAGGCTACAACCATCCCTATATGGCCAACATGCTACATTATAACAAAGGCAACGGAAAATTTAATGAAACCGCACTCCTCAGCGGAGTGGCCAAAAGCGACTGGAGCTGGGCACCACTCATCGCTGATTTTGACAATGATGGCCTGAAAGATATCTTTATTACAAATGGTGTTATAAAAGATTACACCAACCAAGATTTCAGAACGGAGATGAAGAAAAAAATTGCCAATAATGAAGAGATGACGCTGGAGGCTGTTCAAGCTATGCTGCCCTCTCAGAAACTGAACAATTATATCTATAAAAACAATGGGGACCTCACGTTTTCCAAAAAGATGAAGGAATGGGGCATGGAAGACCCTACATTTTCAAATGGAGCCGCATATGCCGATCTTGACAACGATGGCGATTTGGATCTAGTAATAAACAACATAGATGATCAAGTGGGACTTTATAGAAATAATGCCAACAACAATTACTTGCAAGTAAAACTGAAAGGTCCAAACAATAATTCACTGGGAATTGGCGCTAAAGTATATGTAAAAAAAGCAGATACAATTCAGTTTCAGCAATTGTATTTAGCCCGTGGCTTTGAATCATCTGTAACCAACGTACTTCATTTCGGGCTTGGCAAAAATGATAACGTGGACGAAGTAGTCGTGCAATGGCCCGATGGAAAAATTTCAAAACTGAACAACCCTGAAAGCAACAAAATGTATAATGTGGATTATAACACCGCAGTTGTGGGAGCAGTTACTTATCAAAATCCCATTTCCAAAAAATCAAGTATAGATCCTGCAAGCATTGGTATTGATTATGTGCAGAAAGAGAACGATTTTGATGATTTTGTACTACAACTGCTTATTCCCCAAAAACAATCCACCAAAGGCAGTGGCCTTGCGGTTGCAGACGTTAACGGCGATGGATTGGACGACTTTTTCGTAGGGAATGCCGCTGGAGCAGAAGCCGCTATGTACACTCAAAAAGCAGACGGCACTTTTACAAAAACCAACGAAGCGCTTTGGAAAAACAACGCAAAATATGAAGATTCCAATGCCCTCTTTTTTGATGCTGACGGTGATGGCGACCAAGACCTATATGTGGTGAGCGCAGGTTATGAGCTGGATGAAAAAAGCCCATTATTGCAGGATAGGTTTTTTGTAAATGATGGCAAAGGAAATTACACTTATAAAAAAGAAGCTTTGCCAACTATGTTAGTTTCTGGAAAAAGTGTGATAGCTTCAGATTACGATGGCGATGGCGACATGGATTTGTTTGTCGGGGGTAATGTTGTTCCTAAAAAATATCCACTTGCACCACGTTCATACCTTCTTAAAAACGAAAACGGAACCTTTAAGGACGTAACCGAAGAAAATCCTTCACTTAAAGAAATAGGAGTGGTTTCCGAAGCTATCTTTACAGATTATGACAACGATAAGGACCTTGACCTTTTGGTAACTGGAGAGTGGATGGCTCCAACCATTTTCACCAACAATAAAGGAAGTTTCACCAAAAACGAAAATATAACAGGGCTTGAAAACACTGAAGGTTGGTGGTTCACCGCCAGTGCTGCAGATTTTGACGGCGACGGTGATGAAGATTATGTTTTTGGAAACATTGGCGGCAACAATAAATTTCATCCTTCCGCAGAAAAACCATTGTTCATTTATGCCAAGGATTTTGACAACAATGGTAGTTTTGATGTTGCAATGAGCAAAATAAACGGCGGAAGACTTGTTCCCGTTCGCGGAAAAGAATGCAGCAGTCAGCAGAATCCATTCCTCCTCGATAAAATAAAAAGTTACAAGGAGTTTTCCAAACTTGATATGAACGGGATTTATGGTGAAGAAGAACTTAAAGAAGCTTTTAAACTAACCTGTCATGATTTTGAAAGTATGTATGCAGAAAACTTGGGTGGCGGAAAGTTTAAAGTGCAAAGATTACCAAACGAAGCACAGTTGGGCCCTACCCTTTCCTTTATTTCCCGCGATTTCAACAGCGATGGAAATATGGACATTATGGGTGTTGGCGCCATTTATGATGCAGAAGTGGAAACCATTCGTTATGACAGCAATTACGGTTATGTTCTTTTGGGTGATGGAAAAGGCAATTTCAAATATTCCAAAGAATATCTACCGTTTATAGATAGTGACACAAAAAACATGAAGGCCATTAAAATCAATGGCAATGAAATGTTTATGGTTGTTAGCAATAACGCACCTTTGCAGATTTTTAATTTTAAATCATAATTTCAAAAAAATGGACGGTACTGCTCTACCCGAAAATCGATAGTGGTTTTTTCGGGAAATTCGTCTTTCATTTTTTTGTAATCCAAAAGGCTGCCCACAGCTCTATTTGCTGCTCCAGAAGGTGCAATCAAAGAAACGGTTTTTACAGTTCTGCCGTTATCTGGCATTTGAAATGAATGAATTCGCGGCACTTTGTTAGAGACCAGTTTTAGGGGAATAGTATATTCTTTCAGTTTTCTTCGGAAGAAATATTCTGGGCCGTTTTTGCTATTGCCCCCCGTGAAAAGTAAGGTGTCAATCTTTTCATTTTGCTGAAGTACGGCAACCAAATCACGTAATTCCACTTCCAACATGCCAATATCAGAAGCATCCACTTTTTCCCGTCTGGCGGAAGCAACTATATCGCAAATACCAATGCCTCGTTTTATAAGAAAATGTTCGCGTTGTTTTATGGCTTCGGCGGTGGTTTCAAACTTTAAATTTAAACCGAAAATCCTGTCCAAAATTATCCACAATTGTCCGTCACGGCTGCCATAGCAAAAATCTACATCCCCCTCTTTTAATTCACCGGTTGTAAATCTTGGCGGCGGCAAAGTGCCGACAATTAGTTTGGTTGCGTTTTCGGGAATAAAAGGCGGGTATGGATGGATGTGGTGAAACAACGGGATTTACGCCTGAAGATTAACAATTTTTGAACTCTGAACTCATAACTCTGAACTCATAACTCATCGAATAAAAACCGGCTCATTCCCCTTCTCTGTATATTCTTCACTATACCCATATCCATCATAATCAAACGCCTTTAATTCATCTAAGGTTTTTACATTCTTATCGATGGCAAAACGGGTCATACTGCCACGGGCTTTTTTGGCGAAGAAAGAGATTATTTTCAATTCACCGTTTTTAAAATCTTTGAAAACTGGAGAAATTACAGGCACTTTCAGTTTCTTTTCGTCAATGGCGTTAAAATATTCCACACTTGCCAGATTTAAGAAAAGCTCATCGTCTTCCAGCTCTTCGTTCAAGGCCTCAGTGAGAATTTTTTTCCAAAAAGAATGCAAATCTTTTTTACGATTTACAGGAAGTTTTGTACCCATCTCCAAACGATAGGGCTGAATTAAATCCAATGGACGCAATAGACCGTACATTCCCGAGAGAATACGAAGCGAATTCTGCAAAAGATCAATTTTCTCAGAAGGAATTGTGTAAGCATCCAAACCTGTGTAAACGTCCCCAGCAAAGGCATAAACAGCGGGACGGGCATTCTGTTTTGTAAAAGGTGTGTTGAACTCTTTATAGCGTTGGTAATTGAGCTCCGACAATTTATCGCTGATGTCCATCAACTTGCCGATAGCCTTTTTGCTTTTTCGCTCCAGTTTATTGTTTATCATTTCTGCTTCTTCCAAAAATTTGGGCTGAGTAGCACGGGTGGTAGGAAGTTTGGATTCAAAATCCAGCGTCTTGGCGGGGGAAACTACTATTTTCATTCAATTCTTTTTCTTCAAAAATAACAAAAACTATTGGGATTTGTAATTCGATAATTCGGGATTACTTAATTTAGGATTTGGGAGTTGTTCTCGATTTCAAAATAAAGCCCCCTCTTCGCTTTTTCCTCTTCGCTCTTCGCTTGTCGCTCGTGCTTTTAATTTCGTATTTCAAACTTTCAATCAATTCTTCTTCCTTGAGTAGTAAAACTCAATCCCTGCGATCCTCTAAGCGAAGTCATTATTGCTTCAAAAAGTGGTTCGGGGGTTTCAGGTTTTGAAGACCATTCAAAAATGAAATTGGCACCGCTACCGCCCTTCTCATCGGCTTCATCTATAACGATTTCAACGGTTTCCAATGGTTTTAGATAAATAGGTTTTTTGAAGTAATGGCGAATCAATTGACCGTTGGTGTTATAATAATCTGCTTTTGAAATGTAGATTGTATCGGCATCGCTCACATTCCGCAAACTGACCATTGCAGTTAGATTCTGTGATTTTTCCAGCGAAAAACTGTAGATGTGCGAATAGATGCTCAAATAGGTTTTCCCGTTTTGCAAGGAATCTTTCTGTGGCCCAGAGGTTTCGGATTTAACATAATGATCTTCCCAATGATTGTCATGGTAAGAGCTTATTTCCTTTGACTCAATACAGGCAGTAAAGATTCCGAAAAGAAATAATAGACTTGTAATCTGTGATATTTTAAAGAATTTTTTCACCATTTTCAAAGTTAAATGAAAAATAGTAATTCTCCTTTTAATTTTTGTTAGCTTTTGAATCACATTTTGTAGTTTCCCCTGAATTAATTGAAGTAATCAAATTTGAAAAAACTTTATTTTCCTGTTTATACGCAAGTAAATCAAAAACCCATTACTATCTGCGAAAAATTACCAGCGGAAGTTTTTGATTATCCTTTTTTTAATGATGCTATTTCTTTGGTTCGACCAATGAATTCGGAGCGCAAAACTCTTGAACTTGTAGATAAAACCACTTCTATAAACCCCGAATCCCTAAATCTGAAAGGTTTTATTTTTCACACTTCACATTGCGGTTCAACCCTGCTGTCCAATATGATCGGAGCCTCAAAAAAGACTCGCATTGTCTCTGAAACGGAAGCAATAAATGGGTTGTTGCTTTCTGCTGTGTTTTATAAGTTGGAGGAAACAACACTTTTGAAAAACCTAAAAACTATAATTTCGGACTATTTAAAACCGTTGGGGGAAGCAGAACAAGTTATCTTTAAACTTACCTCTTGGAATATTTTCTTTATCGAACTTTTTCAAAAAGCATATCCAGAAGTACCTTGGATTTTTATTCACAGAAAAACAGAAGATGTCGTTCAAAGTCTTTACAAATCGGGCCGTGGTTTTGTGGAATGGTTTTATCATCCCACAACTGTACTTCAGGATCATTTTTTGGGTAATAAAAAAGAGATTGAATCATTTGAAAAGTATCTTTCAGCAATGGTTGAGGCACATAAAAGTTGCGCTGCAAAAGCTCACTTCGGAAAAAATAAATTTATAGAATATCCTTCTTTTATTTCGGAGTTTGAAAGTAAGATACTTCCACATTTCGAATTGGATTATTCCAAAGAGGAACTAGAAGCTGCAGATGAGATGGTCAAATATGACGCAAAGAGTTTTCAGAAAATAGCTTTCCCCTTTTCAGAATAAACCTATTTTTGCAAAGTGATGAAAAACACTAAAATAGAACTTCGCACTGTAAACGTTACACGCTATATTACGCCTTTGCGCGAAGGTGGCTCGTTGCCAGCTTTGGCCGAAGCGGATGATGATTTTAAATACGTTTTAAAGTTTCGAGGTGCTGGACACGGTGTAAAAGCTTTGATTGCGGAGTTATTGGGTGGTGAAATTGCAAGAACATTGGGACTAAAGGTGCCTGAATTGGTTTTCGCCAATCTCGACGAAGCTTTCGGCCGCAGTGAAGGCGATGAGGAAATTCAGGATCTTTTAAAGGGAAGCCGCGGACTAAATTTGGCGTTCCATTTTCTTTCGGGTGCCCTTACATTTGACCCCGTTGTAACTCAAGTGGATGAACATCTAGCTTCGAAAATTGTTTGGCTGGATGCATTCACAACCAATATAGACCGCACCGTAAAAAATACCAATATGCTCATTTGGCATAAAGAACTGTGGCTAATAGATCACGGTGCTACTTTCTATTTTCAGCATTCGTGGGACAATTGGGAAAATGCGGCCCTAAGTCCTTTTCCATATATAAAAGACCATGTTTTGTTGCCCCAAGCAACATTAGTTGAAAAAGTCAATGATGAAATGTCAATACTTCTTCCCGATGAAAAACTCAGGGAAATAACAAACCTCATCCCATCGGATTGGCTAGATTGGGAAGGTTCGGAAATGGAAGCTGAAGCAATAAGGGACGTTTATTTTCAATTTTTAGTACAGCGAAGAAACCATTCAAATAACTTTGTAAAACAGATTCAGGATGCCCGGGAAAGACTTGTATGAATATGCGGTAATACGTTTGGTACCCCGCGTGGAACGTGAGGAATTCCTAAATGTTGGAATAATTCTTTTCAGCAAAGGGGCTAAATACTTGAATTGCAAACACCAAATTGATACCGAAAAACTAAAACTCTTTTCCTGCGAACTGGAAGTGGAAGAGATTGAAAATAATTTGAAAGCCTTCGAAAAAATTTGTTCCGGCTCCAAAGATGGTGGCCCCGTGGCAGCATGGGAAAAACCGGATAGATTCCGATGGCTTACGGCGCAGCGCAGTTCTTCATTACAAACTTCGCGCCCTCATAATGGATTTAGCAATGATTTGGATGCTACTTTGCAACGTCTTTTTGGGGAATTGGTTTTATAAAACCTTCGCTGCTAAATATTTCTGTACTTCGTAAATATCAATGCTTTTATTGAATTTTTTGCTCACCGTGGGCAAATCTTCACTGGAAATCCAGATTTTAAGTTCAGCATCTAGATCAAAAGTTCCTGCGGTTTCCAACGAAAACCTTGAAATATGTTTATAAGGAAGGCATTTATATTCGGCCTTACTGCCCGTCAAGCCTTGTACATCAATTAAAATCAAGCGTTTGTTTGTAAACATAAACACATCCCGGAAAAGGGAAAAACCCAGTTCAACCACTTCGCCCTCAATTAAAAGACGCCCGTATTTTTTGTTCAGATTTTCTGCGGAAACCTCACTGGAGTTTCCCAATATTTTGCTGAATAAACTCATTGTTTAGAATGTTGGATTATTTGATTTTTTGAATTGTTAGATTTTTGTAAAGTTATTTTTGAACTTTTACAATTTCACCTTGATAAGATATAACACCTCGGTCATTACTGCTAATAGCAAGAGTAGCAAAGCCGGAACTGCTAACGGAAATTGAGATGGAATAGGTGTCACTTTCTCCATTCACAGATGCCTTTACTTGATATTCATTGTTCTTTTCAACAATAAAATTTTCTGGTTTTCCCTGAAATCGCATTCCTTTGTCGCGACCCAAAGCCATGCCGCTATAGGCCCTTCCGTAAAAAGGCATGTTGCTGATAATCATTTCTGGAGAAAAGGTGACGGAATAACCGCTACCCACCAAATTTTTTGGACTTCCGGTGATTGGAAATACAGTGTTGGCTATGAATTCAAAAGTTTTGGAATTCAATAAGTTTCCAATGCTGCTGGTATCAACAGTTTCTTGTTCCGTATTTGTTTTTATATTTTTTTCTTGGGCTGAAGCATTTCCGAGTATAAAACAAACTAGTGCTATAAATAAAATGTTATTGACTTTCATAATCATTCCTGTTTAGAATCAAATATCAAATAAACGTTGCAAGATTTATACCGAAAATTTATAGTTCTACTTTCGCCAAAGTATAAAAGCATCCAATACTTCTCAAACAATTAAACCTTCAAATCAATCTCCTTCAAATTCTCAATTCTATTGCGCTGAAGGAAATCGTCTATGCTTTCAAAATGTTCAATCACACGTTTGTCTTTAAATTCAAAGACTTTTTCGGAAAGTCCCTGCAGGAAATCGCGATCGTGGGAAACCAAAATCAACGTTCCATCAAACTGGAGCAACGCTTCTTTAAGCACATCTTTCGACTTCAAATCTAAGTGGTTTGTAGGCTCATCGAGAATCAAAACATTTACGGGTTCCAACAATAATTTCACCATTGCCAAACGCGTTTTTTCACCTCCGGAAAGCAATCCCACTTTTTTGTCGATATCATCGCCACTGAACATAAAACGACCGAGAATATTTTTTATCTGGTTTCGGATTTCGCCTTTGGCAACCTCATCCACGGTTTGGAAAACGGTAAGATCCTTATCTAGAAGGGCAGCTTGGTTTTGGGCAAAATAACCAACTTTAGCATTGTGGCCCAAAGCGCAGTTTCCCTCAAAATCAATTTCCCCCATAATGGCTTTTATCATTGTGGATTTTCCTTCGCCATTTCTTCCAACAAAACTCACTTTTTGACCACGGGAAATGCTCATATTGGCATCTTTAAAAACCACGAGGTCACCGTATTTTTTTGTAAGACCTTCCGCAACAACTGGATAATCGCCACTGCGTTGTGCAGGCGGAAACCGAAGCGCCAAAGCTGAAGTATCAATCTCATCAATTTCAATTACCTGCAATTTTTCAAGCATCTTTTCTCGAGAATTTACTTGATTGGTTTTGGAGTATGTGCCTTTAAAACGATCAATAAATTGTTGGGTTTCTGCAATGAATTTTTGTTGCTCTTCGTAAGCTTTTATTTGATGTGCCCTTCTATCGGCACGCAATTGCAAGTAATGGCTGTAGTTAGCTTTATAATCGTAAATCCGCCCCATCGTAACCTCAATGGTTCGGTTAGTGATATTATCTATAAATTTTCTGTCATGCGAAATAACGATTACGGCTTTTGCTTTGTTCAGCAAAAAATCTTCCAACCAAATAACTGATTCAATATCTACATGGTTTGTGGGCTCATCCAGAAGAATCAAATCCGGTTTTTGAAGCAACAGTTTCGCCAATTCAATCCGCATACGCCAGCCACCACTGAATTCTGAAGTTTGACGGTGCAGATCACTTCTTTTGAAACCGAGGCCACGAAGGGCTTTTTCCACTTCGGCTTCATAGTTTATTTCTTCAAGCGCATAATACTTTTCACCTAACTCCGCTACTTTGGTGATGATGTTCATATAATCATCACTTTCATAATCGGTACGGGTTTCAAGTTCTTTGTTTAAATGATCCATTTCGTCCCGCATCTCAAAAATCTGCTTAAAGGCTTTGGAAGCCTCCTCAAAAACGGTGCAATTATCATTGGTAAGCAAATGCTGCGGCAAATAAGCAATAACGGCATCTTTTGGCGCACGAACGTTTCCTCGTGTAGGTTTTTGCACGCCGGCGATTATCTTCATCATCGTGCTTTTTCCCGCGCCGTTTTTTCCCATCAGGGCAATTTTGTCATTCTCGTTTACCACAAAGGTAACATCGCTAAAAAGCGTATCGCCACTAAACTCAACCGCTAAACCGTCTATTGAAATCATATCAAATTTTTAAGGCTGCAAAACTATTAAAAAGAAGTGGATTGTGAATCAATTTGAACAGAACTTGCTTAAAGTTTTGAAGGAATAAAACTTCAACTTTTCTTTATTAGGTAGCCATCTTCGCACAGTGGAAGCAGCAATTTTTTTGTTTATATTTTGTAAATTCACAACTTATTAAGCTCCCAATAAAATTTGCCCTTAAATTCCTACGCAAAACCTATGTGATCTTTAACTTTTAATCACTTGGCATGCCATTACACAGTTTTTTAACCAATCAGTTTTTAAGTTTAGAAGGTAAATTATACAGCGGTAATTTATCTGAAGTTCAATACCGCATTGAATCTGCTCTGGACAGAACCCAATCTTTGATAGTAGATTTGGATCCATTGGAAAAGTTTGATGCTGCGGGAGCATATATGCTTTATATAGCTTCGGAAAAAGCAAAGGAAAACAACAAGGAAATTATATTATTCTGTAAGGAAAATGAAATGGTGAAACTAATCTTCTCCTTTGTTGGCATTCCTTTTTATAATAAAATCCCCAGAAACAATAATAAATCTGTTTATTAATATTTTCGATAAAAATGAATTAACTTCAATCCTTTAATTCAAAAACCCGCACCAATAAAGTGCGGGTTTTATCATATTAATTGGGGAGAAATAAGCCCGTGGCTTACCTCAAATATACTAAAAAAACGAATATTAATAAACTCTTCCTCAAAAGTTTAGCCACATAAATTTTCTTCATTAAAAATGAGCCGTCAGCGCAAGAATAAAATTCCTTCCAGCACCCGAAATACCAGAACTGTAAGGACGGTATCGCTGATCTGTAAGATTCTCTATTCCTCCGCTAATGTCAAAAGTGTCGGTCATTTTGTAAAGCGCTTTATAGTTTAGTGTGTACCAAGACGGAGCATAGGGATTTCCGTTTTCGTCCAGCGCATAAATTTCTGTTTTATCTTTTTCTTCTTCGGGAAGATCGTCAAAATCGCGTTTTGCTTGGTAGTTCACATTTAGTTCCATACTCAATTTATTCGCCTTGTAGTTTAAGCGCGAAACACCAAAAAATGGAGAGGAATGTCGGGATGGGCTGGTTTCACCATTATCCAGTTCCTCTTCGCCCCTTTGGAAGTTCACATCCGTAGAAAATCCAAATCCTTTTGGCAGCTTCACCTCAAGGCCAACTTGCACCCCATAAACGTTGGCAACAGCTGCGTTTTGAATGGCCTGTACTTGACTCAATTCGCCTTGATACATTATACTGTCTAAACCGTTCAATTTAAAATCACGGCGAACAAGCGCATCTTTCAAATGTGTGTAATATCCAGTAATATCAAGCTTTACGACATCCCCAAAAACTTTGGCGATACCCAAATCGGCATTATAGGCGTATTCCGGTTTTAAATCTGGATTGGGAACCACAACACTTCCAGGTTCAGAATCAAATACTTTTCCTAGATCGTCCACATTTGGCGAACGAAACGCCGTGCCTAAATTGGCGCTGATGACCCAAGAATCTTCTGGACGGTAAACACCACCCAAACTACCTGTAAGTGCGCCATTGCTTAAACTAGTTTCAGTAAACGGAAACGGATAAAAAGTAGTGTCAAATTCTACATCAAGCAAAACCTGATTGTAACGTGCCCCAGCGCTTAAGGTAAAATTATCGGCCACCTTAAATTCATCCGTAACATAAACAGCCATAGATTGCCACTTGGATTGTGGATAACGGGCTGGTCCTACTTCAGAAATATTTGTAGAAATATCTGTCAACTCCCCTTCGGAATTTACATCGTTCAAAACATATTCAACACCGTAGAAAAAAATATTCTTTTCACCTGTAGCCTTTATAAAATCAAGGTTTACGGAATAGGCACTTACTTCTTCGCTTTGGGTATTACGTTCTGTTTTGTTGAAAGCTCGGTCTATTCTGCTCTCCTCAAACCATTGGTGTGCCAAGCGCAGACTCATTTGATCAAAAACAGGATTATTTGCAGTATAGTTGATGTTCAGATTGTTCATCATCCAAATCTGTGGGCCATAGTCCCATTCGGCATACCGGACGGTTCCATTGCGAACGCGATTGTGCCTGTCATATCTTCCATAGGGCGAAGTTTCTGAAAAATGAAATCCGTATTGAAAATCCCAATTTTCATTAGGCTGAAATCGAATTTTCTGCATCATATTAATCTGCGAGTACGCTGATGGAATCTGTAACAATTTATCATCTTGAGTAATCACAACATCTGTACTATCTTGGCGCTGCACATAATAATCTTTTATATAATCTTCTGGACCATGACTGCCTTGGCGAAGGTTGTCATAATCCCAAGAAGTGACACTCGTGACAAATGCCCACTTTTTAAAACCTAGGTTCACATCAAAGTGCCCGGTTTTTTCATTGTTAGCCGAAGAATAGCGTGCATTGGCTTTTCCGGTAATTAAAGGTTCATCTGTTAGCGACAGTTGTGGCGTCAAGGTTTGGAAACTCATTACACCTCCAATAGCGTCACTTCCGTAGATTACGGAACCAGGGCCAAAAAGCACCTCGGTATTTTCTATCGCGAAGGGATCCAAACTGATCACATTCTGAAGATTTCCAGAACGGAAAATAGCCGTATTCATTCGCACCCCGTCCACGGAATATAATAAACGGCTGGTCGCGAAACCGCGAATCATCGGGCTTCCACCACCCTGCTGACTTTTCTGGACAAATACCTTTCCGGAAATACCCAAAAGGTCTGCGGCGCTCTGTGGGTTTTGTAATGCCACTTCTCTTGCGGAAATGGAAATGATTTTTGAAGGTACATCGTCACTGCTCTGCCTCCACCGTGAGCCTGAAATCACTACTTCATCTAAACTGAAGTTGGACGTTTCAAGCGAAATTGTAAACCCCTCCGATTCCAATTCTGTATAACTTTTTACTACTGTTTTATAGCCAAGACTTCGTATTTCAATCTTTTGCATCCCTTTAAATGCCGAAATATCTGCTTGGCCTTTGGAGTTGGTTGTAGCGTAGAGTTTTGAATTTGAACTAGTAAGAGTAACCAACTCGATAGGTTGGCTAGTTTGTTGCTCTGTAATAGTTATTGTTTGACTATAGGCACCGCCCACAAAACCCAATAATAACCACAGTATGAATATTTTTTTCATTTAATGATTTTTCAAGTTAACTAAAAATTTAAAAAATAGCTTTAAGTGTCTGTTCGAGCGCAGTGGAGAACCACACTTTGTAGGTGATCAATTAGATCGCGATTCTCTTTTATAATAAGTAAATTAGAAGAATGCGATCAGACAATTTTTCAATTAGCTATTGTTTAAAAATTCTAAAAAATCGCTACTTCCGAACCGAAGTAGCAACAAAATAAATTTTGATCTAATTAGAATATTAACTTACCTTGGGAGGAGGCGTAGGTGGCGTTAAACGGATGGAATTGAAAGCATTTGGATGCATACTATCCTGAAAAACAAGGCCTATATTTTGCAAAGGAGTGGCTTGCCAAGCTAAAGGATCTGTAAAGAAAAAGGACCATAGATAGGTATAAAAATTTTCTTGTATTTCTCGGTTGTCCTCGTCTTGGTCAAAGGCGATTGCCACCATTTTTTTTAGTTTTTTGTTCAGATCAGTCTCATCGTAATCCCACCAGCAGCGATAAAAAATGCTATCGCCCTTTATTTCGTGGGAAACAATGTCATACATCTGCCCATTGTATTCAAACTCTTCAGCATGTTCCCAACGCAGTTTTGTTTCACTTTCTTCTTTTGAAAATTTCAAAAGAACCAATTCCTCCTGATCCATTCCAGCAATCATCTTCCATTTTATTTCGCGGCGGATTGCAGATTTTTCAAATTGCAGAAATATGTATATGCCTGCTGCGGGTGCAAACAATATAAACAGTAGCGATATGGCAATTAACCTTTGTTTCAACTTAGAAGTAAATTGTGGCCCAAATGTCGTAAAATTGAATTTATTATTGTGACATTGAGGTTTGTTTTTGAGTTAGATCATTCCTAATTAAAAAAATACTCAGTGCTTTTTAATTATTTTACCCCTTATCTTCTTAAGACCCATTACAACCAACAAACAAACAAACCCAACTAACAACCCTACAACAAATTCAAGAATAAATGAAGGCAATTTTGGCATAAAATGATGAAGAAAATCAATATTGTGGACAAAAATTCCGCCAGCAACTAAAAGTAAGGCTATCGTACCAATCACGCTTAAAGACTTTATAACTATTGGCAATGCCTGGACCAAAATGGTGCCTAATGTTTTTAAAAAACTTTTTTCTTTCTTGCTTCTTTTTATCAATTTATACCCAGCTTCATCCATTCTAACAATAAGCATAACGATTCCGTAAACGCCCACTGTAGCCAAAAGGGCAATAATACTCACCACAGCAACCTGTGTACCGATGGGCTCTCCCACAACCGTTCCCAATGCTATAATTACAATTTCGAGCGAAAGAATGAAATCAGTTACTATGGCAGCCTTTACACGTTCTTTTTCAATGGCGAGTATCTCACTTTCACTCAATCCCTTCTCCACAAATGATTCATCTAAATGGGGATGTGGAAAAAAGAACTCATATATTTTTTCAGCACCTTCATATGCCAAATACAAGCCTCCAAGAATCAAAATAACGGTCACAGCCCAAGGCAAAAAAGCACTCAGCAAAAAAGCGATTGGAAGGATAATCAACTTGTTTAGAAACGAGCCTTTGGTGATGGCCCACAACACCGGAATTTCCCGCGAAGAAGCAAACCCAGAGGCTTTTTCGGCATTCACCGCCAAATCGTCCCCCAAAATCCCAGCAGTTTTTTTTGCCGCCACCTTGCTCATCATTGCAACATCATCCAATAATGCCGCTATATCATCCAATATCGCGAAAAATCCTGAAGCCATATATTTTATTCTATTTTAAAATTTTAGTAAATAACCTTTTTGTCTGTTCGAGCGCAGTCGAGAACTACACACTAAAAATGTCTAATATAGTTCTTGGGTACCATTTACACAAAAACGGTTTTGTATGAAAGCCATCTTATAGTTCATCAATCACCCGTTTCCGTGCTATTTAAAAAATCTATTATTTTCTTGTTTACTATTTTGGCCTGATCTACCGACAGGAAATGACCCGAATTCGAAATAATCTCACCCTGACCCTTTGGAATATATCTTTCCGTTAAACGAATGGTTTGTTTGGTATTGAAAATATCTTCGTCTCCAATCAAAACAAGGACGGGCATTTTCAAGGATTGCAAATCGATATTGGAGAAAGGCTTCATCTCCATTACGAATTTGTTCAAAGAATCATTTTGTGTGGCAATGCGATACTGCGCTATATAATTTTTATCAATTTTGCTTGGATCTTTTGACAAGGTTTCCATGGTGCGATTCACTCCTTCTTCCTTGGAATAGAATATATTGAGTACATTTTTCAACAAGCCCGAACTGGGTGGAATCCATATAAAAGTCTGGACTGGACTCAACAGTATTAAGCTTTTTATATCCCTCTTACTATGAAGCGCTATATCCATGGCTAACCAGCCGCCACGAGAAGTTCCGATCAAATGAAATGATTTTAATTTCAATGCCCAGAATATCTCTTCGTACCAGGCAGTGACTTCATCAAGATTCTCAAAGTCAGCTGTTTTATATGACTTTCCGGGCTCAATAATTAAATCGACTGCAAAAATACGGTATTGCTGGGCCAACGCTTTGGCATTGGGGTACCACATCGTAGAACTTGCACTCATTCCGTGAAGTAAAACCACGGGCATGCCATCTTTTGGGCCGCTCATTAGCACATGGGCAATTCCCTTTGAAGTGGTTATATAGAGCTCTTCATAATCTACTCCCCATCGTTGAAGTGTTTTATTATAAGCTTCAAAATAGGGTTTATGTTTACTATCTGGATGAACAATATACTCTGGCTCTTTCTTAAACTCATTATAATCGTCCTTTTCTTTCTTGCATCCAGCAAAAAGGATAAAAAGGAGCAGAAATGGTAATGTTTTAGAATACTTCACTTATAAAATTTATAGGCCAAATTTACATCATTATTATTCATTACAGGCCATTATTATACTATTCGAGTTAGTAGGTAATTCAATTTGTTTTCTCAAAAAAACAGTATCTTTTTGCCAAACTTTGAAATAAAAAATAAAAATCGAAATTCCCAATATCTTTACATCCTAAATAATATTAATGAAAAATCCCATTTTTCTATTCTTTGCATTCTTTATAATGCTCTGCTCCCATACTATTGCACAAGACATAAACAAGTATCAGTCATTGGCAGAAACTTGGCAGCTTGATTCAATTTCTCGCTCCAAAAAAGTAGACCTTAAACTACTGCCTTACAAACCGCTTTATATATTGTTTGCAAACTATAGTACCAATGTTAACAAGGAGCCCGTCAGTGGTAATCCTAACAATGTAGTTTCCGAACCCATTGCGTATAAACCAATCGAGCTAGTTTTTCAGATTAGTTTTAAAACCAAAATGCTACAAAATGTGTTTGGTGACGAAATAGGTGGCGATATATGGGGTGCATATACCCAAAGTTCACGATGGCAATTGTACAACAACGAACTCTCAAGACCTTTCCGTGAAACCAACTATCAGCCAGAGGTATTTATATTATTTGGCACACCCTATCACATTGGCAGCATTAAGGGGGTTTTTCTTGGTATGGGACTAAACCACCAAAGCAACGGTCGCTCCAATCCTTTTAGCCGAAGCTGGAACAGGATTATTTTTCAAATGGGTTGGGAGATTGATAAACTGCAAATTATCTTAAAACCATGGGTTCGACTACCGGAAGATGAAGAAAACGACGACAACCCTGATGTTGACGAATATATGGGCCGAGCTGAGCTGAGCTTCAACTACGTTATCGGAAAACACGATTTTGAACTGGCAACCCGTCACTCTCTAAGAGGTGGCGACAATAATCAAGGAAGCGCCCGATTGGATTATTCGTATCGAGTTATCAATAACCTAAAAATCCACGCACAGGTTTTTTCAGGGTATGGCGAAAGTTTAATAGACTATAACCACAACCAAACTACTTTTGGTGTTGGACTTTCGCTATACTAAAACTTAATAAACCCCCAAACCAGTCAAGACAGTCCCAAAAAAAGAATAGCGGAAAACACTCCCCGCCCTTTTCAAGGGAGGGGTGCCCGCCTCAGGCGGGCGGGGTGGGTTTACTTCCTGTTCTCCTTAAAATGATCACGAATATCCTTCAAAACTGAAGGTAAAAAATCAAAAACCATTCTGTTCTCAAATCGCAAAATAAGAAATCCCATCCTCTCTAAAAAGGTCGCCTTTTTTTTATCATATTCCTCAGCTAATGGGTTTATATGCACCTGTCCATCCAACTCCACAATCAACCCTTCCGATGCACAATAAAAATCAACAATATAATTATGGATGCTGTGTTGTCTCCTAAACTTCCTGCCCTCCAATTGACTACGTTGTAAATGCTTCCACAAAAAAGCCTCAGCAGGTGTAGCATTATTTCGCAACTCCCGCCTATATGTCCGCAACTCAGGTTTATCATGAATTTTCTTTTTTCTCATGACATAATATTTATATACTAAAAATAATAAAATAACATCAAATAATTAAAATGTGTATGTGTAAGGAAATGAGTGAGGAAGTGCTCCTCGCCCTTTCAAGGGAGGGGTGCCCGCTTTAGCGGGCGGGGTGGGTCCTTTTATATTCATAAAAACCCACAAAAAAACCACGAATCTAATAATTTAGGATTCGTGGTTTTTTAAAACTATAGCTTTTACGCTACTATAAAATTTACTTAGCCAAAGTCAGTTCATCAATAATATGACTCGCTCCAGCATATTTGTCTATCAAAAATAGAACATAGCGGATATCCACGTTAATGGTGCGTTGCAATTGATCATCAAAAATAACGTCTCCCGCCATTGCTTCAATGTTGCCGTCAAAAGCCAAACCAATCAACTCCCCTTTCCCGTTCAATACCGGAGAACCTGAGTTCCCACCTGTAATGTCGTTATCGGTCAAAAAGTTTACAGGTAAATAGCCGTCTTTGTCAGCATACTGTCCAAAATCTTTTTTCTCATAAAGATCTATCAGTTTTTTTGGCATGTCAAATTCGTCATCGCCTGGTTGGTATTTTGCAACCGTTCCTTTTAAAGTGGTATAATAGTTCTTCTTAGCATCATTGCGCTTATCTGCAGGCAAGGCAATCACTTTCCCATAGGTCAATCGCAAAGTACTATTGGCATCAGGGTAATATTTTTCATCAGGGTTTTGAAGTCGCATTCCATGCACCATCAATCTGTAAGCGCGTTCAAAATCATTGTCCAATTGTTTTTCCCCCTCCGATTTGTAACGGTAGCGAGTCAACAAATCTGTGGAAAGTTGAAACAGTGGATCGCTCTTTAATACCTCAGCATTAGGGTTTGCCAAAAAAGCTTGTATCTTTTCCTTGGTTTCAAAAATGCTATTGTTAAAAGCAGTGTCCACATAGTTCTTCCAACCTGTCTCAGTCTTTTTGTTATCCGCAGCAACTTCCGCAACCATCGGAGCAATATCTTTCGCTTTTGTGGAATAAAGTTTAAGCTGTGTCGCCAATACATCTTTTTCCAAAGGAAGATAGAGCCCTTCATAATAATCATTTATTTCAGCATCCAGTTTCGGCTTCAATTCTGCCTGCTTTGCTTCATTCTGTTCCAAATAATAAGCAATATCATTACCCAGTCGGTATGGAATTACTGCCATTTGCGTCCGCAACAATAACCTTAGATAATTGTCATGGCTACTTATTTCGTTCGTCTTTTTATAATAGTTGTTAATCACTGGAATCACATCTGCATACTTTTCATTGCCTTTTTTAGAAGCCCATTTCTGAAAAGTTTTTTCATCATTGCGTTTGCTTTCCGCAGTTTTATGTTGCTTCAGCGCATCTATCATTCCTTGTCTGTTTTTCCAGTAGTTAGCAGTCGAGGCATAACTTGAAGCATAGTCAAGTTTTACCTGCTGATCTTTGTCCATATACTTCTTCATAACATCCATAGACGTTTTTGAAGCCTCTACCCAAGCAGGATATGCGTATTCCACGTTTTGCTCAATACCTCCAGCTGGCATCCAGCGGTTGGTCCTACCTGGATAGCCCATAATCATTGCGAAATCATTCTCCTCAAAACCTTTAAGGCTAGTTGTCAAGTGGTATTTCGGTTTTAGCGGCACGTTACTTGGAGAATACTCAGCAGGATTTCCATCCTTATCGGCATACACTCTAAAAAGTGAAAAATCACCAGTGTGGCGTGGCCATTCCCAGTTATCTGTATCACCCCCAAATTTTCCAACACTTGCAGGTGGAGCACCTACCAAACGCACATCGTTATAATCTTGATATACGAAATAGTAAAACTCATTCCCTTGATAAAAGGACTTAACTGAAACGGTGTATTTTCCACCTTCATTATTTTCTTGCTCAATCTTCGCAATTTCACGGTTAATAGTAGCTTCGCGCTCAGCTTCGGTCATATTGCCGTTCAATAAAGTTAGGATTCGTTTCGACACATCATCCATTCTCACAAAAAACCGTACCGATAAACTTTTCGGTTTCAATTCCTCGCCATTGTTCCCTGCCCAATACCCATTGGTCAAGTAGTCATTTTCAGCAGTTGAAAGTTCGGCAATGGCGCTGTAACCACAGTGATGGTTTGTAAGCACCAAACCACTTTCAGATATAATTTCTGCAGTACACCCACGGTTAAACTGCACGATGGCATCTTTAAGGCTGGAATGGTTTACACTGTAAATTTCTTCGGGAGTAAGCTGTAGCCCCATTTTTTGCATATCCCGGTAGTTCAACCGTTCAATGTGCATTAAAAACCACATGCCTTCGTTGGCCTGCACAGGCAGTACGAAAGCAGCGAGGAGAAAGGAAATAATTAACTTTTTCATTAGTAAGAGGGATTTTTATATTAACAAATACGATAAATAACCACCAAAAAGCACTGAAATTTATCGGTCTGTAAATATAAACGGATTCCCCATTTTTCCTATAGGAGAACTTTCAAAAAGCACAATAGCGAAGCAACTTTAACTTTTCGTTAAGACAGCAAGGGGAAACGTCCTCAACGCCCATACTTTTATTTTTTTTTGATAACCCAACATTTATCAATAGCTTTATAAAAAACTTTCAATAAAAACATACCTATGAAAAAAACAATTACCCTCCTATCTGCCATACTCCTTGGAGTAGTTTCAATTGCTACCGCCCAAGAACAAGGCAAAAAAGCAAGTCTTAACGAAGACGGAACAATTTCAGTAGAAAACAGCATTCTTCCAGAAAATTATTACACCCAAAAACAAACGCAAGTCTTCGATATGCTATGGCGTTACGGCGAACCTGCACATCCCAACTTCAAAAACAGCCGAGGCACAACCTTAGCTGATATAGATAATGACGGAGTGGATGAAATACTCTACGGAATTTGGAACACCCTCTACGCCCTTAAAGGTGATGGTTCGGTTCTTTGGGAGAAACCCGTAAGCGGCACAATATTACTGCCGCCAACGGTTGTAGATCTAGATGGAGATGGCACGCTCGAAATAGTCCTAAATACAGGAGGTGTGCCCAACGCTGGCCGCGTATACTTAATGGATAATCTTGGTAACGATTTTGCAGGCTGGCCATTAAATTTTGATAATCACTGGATGATTAATGCCCCCGCAGTAGCAGACCTAGACGGCGATGGCACTTTAGATATTATAACAGGTGAACGGGTTGGAAGCGCACAAGGCTTTGTTCACGCCGTTAAAATGGACGGTACCCCCATCAACGCCAACTGGCCTGTGGAAGTAGCAGCTACCCCAGCTTTTACACCCTCAATTGCAGATATGGACAATGACGGCAGCCTAGATGTGGTTATAGCAGCCTCTTCAGCAGGGATGTATATTTTTGACAACCAAGGGCAAGTATTTCCAGGTTTTCCGGTTTTTGATCCTAACGTAAGTTACTCCTACCAATCCCCGATGCTCGCAGATCTTGATAACGATAGCGATTTAGAAATTATAGGAAGCAACCACGGCAATAACCCTGGTTTTTACGTTATGGAGCACGATGGCAACTACAGACCGGGATGGCCCATTGCAACCAGTGAATGGACCTATTCACCCTCCACGGTTTGGGATGTGGATAATGACGGCACTTTCGAAATCTTTATGTCAGACCGAAATACCAGCGGAACGCCCGGAGTTGAACTTCCAGTTGTTTATGGCCTCGATGAAGCCGGAAACAACCTCCCCAACTTCCCCATAGAAAAATACGGCGGCACTGAAGGCGTTATCTCCATTGCAGATGTTAATAACGATGAAATTTTAGATATAATTTTTCCAAGTGTAATGACCGATGCCGCAGGAGATGGCTTTATACACGCATATAATCTTGACGGAAGTGGCGAAATAGCAGGTTTTCCATTACGACCACGTGGCTTCACCTTTTTAAATGGAGCCGTTTTGGGTGATGTGGACAACGATGGACTTCTAGACTTAACCGCCAATAGCTATACCCTAACTTTTGGCGGCGGAGTTGATTCCACATTTGTGAATGTTTATAATTTGAATGTACCTTACAACCCAGAGCGAATTAAACGAAACGGCTACAAAGGCGACAATACGCGTGATGGTTTTGTTGAAATAGAAGAGATTATAGGAGTTACAGACTTTAACACTAGTTCTGTATTAAGCATATTCCCAAATCCTTCGGAAGGAATATTGTCATTTAAAATCCCGGAAGCTATGCAAAATGCAAAAGTGAAAATCTTTAGTATTGACGGTAAAATTGTTTTTTCTGAGGAAGCAAATCTGGAAGCTACAAACAGCTACAATCTAAAACATTTAAACAGCGGTCTGTATTTCGTAAACATTTCTGACGGAAATAAAACCTTCACTGCTAAGTGGATGAAGAATTAAAATAAATAGTTTTGGTTGTCTGGTCAAGCGCGGGCCTGCCTCCCTTAGGCCAGGCAACCATCTATTCAATCACATGTTGTGAATAATTCCGCCACTTCTCCAAACAAGCCTCCATATCCTCGGGAATGGGACATTCAAAACGCATAAATTCATTTGTAACCGGATGCACAAAACCTAAAGTACGGGCGTGTAAAGCTTGCCTTGGTAGCACTTTAAAGCAGTTTTCCACAAACTGCTTATATTTGGTGAAGGTTGTTCCCTTCAGTATTTTTTCGCCACCGTAACGCTCGTCGTTGAAAAGTGTGTGGCCTATATATTTCATATGTACCCGAATTTGGTGGGTACGGCCTGTTTCCAACCTGCAGGAAACCAAAGTAACATATCCCAGCCTTTCCAAAACTTTATAATGTGTAACTGCAGGCTTCCCTTTTTCTTCCTCGTCGTTTTCGTAAACTGTGTTCTGCAAACGGTTTTTGGGATGACGTCCTATGTTACCTTCAACGGTTCCTTCCTCTTCTTCCACATTTCCCCAAACCAGTGCTACATATTCGCGCTCGGTACTTTTATCAAAAAACTGTTTGGCCAGATGCGTCATCGCTTCTTCCGTTTTTGCAACCACCAAAAGTCCGCTGGTGTCTTTGTCTATTCTATGGACGAGTCCCGGGCGATTACTACTATTGTTTGGAAGGTTATCAAAGTGATAAGTTAACGCGTTTATAAGAGTTCCGCTGTAATTGCCATGCCCAGGATGCACAACCATCCCTGGTTGTTTGTTCACTATAAGTACGGCATCGTCTTCATAAACAATATCAATTGGAATATTTTCGGGTACCAACAAAAACTCATAGGGCGGATGCTCAAAAAGTACCGTCACCACATCATTGCCCTTTACTTTGTAGTTTGATTTTACGGGAACGCCGTTTACGTGAATATTTCCAGCTACTGCAGCTTTTTGTATTTTGTTTCGCGTGGCTTTTTCAATCAGGTTCATCAGGTACTTATCTACTCTGAGTGCGCCCTGACCTTTGTCTGCCTTAAAACGGTAATGTTCATAAAGATCATCACTACCGTCTGTATCGTCAATTTCTTCTTCGTTAAAATTCGCCATCGTTCTTTTCTTCATTATTAATTGGCGCATCTGCGTTTTCTTCGGATGGATTTTCTTCAGATTGAATTCTATTCAAGGACTCATCTCCTACTATCAAATCTATCACCGAAGTTATCTGCAGCGGTGTGCCGGGATCTAGGTTTTCGCCTTTGTAGCGAAGTTCCAAAACGTTATCGCTAATATGTGGCCGGTAGCTTATTTTTCCAATTTTAAAACCCATAGCCAAAAGCGTGGGTTCAGCTTGGCGGCGTGTGCGGCCCAAAACATCGGGTACTTCAATTTTCCGAAAGCCCGAAGGATTCAGCGTTAAATAAAGTTTTCGATCTTCCTTTACGAATTTTCCTGGCTTCGGGATCTGTTCTATTACAGAATATTTTGGGAAGTCCGGATTATAATTGGCAGAATCCAAGATTTCATAGCGAAGATCCATTTCATCCAACTTCTCCTCTACTTTGTCCAAAGACATTTTGGCGAGGTTAGGCACTTCTATCCTTTCATTATGATTGGTACTGATGCGTAGCCACCATAAAATCAAAAATGCCAAAACTATCAATGCAACAATTGCCAAGAGCAATTGCTTTAAAAATGCCTTTGAAAACACGAACTGGAAAAAAGTCATAGGTTTCTTTGTTAATGCACAAAAATATAAAACCCAAAGTTAGTATCTTTCTATGGATAAGTGATATTTTTGTTTCACCAGATATTTAACGCAGGTTTTAATCATTTGTTATGGGTAAAAAACGTATTGCCGTTGCTATGGGCGGCTATTCCAACGAATTTGTAATTTCGCTTAAAAGCGGCGATGTGGTTTGTAAAGCACTCGACAAAAACAAATATGAAGTGTATCCAGTCCATATTCTGGAAGAAGGCTGGCATTTTGTAGCCGAAAATGGCACAAAACATCCGATAAATAAAGCTGATTTCAGCTTTAATAACGGCACTGAAATCATTCATCCCGATGCTATTTTCAATACCATTCACGGAACTCCTGGAGAAGACGGCTACCTACAGGCTTATTGGAAACTGTTAGGCATTCCACACACTAGCACAGATTATTATCAAGCAGCATTAAGCTTTAATAAGCGCGATTGTCTTTCAGTTTTGAAAAACTTTGGCGTTCGCGCTGCAAATTCGTATTATGTGAACAAAGGCATCGAGATTAATCTGGAAGAAATTATAAAGAAAACCGGCCTGCCCTGTTTTGTAAAACCCAATCGCTCTGGCTCCAGTTTTGGAATTAGTAAAGTGAATGAAATGGCGGAAATTATGCCGGCCATTGAAAAAGCATTTACCGAAGATTCCGAAATAATTATCGAAACCGCTTTGGTTGGCATTGAAGTTTCAGTGGGAGTTTATAATAAAGGTGAAGAAATTATAGCGCTCCCGGTGACTGAAATTGTTTCAGAGAATGAATTCTTCGATTACGAAGCAAAGTATCTTGGAAAATCACAGGAAATAACCCCTGCAAGAATTTCCGGGGAAGAAACGGAAATGGTGAAAAAAGAAGCCGTCCGTATCTACAAATTGCTAGATATGAAAGGCATCACCCGCAGTGAATTTATAATTGAAAACGGAAAACCCTATTTCCTGGAAATAAACACCAATCCGGGTCTTTCATCAGAAAGTATTATTCCAAAACAAGTAAGGGAAACAGGAATAACACTGACGGAATTTTTTGATATATTGATTCAGAATGTTTTAAAAACAGAATAAAGAAAAAAGAACAAAGAGAAAAGACAAGTTAGAATGTCACCCTGAGCGCAGTCGAAGGGTTTAATTAAATCCAATTAATGAAATACTACCTCATAGCAGGCGAAGCCTCCGGAGATTTGCACGGAGCCAATCTAATGAAAGCTATAAAAAAGGAAGATCCCAAAGCAGACTTCCGTTTTTGGGGCGGCGATTTGATGAAAGCCGTTGGCGGGACTGAGGTAAAGCACTATCGCGAATTGGCGTTTATGGGTTTCGCCGAAGTGATTATGAATCTTGGCACCATTCTCAAAAACATAAAACACTGCAAAAAGGATATCGAAGTTTTCAATCCCGATGTTATCATTTTTATAGACTATCCAGGCTTCAATTTTCAAATTATGAAATGGGCACGGAAGAAAGGCTATAAAACACATTATTACATTTCACCGCAAATTTGGGCATGGAAGGAAGGTCGTATTAAAGATATTAAGCGAGATGTGGACGAGATGTATGTTATCCTCCCATTTGAAAAGGAATTTTACGAAGAAAAACACAACTTCCCTGTTCACTTTGTAGGCCATCCCCTGATTGACGCTATATACAACAGAACACAAGTTCACCCTGAAACGTTCAAAAAAGAAAACGGATTGGATGAACGCCCAATTGTAGCACTGCTTCCAGGAAGTCGAAAGCAGGAAATCAAAAAAATGTTGGAGATAATGATTTCAGTAGCAAAGGATTTTAAGGAATACCAATTTGTAATTGCTGGCGCACCAAGCCAGGAAAAATCATTTTATGAATCCTTTCTCAGTACAAAAAATGTGCATTTTGTGACTAACAAAACTTACGATCTTTTAAGTATTTCGGAAGCTGCATTGGTTACTTCGGGTACCGCCACTTTGGAAACTGCGCTATTTAAGGTTCCACAAGTAGTCTGTTACAAGGGTAGTCGGATTAGTTATGAAATTGCAAAGCGCGTTATTAAACTGGATTATATTTCTTTAGTGAATCTAATTCTTAATAAAGATGTAGTTACTGAGCTTATACAAACAGATTTCAACACAAAACGTTTAAAGGAAGAACTTACTAAAATATTGGACCCCTACAAAAGAGCCACCATGTTTTTGGATTATTACGATTTGGAAAAAGACTTAGGAGGTCGTGGAGCAAGTGAAAACACCGCCAAACTAATATATTCCGCGATAAAGGTGAAGTAAATAATATTTTATACATTTAAGCATTAATCTGCTATTCCTTATTGATGAGAAAACTAATACTTCTTTCTTTTTTTGCATTATTTTTTATTTCCTGTGGAAGCACGAAGAATACGGGCAGAGTTCCGGAAGCCATTATTGGTAAAAATGAAACGAAAACGGTACGGAAGGTGAATCCACATAAAAATAACAAGATTACCGATCGGGAAAATGAAGAAGAATCTGAAGGCACACACAAAGAGGAAAGCCCGAAAGCGATTAAGAAAGAAATAATTGATTACGCTAAAACCTTTCAGGGAACGCGTTATAAATTTGGCGGTACTACAGACGCCGGAATGGATTGCTCAGGATTAGTTTACACAGCTTTTCAGAAAGAAAACATTACATTGCCCCGTATATCAAGGGACATGGCCACCAAAGGAATTCTTATTTCCTTTAAAGATATTGAGGAGGGCGATTTGGTCTTTTTCAAAACGAGTCGCAAAAATACTATAACCCACGTGGGTTTGGTAGTGGAAGCAAAACGCGGCGAAGTAAAGTTTATACACTCTACCACGCACGCTGGCGTTATTATTTCATCGCTTGATGAAGAATACTGGAAGAACGCCTTTGTTGAAGTTCGAAGGGTTATTTAGTTGCAGATTTAAGTAACATTTACTATTTTTAGGTTATTCTCCCCAGAAAGTTTTAAGTCTAAACTTAAAATCTTGGGGTATGAAATTCATAAACTTCGCCGTTGTAAAGTTTTCGATATTCGTTGTATTGGGAATTCTCGCTGCGCACTTCTTCCCTATCTCCACTTTTTTCTTAAAGTATGTTTTAGCGCTTTTTCTCAGCGTTGCAATTTTATGGATTTGGGCAAGAAAACAAATCATCCAAACTGTTTACTTCGGAATAGCCACTCTCCTCTGCTTTTTCGCCATTGGATATTTCAGTTATCAAATACGGCTACCACAGTTTCAGCCCAATCATTATTCACATGTACTCTCAAATGGGACTGCCGAAATTCTTCAAATTAAAATAACCCAAACACTTAAACCCGATAAATACAATTATAAATATTTTGCCAACTTGAACGCCATAAATGGCATAGCTACAAAGGGAAAAATATTATTGAATGTTTCCAAGGATTCCTTAAAGGAATCGTTTTATCCCGATGAAATATTGTTGGTTCACGCGCTTATTTCCAAAATTCCAAAACCGCTGAACCACCACCAATTTGATTATTCAGCATATATGAAATCACTTGGAGTTTATGGCCAGTTGCGAATTTCAGAAAAGAAGATTTTAAAAACTGCCAAAGGCTCAAAAACCATTTTGGGAATTGCCCAAAACTTCCGCACGGGAATTTTAGAAAAACTTCAAAACACAAAACTGAAAACTGACGAACGCGCCATTATACAAGCCCTCGTTTTGGGTGAAAAGAAAGACATTGACAAAAATCTGTACAGGGAATATGCCGCTGCGGGCGCCGTTCATATTTTGGCAGTTTCGGGACTTCACGTCGGTATTTTGTACATTATAATAGCGCTTCTTTTGAAACCATTAACTCGTTGGAAACTTGGAATATATTTTCACGCCCTTATAATTGTGCTTTTGCTTTGGGGTTTTGCGATTCTCTCAGGTTTGTCGCCTTCGGTTACGCGGGCAGTAACTATGTTTAGTTTTTTTGCACTAGCAAAAATTTTCAATCGAGATACCAACTCCATAAATACTTTGTTTCTGTCGTTTTTGGCGCTTCTAATTATCAATCCGCTTTGGCTATTTCAGGTTGGTTTTCAGTTGAGCTATTTGGCAGTGTTTTTTATTGTTTGGCTACAACCACTTTTCTATAAAGCAGGCTATTCAAAATATCGAATTGTACGCAAAATTTGGGCTATGGTATCAGTAACCATTTGTGCGCAAATTGGCGTTTTGCCTTTAAGCCTGTATTATTTTCATCAATTTCCGGGAATGTTTTTGTTAACCAATATCGTGGTGCTCCCTTTTTTAACTGTTTTGATGTGTGGTGGACTATTAATCGTTCTTTTAGCAAGTTTAGATAGTTTGCCAGATTGGCTAGCCGAAAGTTATAATTTCTTGATTGAAGGGCTTAACGGATTCATTCATTGGGTCGCGGTGCAAGATGAATTTCTATTCAAAAACATTCACTTTTCAGCTTTAAAAGTAATGGGAGCCTATCTTTTAATAATTTCTTTGGCGCTTTTTCTTAAGAAAATAAATTATCGCGGCTTAGTTGTTTCCCTTTTATCCATTTCCGTATTAATAGCCATTTATATTTATGACGAATTCAAGACATCAGAGAACCAATTGGTAGTTTTTCAAAAAAGTAAACAGACGCTGCTAGGTTATAAAAACGGGAAAGATTTTATTGTTTATAACAATGATTCAACTAAATACATTTCTGAGGAGTATCCTATAAAATCTTTCAGGGCAGCCATTAATATTACTAACTATTCACAAGAAAAACTTCCATCAATATTTCAATATAAAAATAGAAACATTTTGATTTTGGATAGCTTGGGCACTTTTCCAAAACAAAAAAATATTCACACCCTTTTACTCACCAATAGCCCAAAAGTGAACCTCAACCGAATAATTGACAGCTTAAAACCGGAACAGATTGTTGCCGATGGAAGCAACTACTTTACATATATAAAACGATGGGAGAAAACCTGCAAATTAAAAAAGCTCCCGTTCTGCCATACTGCAAAACAAGGAGCTTTCTCAATAGAATAGCTCGAATATGAAACCGAAAATACTATCCTAAAATGTAGGTTTAAAATTTTTCTGATACTCTTCCCAAGCTTCGGCTGTGGTTATTTCCAAATAATCATCTGTATGTATCATTTTTAGGAAAATTTCAAGCTGTGGTGGAGTTCTGTATCCAGGAACGGCTTGAATAAGATCTCCGTTTTCTTTAAAGAAAACAACACTTGGATAGGCGTTCACTTTTAATGCATGTGCAAACAAATGTTGTGAATTTCTTCCTTTTCTAGCTGGATCATAATTGGGATTGGTATAAACAAAATCTTGATAATTTACCTCTTCTGTCCCTTCAGCATTAAACTTAACTGCATAGTAATTTTTGTTTACATATTCAATCACTTCTTTGTCGCTAAACGTGTTTTTATCGAGCATCTTGCAAGGGCCACACCAAGTGGTGTAAACATCCATAAAAATCTTTTTGGGATTTTTCTTTTGCGCAGCTATGGCTTCATTCATAGTCATCCAATTAATTTCTTGGGAATTAACGGTACCAATAGTTAAGAGTAAAACAAGCAGTAAAATATTTTTCATCGAAATGGTTTTTAAAAGTCCAAAATTTGAAACAAAAAGCGTTCCACAAAAGGGAACGCTTTTTTTATATAAAGTATTGTGTATTAACGGATGCCGTGCATTAATTTTTTTAAGACTGGGTTAAGTATCATCGAGATGATACCAACACCAATGGGTATTAAAGTAAAAATCAAAAAGAATGTTCCGAGTGAATATTCTGCTGAAATTTTATCAATCATACCACCCATTGTGTTTGCTGCTTTTTGACCAACAGCTATGGCAAGATACCAAACCCCAAACATAAACCCAATCATACGCGCTGGCACCAATTTGCTCAAATAGGAAAGTCCCAAAGGTGAAAGGCACAATTCGCCCATAGTGTGGAGTAAATATGCCAAAATCAAAAAGACCATGCTTACGGAAGCGGTCATTGCCCCAGAAGGAATGTCTGAAGCGCCATAAGAAAGAATGGCAAACCCCAATCCTAATAGAATTAGCCCAAGCCCATATTTTACAGCCGCACTGGGGTTGTATTTGCTCTCCCACCATTTTGAAAAAAATGGTGCCAGTGTAATTATAAAAAATGAATTCAGGATTCCAAACCAAGTGGCATCCACTTCCAATTCTGTTTGTGTGAATTTATCTATCAAACGAAAAATCACCAATCCCCAGATACCCACAAAAGCAATCACAAGTGCTACGTTAGATAAAGCTATTCTATGATGTGTTTTCTTAACCAACAAATAAATTACCCAAGAAATAATAATTAAAGGAACTGTGGTTAAAAGTGCATCCACTATCTTAAAAATAACTGCCGAATCGCCGGTTAGATTTCTATTGGTATAATCCTGAGCAAAAAGAGTCATAGAGCCCAATGATTGCTCAAAAAATGCAAAAAAGAAAACCGTAAAAAGACCAAATATGGAAACTGCAATAAGTCTATCCCGTACAATCGGTAAATAACGTGCTATACGGGTAACCAGCAAAATTAGGAACATGGCCAAGGCTGCAAGAACTACGATATTTGTTCCGCTCATTCCCCCAATTTCAAAAGGCACTAAGGATATTTCGTAAATTTTTTCTAAGGGATCGTTAAATAGGTATAACAAGCCTCCCACAGATGATAATACAATTAAAATATAATCAAACATCGTAAAGGGGTTCAACTTGATAGGCGCTTCATCTATTTCATCACTTCGCAATTCAGGTCTTTCCTCATTTATATTTTGGGGTATTTCTACTTGGTATACTTTGGAAGGTCTGGCCCCAATGCTACCGAAAATTTTATTTGCCAATAAAAATTGAAGCATTCCCAAAAACATAAAAATACCAGCAAGACCAAAGCCCCAAGCCCAACCATAATTTTCGGCCAAATAACCACAAAGCATCATTCCGAAGAATGCCCCTGCATTTACACCCATATAGAAAATGGTGTAAGCGCCGTCTTTTTTGGACTCTTTGCCTTTGTACATTTCAGAGATGATGGAAGTAATATTCGGTTTAAAGAAACCTGTACCTATAACCAAAAGAGCAAGCCCCAAATAAAATGAAGCTGTCGTTTCCATAGCCATAGAAGCATGCCCTAAAGTCATTATGACACAACCGATGACTACTGCCATTCTATATCCTGTTATTTTATCAGCTATCCAACCACCAATGATTGGGGTTAAATACAGTAGCGAAGCATAAGTACCAATAAGTGCCAATGCGTGTTCCCGTGGCCAGGCCCATCCGGGATTATCACTGAGTAGTGGTGCAGTTAAAAACAGCACTAAAAGTATTCTCATTCCGTAGAAGGAAAAACGCTCCCACATTTCGGTAAAGAAAAGTATAAAAAGTCCTGCGGGATGACCTAAAACTTTGTCCTTAAATAGATTTTCTATATCGGTATTCATCAGTCTGTATTTTGGTTAGATTGTTTCTGAATGATTAATGAGGTTTGTTGATATCTGGATCAGCAAGTTCGTAGGGTTCTTGCTCCATCATTTCGCGTTCGTTGTCTTCGGCGCCGTGAGTGAGTCTTTTTAATGGTTTTAATATCAAGATAAATAACGCCCCAATTATTAATGTAAAAATAAATATTCCCAAAAATACAGCGTACTCACCAAAATCTGATGCTGATTCACCAACAATACCAGCCACTTTGCTACCAAGGCCAGTTGCGGCAAAATATACACCCATCATTAAGGAAGCATATTTTATTGGTGATAATTTGGTAATAAAAGATAGAGCAACTGGCGAAAGACAAAGCTCCCCAATAGTATGGAAAAAATATGCCAAAACTAACCATATCATGCTGGAAGTACCTGAGTTTTCATATTCCATAGCAGCAAATACCATGAACAAAAAACCAAATCCCATAATTATAATACCAATTGCCATTTTGAAAAGAGAAGATGCTTCTTTACTTTTTAGTTTTCTTTTTGCCCAAAAAGATGCAACAACAGTAGCAAATAATATTATAAAACCTGCATTTAAACTTTGAAACATAACTGTAGGTATTTCCCAGCCTAATAAAACTCTATTGGTCTTAGTATCGGTATATAAATTCATTAGCCCGCCAGCTTGCTCAAACGCACCCCAGAATACAATTACCATTATAAATGACAACAATAGCACCAAAAATCTGTCTTTGAAAATTTGAGAATCCAATTCTTTATAAATCATCATTAACAAGGCAGTTATAGCCGATAAAAAAATAAATAATAATCCATATGCCCATCCCAATTCATACCATCCATATATTGAAATCAATATTAACAGTACAGCAATAATTAATTGCTTTGAAGAAATAAACAGCTTTGAATATAATTGGCTATATGATATTTCATTTACATCGCCTTTGGTTGAAATATAGTTACCCACTTGTGTGAGATATTTTTGACCATAGATATAATTAATCAACCCCAATAACATTACAACTCCTGCTAGTCCAAATCCTGCATGCCAACCCCATTTAGCTACAACCCCTCCAATTATAAGTGTTGCCAACATTGCTCCTGTATTAATACCAATATAAAAAATACTAAAACCCTTATCCCTTCTTATATCTCCCTCTTTATATAGTCCTCCAACCATAGTAGATATATTTGGTTTCAATAAACCAACACCCATAATAACTAATCCAAGTCCCGTATAAAATGCCCAAGTATCTGTGAGAACTAACACTCCATGACCTATACATAGAATTATAGCGCCAATTAATACAGCTTTTTTCTGTCCAAGTAGTTTATCCGCAATCATTCCACCAGGTATTGACATAACATATACCAACATTGTGTACCATCCATAAAGCGCCAATGCTTCTTTATCTGTCCAACCAAGACCAATACCTCTATCATCTTCTCCAAGTACTGAAGCTGTCATATACAATACGAGTAATGCCCTCATCCCGTAATAGGAAAAACGCTCCCACATTTCAGTTAAAAATAAAATATAGAGACCTACTGGTTGACCAAATAGTTCCTTTTGATAGGCTTGTTTAATTGCTGTTGACATAAAATATGATTATTAGTTAGTGTTGATTTTTATAAATTATTTTTGATGAAATCGGTCATTAAAGTGTAAAGATGTAAGCGTGTATTGCCGCCGTAAATACCATGGTTTTTGTCCGGATAAATACGCCAGTCAAATTGTTTGTTGGCTTGAACCAAAGCTTCAATTAAACGCATACTGTTTTGTACATGAACGTTATCATCAGCGCTTCCGTGAACCAATAAGAACTTTCCTTTAAGCTTATCCACGTGAGAAAGTGGCGAATTATTATCATAACCCGAAGGATTTTCCTGTGGTATCTCCATATAGCGTTCGGTATAAATGCTGTCATAAAACCTCCAGCTAGTAACTGGCGCAACGGAAATAGCCATTTCAAATGTATCGGGAGCCTGGAAAAGACAGTTTGAAGACATAAACCCACCATAGCTCCATCCCCAAATTCCAGTACGGGAAGCGTCTATATATGGCAACTCACTTAGTTTTTTTGCAACGGCTATCTGATCCTGAACTTCATATTTACCCAGCTCTTTCTGGGTCATTTTTTTGAAATCTCTCCCCTTAAAACCTGTTCCACGACCATCCACACAAACTATGATAATGTCCTGTCCGTTAACTAGCATTTCGTGCCAATAGTCATTGGTCCCCATCCAACTGTTAGAAACATTCTGTGAACCCGGACCCGAATATTGATATAGAAACAATGGATACTGCTTTGTTTCATCAAAATCCAAAGGCTTTATCATATACATATTTAAATCTTCGCCATTAATATTAATGGTAGAAAACACTTTGGGTGAAATTTTATACGAAGCTAAGCGGTTCTTTAAATCGTTGTTGTTTTTTATTTCGCGAAGCAATTTTCCTGTTTTTGCTTCCCGAAGAGTGAAAACATAAGGTGTGCTTGTATCAGAAAAAGTGTTGATGAAATAGGTGTAATCAGCACTGAAATCAGCATCGTTGGTTCCTGTTTCTTGGGTCAATCGTACTTTATTTTTTCCAGAAGGAAGAATGGAATATACATCGCGGTTTATGCTTCCGTTTTCTGCACTTTGGTAGTAGACGCGCCCTGTGCTTTGATCAAAACCGTAATAAGCAGTTACTTCCCAAGGACCTTTCGTTACTTGGCTCATCAGCTTCCCATCTTTATCATATTGATAAATATGGTTCCAGCCATCCTTTTCACTGGTCCAGAAAAAACTGTTGTTATTTAAAAAAGTTAGATTGTCGGTTACATCTACGTATGCATCGTCTTTTTCCTGTAAAATTAATTTTGAAGAATTTTTTGAAGCATCCACAAAAACCAAGTCAATGACGTTTTGGTGGCGATTGGCAAGCTGCACGCTCAACAAATTATTGTCTTCGGTCCAAAGCAATCTAGGAATGTAATAGCTATTGTATTTTGAAAGGTCTACAGAAGAAGTTTTTCCGCTGTCAAGGTCATAAAACTGCAACGAAACTTTTGAGTTGGCCTCACCTGCTTTAGGATATTTAAAAGTATCTGCATATGGGTACAAATTATTGCCATAAATGTCCATAGTGAATTCAGAAACTTCTGTTTCGTCAAATTTTATATAAGCAAGTTTATCTCCATTTACGCTCCATTCAAAAGCACGGACAAAAGCGAATTCCTCTTCATAAACCCAATCTGTGATACCGTTAATGATACTATTCTTTTTCCCATCAGTGGTTATTTGCTTAGTTTCTCCTGAATTTAAATCTTTAATGTAAAGGTTATTTTCAAAACCATAGGCAATCTTGCTACCGTCATTGCTGAAAGTTGGCTCTTGTATTTTATTGGTTGAAACGAGGCTGAAATCCTTCGTTTTTATATCGTAAACGTAATAAGTTCCCAGTGAGGAACGGCGGTATATTTGTTGCAGTTCGGTTGAAAAAAGGATTTTGGATTCAACTTTGTTGAATTCATATGAAATAATGAAATCAATTCCCTTTAAATCATTACTATTTAAAAGTGTTCTTGCTTTTTCGCCACTTTTATAATCGTAAACATCTATCGTAGATGCCTTATTCTGTCTATCATAGTTTAAAACTGAATATTCTTTTCCGTTATTTAGAGAACGAAGCACTTCAAGTCTTTCAGTTCTAAAAACACTGGATCCAGGTTTCCAAATATCTTCTACGGTAATGTTCTTTTGTTGTGCAGTAAAGGGTGAAAAAGCTGTGAGGAACAGCAATAAAAAAGATAAGGAGATTATTTTTTTCAAAGTGTTAAAATTTTGATACGCCAAGTTTACTAATTTTTTGTGAAAGTAGAGACGATTTTTTTGTTAAATAACCCATTGAACCTTTATTTAATAGGAATAACAATTAGTTACAATTCCTTACAGATTGCACACTCCCAATAATTCGAAAAGCTGGTTGTTTAAACTAAAAATTTTATACTAATCCCTAACCAAAGGCATGGTAGTACTACGAAGCAAGCCTTCCTGTTTGGAAATTTCGGCGTATTGCACCTCTTCTACCGTAAAATCCTGTTCGCGAAGCCAAGTATTCAATCTTATAAAGTTTTTTTCTGAAATGACAATGAAAGGAGAAATAAAACCAATAACCGAAGTTTAAAGGTTTGTTTCAATAAATAGTTTGAAAAGCACATAAAAAAGCCCGAGGAAATTCCTCGGGCTTTTTTTTAACAATCAATAATTATGAAGAACTATTCCTTCAACAGTTGCTTGATTATCTGTCCATCTTTACCTTTAATGATCACCACGTAAGTAGCGGCAGCCAGTTCCTGTAAGTTCACTGTCTTGGTTACGCCCATTCCTCGCAGATCTATACAGTGTAATAATCTACCCGTTAAATCGTAAATGGCGGCTTCTTCAAGCTCTAAGTTCTGTGAATTTTCGATGGTCACCTGTTCTTTGGCAGGGTTTGGATACAAACTAATTCCAGCTAAATTTAGCTCCATATCATCGGTGTATAATAACCCTTTAGAGCTAAAACCACTATGTACAACAAGATTTCCTCCAGAAAGAACCATTTCTTCAGTAGCAATCCCAGACCAATTACTTGAATATAATAATATACCGTTGGCAGTAGTTAGATTTATACCAATGGAATCGTCTATTCCTGGCTCACCTCTATCTGTCATATCAACCGTTAATCTAAGATTCCCACCAAGGCCTATTGGATTTAATGGATCAGTGATATCCGTTAAATTAGCTTTAGTTGCAAATTCTGCCAACATATTGTTTGGGTCTTCAATATCCACGCCAAGAGATTGAATTGCATTCCCTTTTATTTGATAGGTATGAACACCGTCTACTTGTTGAATTCGGAAGATGATATTCATATGACCTTTCAGTTTACGGCCACTATTATTGAATTTTACATTAAATCCAAAATTGGTTTTCAAACCAGGGGTAGAAGCATAAGTTCCCGCAGAGTTATCTGGGTTTATAAAACCACCTCCGGTTATAAAGTCGCCTACTGGAATATATACAGTTACTATAGTATCGTCTTCGGAACTATTACGGGTGTAACATCCTCCAACAATTATCCCTACTGTGAAGGAGTCTGATGACGAATTTCCAATATCAACCAACCAATCATAGCTAACCGTTCCTAGTGTTGGATCACTTGGATCTAAAAGATCGGTCACAGGAATCCATCCGGATATGTCCGTGCCATCATCTCTATTCACAAATTTAACCAGCGCATCCTTAATATCTCCAGGATAGTCATCGAACACTTCTTGAATATTTGCAGTTAGGACTACAGTAGTTTCAGAAGTATTCTCATCGGGTGTTGCTTGTACTGTATGTCCGGTATATTCAACAATAGCATCTTCACCTAGGATTTCAAAAGCAGGTTCATCAAAACTTCCCAGGTAACAGGCTTCTTCCATAAATTCAGCTTTTACCGTATAATTTCCTAGTTCTTGATCTAATATCATTGTTGTTGAAGCTACGCCACTTCCGTCTGTGTTTGCTGTTGTAGATTGGGTTCCAAGAGTAAAAGTGATAGTTCTACCAGATAATGGAATATTATCTACATCAACCAAGGTCGCAGAGAGATCTATTGGGTCAGTACATTGCCCCTCTATATCGCCTGTATAAGTAACGGTTGTTGACCGCTTTTCAACGGTAACAGCCGTGGTACAGGTACTCTCAAATCCAAATATATCGGTAACGGTCAAAGTTACTACATGATCACCCACATCTGCACAGGTAAATGAATTTGGGCTCGCTATAATGGTATCAATTCCACAAGGAGCAATACTTCCTCCATCAATATCGGCACCAGTAATAACTGCATCTCCGTTGGAATCGACCATAATTGCAAAAGGAGCTACACAAACAGCCACGGGTGGATTTGGAACATCAAAAGCTTCGGTGCCGTCAGTTTTGCTTGCTGAGGAGCCTTGATCTGCGCTTACCCCTAAACCTCTTCTTGCAAATGCTGCCCAAATTGCACATTGATTGGCTCCACCATACATAACTTGGTCTGCTAACAAAATTGCGTCTCGACCATCCACAAACCCTGCGTCGGGAACTTGTAATTTTAGGCCTTCTGTAACTAAAGCTAGTGAGATATTATTACCTCCTGTACCATTATAAAAATCGGTGTCAAAACCATGAATTTCAATAAGCTCCCATGTCATTTCCCAAAGCATCATGGCCCAAACCGACCCAACTCCATGGGGAGCAACTTCGGATTTTATACTATCATAAGTATAATTGTTAATTGAAAAATCCGTACTGTAGGGCTGTGTTCTAGCGCCACCTGTACCAGGAAAAACAAATTGAAAAGCAAAACTTCCAAATCCTCTACCCGTTGTACCAACATCTGAGGATTGCATAGTGAGCATTAAACCATAATAGTCTCCCCAACCTTCATTCATTCGCTCTGCTCCACTTGTAGTAGCTAATCTACTATGAATTCCGTGCCCATATTCATGGATTATGACCCAATTATCTAAATCACCATCCTCTGTATTACATACGTACATTCGCATTCTAGGATTACTCCCATCTGCTGGTGTTCCAAAATTAGCATTACAAGTACCCAATCCACTTTGCGCTAATGCATTTACAGAATCTCCACCTAAGCCTCCATTACCATAGTTATTTTCTTGAAAATTACCCGCTGCCTCATCGAAACCGTATTGATACATAACATCATGAATAATGTTGTTCCAATAAAACAAATTAGTAGTTGCGGCATCCGTAGATTGATCGCCAGCGGAATAAGTAGTATTTAATGGGAAATCAAAAACTAAATCTCCTCCTGGACTAACAGTATATGCACCATCAGGTAAATCATTTGCATCTTCATCGTCCCAAGCGCTAACATTATTACCTCTAGTGTTTGTGAACTCTGCACCTATCACACCATCTGTATCATGCCACCCAAAAGGAGAGGCAATGGCATTCTCTGGGCCTACAACTAATGATCTGGATCCAAAATATGGAGATTCAATTGGCATGGGGTACACATTATAGGTTCCAATACCATCTACTTCATTAAGAATTACAGAATTTGTAGCAGGTTTATTATAATTAGGAATATCAAAAAGATTTGAATTGTAATTCAAACCTATTACTTCATTATCATGATTGTGTTCAATTACACACTCACTTGTCCAATTATCTTTGTCAATAATTTGGCCAGTGGATGCATCTACTCGAAAATTCCACCAATCCGAAGAATTTTTCTCAGCTATGGAAAGCTCCCACACCAATTGGGTGCCAATGCCTTCTTTATAATAATACATCAATTTGGCGGGTATATTTTCCAAAGATATATCTGCTTTATTGAAAACTGCAGCTTTGTTTATACCTCCGATACTTTTTATTTCCTGAAGATTAGAAATTTTGTATCCCATTTGGTTTGCTACCGAAATAATAGCGGCACGAGCACTTAAACTCTGTGAACTATTTTTAAGAGTGGCCTGTATATCTGCCAAAAACTTATTGTGTTCGGTTAACACTTTTCCGGTTTTGTCAAAATGCACACTGGATTCGGTTCCACAAACTTCCAATCCATCAATGGCTTGTCTCAAATAAACATGACGAATGCCACTAATGCTGCTAACATGTTCTTTAGTAATCACATAAGTATTACTTTTTTGCATAATAAGATTTTCAAGAGAAATAGAAGACTGCTCTTCCGTTTTCTGTTGATTTTCTTTTTCTGGGTTTTTGTTCTGTGCAGAAAGCTGAATAACTGGCATACAAAACAACATCAAGAGAATTGTAAACTGTTTCATAATTTAAAAATTTTGGTTAGACAATAAACGTTATGGGGGCAGTTTTATATAATGTGTGTTTTATAATTATTTAATCAGTGCTGAATTGCACAATTTGCTTTAAAAGCTGAGGAGATAAATAGTCTAAAAATTAAAACCCAAAATTATATTGAATCACTAGAAGAGGAGAATAAAAAATATAATTTTCTGACAGGTTTCTTTAATCTTAAAAGGCTGTTAAATATAAAAAACTAGGGATAATCCTGTTATTTTCCTGATGGAAACAAAATACTTAAACAAGCAACCCTATCATTGCTTTTTAATATTTAACTAGCTGAAAGATAATACTTTATTTCAAAATAAACAAACGTAGTATACGTAATTTAAAAAAAAATGTATTTTATTCGTACAAAAATTCAAGAATTTATAAATATTTAGAAAAAGATAAAACCCTTCCTAAATTTCTACTGAAAGGAATTTTTATTAAAAAATTAGTAACTGGCAGTTCTTGTATACTCACAGTTTTGATCACGCCCATTACACTTAGAAGCTATTGGTTGCGTTATCTGTTTTTAAGCAAGAATGTGATAGAAACTAGTCACACTATTTAATAATTTTTTTAGCTCTAAAAAAGTTTTTCCCAAAAGCCACAGTTTTAAGTAGTCAATCCTAGACAAATTATTATAAAATGAGATTATTTTAATAGATGGTAAGAAAAACTTAGCTCATTGGGTCACGAACCAAAGGCATGGTAGTACAACGCAATAATCCTTCCTGTTTGGAAATTTCAGCATAAGGCACTTCTTCTACCGTAAAACCTTGTTCGGGTAACCAAGTAATTAATCATTTGAAGTTTATTCCTGAAAAGATATTGAAAGGCGATATTCAAAGTCTAGAGGTTTGGTTCAAGAAATAATCTGAAAATCAAATAAAAAATAGCCCGAGGAAGTTCCTCGGGCTATCTATTTCTAATAATTAATAATTATTTAAATCTATTCTTTCAATAATCGTTTGGTAATCTCTCCATCTTTACCTTTAATGATCACCACGTAAGTAGCGGCAGCCATTTCTTGTAAGCTCACTGTCTTGGTTACGCCCATTCCTCGTAGATCTATGCGGTATATTAATCTACCATTTTGATCGTAAATGGCGGCTTCATCAAGCTCCAGATTATTTGAATTACCAATTGTTACCTGCTCTTTGGCAGGGTTTGGATACAAACTAATTCCAGCTAAGGTTAGCGCCATATCATCGGTGTATAATAACCCTTTAGAGCTAAAGCCACTATGTACAACTATATTTCCAGCAGCAAGAACCATCTCCTGGGTTTCAATTCCAGTCCAATCACTAGAGTATAGTAATTCTCCATTGGATGTTGTAAGGGTAAGACCGATGGAGTCAGCATCCCCAGGTTCACCTTTATCTGTCATGTCTGCCTTGAGCAATAGGTTACCCCCTAAACTTATAGGGTTATTAGGGTCGGTGATGTCCTTAAGGTTCGCCTTGGTAATAAACTCTGCTATTTTATTAGCAGGATCTCCTACATCCACCCCTAAGGATTGTATGGCGTTTCCTTTTATTTGATAGGTATGAACCCCGTCTACTTCAAGTATTCTAAAAATCACGTTCATATGTCCTTTTAGTCTACGACCACCAGCATTGAATTTAACGTTGAACCCGAAATTGGTTTTCAATCCATCTGTAGAAGCATATTGTCCAGCTGAATTATCTGGAATAATATTTCCACCGCCCGTGATAAAGTCACCCACTGGCTTGTATACCGTAACTACCGTATAATCATCGGAATCATCCCTGAGATAATACCCATTGTCGTCCAAAGACCCCACGAGTATTCCTACGGTAAAGCTTTCGGAATCTTGGTTTTGTAGGTCAACCATCCAATCATAACTAACGGTTCCCGTTGTAGGATCGTTTGGATCGATAAGGTTTTCAACAGGGAGCCAACCTGAAATATCCTCGATACCACCATTGTCTAGTCTTTTCACAAACATCACCATTGCCTTGCGAATATCCCCTTCAAAAGGATCGTTTGCAAAATCGGTTACCGTGATGTCCTGTATGTTGGCACTTAGAACGACAAGCGCTTCAGATTCGTTTTCACTAGGGGTTGCTTGTAATGTTTGTCCTGTATATGCTACAATCGCATCTTCCTGGGTTATGTCGAAATCAACTGAAACTGTACTACCTAAGTAACAATCATCTTCTATAAATTCAGTTGCTACCGTATAAGTTATGTTAGGGTCTTGTGTTAAGATCAAGGTGGCTTCGGCGAGACCATTTATATCGGTGAGTGCAGTTATGGATTGCGTTCCAATAGTAAAGGATACCGTTTTGCCTTCTAAAGAGATTCCATCTACATCCACCAAGGTGGCCGATAGGTCTACTTGATCGGAATACTGTTCTACAAGATCTCCGCTATATGTTAGCGTTGTAGGACGCTTTTCTATGGTTACCGTAGCTTCACAGGTATCTGTATTTCCGGTGTTATCTGTCACGGTTAAGGTAACAATTTGCGGAATGCCCGCTGCGCTACAATCAAAGGTGTCTGGACTTACCGATAGGGTAACAGGTCCATCCGGGTCAAAAGAGCCATTGTCTATATCAGACGGCAAAATAGTTACATTTCCTGAAGCATCTACCTGAACTGTATAATCCTGGCAAATAGCTGTTGGCATAGAATCTACCACGAGTGACACATCATTTCCATCGCCGCCATCATAGTGTACGAATACAAACTGCTCGTTAAAAGGTATTGGTGTGGTCGTTGTTAATCCGTCGAAGGTTCCTACCACCGCATCGACACCATCATTGGCAATGATAATGATTTCGGCTCCTTCGACAAGTACGCCAGGAATATTATCTATTAATGATAACGTTGCACCACTAATATCTACGGTTCCGGTAACTTTAATTTGGTCGTAATCTGTTCCTGGAGTTGTGATCGCGTTTATTTCAATTTCCGCGGTATCTCCGGAACTCATTGTAAAGTTTCCATTTACCGTTAATTGACCTGGAGATTGCCCGGGTGCAAGAATGCCATTAATTATAGTATTTGTAGCTTCAAATATTGCATGCCCAGGTATTTCGGCTGGGGTATTTAGTTTCCCTATATTGGCTGTTGCGGTTATGTTTCCTCCGGCAGTAATTGTTGTGTTATCATTTAAAATATTGATTGCAGCCTGAGTGGCACTTGTAGTTGTTCCGTTTAAGAAAACATTTCCCGTACCTGTTGCTGTAATAGTCGCTTCAATTCTATTTCCTATTGAGCCATCTACTGCGACACCATCGATTGTAATAGCACCGTTTTCTGAAGTTATCTGCGTCGTTCCAATTAATTCTATCCCAGTATCCAAGGTCGTTGGGCCTACTCCTCCAGTTCCTAAAATACCGATTGTACCAGCACCATTGGTATTAATGGAGGTTCCTGGAAAAGCAGTTAGTCCTACTTGAAAATTTCCTGTTCCTGTTCCACCTGTTGCTATGATATCAATATTACCACCACTTGACGTAATTGAATTGAAAGAAAATACAATTCCGCGGTTAAATTGCGTACCCGAACCACCTGTACCTTCTATACTAATATTATTTGTGGAACTCGCAATAATGCTACTATTAGATGCTATATTGACTCCCATGTTTGCTTCGCCAACACTTCCAGTAGCACCAATTCCTTGAATGTTTATACCACCTGTCGTTGCAGTAACTGATGAAGAATTTTCAATGCGAACACCATCATTATAGTCTGTACCATTCCCTCCTTCACCTACAAGGTTAATTGAGCCCATTCCTGTAGCTTCGATAATTGAGCCACCACTATTTCTAAGACCTAAGTTGTTATTTCCAGTTCCATTACCACCAGTAGCCATAATGCTTATATCTCCATCGTTTATTCGAATAAAACTTCCTCCAGTGATATCAACTCCAATATTAAAATCAACACCTGCTGCTCCCGAACCTGTTAATGATATGTTTCCATCAAGAGTATCTTCTATAACAGATCCACCTTCAATACTAATACCTAAATTATTATTGTTGGTTCCTCCACCGGTTCCATTAATAGTGATGCCTCCTCCTGCAGAACTCATATCTGCATTAAAAAAGACAACACCTTTGTTTAAATTTAATCCACTTACTGCATTTCCTGTTATGTTTATTGCGCCCGAGCCTGTGGCTTCAATTAGCGCATCTAATATAATGGTTACGCCTTCGTTGTTATTGCCTGTAGCGTTTCCTCCTGTTCCGTTTAGGGTTATTCCGCCATCAATGGTTGTAATTTTCGTCCCAGCACCTTCAATGCGTAATCCTTGATTGGCATGTGCACCATTTCCTCCAGTTCCATTCAGCGTAATTTCCCCGTTTACTGCAGAAACAATAGATCCTCCCAAAGCCTGAACTCCATAATTGCTGTTTCCATTATCTGCACCAGTTCCATTTAATGAAATAGTTCCAGCTCCAGTATTTGAAATAGTACCATTAACACGCAATCTTACACCAATATTATGTATGCCAAATCCATCACTTCCACCATTCCCGGTAATATCAATTGCGCTACCATTGGCTGCTATAAGACCTCCAAAGCTTACCATAACACCTGAATTGTTGCTACTACCAGAACCTCCCGTTCCTGTCATCGTAATGGCGCCTGTTCCCGTTGTTTCAACTTTAGCATTGGCGCCCTCCACGGCAATTCCTATATTAAATTCTGTTGCTCCTGTACTGCCTCCATTCCCTGTAAAGTCAATCGATCCGGTTCCTGAGGTATTCACTTCACCATTAATTAAGATAGCATCAAAATCCTGTGTTGCTGACAAAGCACCAGAGCTATTGGCTATAAATGTGATAGCTCCATCTTGTGAAGAAACTGTAGCTAAAGGCTGTACGTATATATTTCTATTTGCTGTAAAATCGATAGCTCCAAGACCACTTGTGGTTATATTTTGGAAAACAAAAATACCTAATCCAGTAGCAGTTAAATTTCCTGTACCAATAGCCGTTGGGTTGGTTTGGAAATTTACCACATCATCTGCACCGCCATTAATTGTTAAGTCTGCATCAAAGCCTAGCGCAATGCCTTCCATATTTACAGTATCTGCTCCTGAACCCCCACCAACTTCTGTATTAATGGTTAAGGAGGTTGTTGGATTGTTAAAATCTACACTCTCCCCTAAGGTGGAGTCTATTTGGTTATCCAGTGTCCCACCAGCATTTACTGTGATGGTTTCTGCACCTCCGGTAAAATTAAATACCCTGTCGGCTGCATTTAAGTTATCAAGTATAGGTTCTAGCCCTGTATAATTAATTGTATTATTTCCTGTTACATCTACGAATCCGTCACTTTCATTTATAAAATTGTGCGTAACATTTGTATACATTCCAGCGGACGACAATAGCATACTATCTCCTGGGCTGGTGTTTTGATTTCCACCATTATAGTTGATTGTATCTTCAAAATCTCCTCCATCAAGGTCCACGTTTAAACTATCATCTCCATTTAATGTATTGATATTAATGTCTCCAGTAACCGAAGCGATAGGAACTACTACTTCATCGCCATCTTGTATAGCGCCTTCTCCAGCAATTACTGGTTTATTAGGGTCGCTTATACGATAATTAGTTCCTTCTTTTATAATGGTTAGTTCATCGTCTTCTCCTACTATATCTGTAAAAACGAGGTTTCCACCTGCATCTACTAGTATGTTGATGGGTCTAAAACGAAGTGCCACATCGTTTCCATCTCCTTCTGCATAGTATATAAACCAGGTTTCTTCATTAAAATTAATTGACGCACCCTCTGGAAGCCCCGTAAAGGTTCCTGTAACCGCATCTACTCCATCATTGTCAATAAGGATTATAACATCAGATGGAGTTCCTACGCCAGCAAAATTATCAACCAGCGTTAAAGTAGCACCCGTAATATCTACTAAACCATTAACTACTATTTGGTCAAAATCTATTCCTGCAATTGTAAGATTTTCTATTTCTACTTCCAAAGAACCCGCAGTTAAGTCAAAATCACCAGTTATAGTCGTTTGTCCAATAGTATTTGTTACAGCATATGCCACAGATGGCCCAGGTGCAATTGTTCCATTAATACTAGTAGTGGCAGCTTCAAATACTGCCGTCGCTGGTATTCCTTCTGGTGTATTTAAAACACCAACATTGGTAGTTACTGTAATCGTAGAGCCTGCAGTAATTGGACTATTTGTAGAAGCAATTTCTATCCCAGGATTGGCGGCGTCACCAGAAGTACCTACTAAACTAATAGCACCGTTTGTAGCCTCAATTAAATTATCAACAAGTCCAATTCCTTGGTTGAAATCACCTGTAACGTCGGTCGCTTCTCCAGTCATTTGAATAGCACCATCGGTAGTATTAAAAGAGGACGTAAATGAAAGTATTCCTGAATTTAAAGCATCACCAGCACCACCTGTACCGTCTAGCGTTATGTTACCCGAACCAGTATCTAATGCTGAATCTTGCATATAGATTCCATTAGCATAATCTTCAGTTCCCGTTCCTCCCATACCAATTGCAGAAAGAGATCCATCTACAGAGGTTACAGCGGTGTTATATAAAAATATACCTCCAGCAGTATTGACTCCTGAGCCTCCTGTTCCATTAAGTGAAATATCACCCATTGCAGTATCAGTAATTGTTACTGTTTCTTGAGTCATAATTCCAGCATTAAAATCACCAGGGCCAGATCCTCCTTGCCCAATCATAGCTATTCCACCACCATTGGTTATAATAGAAGCGTCTGCTCTAAAGAACACTCCAACTGATACATCACTACTGGAACCTCCTGTTCCATCTATAGATATACTGCCTGTACTACTTAGATCTAGTATAGTAGCTCCATCTACTCGTATCCCAACATTAAGATTACCACCACCAGTACCACCAGTACCAGTCATTGAAATACCACCACCATTTGAGGCAACCGAAGTAGTTGTTCCTTCTATGACAACACCGTTGTTTCCACTAAAGCCGTTTACACCTGTACCATTTAAGGTGATGGCTCCAGTTCCTGAGGAAGCAATAGTTGCTCCTTCTTCGAGGGCAACCCCTGAATTAAAATTATCAGTAGCATTACCTCCAACACCATTAAATGTAACAGCACCATTGTATGACAAAACCCGTGGTGCTACTCCATCAAGTAGAATACCAATATTCTCTCTAAAACCATTTGCGCCTGTACCTGTAAAAGATATAGCGCCATCCCCAGTGCTTTCAACTAGACCATTTTCAAAAATGTTAATACCGTGATTTTCATTATTGGTTCCATTTCCTTGGCCTATAATTGTTATACCACCATCTATAGATCTTACAGTTCCTGAACTTAAAACACCAATATTGAATAGGTCATTTCCATTTCCAGCTTGGCCATCTATTAAAATTGAACCTTCACCTAAATTTTCAATTAAAGCTGTATCTCTTAAAGCAACACCTTGGTTATTATTAGCGGTTCCATTCCCAACCCCTGTAATGGAGATAGGTCCATCAAAAGACTGTATGGTTCCAAGAGATAATACCCCCGAATTTTGCTGAATACCTACGCCCGCAGTGCCATTAAGCACAATAGCACCATCAGCTGTATCTGCAATTGTTGTACTATCAAAAATTATAATCCCAGTGACACCTAAATCACCCGTTCCTCCTTGTCCAGTAATGGAAGTGCCTCCTCCTGCAGTTGTAATGGATGTTTCTCCTAAAAGAACTCCTCGATTATTTTGTACTCCAGCAGCTCCTGTACCTGTTATAGTAATAGCACCATTTCCTGTGGCCTCTATAGTAGCTCCCGTACTTATGTTTACTCCTGAATTAAAATTACCTGTTCCATTGGCTGCAGTTCCAATTAAATTGATAGCTCCACTTGAAACTGATAAACTTGCATTGTTAAAAACATAGACGCCATAACCGGCATCTACACCATTTCCTCCTGAACCAGTAATGTTCATTGCTCCAGGTCCAGAAATTTGCAAAGAAGCATCAAAACCAATGGATACTCCTGCTTGAAAATTACTGCTGCCGTTACCCGAAGTTCCATTTAGGGTAATGGTACCATCTGCCACTGATACAGTTGCCGTTTGTATACCAATACCATAATTAGCTTGAGCTCCCGCACCTCCTTGCCCAGTAACATCTAGAGATCCATTCCCTGTTAATTGTATAGGGTTTAAACCGTCAATAACTACTCCTACATTAAAGTCACTTGTTCCATTTCCTCCTGTCCCATTTAAAGTAATAGTTCCATCTACAGATCGTAATATAGCTGCATTGGCTGCATTATCGTTTATTCGAATACCAGACATTCTATCTAATCCAGAGGATGCCCCTGTTCCTGTAATTGTAATCTCTCCTGTAGTTGTTTCTAGTAAAGAAGCTCCTGTAACAAAAACACCTTGGGTTCTGCTACTTACACCATCATTACTGCCTGTACCTGTAAGTGTAATAGCTCCTGAGGTAGCACTAAGGTTTCCGTTTTCTAGTAAAATTCCCTTATAAACATCTCCAACAACTGGAGTGGTTCCAGCTAGCATAGTAATAGCTCCATCTGTAATAGATAGTGTTGCGTTGTTATTTATAGTTGTATTTCTTTCTGAAGTTAGGTTTATATTTCCTGTGGTGGCAATGTCTTGGCTAATGTTCAGAATTCCTGTAGTTACAGCAATATCTCCTGAAGCTATAGCTGTTGGATTCAATAGGAAATTTACGTTGTCATCATTACCGCTATTTACTGTTAAATCTGCATCAAAGTTTGCATCCAGCCCTTCAATATTTAAAATATCTGCTCCTGTACCTACCCCAACTTCTGTATTAATGGTTAAAGAGCCACTTGGGTTGTTAAAATCGACACTCTCCCCTAGCGTTGAGTCTATTTGATTGACTAAGGTACCCCCATTATCTAATGTAATGGTCTCGGCGCCGCCTGTAAAGTTAAATACTCTATCTGTAGCACTTAAGTTATCTACAATAGGCTCTAAACCTGTATAGGTAAGTAAGCCGTTTCCAGCCACAGCTACACTACCGTCGTTAGCATTCACAAAAGTATGAGTCACTCCAGTGAATGTAGGTCCTCCAGATAGCATCATTAAATCCCCTGGTACGTTTGTATGTGTTCCGCCATTATAGGCAATTGGAACAGCAAAGTTTCCACCGGAATAATCTACTGTAAGTAAGTCATCACCACCTATGGTGTTTACCAAAATACTGGTTACACCGGCTTCTGGTATTGTCACAGTAGCTGTGCCGTCCCCCATACTTCCTGGAACCATAGTATTTATAAAGCCTCCATTCGTATCGGTTATGGTATATATGCCTCCTCCATAAGTAATAGTAAGTGTATCGTCTTTATCTACTATATCTTCAATTAAAAGTTCCCCACCAGCTAGTGATACTCTTGTAGGTTCTTGATTGATAACAATGCCATCTACTTTTATATTATCTATAAACGTATTATTACTATAGTCATTCACATTAATAAACCGAATTTGGACAATTTGTCCTTCATATGCTGCTAGGCTCAAATTCTCAGTTCTCCAATCTGAAGAAGAACTTGGTGTCCAAGCAGCGTTAATGTAGGGTACCGTGGCTAGCGTTAGACCATCTTTACTATAGATATTCGTAAAGGTTGCACCACAATCGATAGAAATTTCAACTTCGAGTCTATCATTGTAAGCTGTTGACCATTGTGCTTTCGCCAAATCAAAACTTAGTGAGGTTCCTGTCGCTCCTTGTAAATCAATATACTCTAATGTGAAGGTATCTAATTGTCCACTTGCAGAATAATTCGCACCATCCATAAAGGCGGTTGTAGTTGTAGTTCCATCACTTCCAACTACATTATCACGTTGTTGCCAAGTTGTGGAATTATCTGGGTTATTAAGTGTCCATCCACTTGGAGGGAAACCGTTGGTTTCAAAAGTTTCTTCAAAATCTAAGGCCGTAGGCTCTAAAGTCATAAAGAAATCTAATGTGTCTGTATCATTGAATGGGTTTTCATCTCCAGCTAAATTTACTGCGGTATTTAGGGTGTAATTTCCATTTGCAAGAAATGTTAGCGGAGTCCCAAAATCAATCGTAACATTTTGACCACTTGCAAGCGTTCCTGTATATGTTTCTTGTATGATAGCTCCATCATCTAACTGATATGAATAGGTAAAGTTACTTTGAGGTTGTGATCCAAAACTTTGAAGTCGTACCGAAATAGTCACCTCTGACCCCCCAGAACATTCCAATTCAAAATCCGATGGAGTATTTAGTATTTCAATCCCAATATCATCTGAAAGACTACAGTTAAGAAATCCTGTGTTATTAATAGCTATTGTCCTTCTGCTTTCCCAACCTTGAGTAGCGTTTTTTGCAACTATAGCAGCCCATAGTGGTTCTTCGCCATTTACAATAGGCACACTTATAAAAGTGTTCGAAGTAGTGCCTGCTACTTCCATTGTTTCAGCACCTAATAAATAGACGTCATATAATTCTGCGTTAGCAACAGCATTCCAAGAAAAATTTGCACTTTGCGGACATACGATAGTATATTGTAAACCGGTTGGCTGAGTAGCGATCGAAAATTTTACATCACTTACATCCTGAAAACTTCCACTTGTAATTCTAATTAATGCATCCCCTGTAATTTGTGAAGGTACTGTCCAGTCTATATTGGTTGTTGTATTTGGAACTGTAGTGGTTGGAGTCCAAGAACCTCCATTATCTATAGAATATTCTATTGTAAAGCTATCTGTAGTATTTATGGCATCCCAATGAATAGTTTCTACAGTACCCGGTACAAATTTTTCGCCACCATTTGGATATGTAAGGGTTAACTCCTCTTCAATCATTTCGTATACTACAAAATATTCTTGTGGCCCCATGGGCACACTAAATCCAGAAACATCTAGATTATAAGTTCCAGCAGCAGGATTATTAATTAGAACTTGTTCTACATTATTAAGGTGATCTGGACCGTTGGTTGCTGGTGCGTCCAAGTTTATAGGATTAGGTGTTGGATCCAAGATCCATGGCTCATACGGTGTAGAGGAAGGGGCTGTGACTACAAGGTCTAAATCGTTTACCAATGCTGTAGTGGCACCACTTGTAGCAGGCTCATCTGTCCAGTACACCATAAATCGTACTTGCGTAGTACCAGAAGGCACAGAAATACTATGCGTGTTTGTAGTTCCTTGAGAGATAGAACTTGTTAAATAGCGGTTGTCTTCCAGAAGTTTGGCAGCGCGTAAACCATTTACAATACCCCAACCAAACTTGTAGTCTGGGCCCACATTTCCGTAGTCGTTTGCAGTATTTAGCAATGTTGCTTTCACAAGGCCAGAAGGCGGGAAAGTACCTCCGTTGGCGTCTCCATATACTTCGTATAACTGAGCAGAAACTCCTGCAATTCCTGGAGCAGCACCCGAGGTTCCTCCAAAAGTAAGGTAGCCATTGTTTTCGCTTGTTGAAAGTTGGTTTTGTCCATTTGCAGTAATATCTGGCTTTATTCTACCGTCGTGCGCAGGCCCTCTACTGCTTGAATTTACAAGCGTACCATCAAAAAACACATTGGCCGTTGTAATGACATTTTTTCCTTGTTTATGTCCGCCTGTTATATTTCCCCATTGGTTTCCGGCTCCGTATCCACATTCATTATTGTTCGAGTTACCAGCAGAAAAGACGTGTAGCAAGGAAGTAATATCGTGTGTTTGCGTATCTACCGTTCGGGTAATGGTTGTATAGCCGGCGTTACATCCGTTACTATAGGAAGAGTTGGTAATTTGAACACTCCCATCATTAATAAGAGTGGTGGTTGCTGTGTCCAAGAAATTGGGTTGATAATTCACCACAAAAACGTCAGATCCTGCAGCCATACCTCTAATAGAAGGGTTTAAATTTCCAGCGCCTGCCATAATCCCTCCTACACCATCACCGTGTGTTTGCCCGGTACCTGTTGCGTTACTATTGTCAATTCTACCTTGAAAATCAATATGAGGGCCTACAATACCATCGTCGCGAACCATAACTCCTATGCCATCGCCTGTATAGTTTCTACCTGCAGAGGTTTGTGTGTCCAAACCACTAGCGCGGTGAAGATTTCTACCTCTTGTATCGTCTGGTACAGATGGGGCTACAATAAGTTCCACCCACTTCACGTACGGTAATTCTGCAAGTGCATCCAAACAGTTGTTAGGGATTATTAAATCTATAATATTAGTGGCTTTGTATTGTTGAGCGACAGAAATTTGCTTTTCAGCCAAATCACTTATTACAAAGTTTGTACTTACTAAGGTATTGTGTTCTAAGGTTACCAAGAGCTTATCGCCTTGTATGGCATAGGGCTCAATATTCCCGTTGCGTAAATTCTCTGAAAGTTTCGTGTTTCCCTGTACTGGAATTATCGAACGCACCCCGTTATTTCGCAGAAATTGTACGCCATTTGAACCTGTGGTATAAAACAAATAGGTTTTGTTTCCTATATACTCTAAAAGGTCAAAATTTCGATTTTTGAAACGATCTTGAACGTTTTGTTGCGGAATTTCATAAAACTGAATCCAACCTACATAACCATTCGCTAGTTGTGCAGATTTGGGAAGATTAGCCCATTGGAAGCCCTTTATATTTTCTGGCATTTCGATTGTTATTCCTTGAAATTCAACCGAATGTTTTTGTTGTGCCGAGACTACATTACAGAAAAAGGTGAATATAAATAAAAAGGTGAGGTTTTTCATAACGTTAATTTGATTAGTTAGTGAAGTGTATATGTATTTTTAGCTGATCAAGTATCTATTGACCATTCTTGTCTTTGGATTCAGCTTTCCCTGAAGCTTCTTGTGCTGCATTACTTTTTTGCAAAGCTCCTTTTGTATTAGATTGGATTTGCTTTTTACTGTTTGAGCGCTCTAATCTTTTCTTTACCAGAACAGTTATCTTATCACGCTCTTTTCTAGCTGCTGCACTTTGTGCTTCTTGAGCTTCCAATTTTTTAAGCTGTGCTTGTAAACGCTTTTTTTCAATAGCGGCTTGTTTTGGATCTGTAAGATCTGCCATAGGAGCAACTTGCATTTCTGAAGTTTTATCAACTGTTTTTGAAACGTTAGCTTTTGGTACATTTTCAGTTGCTGGCACTTCCATTTCCTCTTGGGCAGGTATTGCTTTTACTTGCTGCATTTTTGGAGCTACCTGCATTGGAGATTGCGCCAGAACGGCTGCACCTAGAAAGAAGATTAAAATAGATAGGGAAGAAACGATTGGTGTGATTTTCGATTTCATAATTGCAAAATTTAAACTGGTTAGTTAATTTTTTTCTTTAATTCAGCTTGAATATAATTTGTATGGTTTTCTAATTCTTTATCAAAATTGGACATCACTATCCATGTTTTTTGAAGTACATTCTGTTCTTAATTGCTATACTTCCAAGTCTGAGATGATTTTTTCTATATCCAAAAGCCCAAGTTCAGTAACAATTTTTTGCTTCATTGTGTAGGGATTATTTACTGGTTATAAGTTTCAATTTCTGGCGATTGTTGGGTATACCACTTTTCTTGTTTTTGGCAAGTGGACATTGAAAGGAATATTGCAAATCCAAAAAAGAGTACACTTTTCAAAATTTTGAATGATTTAAATGGTTATTTGAAATAAAAGTTGGGGGGAGCATCTAAATAACTGATAGTCAAAGAAAATTGAAAACGCTTTAGGACGAACGCACTTAATTAGTGTCCGAAGAGAGAAATTTGTTTATCGAAGGGTAATTATATGATTTGCAATCGCTTAAGAAGTTACGTGCGCATCGCTTTGCTCATCGGGATTGCTTTTTTTGAAATAACAACATGTGTGCCCGCTACCTAGTCTATTTGGGAAATATTGATTATATACGAACGGTGAATTCTGAGAAAATAGTTCTGCGGAAAGGGAACTTGAATTATGGAGTGATTATAGTGAAACCACGGTACCCTTAGATGGAGCCCGTTTTTTTACTATGGATTTAAATAAGGAATATGCATACACCGTTAACGAATCATTAGTTAAAATAAGGCTGCGAGATGGACATACAACATTACTACCTGAATTTGCAAACCGAATTAATATTACAGAACAAAGCCCCATAATAACACTCAAAAATGGGCGCTTATTATTTGGATTTACACTAGCAAAACTCACAGTTTACAACCCTAAAACAGGAGAAAGTGAGTTGGTTTTTAAAGATCTGATAATGAGCTGTAATTTTATACTAGTTTTCTGATTGTATTATATTCAGAAATAATAGAAGCACAACTAAATTTTTGTTTTCTGCAGAAAGTATTTTAAATAAAAAAAATATTTTAATCTCTAATTAAGGGCATCGTAGTACAACGAAGCAACCCTTCCTGTTTGGAAATTTCAGCATAAGGCACTTCTTCTACGGTAAAACCTTGTTTACGGAGCCAGGCATTCAATCTTGTGAAGTTTTTTTCTGAAATGACAACGTCTGGCGAAATGGAGAAAATATTACTGTTCATATTATACATTTCCTGCTTTGTGATATGAAAACAATTTTCTATTCCGAAGAAATTAATGAGCCATTCATACTCTTCCTCAATCAAAAACCCTTCTTTGTGGATTATTACTTTTCCCTTACCCAAAGGCTGAAAACAGCAATCTAAGTGCAGGGCATTTTCATCGGCAACAGTATTGCTTTTTTTAAGATTGAAGGATTTCACTTTTTTATGCGGAAACAATTTCTGAAGATGCTTCACAGCATTCATGTTTGTTCGTGCAGTAATAAAACTTGAATAATCGTCACCATAATAAGCCCCAACAAAAATATAATCGCCCCAGGGCATAACATCGCCACCCTCAATATGTGCATTTTCAGGAAATTCTATAATCTTTGAAGGGTCAATTTGATTGATAACATGTTCAATAGCCTCAATTTCCATAGAACGGTCTTCGAGAATATTTGCAATTATAAATTTATCATCAATAACAAAAGCGATATCCCGAGAAAAGATTTGGTTATAATCCTTTATGGAATGGGGTCTATAAACCTTAACATCATATTTTTTGAAAACAGCTGCTACGGCTTCCATTTCCAATACCATATCTTCATCTTTGGGGTAAGTGCCTGCCTTAATGTGCTCGGCAGATTTTGGATCATAGGCATTTTCAAGTTTTGGAATTGGGCCATTGCTATCTGCGCGCCCCAGCACTACGGCACGCAATCTTGAAATCTCGTCGTTGATATTTAAATTGATCATATAGCAAATATAAAAAAAGCACCTCGATACAGAAGTGCTTTCAAATATATTAAAAATTAGTTTTTATCTTTTTTCCACTGGCAAAAATTCCCTGTGGGTTTCGCCAATATAGATTTGACGGGGACGCCCTATTGGTTCTTTATTCAAGCGCATCTCTCTCCACTGCGCAATCCAACCCGGCAAACGACCTAGTGCGAACATTGGGGTAAACATTTCAACCGGAATACCTAAAGCCCGATAAATGATTCCTGAATAAAAATCTACATTTGGATATAATTTTCTGTCCACAAAATATGGATCTTCCAAAGCTTCTTTTTCAAGTGCCTTTGCAATGTCTAAAATTTCATCTTCAATTCCCAAATTCTCTAAAACATCATCCGCAGCTTTTTTAATGATTTTTGCACGTGGGTCAAAGTTTTTATAAACTCTGTGTCCAAAACCCATCAAACGGAACGGATCGTCTTTGTCCTTCGCCTTTGCCATAAATTTTTTAGTGTCACCACCATCTTCTTTAATTGCTTCAAGCATTTCAATAACAGCCTGATTTGCTCCACCGTGAAGCGGCCCCCAAAGCGCTGCGATTCCTGCTGAAATAGAAACAAAAAGACCAGCATGAGATGAACCTACAATACGCACTGTTGAAGTAGAACAGTTCTGTTCGTGATCCGCATGAAGAATTAATAATTTATCCAAAGCTTCCAATACGGTTTCATTGGTTGAGTATTCACCGCTAGGTTTTTTGAACATCATTTTCAAGAAATTATCCACATAACCTAAGGAATCTCCGCCGTAATCTAACGGAAGACCCATACGTTTTCTGTATGTCCAAGCAGTCAAGACTGGGAATTTTCCAAGAATTTTCACAATGGCTTTGTACATATCTTCTTCACTGTCAACGTTCACTGAAGAAGGGTTAAATGCCACTAATGCAGATGTTAAAGAAGATAAAACTCCCATTGGATGTGCAGCTTTTGGAAAACCGTCCAAAATCCGCTTTACATCTTCATCAACATGCGATTGTGCTTTTATATCCGTATGAAACTTACTAAGTTGTATTTCAGTGGGCAATTCCCCAAAAATAAGCAGATAGCAAACCTCCAAGAAATGTGCTTTTTCGGCAAGCTCTTCAATAGCGTATCCACGATAACGTAAAATTCCTTTTTCGCCATCCAAAAAAGTAATTGCACTTTCACAAGCACCCGTATTTTTATACCCTGGATCCAGTGTAACAACACCACCGGTGTCACCACGAAGGCTCTTTATATCTATCCCTAATTCATTTTCAGTTCCTTCCACAATGGGAAACTCGTATTTTTTACCATCTATCTCGAGGGTTGCTATCTTTGCCATAAAATATTGCGTGTTTTTAATTTATTCAGTAATGCTAAATTACAAAATCTAAGGCAATTTTTTTAACATTCTTCCATTAACTTAGGTTAAAAAATCCTTAAATAATGGGTTATACAGCGGATTTTTCAAAAATAAAAAAACCCTACCTACGGTAGGGTTTTCAAATTAGTGACTTAAAATTATATTTTAAAAGCGTTTCGCTGCGGGAAATAGGCAACTTCGCCCAATTGCTCTTCTATTCTGAGCAATTGATTGTACTTCGCCATTCTATCACTTCGGGAAGCAGAACCAGTTTTTATTTGACCACAATTAAGTGCAACTGCCAAGTCTGCAATCGTGTTATCCTCGGTTTCCCCACTTCGGTGGCTCATTACTGAGGTATAGCCTGCGCTGTGTGCCATATTCACAGCTGCAATAGTTTCGGTTAAGGTTCCGATTTGGTTTACTTTTATCAAAATTGAATTTGCAATCTTTTCTGAAATACCTTTTGAAAGTCTCTCCACATTTGTCACGAACAAATCGTCACCGACCAACTGCACTTTATTACCTATCTTTTCGGTTAAATATTTCCAGCCTTCCCAATCGTTTTCGTCCATGCCATCCTCAACTGAAATGATTGGGTATTTTTCACATAACTCAGCTAGATAATCAGCTTGTTCTTTTGAAGTTCGCACTTTTCCTTTTTCGCCTTCAAACTTGGTGTAATCGTATTTTTTCTTCACATAAAATTCCGCGGCAGCACAATCCAAAGCAATCATTACATCGTCGCCCAATTTGTAACCGGCTTTCTTCGTCGCTTTAGCGATAGTGTCCAAAGCATCCTCTGTTCCATCTAAAGTTGGAGCAAAACCACCTTCATCGCCAACCGCTGTACTCAAGCCGCGATCGTGCAATACTTTTTTAAGATTGTGAAAAATTTCAGAACCCATTTGCATAGCGTGTGTAAAGCTTTTAGCTTTTATGGGCATCACCATAAATTCCTGAAACGCAATAGGAGCATCACTGTGTGAACCGCCATTGATAATGTTCATCATTGGCACGGGAAGCGTTTTGGCACTCACACCACCTACGTAACGATACAAAGGCATTCCCAACTCATTGGCCGCAGCTTTTGCACAAGCCAGAGAAACTCCTAAAATAGCATTGGCACCGAGTTTAGATTTGTTTTTTGTACCGTCCAAATCGATCATTATTTTATCGATAAGTTCCTGTTCAAAAACCGAAACTCCCAAAAGTGTACCTGCAATTTTTCCATTTACATTTTCAACAGCTTTTAGCACGCCTTTTCCCATATATGCTTTTCCCCCGTCGCGAAGCTCAACTGCTTCGTGCTCGCCAGTTGACGCACCGGAAGGAACTGCGGCGCGACCCATAAAACCGTGTTCGGTAATTACGTCAACTTCTATTGTTGGATTTCCTCGTGAATCAAAGATTTGACGTGCCTTAATGTCGATGATGATACTCATTGGATTGGGATTATTTGTACTAATTAATTATTACTTTTTTTGTAGTTGAAGTTTCGTCCGTAAAATCTATTTTAAGAAGATAAAGTCCTTTTGCGAACTCAGCAGTACTAATTTTAAATATTTCTGAATTTGTATCAACCGGCAATTTTTTCACACTTCTTCCAGAAATATCAAAAAACTCAATTGATTCTAAATATTTTCCATTTTTTAATTTCAACCAAATAAATTCATCTGATGGATTAGGATAAATTGCAATATCAGAATTGATTGTATTAAACTCGTCAACTTCCAATATACCCAAATCAAATTTAATTATTTTGCCCCAGCTCCCTGCCATGTATAGTACATCATCTGTAAATTCCATATCGAACATTGTAATTGATGCTCCTTGGGACCATTCTCCTTCCAATACTTCCTCCCAGTTTTCGCCCCCATCAATAGTTTTATAGACATTTTCATAACTATCTACTGCAAATCCAATATTTTCCGAATAAAATTGGACATTATCATAAACCGCCCAAGGGATATTTAATTGACTCCAACTATTACCACCATCTACTGTCTTTTCAACCATCCCATCATATCCTACTAAATACCCAACATCTTCTGTCACAAAATGAAAAGAATTTAATTCTTCAGTTGTTTCACGTAAAATAGACCAGCTAAATCCTCCATCCAAAGTTTTATACAATTTTTTGTTAGAACCGTAATAATCTCGAGCATAACCTACTTGAGGAGTTAAAAATTGAAGGTAGAAAAGACTGAAATTTCCTAAAACTTCCCAAGTTTGCCCACCATTATTTGTTTTAAATAATCTGCGCCAATTACCTCCACCACTTACAAATCCCACATTTTCACTAATAAATTTTACATCATAACTTCCCTCGGTATAATTATTTATTCCGCCTGAACCTGTTATTAAATTCCAATTTTGGCCCCCATCAATTGTTTTATAAACATAGGACCTATAATTAGTCGCATAACCAACATTTTCATTAACAAAATCAAAAGTTGATGGATCCCAACTTGTAATGGGTAGTTCTGTATCAATCCAATTATTACCACCATCACTAGTTTTAAAAATCTTATCATCCATTAATACATAACCAGTCTGTGCATTAATAAAATCAATTTGTCGCGCATCTTCATAATTAAAACCATAAAGATCCCAGGAATTACCACCGTTATTCGTTTTAACAATTCTACCTCTTTCACCAGCAATATAGCCGTGATTTGCATCTGTAAAGAATATTGTTGTCATTTCTGAATAATATGCCAAATACATATAACTGATATTTTCCCAACTTAATCCTCCATCAATAGTTTTCAATATTACACCATCATATCCACATGTAAAACCTATATTTTCATTAAGAAAATGAATGGAATATATACTAAAGTTGCCTCCAAGATGACTCCAAGAATTTCCGCCATCCATAGTTTTATATAAACCACGATCTTCTTGTGCCGCAAAACCGACACTGCTAGAAACAAAATGAAGTTTAGTAAAATCTTTAAGGCTGTTTCCCTGTTCTGTAGGGAACCATGTATTTCCTCCATCTATTGTTTTTAAAATTTTACCATCATTACAGGCAGCATGACCAATTAAAATGGAAGAAAAAACAATACTATTAACACCAGAATTATTTGGAAAATCACTTAATTGCCAGTTTGCTCCACCATCTTCAGTTTTTATAAGTACAGAATTATTGCCCCCAAAAATTGATATGCCCGAGATATAAGTGGTATTTTCATCAACTATACTTACAGAAATAAGAATGTTATCAAAGCCCGTTTGTACTTGTGACCAATTGTTTCCCTGATCGACAGATCGAAGCACATAACCCTCACCTCCCACTATAAAAGCCACGGAATTATTAAAATCAAAATCATTCCCGTATAAAATATCTTGTTTTTTTTGCCAGCTTGCACCTGCATTAACAGTTTCTAGGATTTCTCGATGATTTATAATATAACCTCTTTCGCTATCTACAAAATACATATCTGTAGGAGTTCTAAAGGAAGGTTTGGGATTAATAACTTCCCACGTACTTTGTGCGAATAATATAGATGAGAAACATAAAAATATTATGCAAAAAAATAAAGGTTTATTCATGTGTTTGTAATTTATGCTTTTCAATACTCTCGATGAATTCATCAAAAAGATACGAAGCATCGTGCGGCCCTGGACTTGCTTCGGGATGGTACTGAACCGAAAAAGCAGGTTTGTTTTTCAGACGTATTCCAGCAGCAGTATGATCGTTAAGATGCTCGTGGGTTATCTCGATATTGGGATTGGCTTCCGCTTCTTCCCTATTTATTGCGAAACCGTGGTTTTGTGAAGTGATTTCACCTTTACCGCTTAACAGATTCATAACGGGATGGTTTATGCCTCGGTGGCCGTTGTGCATTTTATAGGTTGAAATACCGTTTGCTAAAGCCAAAACTTGATGCCCTAAACAAATGCCAAACATTGGCAATTCTTTATCCAAAATTGTTTTTACAACTTCTATTGCATCATGAAGTGGTTCAGGGTCGCCAGGACCGTTTGAAATAAAATAGCCATCTGGGTTAAATTCTTGCATTTCTGAAAAAGTGGCGTTGTATGGAAACACTTTTATGTAGCAATCTCTTTTGTCAAGATTTCGGAGGATGTTTTTCTTTATTCCCAAATCCAATGCTGAAATTTTATATTTGGCATTTTCGTTTCCAAAGAAATAAGGGGCTGTAGTAGAAACTTTTGAGGCAAGTTCCAAACCGTCCATGTCCGGCACTAGTGCCAACTGTTTTTTCAATCCTTCAATATTATCAACTTCAGTAGAAATTACTGCGTTCATCGCGCCATTGTCGCGAATGTAGCTTACCAAGGCTCGTGTATCAACATCGCTGATGGCGAGTAAGTTGTTTCTGTTTAAGAATTCTTCCAAAGAATCATCTGCAGCAGGACGGGAATAGTGGTAGCTGAAATTACGCACAACCAAACCTGCTATTTTGATTCCCTCTGATTCTACTTCATCTTTGTTAGTTCCATAATTCCCAATGTGGGCATTTGTGGCAACCATAATCTGTCCGAAGTATGATGGGTCAGTAAAAATTTCTTGGTAACCGGTCATTCCAGTGTTGAAACAAACTTCACCGAAGGCCGAACCCTCTTTGTTTCCAACCGCTTTTCCGTAGAAAATGGTTCCGTCTGCGAGTAAAATAAGTGCTTTTTTTCGTGTTTGGTATTTCATTTATTGAAGGTTTAAAGTTTCAACCCTTTGACAAGCTCAGGGTGATAATTTTAGGTTTCTCAAAAATCTTTGCAAAAATAGTATAAAAAAAAGGGATAAACGAAAACGCTTATCCCTTTGTTATTTAATGAATTTAAATTCATTTATTCTTCTTCTTTCTTCGTTTCCTTTTCAGCTTTTGTTGGAGCGGCTTTTGCAGCTGGTGCAGCAGCTTCAGTTCCGGTACCGCTTCCACGACGACTTCTACGTGTAGTCTTCTTTTTGGTAGCTTTACCAGCGTTATAAATTTCGTTGAAATCAACAAGCTCTATCATTGCCATATCAGCATTATCACCTAGACGGTTACCCAACTTAATGATTCGGGTGTAACCTCCCGGACGATCACCAACTTTTGGAGCAACAGTCCTGAAAAGTTCTGCAACTGCTTCTTTTTGACGCATTTTAGCAAAAACCAAACGACGGTTGTGCGTGGTGTCTTCCTTAGACTTAGTTACCAATGGCTCAACAAATTTTTTCAACGCTTTCGCTTTCGCTACTGTAGTGTTGATACGTTTGTGTTCAACAAGTGAACAAGCCATGTTTGCCAACATTGAATGTCTGTGGGCGGTTTTTCTTCCTAAGTGATTTATTTTTTTTCCGTGTCTCATGACATTTTTGTTTTCATCATCTTGCTACTGGACCAGCCTTAGGCTGGGAGCAAATTATGATGGGTTAAATTTATTTACGATTGTTGATTTCAAATTTAAAACTTCAGCAATCTGAAATCATAAATCTGAAATCGTTAATCACTAGTCTTTATCTAATTTATATTTTGCAAGATCCATCCCGAAGTTTAGGCCTTTCACGTTTACAAGCTCTTCAAGCTCTGTAAGAGATTTTTTACCGAAGTTGCGGAACTTCATCAAGTCATTTTTATTGAAAGAAACAAGATCTCCCAAAGTATCAACTTCTGCAGCTTTCAAACAGTTTAGCGCACGAACCGAAAGGTCCATATCTACCAATTTTGTTTTAAGCAACTGACGCATGTGAAGGGATTCTTCATCATAGGTTTCAGTTTGTGCAATCTCATCAGCCTCCAAAGTGATGCGCTCATCGCTGAACAACATAAAGTGGTGGATCAATGTTTTTGCAGCTTCGGTCAAAGCATCTTTTGGGTGAATAGATCCGTCTGTAACGATTTCGAAAACTAATTTTTCGTAATCTGTTTTTTGTTCTACACGGAAGTTTTCAATGCTGTACTTCACGTTTTTAATTGGAGTGTAGATAGAATCTGTAAAGATGGTTCCCAAAGGAGCGTTCGCTTTTTTGTTCTCTTCAGCAGGAACATAACCGCGACCTTTTTCGATAGTGATTTCGAAATTAAGGTTCACTTTCGGGTCCATATTGCAAAGAACCAATTCTGGGTTCAATACTTGGAATCCTGAAATGAATTTTTGGAAATCACCTGCCTTCAACTGCTCGTTTCCAGAAACTGAAATAGTAACGGTCTCGTTATCTATCTCGTCAATCTGTCTTTTGAAACGAACCTGCTTAAGGTTCAAAATAATTTCGGTAACATCTTCCACGACTCCAGCAATGGTTGAAAATTCGTGATCCACGCCTTCGATGCGAACCGAAGTAATGGCGAATCCTTCCAATGAGGAAAGTAGTACACGTCTTAATGCGTTACCAACGGTAAGTCCGTAACCTGGTTCCAAGGGACGAAATTCAAATTTCCCTTCGAAATCGGTAGAGTTTACCATTATAACTTTATCAGGCTTCTGAAAACTAAATACTGCCATAATTGACTTTCTGTGTTTTTATTATTTAGAATATAATTCGACGATAAATTGCTCGTTGATGTTTTCTGGGATTTGGATACGCTCAGGGATAGAAACAAAAGTTCCTTCCTTCTTCTCACCGTTCCAAGTGATCCACTCATAAACATGACTTGCATTTGCCAACGAATCGTTGATTGCGCTAAGAGATTTTGATTTCTCTCTAACGCCCACTACATCTCCAGGCTTTAACTGGTATGATGGAATGTTTACTTTTTCACCATTAACGGTGATATGACGGTGAGAAACCAATTGTCTAGCACCAGAGCGACTTGGGGAAATTCCCATACGGTACACAACGTTATCTAGACGAGACTCACACAATTGAAGCAATACCTGACCCGTAATTCCAGGTGCAGCAGTTGCTTTTTTAAACATATTTCTGAACTGACGCTCCAAAATACCATAGGTATATTTTGCTTTTTGCTTCTCCATTAACTGGATAGCATATTCAGATTTTTTACCACGACGACGTGCGTTACCGTGTTGCCCAGGAGGGTAGTTTCTTTTTTCGAAAGACTTGTCGTCTCCGAAGATTGCTTCCCCGAACTTACGGGCGATTTTAGTTTTTGGACCAGTATATCTTGCCATTTCTAATTTAAGGTTATGAAGGAAAACTAAATTAAGGTCTTACGTTAATCCTTTAGTTCTTTATTCCTTCAGATTGATATTTATTATTAATTAAACTCTTCTTCTTTTTGGAGGACGGCATCCGTTGTGCGGCATTGGGGTAACATCAATAATTTCTGTTACTTCAATTCCTGCATTGTGGATGGAACGTATTGCAGATTCTCTGCCGTTTCCTGGCCCTTTTACGTAAACTTTTACTTTTCGTAAACCAGCATCGTGCGCAACTTTTGCACAATCTTCTGATGCTAATTGAGCTGCATAAGGAGTATTTTTCTTAGATCCACGGAAGCCCATTTTACCGGCTGAGGACCAAGAGATAACATCTCCGTTCTTATTTGTCAACGAAACAATAATGTTGTTGAAGGAAGCAGTAATATGCGCTTCACCAACAGATTCAACATTAACCTTGCGTTTTTTAACTGTCTTTGTAGACTTTTGGATTGTCTTTGCCATAACTCTAGGTTTTATTTAGTTGCTTTTTTCTTGTTAGCAACAGTTTTACGTTTTCCTTTTCTTGTACGAGAGTTATTCTTAGTACGTTGTCCTCTTAACGGAAGACCCGATCTGTGACGAATACCTCTGTAACAACCAATATCCATTAAGCGTTTAATGCTTAATTGAACTTCACTACGTAATTCACCTTCGATTTTGAAAGACGATACAGCGTCACGAATAGCACCGATTTCATCATCGTTCCATTCACTTACTTTTTTGTCTTCGTTAACCTCGGCTTTTTTCAGAATATCTTGGGCACGGCTTTTACCGATTCCGAAGATATACGTTAACGCGATTACACCCCTTTTGTGCTTCGGGATATCTACACCTGCGATTCTTGCCATAACTTATCCTTGTCTTTGTTTGAACTTTGGGTTCTTTTTGTTAATTACATATAATCTGCCTTTTCTGCGAACAATCTTGCAGTCGGCACTTCTTTTCTTTACGGATGCTCTTACTTTCATCTGTTTCTGTTTTTATAGTTCAATGAACCGTGAGGTCCGTTGTATTAATATCTGTATGTTATTCTTGCCTTACTTAAATCATAAGGGCTCATTTCTAATTTCACTTTATCACCGGGCAACAATTTAATGTAGTGCATACGCATCTTGCCCGAAATATGTGCTGTTACAATATGACCATTTTCCAATTCTACACGGAACATCGCGTTTGATAGTGCTTCCACTATGCTTCCATCTTGTTCTATTGCGCTTTGTTTTGCCATAATTATGCTACTGCCTTTCTGTTTTTGCCGCTTTTCATCAAACCATCATAATGACGGTTCAACAAATACGAGTTTACTTGTTGCATTGTATCGATTGCCACACCAACCATAATCAAAAGTGATGTACCACCGTAGAATAATGCCCAACCTTGCTGGATACCTAATAACTTAACCGCAAATGCTGGTGCAATAGCGATTAGTGCTAAAAACACAGATCCCGGAAGGGTTATTTGTGACATTATTCGGTCTAAATATTCAGCGGTTTGCGATCCTGGTTTAATACCTGGAATGAAACCACCGCTTCTCTTTAAATCGTCCGCCATCTTGTTTGTTGGAACAGTAATAGCTGTATAGAAATAGGTAAATATGATAATCAATATTGCAAATACCAAGTTATACCACAATCCAAATATATCACTGAATGTAGCTTGAATTCCTTGAGCAAAATCGGTCTCTGAAAGACTCGCAACTGCTGATGGCACAAACATAATTGCTTGTGCAAAGATTATTGGCATAACCCCAGAAGCATTCAACTTCAATGGAATGAACTGTCGTGCTCCGAAAATATTTTTTTCGTAACCACCACTTGCCGTTCTTCTTGCATACTGTACAGGTATCTTTCGAACTGCCATTACCAACATAATTGACAATAGAATGATTACAAACCAGATAACCAATTCAATAAGAATCATAATCAAACCTCCGTTTGATTCCATAACTCTTGAAACAAATTCTTGTGCAAATGATTGTGGCAAACGTGCAATGATACCTACCATAATAAGTATGGAAATACCATTACCAATTCCTTTGTCGGTTATTTTTTCACCCAACCACATTGCAAATATTGTTCCTGTTACAAGTATAATTACTGAAGAAACATAGAACATTAAGCTTTGGCCCATTACAAAAGCCTCAGCTGGAACTCCCATCGCTGGAAGACCTGCAAGGTAACTTGGTGCCTGTACTAAACAGATACCGATAGTTAACCAACGGGTAATCTGATTGATTTTCTTACGGCCGCTTTCACCTTCTTTCTGTAATTTCTGAAGGTAAGGCACAGCAATCTGCATCAACTGTACAACAATGGAAGCAGAAATGTAGGGCATAATACCCAATGCAAAAACAGAAGCGTTGGCAAAAGCCCCTCCTGTAAATGCGTTCAGCAATCCACCAATACCACCGGCATTGAATTTACCTGCGAACTGTGCCAACATATCTGCATCAATTCCCGGAAGCACTACTTGTGCACCAAAACGGTATACCAATAGCATTCCAAGAGTAAGCAGAATGCGATTACGCAGTTCCTCTATTTTCCAAACATTTTTTAAGGTATCGATAAATTTCATCCTTAGCTTTTGTTACAATGTTACTACTTCGCCACCGGCAGCTTCAATAGCTTCTTTTGCCGAGGCAGTGAACTTGTGAGCAGATACCTTTAATTTTGCTTTTATTTCGCCTCTTCCTAAAATCTTAACCATTTCGTTCTTTCCAGCAAGACCCAAACCTACTAAGGTTTCAAAGTCAACGGCATCATTTATTTTTTTGTCATCAACCAATTGTTGAAGGGTATCAATGTTAATTCCCTTGTACTCTTTACGGTTGATGTTTGTAAATCCAAACTTAGGAACACGACGTTGTATGGGCATTTGTCCACCTTCAAATCCAATTTTCTTGGAATAACCTGAACGTGATTTCGCACCTTTATGTCCGCGGGTGGCAGTACCACCTTTACCGGAACCTTGTCCGCGACCTACTCGCTTGCCTTTGTTTTTCGCCGATCCTGCGGCGGGTTGTAAGTTACTTAAATCCATTTTTTAATGTGTCCTTATTTGGTTTCAACAGAAACCAAGTGATTAACTTTATTGATCATACCAAGAATGTTTGGCGTATCTTCATGTTCAACCGTTTGGTTCATCTTGTGAAGACCCAAAGATTCCATGATTCTCTTTTGGTTTTTTGGGCGCTTTATAACGCTCTTTACCTTTGTTACTTTAATTTTTGCCATCGTTCTGATATTTATCCTTTGAATACTTTTTCAAGTGAAATTCCTCTTTGGTTAGCAACAGTTTGTGCGCTTCGCATTTGCAAAAGGGCATCAAAAGTTGCTTTCACCACGTTATGTGGGTTGGAAGATCCTTGTGATTTTGACAATACATCGTGAACTCCTACTGCCTCAAGTACGGCACGTACAGCACCACCAGCAATAACTCCTGTACCAGGCGCAGCTGGAAGAAGATTAACGCGGGCTCCGCCGTATTTTCCTTTTTGTTCGTGTGGAAGAGTTACTTTGTTAAGTGGAATGCGAACTAAGTTTTTCTTAGCATCTTCAATAGCTTTTGCTATTGCGCTGGCAACATCCTTGGATTTCCCAAGTCCGTGGCCTACCACTCCTTTTTCGTCTCCAACAACTACAATAGCTGAAAATCCAAAGGCACGACCACCTTTGGTCACCTTGGTTACACGTTGTACACCTACCAAACGGTCTTTCAATTCAAGACCTCCTGGTTTTACTAATTCTACGTTTTTATAATCTTGATACATAATATGACTTAGAATTTAAGGCCACCTTCTCGTGCACCTTCAGCTAATGATTTTACTCTTCCGTGGTATAGGTAACCGCCTCTGTCAAAAGCGATGGCTTCTACACCTGCTTTTACTGCTTTCTCAGCGATTGCTTTTCCTACCAATTTTGCAGCTTCAACTTTGTTTACTTTTGAAGCGTCAATGTCTTTATCTCTTGAAGATGCAGCGGTAATGGTCTTTCCATTTACATCGTCAATAATTTGAGCGTATATTTCTTTGTTGCTGCGGAAAACAGCCAAACGTGGGCGACTTTCGGTCCCCTCAACCGTTTTTCTGATCCTCATGCGCAAGCGCTCTCTTCTTTCGTACTTTGATAATGCCATAACTCTATTTGTTATGCAGATTTACCTGCTTTTCTTCTTAATTGTTCACCTACAAATTTAATACCTTTTCCTTTGTAAGGTTCTGGTCTACGGAAAGCACGGATTTTAGCCGCTACTTGTCCTACCAATTGCTTGTCGTGTGACGTTAGTTTTACGATTGGGTTCTTACCTTTATCAGATACCGTTTCAACTTTTACTTCTGGAGCGATGTCCAAAACAATATTGTGTGAATATCCTAAAGCCAAATCCAATTTCTGTCCTTGGTTGCTGGCACGATAACCTACACCTACCAATTCTAACTGCTTGGTCCATCCATTGCTTACACCTTCAATCATATTGTTGATTAAAGATCTGTAAAGACCGTGCTTTGCAGTGTGGTCTTTTGAATCTGAAGGACGTTCAACCAAAACTTGTCCATCTTCCACTTTCACGGTTACATCAGAAAATTCCTGAGTTAATTCGCCTAATTTTCCTTTTACGGTAATTACGTTGTCTTTTACATCAACTGTAACTCCTTGTGGGATTGCTACCGGGTTTTTACCTATTCTTGACATTTCTTTGTCTATTTTTTAGTAAACGTAACACAATACTTCACCACCTACATTCTGAGCTTTGGCTTGTTTGCCTGTCATTACTCCTGAAGAAGTAGAAATAATGGCAATACCCAAACCGTTCAAAATACGAGGAAGTTCTGTTGAACTTGCGTATTTACGTAAACCTGGTTTACTAATTCTTTGAATTTTCTTGATCACTGATTCTTTGGAAATCTTGTCATATTTTAAAGCAATTTTGATGATACCTTGTGGGGTACTTTCGTCATCAAATTTGTAGCTTAAAATGTAACCTTGATCAAAAAGGATTTTTGTAATCTCCTTTTTAAGATTTGAAGCTGGAATCTCTACAACGCGATGTCCGGCTTTCGCAGCATTTCTAACTCGTGTTAGATAATCTGAAATTGGATCTGTATTCATTTATTTCAATTTGCGGAAGTGGTTTTTGGATTATTCCAAACCTACAACCAGTTTATACTTTTTCTTTTTGAACAGAAAACCTGCTCTTACCAAGATGCTTTACGCACTCCTGGAATTAACCCTGAATTTGCCATTTCACGAAACATTACACGTGAAATTCCAAAAGTTCTCATATACCCTCTTGGTCTTCCGGTAAGTTTGCAACGGTTGTGCAAACGAACTGGTGAGGCATTTTTTGGTAATTTTTGCAAACCTTCCCAGTCACCCGCTTCTTTCAAAGCTTTGCGCTTGGCTGCATACTTCAATACCGTTTTTTGTCTCTTAACCTCGCGGGCTTTCATTGATTCTTTAGCCATCTCTTAGTTCTTTTTAAAGGGTAATCCCAATTCTTGTAATAATGATTTCGCTTCTTTATCGGTACTTGCCGAAGTGATAAATGTAATGTTCATCCCTTCAATTTTCTTCACTTTATCGATATCGATTTCCGGGAAGATAATTTGCTCGGTAATTCCCAAAGAGTAATTTCCTCTTCCGTCAAAACCAGTTGCTTTAATTCCAGTAAAGTCACGTACCCTTGGCAAAGCTGAAGTAACCAACCTGTCTAAAAATTCATACATACGCTCTCCACGCAATGTAACTTTCACACCAATTGGCATGCCTTTACGAAGTTTGAAGTTTGCAACGTCTTTTTTAGAGTTTGTTGAAATCGCTTTTTGCCCGGTTATCTTTGTAAACTCATCAACCGAATAGTCAATAAGTTTCTTGTCAGCCACTGCTGCACCCACTCCGCGGGAAACAACAATACGCTCCAATTTTGGTACCTGCATGACGTTTTTGTAACCAAATTCGTCAGTAAGTGTATTGATCACTCTGCTTTTGTACTCTTCTTTAAGTCTTGGTGAATATGCCATAACTATATTGCTTGATTCGATTGTTTTGAAAACCGTACTTTTTTACCATTCTCAGTTTTATAACCTACACGTGTTGCTTTTCCAGATTTTGGATCAACCAATGAAAGGTTTGAAATATGGATAGGAGCTTCTTTTTTTGCAATTCCACCTTGTGGGTTTTTTGCGCTTGGTTTCTCATGTTTAGAGACCATATTCACTCCTTCTACGATTGCTTTGTTTTTGTCAAGGAATATTTTCATCACTTTACCTTCTGAACCTTTGTGGTCTCCGGAAGTAACTACTACTGTATCGCCTGATTTTATTTTAAGCTTTGTCATCTTAGTTTTCATATTAAAGCACCTCTGGCGCCAATGATACTATTTTCATAAATTGCTTGTCACGAAGCTCTCTTGCTACCGGCCCGAAAACACGTGTTCCCCTCATCTCGCCTTGGGCGTTCAAAAGTACACAAGCGTTATCATCAAAACGGATGTAAGAACCATCAGGTCTTCTTATTTCCTTAACAGTACGAACTACAACTGCTGTAGAAACCGCTCCCTTTTTAATACTTCCGTTTGGCGTGGCTTCTTTTACAGAAACTACAATTTTATCACCAATAGAAGCATACCTTCTTTTAGTACCGCCCAATACACGGATAGTAAGTACTTCCTTAGCACCGGTATTGTCTGCGACTTTGAGTCTTGATTCTTGTTGTAACATAATTACTTCGCTCTTTCAATTATTTCTACTAATCTCCAACATTTGGTTTTACTCAAAGGTCTTGTTTCCATGATCTTTACAGTATCACCTTCGTTGCAGTTGTTTGTCTCGTCGTGTGCTACGTATTTTTTCGTTTTCAACACGAACTTTCCGTACATAGGATGTTTAACCTTTTTCACCTCTGCAACTACAATGGATTTGTCCATTTTGTTGCTGGTTACTATACCTATACGTTCTTTTCTTAAGTTTCTTTTAATTTCTTCCATCTTTCAGCTGTACAATTATTGCACTTCTCTATTAGTTAGTTCCGTCGCTATTCTTGCTATCACCCTTCTTTGGGATCTTAGTTGAATTGGATTCTCCAACGGCGAAATGGTATGAGCCATTTTAAGGTCTGAATAAGCTTTTCTAGAGTCAGCGAATGCTTCCTGAAGCTCAGCCGTTGATGCTTTTTTAATTTCTGATTGTTTCATCGTTCAAAAAATTATGCTTGGAAATCCCGAGACATTACAAATTTAGTTTTAACGGGAAGCTTTTGTGCCGCTAGGCGTAAAGCTTCTTTTGCTGTTTCAAGGGTAACACCAGATACTTCGAAAAGCATTCTTCCTGGTTTTACTACAGCAGCGTAATATTCTACAGCTCCTTTACCTTTACCCATACGTACTTCAAGAGGTTTTTTGGTGATTGGCTTATCTGGAAAAATCATAATCCAGATAGAACCTTCTCTCTTCATAAAACGAGTAGCGGCGATACGAGCAGCTTCAATTTGTCTTGCTGTAAGAAATTCTGATTCCAACGATTTTATACCGAAGGTTCCGTATGCTAGCTGATTGCCACGACCGGCATCGCCTTTCATACGGCCTTTCATTTGTTTACGGTACTTTGTTCTTTTAGGTTGTAACATTTTCTTCTATTTAAAAAATTACTTTCTGCGACGTGCTTTGTTGCCACCGCGTCCTGCTGGAGCTCCTTTACCACCACCTTTTTTGCCAGTTGATAAACCAACAAGTGGGGAAAGTTCTCTCTTTCCATATACTTCGCCTTTCATAATCCATACTTTAACACCCAATCTACCATAAGTAGTGTGTGCCTCAACTAAAGCGTAGTCAATATCGGCTCTAAAAGTTGATAAGGGGATACGACCTTCTTTGTAAGATTCCGAACGTGCCATTTCAGCGCCATTCAAACGTCCAGAGATTTGAACTTTAATACCCTCAGCGTTCATACGCATTGTTGCAGCAATAGCCATTTTTATTGCGCGACGGTATGAAATACGGCTCTCAATTTGGCGTGCAATACTTGCAGCTACCAAAAATGCATCAAGCTCAGGTCTTTTGATCTCGTGAATGTTGATCTGCACCTCTTTATCTGTAATTTTTTTAAGCTCTTCTTTTAGCTTGTCTACTTCCTGACCACCTTTACCGATAATGATACCGGGACGGGCAGTGGTTATAGTAACGGTTACAAGCTTAAGCGTACGCTCAATAATTACTCTACTCACACTAGCTTTACTTAAACGAGCGTGGATGTATTTCCTGATCTTGTCGTCTTCGGCAAGTTTATCGCCGTAGTCGTTGCCTCCGTACCAGTTGGATTCCCAACCTCTAATGATACCCAGGCGATTTCCGATTGGATTTGTCTTCTGTCCCATTTAATTAATTGCTTTGTGTGTTATCGTTAGCTGCCAATACCAGTGTTACGTGGTTGGAGCGCTTTCTAATTCTGTGTGCGCGGCCTTGCGGTGCTGGGCGAAGTCTTTTCAACATTGTTCCACCATCCACACGGATTTCCTTAACAAAAAGATCTGCATCTTCCAATGAAGCGTCTTCGTTCTTTTGTTGCCAGTTATTGATGGCAGACAAAAGTAGTTTCTCCAATTTGCGTGAAGATTCCTTTGAACTAAACTTCAAAATGTTAAGTGCTTTGTCTATTTTCTCACCACGAACCAAGTCTGCCATTAAACGCATTTTTCTTGGTGAAGTGGGGCATTTGTTCAACTTAGCAAAGTACATTGTCTTCTTTGCTTCCTTGATTGCTTCTGCTCTTTCTCTTTTACGAACTCCCATGGCCTATTATTTTTTACCTTTGTTTTTAGCACCTGCGTGACCACGGAATGATCTTGTAGGTGAAAATTCTCCTAGTTTATGCCCAACCATGTTTTCTGTTACATACACAGGGACAAATTGGCGCCCGTTGTGTACAGCGATGGTTTGGCCAACAAAATCTGGAGTAATCATAGAAGCACGTGACCAAGTTTTGATTACGGTCTTCTTGTTATCATCAACATTTTGCTGAACTTTCTTGTCTAGTTTGTAATGAACGAACGGTCCTTTTTTTAACGATCTTGCCATAACTTATTTCTTTCTTCGTTCTAAGATATATTTATTACTCGCTTTCGTTTTAGTACGGGTTCTGTAACCTTTTGCAGGGATACCTTTTCTAGAACGTGGGTGACCTCCAGAAGACTTACCTTCACCACCACCCATTGGGTGATCAACAGGGTTCATCACTACTGGTCTTGTACGTGGTCTTCTACCCAACCATCTGCTTCTACCAGCTTTACCAGATACTAATAATTGGTGGTCACTGTTTGAAACGGCACCTATAGTAGCCATACAGTTTGCCAAAATCAATCTAGTTTCACCTGAAGGAAGTTTAACGGTAGCATATTTTCCATCACGAGCCATAAGCTGTGCGAAAGCACCAGCGCTACGCGCCATAATGGCTCCTTGACCGGGACGAAGCTCGATGCAGGAAATAATAGTACCTAATGGAATAGCTGAAAGTTGCATTGCATTTCCAATCTCTGGAGCTACTGCTTCACCTGAAAGGATGTTTTGCCCAACTTGAAGTCCGTTCTGTGCAATTACATATCGCTTTTCACCATCTTGATAGTTTAAAAGTGCGATAAACGCAGTACGGTTTGGATCGTATTGAATACTTGCAACAGTAGCAGGAATTCCCGCTTTGTCACGTTTAAAATCGATAATTCGATATTTCTTTTTATGACCACCGCCTATATAGCGCATTGTCATTTTACCTGTACTATTTCGACCACCAGATCGTTTGTTCGGAGCAAGTAAAGACTTCTCCGGCTTATCAGTTGTAATGGCGTCGAAACCATTTACAACTCTAAAACGCTGACCTGGGGTGATTGGTTTTAATTTTCTTACTGACATTTGTGTCTAATTAAATCTAAGTTACCTTAGATGTTACTGTAAAAATCTATTGTATCACCTTCCGCCACCTGTACGATTGCTTTTTTGTAAGCATTCGTTTTACCAGTCTGGACACCTGTTTTTGTATAACGGGTCTTCCTATCAGGGCGGACATTCATTGTGCGAACTTTTTCAACAGAAACTCCGTAAGCAGCCTCAACCGCTTTCTTGATTTCTACCTTATTCGCCTTTGGGTTCACTACAAAGCCAAAAACATTTTTGTCCTCAGCATCTTTAGTAGCTTTTTCCGTAATTATAGGTTTAATTAAGATGTTCATCTCGTTTCTATTTACTTAAGTTTGTTTCAATTCCTTCCAAAGAACCTTCAAACAGTACAACACTGTTTGCATTCATAATCTTATAAGTACTTAATTGTGAGTTAGTTATAACTTCAGTACCTTTCAAATTGCGAGAGGACAAATATACATTATTATTTAAGTCTCCCAACACAAATAAAGATTTTTTGTCATTAAGTCCTAAACTGTTCAAAACCGCAGTAAAATTCTTGGTTTTTGGAGCATCAAAATTTAGGTCTTCCATTACAAAAATGGCTTTATCGTTCGCCTTCATCGATAGGGCAGATTTACGTGCCAAACGCTTTAGGTTCTTGTTCAATTTAAAAGAGTAGCTACGTGGACGTGGTCCAAACATTCTACCACCACCTTTAAATACACCAGACTTAATGCTACCCGCACGGGCAGTACCAGTTCCTTTTTGTTTCTTTATCTTTCTAGTAGAACCAGCAATTTCAGCACGTTCTTTTGCTTTGTGAGTACCTTGTCTTTTATTTGCAAGGTATTGCTTCACATCAAGATAAACCGCGTGATTGTTAGGCTCTATTCCGAACACATCTGCAGAAAGTTCAACTTTCCGACCTGTGTCTTTTCCGTTTATGTCTAATACAGCTACCTTCATTATTTCTCGATCATTACATAAGCGTTTTTATGGCCAGGAACAGCTCCTTTTACCACAAGTAGATTCTTTTCAGGAACTACTTTCAAAACTCTTAAATTTTCAACTTTTACTCTTTCGTTCCCCATTTGGCCCGCCATTCTCATTCCTTTGAAAACTCTTGCAGGATAAGATGCAGCTCCAATAGAACCTGGCGCACGTAAACGGTTGTGCTGACCGTGTGTGGCTTGCCCAACACCGCCAAAACCATGACGTTTTACAACCCCTTGGAAACCTTTACCTTTAGATGTACCCGCGATATCCACGAATTCACCTTCAATAAAATGCTCCACAGTAATTGTGTCACCTAATTTGTAATTTTCTTCAAATCCCTTGAATTCGGCGACTTTGCGTTTTGCAACGGTTCCTGCTTTTTTGGCGTGCCCTTCGGCAGCTTTAGTTACAGTCTTCTTGTCATCGAAACCAAGTTGAAGAGCATTGTACCCGTCAACCTCTATGGTTCTGACTTGGGTGACAACACAGGGTCCTGCTTCAATAACGGTGCACGGAATATTCTTTCCGTTCTCGTCAAAGATGCTGGTCATCCCTATCTTTCTTCCAATTAACCCAGACATATTTAATTATTTAGTTATTATTACTTATTTAAATTTCTATTCAAAAAAACAGGGTCAAAATAAATTCAACCCTGAATATTATTTTGTTTCCGTTTTTCCCCAACCATCGTTGAGGACATTTTATTAATTCAGAATTACGAATTCTGAATCTAGATTTGCACTATACCTTAATCTCCACTTCTACACCACTTGGCAACTCCAATTTCATTAGAGCGTCAATTGTTTTTGAAGAAGAACTGTAGATATCCAAAAGTCTTTTGTAAGAACTTAATTGGAATTGCTCTCTACTTTTCTTGTTCACGTGTGGAGAACGCAAAACTGTAAAGATTTTTTTGTGTGTTGGCAAAGGAATTGGCCCTGTAACTACAGCTCCAGTACTCTTTACGGTCTTTACGATTTTTTCAGCAGATTTGTCCACTAAGTTGTGATCGTAAGATTTTAGTTTTATTCTTATTTTTTGACTCATTGCTGATATTATTATACGTTAGCGGTTCCTCTTGCTGCTGCTATTACACTTTCTGAAATATTAGAAGGTGTTTCAGCATAATGTGAAAATTCCATTGTTGAAGTTGCACGACCTGATGATAATGTTCTTAATGTGGTTACATAACCGAACATTTCAGAGAGTGGCACTTCACCCTTTATTACTTTTGCCCCAGCTCTGTCGCTCATATTATTGATTGTTCCACGACGACGGTTAAGGTCACCAACAATATCACCCATATTTTCTTCAGGTGTAAGCACCTCAAGTTTCATAATAGGCTCAAGGATTACAGCGCCTGCTTTTTTAGCAACTTCTTTGAAACCAATTTTGGCAGCTAGCTCAAAAGACAATGCATCTGAATCCACAGGGTGGAAAGATCCGTCTTTTAAAGTAACCTTCATACTGTCAACTTCAAATCCGGCAAGCGGACCATTTACCATCGCTTGTTTAAAGCCTTTTTCAACAGAAGGGATAAATTCTTTTGGTACGTTTCCACCTTTTACAGCATTCACGAATTCCAAACCAATTTTTCCTTCTTCAGCTGGTTCAAGTGTAAATACGATATCAGCAAATTTACCACGACCACCAGATTGTTTTTTGTAAACCTCTCTGTGATCAGCAACTTTAGTGATAGCTTCTTTATATTCAACCTGAGGCTGACCTTGGTTTACCTCTACTTTGAATTCACGGCGTAAACGGTCTACGATAATATCTAAGTGAAGCTCACCCATTCCAGAAATAATAGTCTGTCCTGAAGCCTCATCTGTTCGAACTTGAAATGTTGGATCTTCTTCGGCAAGCTTTGACAAAGCCATACCCAATTTATCAACATCCACTTTTGTTTTAGGCTCCACCGCGATACCAATTACTGGATCGGGGAAATCCATACTTTCTAAAACGATTGGATGTTTTTCATCAGTCATAGTATCTCCAGTCTTAATATCTTTAAATCCAACTGCCGCTCCAATATCTCCTGCCTCAATGAAATCGATAGCGTTTTGTTTATTGGAATGCATTTGGTAGATACGAGAAATACGTTCTTTTTTACCTGATCGGTTGTTCAAAATATAAGAACCTGCATCCAAACGACCAGAATACACACGGAAGAATGCCAAACGCCCTACGAAAGGATCTGTAGCAATCTTAAAAGCCAATGCAGCAAAAGGTGCATCTACGTGAGGTTTGCGAAGCTCTTCTTTTTCTGTATCAGGATTTATCCCGATAATACCTTCTTTATCTGTTGGAGCGGGTAAATAACGGCAAACAGCATCTAAAAGAAACTGAACACCTTTATTTTTAAAAGATGACCCACAAATCATTGGAATGATAGACATATCCATTACCGCAGCACGAAGCGCAGCGTGCACTTCATCTTCAGTAATTGAATCTTCATCTTCCATATATTTTTCAAGCAAACTTTCGTCATAAGCAGCAACTTCTTCAATAAGTTTACCACGTAATAATTTTGCTTCAGCTTTCAGGTCTTCAGGAATTTCAACAACATCGAAAGTTGCTCCGAAAGAATCTTCGTGCCAAATTACAGCACGGTTCTTTACAAGATCAACAATTCCTTTAAAGCTATCTTCCTCACCAATATTCAATACGATAGGCACCGCATTGGAACCCAACATATCTTTTACTTGCTGACAAACCTCCATAAAGTTTGCACCTTGACGGTCCATTTTGTTAACGAAACCAATACGAGGTACTTTATAATTATCTGCAAGCCTCCAGTTTGTTTCAGATTGTGGTTCAACACCATCTACTGCACTGAAAAGAAAAACCAAACCATCAAGAACACGCAGCGACCGATTTACCTCTACGGTAAAATCAACGTGGCCGGGAGTGTCAATAATGTTAAAGTGATAATCTTTAGTTTCAGGAAGCGGCAAAGCGTTCTCCATAGGGAACTTCCAAGTACAAGTGGTAGCAGCGGAAGTAATGGTAATACCACGCTCCTGCTCTTGCTCCATCCAGTCCATGGTTGCAGCTCCATCGTGAACTTCACCAATTTTATGGCTTACCCCTGTATAAAAAAGGATACGCTCTGTAGTTGTGGTCTTACCGGCATCAATATGCGCTGCAATCCCGATATTTCTTGTATATTTTAAATCTCTTTGTGCCATTTTTTAGAATCTGAAATGTGAGAATGCTTTGTTAGCTTCTGCCATTTTGTGAGTATCCATACGCTTCTTAACAGCAGCACCTTCTTCTTTGGAAGCAGCAAGAATCTCACCAGCAAGTTTAGCGGCCATGGATTTCTCGTTTCTTTTTCTAGAATAATTAATCAACCATTTCATTGCAGTTGCAATTTTACGGTCTGGACGTATTTGCATAGGAATCTGGAAGGTTGCCCCGCCAACTCTACGACTACGTACCTCTACGTGAGGCATAATATTGGAAAGTGCATCTTTCCAAAGCTCCAACGCAGTTTTTTCTTCGTCTTGTTTCTTTTCATCTACAATGTCAATCGCATCATAGAAAACTTTGAAAGCCACACTCTTTTTTCCATCCCACATCATGTTGTTTACAAAACGTGTAACCAACTGGTCGTTAAACCTTGGATCTGGTAAAAGGGGTCTTTTTTTGGCCTGTCTTTTTCTCATTTGTTGTTTGTTAATGGCTAAATGCTAATTGTTAATCGTTTGATCAACCAATAACTATTAACCCGTTTTCATTTTTACTTCTTTGGGCGTTTTGCACCATACTTAGATCTACGTTGTGTACGGCCTGCAACACCTGCGGTGTCTAAAGCTCCACGAACAATGTGATACCTAACTCCTGGTAAATCCTTTACCCTTCCACCTCTAACCAATACTATCGAGTGCTCTTGGAGATTGTGACCTTCGCCTGGGATGTATGCGTTTACTTCTTTACCGTTTGTAAGCCTAACCCTTGCTACTTTTCGCATAGCAGAGTTTGGTTTCTTAGGTGTAGTAGTATATACACGCGTACAAACACCACGACGTTGTGGGCACGAATCCAAAGCAACCGATTTACTCTTCTTGGTTATTTTGGTCCTTCCTTTACGTACTAATTGTGAAATTGTTGGCATATAAAATATGTATTATTACTGTTTAAAAATAAAACACCCCTATTTTTAGGGGATGCAAATGTAGAAATATTTTTCCACTAATCAAACCTTACTGAAGTAATTTTCAGCATACTTTCATTATTTTTTTATTTTGAATATGAAATGGCAACTTGAAGCGTTAGTTTTACACAGCTAATTTTCGCTCTTTTTGAAAAAAATCCTATACATTTTTCTATACCTTAATATATATACCTGTGTTTTCTTCGGATTACATGCGCAGGAAATAGCGCTTTCCATAAAGGCTGAAAAACCTATCTCCCAAGGAATAAAAGATTCTTTACTAATGGAAAAATCTTTTAAAGATTTTGCAACCCTTAAAAAGGAGACAGATACATTACATTTAAAACTGCAGCGTATGGGTTTTATTGAAAGTGAGCTGCTTCAGCTTCAAAAAGAAAATGACAGCAGTTATGTTGTAGACTTTTACCTCGGAAAAAAATATAGCGAAATAAAGGTTTTTTATTCCGAAGGAGATTTTAGCAAAAAGGAACTGCAAAGGGTTTCTTCTGAAATTACCGACGAATATTTTATCCTCCCTTTTGAAACAATTCCAACTTCACTAAGAAAGCTCACCACGCTTCGAAATCAAAAAGGAAATGCCTTCGCCAAGTTAAAACTTAAGGAACTTGAAAAAGGCGAAGCAAACAACTTGAGCGCAATACTATTTGTTGAGAACGGAAATATACGAACCATAGACTCTATAGCTATAAAAGGATATGAAAAGTTTCCCAGATCATTTTTAAAATATTATGCAGGTATTAAAAAAGGAAAGGTTTTCAATCAAAAAAAATTGGTGGGACAAAACGAAAATCTCAACAGTTTGGGGTTTGCAAATGCAATTAAACCTCCTGAGGCGCTTTTCAGAAAAGACTCCACCACAGTTTATTTTTATTTGGAAAAACAAAACAACAATCTTTTTGATGGAATATTGGGTTTTGCAACTAATGAGGAAACCCAAAAGCTCGAATTAAATGGTTATCTCAATTTAGAATTAAACAACAACCTAAATTATGGAGAGCAACTTTTAATTAACTATAAAGCAGATGGACAGGAACAGGTAAACTTTAGAGCCAAAACAACTTTACCCTATTTATTTAAGACCCCATTTGGATTGAGTGGCGAATTAAAAATTTTTAAGCGCGACAGTACTTTTATAACTACAGCGCAAGAACTTCGGGCGACATACCAGATAAATCCAAAGTCAACAACATATATTGGCTATAAAGGATATGATTCCAGCAATTTACTTGACAAAGTAATTGCAGGGACACCCATTGAAGATTTTAAATCGAAATTTTTCATTTTGGGTGCTACCTATATAAAATTACAAAACAGAATGCTTTTTCCAATAAAAACAGAAATATTATTTGACACAGGCATTGGTTCCCGTGAAAAAGAAAGCAATACCGAAAACCAATTATTTTTTGAAACCACCCTTAATAACATTTTTAACCTCAATTATAAAAATTCCATATTCGTACAGAATACAACCAGTGTTCTTTTCAGCGACACCTATCTTGTAAATGAATTATTCCGATTTGGCGGTATAAACAGTATACGCGGCTTTAACGAGAATAGTATAGACGCATCACTATTTTCTGTAATAAACACCGAATACAGATACCAATTTAATGATGGGGTTTACCTTCACAGCATAATAGATGTAGGATATTTCGAAAACCAGACTATTTCATTGAAACAAAAGCTATATAGCTTTGGACTGGGCCTTGGACTAAAAACAAAGGCAGGATTATTACGTTTTAATGTTGCGAATGGTAATTCTGAAAATCAGCCCTTCAGCTTTTCAAACACTAAGATACACATCAGTGTTTCATCAAAATTTTAACACATATCTCTCAAAACACTCCTCATCGCTAAATAAAACTTAAATTTTGGGATTAAATACTTGTGTAATTAACTTTTTATTATGATTTTTGCCGTTGGCTAATTCAAATAATTTATAAAAATGAGAACAAAGTTTAGTGGAATTTTAACGCTAATATTAGCGTTAGTTGTGCAGCTTACCTTCGCGCAGCAAAAAACTATTACAGGTACGGTGACGGACGATACAGGTCTGCCATTGCCTGGTGCAAACGTTATTATTAAAGGCACAAGTTCTGGAACACAGACAGATTTTGACGGAAATTATACCGTCTCTGCAAATGTGGGACAAACAATTGCTTTTAGTTATGTAGGTTTCAGCGCCAAGGAAGTAAAAGTAGGATCTCAGAATAAGATTGACGTTTCTTTACAACCAGATGCTGCTGCTCTGGAAGAAGTTGTTGTTACTGGGTATTCTACAAGAAATCAAACGGTACAGACTTCGGCAGTTGTTTCAATTTCTGCTGCAGAGCTTTCCCAAATGGCACCAACCACCAGTATAGACAATATGCTGCAAGGTAAGGCGGCTGGTGTGCAGGTAACTGCGGCCAACGGTAAGCCAGGTCAAGGAGCTTTTGTTCGTATTCGTGGAACAGGATCTTTAACTGCAGGAGCATCCTCACCACTATATATTGTGGATGGCGCTCCAATTAGAGAGCAGGATCTTGCAAACATTCCAAATGAAGACATTGAAAACATTACCATTTTAAAAGATGCTGCTACCACAGCTCGTTATGGATCTCGTGGTGCTAACGGTGTTGTTGTTATTACAACAAAAAATGGTAACAGAAATAAAGATGCTGTAATTCGTTTTAGTTCTAGATATGGTACTACCTCAAGGATAGATCCAAACTACACTATGATGAATGCGACTCAAAAAATGCAATATGAGGCTGAGCTTTATGCATTGGGTGTAACTGGTGCTGTAGGCTTACCTGGGGTTACCACGGCGCCTGGTTCTCCAGAACGTCAACAACTTTTAGACAGAGAGGTAGACTGGAGTGAGCTTATTTTAAAAAATGGTGTTATTCAAAACAACAGTGTAGCTATCTCTGGTGGTGCTGAAAAAGTAGATTATTACTTTTCTGTGTCTAACGACAGAAATACGGGTATTATTGATAACATTGATGGTTTTGAAAGATTAGGAACACGTCTAAATGTAAATTTTGATGCTAAAGAATGGCTTTCTGTTGGTGTTAATGTGGGTTATTCAAGATCTATGAGTGATGAGCCTAGAGATAGAAACAACACTCAAAACCCTTTCCGTGGTCTTCTTGACTATAATGGGTATGAAACAGAATTCCTACTTAATGAAGATGGAACTGTTCAAGTTGATGATAACGGAAATCCTATCTATAATCCAACACATACTGGTTTTCCAATACGTGGAGCTTTATTATCAGAACCTTCAGAAGATATTGACAACCAAACACTTGGTAATATTGATGCTGTAGTTACGTTCAGCAAAAACTGGAGTTATGGTTTTAACGTCGCTGTTAACTGGGGTGCTACAAGAAGAGAGAGCTATTCCAAACCAGGAGGTATTCTCGATAATCTTATTGGAGACCCTAACAATCCAGGAAATAAATTTGACGATCAACAACACAGATTGGACTTTACAGTAAGTAACCGATTGGTTTATAATCTTAACAAGAACAACCACAATTTAAATGTGTTGGGTCTTTATGAGTACAACATGAACGAATTTAACCGTGCCTTTGTAAGAAGTATTGGTTTTCCATCTGCATTATTAACCACGCAGACTAACGCTTCAATGCTTACTAATGGATTTACAAATAGAAGTAGATTAACTCTTGTATCATATGGTGTTTTTGCAGATTATGACTATAAAGAAAAATACCTTCTTTCAGGATCTGTTCGACGTGACGGTTCATCAAATTTCGGTAAAGATGTACAGTATGGAACATTCTATAGCGGAAGTCTTGGTTGGAACGTTGCAAAAGAAGATTTCTTTTCTGTTGATGCTATCAATGACTTAAAAATTAGAGCTGCATACGGTACTGTTGGTAATAGGAATGGTATTCCAACTTATGCATCTCAAGGTACTGTTGGTTTTGATTCTTACCCAGGTGGTTCTGCAACTATTCCTGCCCGTGTAGCAAACCCTTTAATACAATGGGAAACAACTGAAACTTATAACGTTGGTTTGGAGCTTAACATGTTCAACAAACGTGTTAGCTTGGTTTCTGATTATTTCATCAGAAATACAAAAGACTTACTCTTCAACATACCAACAGCTTATGAAGCTGGTATAATTTCACCAATTGGTATTAATGGTATTGCTGGTAACCTAGGTGAAATTCAAAACAAAGGCCTTGAAATTTCCTTAAAGGCAGATATATTCCGCTCACCAGATTTCACTTGGACATTGGGTGGCAATATTATTTTCCTAGATACTGAAATTGTTTCATTGCCTGATGGGGAAGATATTTCTCCTACGGATCAAACATTTAATATTCGTTACAGCGAAGGACGTCAAATTAACGAGCATTTCCTTATTCGTTATGCTGGAGTGGATCCTGGTACAGGAAGATCTTTATTCTATGGTGCTGATGGCAACACATATTTTGCTTCAGACTTACCTACAGATGAAAACGACAACCGTGTATTCCAAGGTAAATCAACTATTGCTGATAAAGAAGGTGGATTTTTCTCAAACATAACCTATAAAGGTTTCGGTCTTCGTACAGATTTTGTTTTCAAAGCTGGAAACTGGATCAATAACTATGTGAGAAGTGATCGTGAGTCTGATGGATTGGCAATATCTGACAATCAATCGGTAGGTGCATTCAATTATTGGCAACAACCTGGAGATACTGGTGTATTGCCAAGTCCAATATATGCCACTGAGGATGCAACTGCTACAGGAAACTCTGACAGATGGCTTGAAAAAGGTGACTATATTCGTATGCGTAACGTAACATTATCTTATAGTTTCCCAAACAAGTATTTGGAAAAAACTCCAATAAGCTCTTTAAGAATTTATGCTCAAGGACAAAACCTTTTGACCTTCACTAAGTTTTGGGGTGATCCAGAAGTAGGTCTTTCATCTGGCGAAACTATTTCTTTTGCACAGTCGGTGGCTCCCGGTGAAGCTACTTTATATAGCTATCCAAACACTAAATCATTCCAAGTAGGTTTGGATGTTAGTTTCTAATTCTAAAAAAAAAAGTAAAATGAAAAATATATTTTATAAAATAACAGTTTTAGCACTAATCATAGGAGGTTTTACTTCCTGTGATAAAGAACTGGATCAAGTACCCTTTGATGAATTTGGTACTGAAAATGCTTACGTAACGGCTACTGATTATGAGAATGCCATTCGTGGGGTATATAGAACTTTAACTTTCGGACCCTTTTATGGCGGAAGCGATGGTGGAGGAATGCTTGATGCACCTGATGTATTATCAGACAATGTAACTTTTGCACAACGAGGACGTGGTAGTAGAAGGACATTGCATAACTGGCAATATGGAGCATCTGATGAACCAATGGGAGGTTTGTATCAACGCGCGTATCAATTAATATATCGCGCTAACATACTTTTATCTAAAAGTGAAACCTACGAAGGTGAAAATAAAGCAAACATTGTGGCTGAGGCAAAAGCACTACGAGCATTGGCGAATTTTGATTTAGTAACGTTTTTTGGTAAGATACCGACCCAGTCTGGTGATGCTAATGGAAGTTTAGGTATTGCCTACGTAACTGAACCAGACCCACTTATTGAACCCGCAAGAGAAACTGTTGGGGCTGTGTATGATAAAATTGTGCTGGATTTGACAGATGCTTTGGCGGATATCAATGACTCTAACGATGAAGGTAGAATGGGTAAAGACGCTGTGAGAATATTATTATCTCGTGTATATTTATATATGGGACAATGGCAAAATGCTATAAATACAGCTAATGGCATATCTATTCCTGTAGCTTCACGTGCAAACGTTGTAGATGTATGGGAAGATACAAGCCGCGATGGTGTAGCCTTCTATATCCCAAATCAATTACCAATTTTAGGATTAAATATTGGTGTTGCTTGGAGCCAAGGTGGTCTTACTAACCTTATTCCAGAATATGTTGTTTCGTATGAATTATTCCAATTATATTCTAACGATGATATTAGAAAAGAAGCATACACATTTCAAGCTGCAAACAATTCTGACAATCTGCAGTTTAATGCAATAAAGAAGCTTTTTGGTAGACCAGGACAATCAAACGGTCAAGTAGACATGAAAATTTTCAGATCTGCTGAAGCGTATTTGAACATGGCAGAAGCGCATTATAACTTAGGTCAAGAAGGTCCAGCAAGAACTGCTCTTGATGCCGTAAGGAGCAAAAGATATACTTCTCCTCCAAGTGGTGAAACCGGAACAGCTTTGCGTGATGCAATACGTTTAGAAAGAAGATTGGAATTCGCATTTGAATCTCAGCGTTTCTTCGATTTAAAGAGATGGGGACAACCTGTAGAACGTGAAAGTTTTGGTGATTTGGCCGATGGCACAGGAACTGCTTCTGATCAATTAGCATTACCTGCAAGTAGCAATAAGTTTCAATTGCCAATACCATTAAGTGCTATGGATTTAAATCCAAATCTTTCACAAAATCCTGGGTATTAATAATTTTAAAATCTATCAAAATGAAAAAAGTTAATATATTACTTGTTATACTCACCATAGCCCTAGTTGCTGTTTCTTGTGAAACCTATGATGACTATAACACTGATCGTAAAACGGTAGTAGGTTTTATTACGCCTACTAAGAACCTTAATAATATTCCTGAAGGAGGTTCAAAAACGGATAGCGTTTCGCTTTTTGTATCTGATATATCAAGTTCTGCAAGAACTTTCACGGTTATTACTATACCGGTAGATACATTACCAACTGCGCCTGAAAATTATACTTTTGAAAGTACAGTTACATTTCCAGCAAATACACGTGAAGCAAAGATTGGTGTTACTGCTATAGACAATTCTATAGATGACACAAGACGTTTTTTCCGTCTTGCAATCCAAGGAGAAGCAAATGTAGTTTCTGGAGGTAGATCTCTTGTTGGTGTTAAAAATTAATTTATAACAATCAATTTACTTAAGCACCCCTTATCGATAAGGGGTGCTTTTTTTTTACTACCTATTTATGTGAAATACATTCGTTATTCTCTTTACCTTTGCAAACAATAAATTTAAATTGAAGTACTAAAGCTTAAATTATGCGAGATAAAACAAAGACCATCTTCGGAATTTACCCCGTAAAGGAAGCACTGTCTTCAAAAATTGTTTTTGATAAAGTCTTTATTCAAAAAGGTGTTGATAGCGACAAAATTGAAAGCCTTATTAAAGATCTTGAGAAACAAAATATTCCCGTAAGCATTGTTCCTTTTGAAAAACTAAACAGACTTACAAAAGGAAATCACCAAGGGATTGTTGCAGTTACCTCGCCAGTATCTTTCCATTCATTGGAAGATGTAGTTGAAAAAGCTTTGGAAAGCAAAAAAACACCACTGTTTCTAATTCTAGACCAAATAACTGATGTTCGTAATTTTGGAGCTATTTTACGTACAGCTGAATGTACCGGTGTTGATGCCGTTATTATACAAAAAACAGGAGGCGCACCTGTTTCCGGCGATACAGTAAAAACCTCAGCAGGCGCTATTTTTAAAATTCCAATTTGTAAAGTAGAGCATATAAAAGACGCTATTTTTTATCTGCAAGGGTCAGGAATTACCACTATTGCCGCTACTGAAAAAACCCAATCGGAAATATATTCTTTAGACTTAACCGCTCCATTGGCTATCATCATGGGTTCTGAAGATAAAGGAGTTTCTAAATCTGTTTTGAGCTTGGTAGATCAAAAAGCCTCATTACCTCTACTCGGAGAAATAAATTCATTAAACGTGTCTGTAGCCTGCGGAGCATTCCTTTATGAAGTAACACGCCAAAGACGCTTATAATTTATTCAGCTTTATTGTCGGGATTCTTTTTTAAGCTATATATTATTTTAATTCCAAGAGGTTTTCGTTCGATGTTTTCCTCTTTCGGAAGTTCCTTTGGCAATTCAATAAAATTACCATTTTCATCAAACTGTCTTAAAAATGGATCATTTTCAGGGTTGTAATCTTCTTTTTCCCAATCATACTTTTTGTTTTCAATAGGAATTTCCTTGTATATAAATGCAAACAAAATTCCAACAAAAAAACCTGAAAGATGTCCTTCCCAAGAAATATCAGGATTTACAGGAAACACATACCAAAGCATTCCACCATAAAGAAAGACAACAACCAATGCCAGTGCAGTAAGTTGGAACTGTTTGGAAAAGATTCCCCTAAAAAATAAAAAAGCCACAAGTAAGTATATTACCCCACTTGCACCAATATGTAAAGATGCCCGACCAATGCACCAAGTGGCTATACCTGTCAACAAAAGACCAAAAAACAAAACTTTCCAACGTACATTTCTATAAAAATAAAATAGCGCAGCGGTCAAGACAAATAAAGGAACAGAATTGTTAAATAGATGTTCTAAATTGCCGTGAATAAATGGACTAAAAATTACACCACGTAAGCCCTCTAACTTTCTGGGGTAAATTCCATAAGAATTGAAATTATACCCAAAAACACTTTCTACCCAAAAAACTATCCAAAGTACCATTACAAAAAGCAAAGGATATAGGATAACCGAATTAGAAAATTTCAACTGATTTGACATAAACACTTAATTACAAAAACAAACCCAAAATCAAATTTATGATAAATTGTCAGTGAAACCGATTTATTAAAATTGTAATTTTGTAAATATATGAACGCACCTCTCGCCGAACGAATACGTCCCAATACTCTTGAAGGATATTTAAGTCAGCAACATTTGGTTGGTCCAAAGGGTTCACTTACTTCCCAATTAAAGACCGGAATGATTCCCTCCATGCTATTTTGGGGACCACCGGGAACGGGAAAAACCACGCTCGCAAACATAATTGCCAATGAAAGCGGACGACCTTTTTATACGTTAAGCGCAGTAGACAGCGGTGTGGCCGCAGTTAGAGAAGTGATTGAGAAAGCAAAGAAAAGCGACACTCTGTTTTCCACAAAAAACCCAATTCTTTTTATTGATGAAATTCATCGTTTCAGTAAATCGCAACAGGACTCGCTGCTCGGTGCTGTTGAAAAAGGCTGGATAACACTTATTGGAGCTACTACTGAAAATCCTAGTTTTGAAATAATTCCTGCACTTTTATCTCGGTGTCAGGTTTATGTTTTGGAAGCTTTTAGCCGCGAAGATTTGGAAACTCTGCTTAAAAAGGCCATAAAGGAAGACAAGCTTCTATCTTCCAAAAAAGTAAAACTGCAGGAAACTGAAGCGTTAATAAGGCTTTCAGGCGGTGATGCAAGGAAACTTCTAAATATATTGGAGCTGGTTATTCTTTCGGAAAGCAGCGACAAAGTTTCAATCACCAACGAGCTAGTAATGCAAAAAGCACAAAAAAACACAGTGCTTTATGACAAAACTGGTGAACAACATTACGATATCATTTCGGCTTTTATAAAATCAATTCGAGGCAGTGATCCTAATGCAGCCGTATATTGGTTAGCCCGAATGATTGAAGGCGGTGAAGACATAAAATTCATCGCGCGCAGAATGGTCATTCTCGCTTCTGAAGATATTGGGAATGCAAACCCGACCGCTTTGGTCTTAGCGAACAGTACCTTTCAGGCCGTCAATACCATTGGCTATCCGGAGGCACGAATAATTTTGAGCCAATGTGCTATTTATTTGGCAACCTCCCATAAAAGCAACGCTTCCTATAAAGCCATTGGCGAAGCGCAACAAACCGTTCGGCAAACAGGCGACCTCTCAGTGCCTTTGTCCATCAGAAACGCCCCAACGAAGCTTATGAAGCAATTAGGCTACGGAAAGGAATATGAGTATGCACACAAGTATGAAGGCAATTTTGTTCCGCACGAATTTTTACCCGAAGAAATAAAAGGAACTACGTTTTATAAACCCGGGAATAATCCAAAAGAAAACGCACTGAAAAATTATCTAAAACAGCTTTGGAAAGAAAAATACAACTTTTAGCTTTGCAACAGATAGATAGTTGTAGAAGAACCATCCTTAATAATTAGATTTCCCGAAGGATCAAAAGCAGCATCAGAAACAATTCCGGAAGTATCCATATACTTAACCACTTTATCCATCACGATTATTTTTCCTTTTAGCAAAAGTCCATCTTCAGAACTGGCGGATTCTTCATATAAAGAATAACCTTCTGTGGTTTTTCTAAGCAGAAATGTTTTTCCGTTACTGGAATAGTTTGAAAATTTTGCATCGGGAAGCAGATTCCCTGAAATTCTTGAAACTTTTGGTTTTGTTAGTTCAGTATCTTCTGAATTTGGTTTTGTTTGTTTAGAAACTGAAGTATTGCTGGCCCTATTGCTTAAAAGCACCACATTTTTTTGATTCACACCCAATGCTTCAATACTACTAAATGCTTTTCTAAGCGCATCTTGATATGTCTTATCATATTCTTTATACTTGCTTCTTCCTTCTTGGCTTCTGTATATTTCGTTATCGTTACAGTCTTTTAATACTATTTGGAGTTTCGTCCCTAAAATACTTTTAAGCTCTTCTACATTTGCATATAGTCCATCACACCGATTGGCATTTGGAGCCGAATCTGCCAAATAAGCATTGAATCCACTTTTTTCGAAGTAAAATTTTGACATAGAGTTTATTTGAAACTGATCTCGTCCCTTCAAAAAATCAAATTGTTCAGGAATAACAACGTAGCTATAATCACTCAGATTTGTATTCTGTGAAATTGCATTAGTCGCCAAAAATAACGAAATGGAAAGTAGTAAAAATCGTGTCATTCTTCGTCAATTATAATATTAAAACCTAATTGTAAAGATACACTTTTTGCTTTTGCCAAATTGCTATACTTTATCAGATTATCCGCTGCGATATACACATTAAATTTCCCAATATCTGCCGAAACACCAAGCCCAACATTGGAAAACGAATAGGAATCTACGGTATAGGTTGCCTTAGCTGAAAGATAATCCGTAAGCCTTCTGTGATAAAAAAGTGTCCCAGCCATTTGGGGACCCTTCGGTCTAAGTATAGAATAAAATTGAAGTCCCACGTTTTGCTTATGAAGTGTGCCTCCGCCCATATTCAAACAATCACAATCGCCAGAGGAGTTAAACTTACCAAAACCAAAGCTCAATCCAGCATTTATCTTTACGGGACGAAACTGTGTATATGAATTGTGAAGTGTATCAATAGGGATTTCGCGTTCTATTTCATCTTCTAGATTATTATAGTAAGGAAATGTAGATTCACCTTGATTCAATGGAGGGAAAACTAGGTTTATTCCGTTCAACGTATAATCGCCGTGGGCACGATAAGTTTCAACATCTTTTGAGTGAAAAATAGCTCCAACATCTTGTGCACTTGCAGAAAGTGTCAATGCTTCACTAATATTATAAGTGAAACCCAAGTCCACTCCTACTCCAAGGTTGCCCCCAAAAAAAGCACGTCCCAAAATTTCACTTGTAACCTGCGAAGCACCATCGAGTTCCCGCAAAGAAGCATAGCCAGAGGTTTCTACTGAAACATCAGCATTTCGAACCGTGTGCTCGTAAATATTTTCAGCATTTTCATCGCCCAAGGTGGTTACGAAGGTCCCCGCATTATTAACACTTCTATAGCTAAACATACTGGAATATACTTTAATCCGCGCTCCTACTGTTAGTTTATCGGTAATCTGTTTGTTCACCCCAAAATGATAAACGGTCATAAAATCACCGGTCGTGCTTATTTCTCCCAAATCGAATTCATAGTTCAAATAATCACGGTTTCCTTCCCAAGCAAGAATTGCCATATCTCTTGGGAAGTAGGCTATAAAATCAAATTCCTGATAGATCCCTCCTGAAAAATATATTTCATTCTTTGCGCGCCATCCAAAATTGATAAGTTCTAACTGCTGTGTGGCCGTGAAGAAATCAGTATTCTTCATTTCGAATATTTTTTTAGTTATCCGGTCGTTTATATTGTCATTTCCATCTTTAAAAATGTCATAAACTGATACTCCCGACGAACCTCCATTAAAGTGTATTTGGGACAAAAAAGGAATTCCATAGTGTTTTTTTTGGGTCACTTTCATTCCAGGGTTGAGCATTAATGACTGGGGAACGTCATCAAGACCATAGAGTATTTGCTTATTTTGAGAAATAGCAATAAAGCCCAAAAGGGATAGTATGATAGTTAAAAAATTTCGCATGGTATTAGTATTCCAAAAAGTAGGTGGTTTTGGATTTTAGATTCAATATACCTTCCAAATTTTCATCAGAAGAAGGTATGGTTACCGAAACCACAACCTTATTTGCCTTAGTAAGTTGCAAGATATCATCTCCTTCAACATTTTCAACAAATTCTGTAATAACTGGCGTGGTTGAGGTGCCTTCGGAAACAGAAGTTCCCGAAACGTATGTTGTATCGTTCGTTTCACTTAAAAATTGAAAATCTACTTGAAAACTTCGTGGAATACTATTAGTAAACCTAAAATAGAATTCTGCTCTTTTCAGGCTTTCCTGTAAGCTACTATCATCCAAAAATTTAATTTCAGTAGTATCACGAACAGTAAGGATTGGGTTGGAATTTATTGTATCAAAAAAATCACTTGCCCGAAGGTTGAAATAAATCAAATCCAGCTCAACAACCGGAGTAAGGGCAATATCCTCGGCTTGGTCAAAATCGGTATCCTGTATACAAGCTGTAAAAAAAAGGCATACGCATACCGCAAAGATAGGTAGGGATAGGGTTTTATTCATAAGTGGGGATAATTTACTTGTGGTTAACGTATACTTATGCAGGATTATTACTACAAATACCTTTTAATTTCCGAAAGTTTATTAATAGCAATATAAGTTTCAGCCACAATTTCATTTCTGTAATTAAAAAACAAAGTATGCATTCCAACATTTTCTGCTCCAACAATATCAGCTTCAAAACTGTCGCCAATCATTATACTTTTTTGTGGCACGGTTGAAGCTTTTATAAGAGCAGTTTCAAATATAACAGGATTGGGCTTCTTTAACCCTACCTCTTCGGAAGTGGTAATTGATGCAAAATACTTTTTTATGTCACTATTTTTAAGCTTGAGATGCTGTACTTCCTCAAAACCGTTGGTAATTATGTGAAGATTATATTTTTTTGAAAGATATTCAAGAATTTCAATTGTATCTACAAAAAGGTGGTTGTCTATAGGAAGTTCTTCAATGTAGCAAGTTGCTAATGTATCTATTGTTTCAATTGGGAACTTTATGTTGAAAAGATCAAAAGCCTCGTTGAGTCTGCCTCTTCGAAGTTGCTCTTTTGTCACCATTTCTTCCCTGTATTTTTTCCAATAAATTAAATTAATGGGTTCGTATTCTTTTAAGAAATCGGTCACAGATAAATCAATTTTATGCTTTTGAAAAACTCGCTCAAACGCCAACGCAGAATTCTTGTCAAAATCCCAAAGGGTGTGGTCTAAGTCAAAAAAAACATCCGTAATATTACTATTGGGCATATTCATCTAATTTTTCAGAAAATATGTTCCGCCAAACTTTATTGTTTTCCGTGGAAGCAAAATCCTTGTTTGAAAAAATCATCGTGAAAGTTCCATTAACTTTAGCTACAGCAGCAATAGTACTGTTTACCGTTTTTTCAATATCAGATGCATATTTCTTTTGAAAAGCGGAGGTGGTCATCGCTACTGGATGAACCACCAAAGGTGTTTTAATTTCGTAATCTAAATCATAGAAAAGAAAAGGTGTGCAAGTGCCGGCGCGAAAGCCAACCGTATCACGAAAAACCATCGTATAATCTTTTTTCACCTCCAGCTCTACTAAATGGCGGTATATATCAGGTAAATTTACCAAATATTCAGAATTCATGGAACTACCTAAAGAACGGTTTGTAATTTCCTCCATTCGGCGTTTTTCGCTTTTCAGCATTTCATAATTACCCAATGCGCTAAATGAGAATATAAGCCCCACTTCTTTATAATCAGACACATACTTTATAAGCATTTTAAACTTCTGCCTATGGGTATTCATACTTTCGTCAAAGATTAATGAATTTCCCAAAAGAAAGAAAACGGTAAGGTTAAACTTGCTTCTTGTGGCTTTGTTTACAATCCATTTAAAGGTGTCCAAGGGATCGCGTTTTAATCCCGATATTACTTGAGTGCGAGCTATAATGTTTCGGAACTTCCCTTGAAAAAAATTATTTACATAGCCCACAAAAGAACGGAAAATACCTTTTTGTTTGTAGGCATAAGGCTGGGCAGCCTCGATTACGGGGTGAACAGTTAGTTTTTTTTCTGGAAAAATCATCTCGGGAAAAGCTTCTAAAAGTTTTTCCTTGAAAATATATGTCCAAATATCCACAACTGGTTGATGAAGAAATCCCTCATTGAATGCTAGGCTTTCAGAAGCCATAAAACGCCCTGTTTCATCTTTTACGTGCGGCAGATATTCTTCATAGCGTGAAATCATATAAAAACTGGCAGAAAAGATATCAAAAGGCAAATGGCTTTGGGTTGAAACCGAAAAAAAACCAAACGTGTCTCCCCATTTTTTTACAGTTATTTCAATAGACTCAAAACCTTGTTGTTCCAAAAGACCATAACTTTGGAAGAAAAGTTCGTTTCCCAAAGGCTTTTTCCCGTAAGAAATTTTAGGACCAGTATGTGAAATAAACTCCTCAATAACGGATGTGAACAAAACATCAACCCCCAAAATACGTAAGCAAATATGCTTAAAGATATAGGAAATTCGGGGTGTGAGTTTTTGGGTATAAATTAAAATCATATAGGATTACAGCATATTTTCATCGGCAAAGCTAAAGTACGCTTTTTCAGTAATTATGAGGTGATCCAGCACTTTTATGTCCAAGCTATCTCCTGCCACTTTCAGTTTTTTGGTAAGCTGAATATCTGCTTGGCTGGGCTTCAAGGTTCCAGATGGATGATTGTGAGCCAAAATAATACCCACAGCACCTAGCTGCAATGCTTCCTTAAAAGCTAACCGAACATCTACCACCGTTCCGGTTATTCCACCTTTACTTAGCTGGGCGCTTTTTATGATTTTGTTTGAATTGTTCAAATACAATATCCAAAATTCCTCGTGTGGAAGTTCGCCAATAATGGGCTGCACATATTCAAAAACAGAGTTGCTTGAAGTAATTTTTTTTCGCTCCAAGGCTTCACCCGTTCTTCTTCTTCGCCCCAGTTCCATTGCTGCAGCTATACTTATTGCTTTGGCTTCGCCTATGCCTTTGAATTCCATTAATTCAGGAATGGAAAGTCTTCCTAGTTCGCTTAAATTATTGTCAACTGAAGCCAGAATTCGCTGGCTCAAGGAAACAGCACTTTCGTTGCGGCTGCCTGAACCAATAAGGATTGCAATTAGCTCGGCATCACTAAGAGCTATGCGTCCTTTCAATAGCAACTTTTCACGCGGGCGGTCGTCTTCGTTCCAGTTTTTTATGGAAAAAGAAGTATGTTCTTCCATTATTTAATGGCTTTTTTATAAAGGTAACGAGGAATGCCGAAACCGCATAATTTTTTTAAAAACAATTTTACAGCTTGTTGATTTTCAAATTTTAATCAATAAGTTTGTTTCTTAAACTTAAATCTTTAAAAATGAAATCACTTTTTGAGGCTGAATCTTTGACAGAAATAAAGGACAGACTAAATACACTGACTTCAGAAAGCCAACGAAAATGGGGAAAGATGGATGTGTCCCAGATGCTTCATCATTGTCAGCTCCCCTTAAATATTTCGCTTGGAAAAGGAAATGTGAAAAAGCAGTTTTTCCCTTTAGCGTTTCTTTTCAAAAAATCGCTTTATAACGACAAACCTTGGCGGCAGAATTTGCCTACTGCAAAGTCTTTCAAAATTTCGGAAAACAAGAATTTTGAAACCGAACAAGCTGAACTTGAAAAGTTAGTGGACGAATTTCACACAAAGAAAAACAAGACACAATGGGACCCACACCCACTTTTTGGAAAATTTACACCACAACAATGGGGTCAGATGCAGTACAAACATCTGGATCATCATTTAAAACAATTTGGCGTTTAAGAAAAATCGATTAAGCTTTTTGCTTTTTTAACCATTCTAAGGCTTCTTGGCGTTCGTCAAATTCAAAACCCTTCGTTTTCATTCCTGGAATAATTGAACCAAAAGCCTCAATGGATTTTTCCAACCATTCTTTGTCTGTAACTATGGCGACAGTTTTAATATCTCGCCAATAGTGGAGGCCTACTTTAAAATCTTCCCACATAGCTTTTGCTGTATAATTCAACTCGTCTATTTCAACAAAAAACTTAATAGTTCCGTGAATTATTTTATGTTTCTCTAGTAGTGGATTGAGTTGATCGTAATCTTCTTTAGTGGTTTTCCCCGATATAACGATTCCTAAAATATCTTCGGGAAGTTCATTAACAATGGTAAACATAACTTTGATTTTTAAATTAAATTTATTTAAACAATAAAGTTAAATATTGATAGCCACTATAGCTATTAATGTTCTGCTAATTAACACATTTTTAATGGCTATTGAGTTTATCTTTTGTCTTCTAAAAGGTAATTCAAAAAAATATTTAAATACATAAAAGCGGGTTCGCTTCGCGCATCCCTCAAAGCTCCGCTTTGAAAATGAAAAGGATGAAAAAAGTTCTGAGCAAGCTCAAGAAAGTTTTTTCATCCTTTTCGTTTATTCGTGACCGCGAAGGGATTCAAACCCCCAACCCTCAGAGCCGAAATCTGATGCGCTATTCAGTTGCGCCACGCGGCCATTAAAACTATTTTAAGACAATCTAGATTTTACTACTGTTGAAATGGTTTTACCATCAGCTTTTCCCGCAAGCTTTGCGCTAGCCAACCCCATTACCTTTCCCATATCTGCCATTGATGACGCTCCGGTTTCGGCAATTATTTCATTTACAATTTTACTTACTTCTTCTTTGCTTAACTGTTGTGGCAAAAACTGTTCTATTACTTTTGCTTGAATCAATTCTGGTTCAGCAAGGTCTAGGCGGTTTTGCTGTTCATAAATAGCAGCACTGTCCTTTCTTTGCTTAACCTGTTTTTGAAGTAATTTTATTTCTTCATCTTCGGTCAATTCTGCCTTAGAGCCAGTTTCTGTCTGTGCCAAAAGCAGTGCAGATTTTACCGAACGCAACGCCTCTAAAGATTGTGTGTCTTTTGCTTTCATCGCGGTTTTCATCGCCTCCATTACCTTTTCCTGTAAGCTCATTTCTGTGTGTTTTTTATAGAGTGCGAAGATACTTAATAATGCGGAAACTCGAAACAGTAAAATTTAGATTATTGGAATCAAAAATATTCCCTCAAAAAAAAGCCCGAAATCAAAACTGAAATTCGGGCCCTGCTTTAAGTGAAAAGGTATCACTTAGTCTACATTATCATGTAGAAATGAATTGTTTTTACGCAACTCAATCTCATCGTCATCCGTATTCACGGAAGTTCTCGAAATATTGGTTTCATTTTTGGCCTCGTTCAGATCGATGCCCATACGTTTGTATGCAGGCTGCTTTTCAATCTCATCGATACGCGAAGGACTATTCTTAAATTTATAATTGAACTCCTTCATTTTTCTTTTGCGCTCTTCGGTACGATCACTCAAAATTTTTGAGATTGGAGAGTTCAGTGGGTCTCCCTGGCTTTGAACTTCTTCATCGTTTGTATTTGGCTCTGAAACGGTTCTTTTTTCAAAAACAATTTCTTCATCTTCCATTTCTTCAGCAACTACTTTTGAAGGCTTTGCATTGTTCAAACGGTTTTCAACTTCTTGGTAATCGTCCAAGCTATAACGTTTAATTCCCTCACCGGAAACTTCTGTTATAGGTATAATTTCAACGTGATCTTGAACTTCAATTTCTTCAAGGTTAAAGAAGACTGTGTCTTCCTTTTTTTCGCTTTCTGACGATTTTTTAGAAGAATTTATTGGAAGATCAAACATCAGTATCTGTTCTTCTGAATCATCTTCTGAAACACGCTTCTTTTCTTCTTCCTGCTTTTTTGGCGCCTCAAGGATCACAAATTCGTTTACATTTATTTTATTGATTTCCACTTGGGTGAATTCCTGAATGTTTTCAACTTCAACCTCTTCGTAAGAAACATTTAAGTTTTTTAGCAATTCCGAAGTTTTGATATAACCATCAAAGGGAGATTTTTCCTCAATTTCCGAGTCATCAAAAAGGGTGTGCTTCACAATGTGGGGTTTGGCCTCAGGCACTACATTCAAAGGCTTCTCAGGCAAACGCACTGACGTAACTGTAGCTTTTGGCGTAAGGTTTTGCTCCGCCTTTTGTTCATCTTCTAAAGTGTGGATTATTTTTTTTGTTTCTGTATTTACTATTTCGTTTTGTTGCTCAACGTTAAACCCCGTTGCAATAACGGTAATTGAAATAGAGCCCTCAAGACTTTCCTCTTCACCCACACCCATAATGATGTTTGCGCTGTGGCCAGCTTCGTCCTGGATGTGATCACTGATTTCACCAATTTCATCAATGGTGATTTCATCTGTTCCAGAAACGATAAGTAGTAAGACGTTTTTGGCGCCTTTAATTTTATTGTCGTTCAGCAATGGTGAATCCAAGGCTCTTCCAATGGCTTCTTTTGCTCTATTGGCTCCAGAGGCCGTAGCGCTTCCCATAATGGCGGTACCACTATTAGCAAGTACGGTTTTGGCATCACGAAGGTCAATGTTTTGAGTATAGTGATGTGTTATTACTTCGGCAATACCACGAGCAGCGGTGGCCAAAACTTCGTCAGCTTTTGAGAAACCTGCCTTAAAGCCTAGATTTCCATATACTTCACGTAATTTATTGTTATTGATTATCACCAAAGAATCCACATTTTGACGCAGTTTTTCAACACCAATATGGGCTTGGTCATTTCTAGTCTTTCCTTCAAACTGGAATGGAATAGTTACAATCCCCACAGTAAGAATGTCCATATCCTTCGCCATTTTCGCAATGATTGGTGCTGCACCAGTACCTGTACCACCGCCCATTCCGGCAGTAATGAAAATCATTTTGGTATTTGTGGTAAGCATGCTGCGAATCTCTTCCATACTTTCCACAGCAGACTGCTCGCCAACCTTAGGGTTTGCACCTGCACCCAAACCTTCCGTTAGTGACACGCCTAACTGAATTTTGATTGGCACCGGGCTATTCTCCAATGCTTGTGAATCTGTATTACATATTACAAAGTCAACTCCCTTTATGCCCTGACTGAACATATGGTTTATGGCGTTACTTCCTCCACCTCCTACACCAATAACCTTGATTACGTTGGATTGGTTTTTCGGCAGATCGAATGAAATGTTGTCAAATTCTGTTTTGCTGCTCATATTTTTTCTATTTGTGGTCCTTTTCTTTTTTCAATTTTTTATTACTCGGCGTTATCCAGAAACTCTTTGAATTTTTCCGCCCATTTATCAAAAAATTTTTTCGATGTCTTTTGTTCTTTTTCCTTGGATTTTTCTCTCTTTTTTTCAATGTCTTGATCAGCTTCTGTTGCGTCAGCTGTCTCCTCTTTCTCTTGTGCAGTTTCTTCGTCCGAAAAACGTTTCATTAATGAAGATTTTTCTTTGCTTTCCAAACTGTTCAGTACAAGACCAACTGCGGTTGCATACATTGGGCTGGTTGTTTCTGAATCGCTATCACCAGCCAAATGCTCGTTCGGATAACCGATACGGGTGTCCATTCCAGTGATGTATTCAACTAGTTGTTTTATATGTTGAAGCTGCGCTCCACCTCCAGTAAGTACTATTCCTGCAATAAGCTTCTTTTTTTGATCCTCGTGTCCGTAATTTTTGATTTCCATATAAACCTGCTCGATAATCTCAATTACACGTGCGTGGATTATTTTTGAAAGATTTTTTAAACTTATTTCTTTCGGTTCCCTTCCGCGAAGCCCGGGAATAGAAACTATTTCGTTGTCTTTGTTTTCACCTGGCCAAGCTGAGCCGAATTTTATCTTTAAAAGTTCTGCCTGCTTTTCAATGATCGAGCAACCTTCTTTTATGTCTTCGGTAATCACATTTCCGCCGAAGGGAATTACAGCAGTGTGACGTATGATTCCATCTTTGAAAATAGCCAAATCCGTCGTTCCCCCTCCTATGTCAATTAAAGCAACTCCTGCTTCTTTTTCCTCTTGGCTCAAAACTGCTTTTGCCGAAGCCAAAGGCTCCAAAGTAATTGCTGAAAGTTCCAAACCTGCACTTTTGATACATCTTCCCACATTTCTGATAGAAGAAACCTGCCCAACAACCACGTGGAAATTAGCTTCCAAACGCGCGCCGTACATTCCGATAGGCTCCTTTATTTCAGCTTGTCCGTCAACTTTAAAATCCTGTGGCAATACATGCAATATTTCTTCACCAGGAAGCATTACCAACTTGTGGACTTGATTGCAAAGCCTGTCAATATCTGCTTCACTAATAACATCTTCACCATTAGGACGCGTAATGTAATCGCTGTGCTGTAAACTTCGTATGTGCTGACCTGCAATACCAACAACCACTTCCTTTATCTTCATCCCTGAAGAAGTTTCAGCATCCTGAACCGCCTGCTGAATGGACTGAATGGTTTGGGTAATATTATTCACAACGCCACGGTGTACCCCAAGGCTTTTCGCTTTTCCGATTCCCAATACTTCCATTTTGCCATAATCGTTTTTTCTACCAATCATCGCAACTATCTTGGTAGTTCCAATATCCAATCCTACAGCAATATTTTCGTTTTCCATGGCCTTACTTTTTTGTGGCGATTACCTGACTGTCAAATTTCAGATTTACCATATTGTACCCATATAGCGTACTGTCTTGTTTTGTTTTTTTATAAAACGCTTTAAAGTTTTGAAACTTTTTCTCAATGTTTTCCGGTTTTCCAAAAAGTACTTTAAAATTCACTTTTCGAAGCTCCAACTCAATGTCTCCATCTGGTTTTCGGTTTATACCTACCACGCTGCTCCTCATAAATTCATCTTTCTCAATTTTAAGCATCAATAAGGTAACTTCGTTGAAATTATTTTTTGAAGTTCCCGTAATTATCGGCACTCTCGCAGAATAAACATCGGACAAAGGCATCTTTTTCCCGTCTGCATCTAAATAATAATCCGGAGAAGCAGACACCCTGCCAATAGGTTTGCGCTGTTCAATTTTTGCCCCCAAAGTACCGTCAACCGATACATAGACCTGAGCATCACGAACCATAGGGTTTTCCCGTAGTCTCTGCTCCATCTTCTTCAAAACTAAAGTTTCTTTACCTATGCTCGTAACCTTCTCTTGATTTTGTATCAACAATTTATTAACTGACTTGTAGGTAATAAATGGGCTGTTTTCATCTATAAATTCAACGTCCAGTTTTGTGATTTTCCGGGCATCGTTTCGCTTTTTGGTAAAGCTGAAAAGGAATGCCATCAACCCAAGCAAGAAAATAAATTTCATGATTTCCATACTACGCTTCATTCTTCAATTTTTGGGTTAGTTTATTTACTTCGGCACCAATGTCTCCGGCACCTACCAGTAGTTTTATCCTGCATTTCGATTTCAATAATACTTCAGGTAAAGCTGATTTAAACACCAATCTTTTATGTTGCGCATTTACTTGATTTAAAAGCCATTCTGAAGTAATTCCTTCAATGGGTTCTTCTCGCGCAGGGTAAATATCTAACAATACTACTTCGTCAAATTGTGAAAGACTTTTGGCAAAACCTTCTGCAAAATCTCTTGTTCTACTAAAAAGATGCGGCTGAAAAACAATCTGTTTGTGATCATTCGGATACATTTCATCCACTGCTTGAAATAATGCGTCAATTTCTGTGGGATGATGCGCGTAATCGTCTATCAAAACCAAATTCTCTGATTTAATTTTATATGAAAATCGACGTTTCACACCTTTAAAAGATGCCAATGCTTTGGACAGGCAATCGGTTGGGGAGCCTGCTAAAATTGCCATGCCCAAAGCCATAATGGCATTTGTAAGATTATGGTGACCAGGAAGATTGAAAGTCAAATTCTCCAAAATTCCATTTGGGGTTTTCAAATCGAAAATATATGCCCCGTCTTTTATTTTTACATTCTGCGCTTCGTAATCTGCTTGTTCTTCAACTGCAACGGTCATTCCATCCAACGGAAGATTCTTTTTAATAAAAACGTTTTCATCTTTTTCAACCAACCTCGCAAAAGCTCTAAAAGCGTTTTCTATTTCCGCAGCATCTCCATAAATATCCAAATGGTCTGCATCCATAGAGGTTATACAAGCAATATCTGGACGTAACTTAAGAAATGAACGGTCAAATTCGTCTGCTTCCACTACGGTTATTTCGCTGCCTTTGTATATAAAATTTGAATTGTAATTCTCCGCGATTCCACCCAAAAAAGCAGTTACCGGCATGTTGCATTCTACCAATAAATGACCTAAAATAGCAGATGTTGTTGTTTTTCCGTGCGTTCCAGCGACGGCGAGACAAAGTGTGTGTTTTGAAACTTCACCTAAAAGTTCTGCACGTTTTACTATTTGAAATTCTTCGGAAAAGAAATGATTCAATATTTTGTTACCCTTAGGAATTGCAGGGGTGTAAACCACCAAAACGCTTTCTTTTGAAAGTGACATTTTTTGAATTTCCGAAATTTCATCACTGAAAGTCACTGGAATTCCTTCAGCAATCAATTCTTCTGTTAAATCCGTTGAAGTTTTATCATACCCAAACACAGCTTTGCCATGCATTTTGAAATACCGTGCAAGCGCACTCATCCCAATGCCGCCGATACCGACGAAGTATAAGGTTTGTATTTGGTTTAAATCTTTCAATTTTTAGTTTTCAATAATTTTTCAATCTCTTCAACTATATCTTTTGTAGCATTTGGTTTGGCCAATTTTTTAATGTTTTCCGAAAGCATCTTTTGTTTTTCTTCAGAAGAAATCAATGCTGAAAATTCATTTTCAAATTTGGAATCCAGTTCACTTTCTTTAATCAACAACGCTGCATTTTTTTCTGAAATGGCCATTGCGTTTTTGGTCTGGTGGTCTTCAGCCACATTGGGTGACGGAATAAAAATAACAGGCTTCCCAACCAAACACAATTCTGAAACGGAAAGTGCTCCAGCTCTTGAAATTATAAAGTCACTTGCGGCGTATGCCAAATCCATTCGGTTTAAAAAAGCATGAACCTGCACGGTATAGGTTCCTTTGTTTTTATAAGTTTCTTCGTAATATTTTCCGCATTGCCAAATGACTTGTAAAGTGTTCATTTCAAAAAAAGGTAGTGATTTTTCAATCAATTGGTTTATGCGTCGAGCACCCAAACTTCCGCCCAAAACCAAAAGTGTTTTTTTATCTTTTTTCAAATTGAAGAAAGCCATTGCCTCTTCCTTTTTTGAAGAAATCTCCAGTAAATCCTGCCGTACGGGATTGCCTGTAAGTTTTATTTTTTCTGAAGGGAAAAAATTTTCCATCCCTCCGTAAGCCACGCATATTTTTTGAACTTTACCACTCAGCCACTTGTTTGTGATTCCAGCATGGCTGTTCTGTTCTTGAATTAGACAAGGAACTCCTCGTAACGCTGCCATTCGAAGTAACGGAGCACTGGCATAGCCGCCAGTTCCTATTGCAACATCAGGCTTGAAACCCTTTAGGATTTTCTGGGATTTATGCAAACTAGAAACGAGTTTTAAGGGAAATGCCAAATTTTGAAGTGATAAACTTCTTTGTAAACCTGAAATCCAAAGACCTTTAATTTTATAACCTGCCTGTGGTACCTTTTCCATTTCCATTCTATCCTTTGCACCCACAAACAAAAATTCAGCATCGGGGAAACGAATTTTTAATTCGTTAGCAATAGCAACCGCCGGGTAAATATGACCTCCGGTTCCTCCGCCTGATATGATGAATTTATGTTTCAAATTGCTTCGCTTAAAATATCCAATGGGTTTTCTTCCTTCTCTTCTTTTACAACTATTTCTCTTTTTGCACTTACGCTTAAAACCATTCCCAATGCCAAACACGTCATCCATATGGAGGTTCCTCCACTACTTATCAATGGTAAGTTTTGACCCGTTACCGGAAATAGTTCCACGGCAACTGCCATATTTATCATTGCCCGAAAAACAATGGGTAGACCAACGCCAATGACGAGTAATTTTCCAAAAATAGACGTTGATTTATGTGCGACTACCACAATTCTGAAAAGCAAAAACAGATAAAGCAACATTAAAAACAAACCTCCAAAAAGCCCAAATTCCTCAACGATTATTGCATATATAAAATCTGAGGAAGACTGTGGCAAAAAGTTCTTCTGAACGCTTTTACCAGGACCCAAACCAGTTACACCACCAGAGGCGATTGCTATTTTCGCTTTTTCTATTTGATAATCTGCTTCAGTGTCTTTATTATCACTGAAACTTTCAACACGACTGATCCAAGTATCTACACGGTTCGGGAAAACACCGGGAAATGCCTTCGCTCCCAGCACAAAAAGTGTTAGAAAAATCAAGCCTGCGCCAAGTATAATTCCCAGATATCTTAAAGGATAACCGCCTATAAAAACCAACATCACAATCATTGAAAAGAAAATAGCAGTCGTAGAAAAATTGGCTGGCAAAATTAAGGCTAGCACAATAAATACAGGAACCCAAAGCGGCAAAAGTGTTTCTTTGAAAGTAACAGCTTTGTCCTTTATTCGTGACAAATAGCGCGCAACATAAGTCATCAAAACCACACCCGCCAGAGTGGAAGTCTGAAACGTGACACCTACAAAAGGAACACGAATCCAACGGCTAGCATTGGCCCCTTCAATTGTGGTGCCTTCGGCCATCGTTATTATTAATAGCAAAATAATTACAGGAATTGCAATAATCGACAGTCCCCTGAAATAGTGATACGGAATTTTGTGTACACCATACAAAATGGCAAAACCCAATACTAAATGTGCAAAATGTTTAAACAGATACGGCAGTGTACTTCCATCGCCGTACAAGTACGCAAGATTGCTGCTCGCGCTATAAACTGGCAAAAAGGAAAACAGCGCCAAAAGGCCCACTATCCCCCAAATTGCTCTATCGCCCTGTATGTATTGAAAAATGTTTTTCACTAGAAAATATCTTGTTACTTAAAAAATTATAGATTTCTAACTGCTTCCTTAAACTGTCTGCCGCGGTCTTCGTAGTTTTCAAATAAATCAAAACTTGCGCAGGCTGGTGAAAGAAGAACGGTGTTATTTCTTTCAGCCAACTTGTATGCAACTTTTACGGCCATTGCCATAGAATCTGTTTCAATTATCGTGTCAACAACGTTTCCAAAGGCGTTAATGATTTTTTCATTATCTACCCCTAAACAGATTATTGCCTTTACTTTTTCGTTTACCAATGGTAAAAGTTCGCTGTAGTCGTTTCCTTTGTCCACCCCACCTAAAATCCAAACGGTTGGGTTTTCCATACTGTCCAACGCAAAAAATGTTGCATTTACGTTCGTAGCCTTGGAATCGTTGATATACATTACGTTGTTGATTTTCAAAACTTTTTCAAGTCTGTGTTCAACACCTTGAAATCCTTCCAAACTCTCACGAATTGTCTGCTTTCTAATTCTTAATAAAGTGGCTACCGTTGAAGCGGCCATTGCGTTTTTTACATTGTGTTCTCCTTGGATTCCTATTGTTGCAATTGGCATAGTAAATTGATTGTTATCTATTGTTATTATTATTTCGTTGTTTCTTTTGAAAGCTCCCTGATTCAGTTCTTTTTTGGTTGAAAAAGGCAGCGGTTGCGATTTTATTGGGTTTTTCGAAAGCCATTTTATAATTTCAACATCGTCGGCATCATAAATAAAATAATCCTGCGAGGTTTGGTTCATCGTTATCCTGAATTTTGCAGCGATATAATTTTCATATTTGTAATCATATCTGTCTAAATGATCCGGACTTAAATTGGTCAAAACTGCGATGTGTGGCGCAAAAGTTTCAATACCATCAAGTTGAAAACTGCTCAATTCTAGTACAAAGTTTTCATACTTTTCTTCGGATACTTGTTCCGCAAAACTCTTCCCAATGTTTCCCCCCAGGACCACATTCAATCCTCCGTTTTTCAGCAATTCGTAAGTTAAACTTGCGGTGGTGGTCTTTCCGTTGCTTCCTGTTATTCCTACAATTGTTGCTTTCGTATATTTTGAAGCGAACTCAATTTCAGAAATCACCTTCACTCCTTTCTCGTGCAGCTTTTTAATGATGGGCGCCATATCGGGAATTCCCGGACTTTTCATCACAAGATCTGCTGAAAGGATTTTTTCTTCGGAATGGCCTTCATCTTCCCATTCAATCTCATTATTTATAAGAACTTGTTTGTAATTTTCTTTTAATTTCCCAAAGTCTGAAACAAAAACTTCAAAACCTTTCTTTTTGCCCAAAATGGCAGTTCCAACTCCGCTTTCGCCTCCGCCTAAAATCACCAACCGTTGTTTCACTTTATCTAATTTTTAGTGTTACGATTGTTATAATTGCCAAAAAAATTCCCACAATCCAAAACCGCGTTACAATCTTACTTTCGTGAAAACCCTTTATTTGATAGTGATGATGAAGCGGCGACATTCTGAAAATGCGTCTTCCCTCACCAAACTTTTTCTTAGTGTATTTAAACCAACCCACCTGCAAAACCACCGAAAGATTTTCCATCAGAAATATCCCGCAAAGAATTGGTATCAATAATTCTTTCCGAACTGCAATGGCGATTACGGCGATAATTCCGCCAATGGTCAAACTTCCCGTATCGCCCATAAACACTTGTGCGGGATAAGCATTATACCACAAAAACCCGATAAGCGCTCCGACGAATGCAGTGATGAAAATGGTCATCTCTCCCGTATTTGGGATATACATAATATTGAGGTAGTCAGAAAAAATCACGTTGCCCGAAACCCAAGCAAAAAGCGCGAGCGTAACTCCAATAATTGCCGAAGTTCCCGCAGCGAGTCCATCTATTCCATCAGTAAGATTGGCGCCATTTGAAACTGCGGTGATAATAAAAATTACGATTGGAATAAAAATCAACCACACATAACTTTGATAATTTTCGCCAGCCCAACTTATAAGTTCAGAATAATTGAACTCGTTTTCTTTTACGAAAGGAATAGTGGTTAGCATCGCTTTGTCCTTAACATAAAATTCATTGGTTGGTCCTTTTGCTATTATTTCAGTCTCCATTCCCGGGTCTGAGATAGTTCGTTGAACAACAATATCTGGATGAAAATACATTGTGGCGCCTACGAAAACTCCTAAGCCAACTTGACCGATAATTTTAAATTTTCCTGGTAAACCTTGTTTGTCGTTTTTGAATTTTTTGATGTAATCATCAATAAAACCGATTGTTCCCATCCAAAGCGTGGCAACTATCAAGAGCATTACATAAATATTTTCAAGTTTTGCAAAGAGCAAAACCGGAACCAGTGTGGCAAGAATTATAATAATCCCACCCATAGTTGGGGTTCCAGCTTTTTCATTTTGGCCTTCTAAACCTAGGTCACGAATAGATTCACCAACTTGTTTTCTTCTTAAATAATTGATTATTTTTTTTCCGTAAACTGAAGCGATAAAAAGTGAAAGAATAACCGCCAAAATAGCCCGAAACGTAATGAAATTGAACAACCCTGCGCCCGGTAAATCGTATGTTTTATCCAAATATTCAAAGAGATAATAAAGCATTGGCTATTTGTTTAGGGTTGCTAAAAGTTGGTTTACTATTTTAAAATCATCAAAATCAAAGCGCTCTCCGTTTATCTCCTGATAGGTTTCGTGTCCTTTTCCGGCAATCAAAATGATGTCATTTCCTTGCGCCATTTGGCAGGCAGCTTTAATGGCCTCCTTTCTATTTGTGATTGAAATTGTTTTTTTATAATGTTCTGCAGACACACCTGTTTCAATCTGCTCAATAATTTTTTCTGGATTTTCGGTTCGTGGATTGTCGCTGGTAAAAACCACTTTTGTACTCAACGAAGCCGCGATGTTTCCCATCACCGGGCGTTTCTGCGCATCTCGATCGCCGCCACAGCCTACAACTGTAATTACTTCTTCATTACCTGTTCGTATGCTGTTTATGGTTTCTAAAACATTTTTCAATGCATCTGGTGTGTGCGCGTAATCTACAATTGCGGTGATTTTCTTTTCAGATATCAAATACTGAAAACGTCCGCCTACACTATCCAAAGAGCTCATAATTTGAAGAATTTCAAGTTCCTTCAATCCTAAAAGTTTCGCAGTTCCGAAGATTGCTAACAAATTATAAGCGTTGAAACCACCTATCAATTTTACCCACAGTTCCTGACTGTTTATTTTCAAAAGTTGCCCTGTAAATTGGCTTTCCAAAACTTGAGCTTTATAATCTGCGTAGGTTTTTAAGGCGTAGGTTTGTTTTTTCGCTTTCGTATTTTGAAGCATTACCAGACCGTTTTTATCGTCCACATTTACCAATGCGAAAGCAGTTTTCGGCAATTCATCAAAAAAAATTTTTTTTACATCGCGGTATTCCGCGAAATCCTTGTGATAATCCAAATGATCATGTGAAAGGTTTGTGAAAACACCACCCACAAAATGAAGTGCTTCTGTGCGATTTTGATGAATTCCATGGGAACTTACTTCCATAAAACAAAATTCCACTCCAGCATCCACCATTTCACGCAGATACTTGTTTATTGTCAATGAATCTGGCGTAGTATGCGTTGCTTTATATTCAGTATCACCAACCATTATTTTTACTGTAGAAAGCAAACCAGCTTCCAATCCGGCTTTTTTGAAAAGTTGATATAATAAAGAAGAAACAGTTGTTTTCCCATTAGTTCCTGTTATTCCAACAAGTTTTAATTCTTCTGAAGGGTTTCCGAAGTAATTAGCAGCCATAATGGCCAATGCCTTGTGTGAATCTAAAACCTGGACATATGTAATTCCATTCACAATATTTTCAGGTAACGTTTCGCAAATAATAGCTAAAGCTCCTTGGTCAGCTGCCTTTTTAATGAACTGATGCCCGTCTGAAAGAGTTCCCTTTACCGCAATAAAAACATCATTTAAAGAAACTTTTCGCGAATCAAACTCCAGATTGTTTATTGCCACGGAAGTGCTTCCTACGACGCTTTCGATGGTAACTTTATACAATATGTCTTTTAATAATATCACGATAAATTCAAGGTTATTAGTTGTCCTTTTTTAAGATTTTCGCCAGATTTTATGGATTGGCTAGAAACAGTTCCATTGCCCACAACCTGTACTCTCATCCCAAGATTTTCCAATAATGAAACAGCATCCATTCCTGCCATTCCAGTAACGTTAGGAATGGTTCTGGCAGGTTGCTGCAACTTTGCGTAATACTTTTCAAAATCTTTTTCAATAACTGGATCGGTTTTTTCCACTCCTTCTACAGAATCAATATTTGGAGAATCAGTAAATATTTTTTGTGCAACTCTTTTGAAAACCGGTCCGGAAACATCTGCTCCATAAAACCCTTTTTTGGTACTTGGCTTATGAATAATCACAATGCAGGAATACTTAGGATTTTCCGCTGGAAAAAATCCTGCGAACGAAGAAATATAGCGCCGGTTGCTTTTCCAGTCTGGCATCCAGTATTCAGTTTGTGCCGTTCCTGTTTTTCCAGCCATTGAAAAATCTGGAGAATAGAGTGATTTTCCAGTGCCACGCTTCACAGTGTTTTTTAGAATTTCCCGTACCTGCTTCAAGGTTTCGCCTGAACATATTTTGGGGTTTATAACTTTCGTATCGTAAGTTGTTAACTTTTCATTCCAAGCCCTCACTTCTTTGATGAAGCGGGGCTTCACCATTACACCGTGATTTGCAATAGCGTTATAAAAGGTAAGTGTTTGTAAAGGTGTCAACCGTAAATTATAGCCATACGCCATTGAAGGCAACGCATTCTTGCTCCATTTTTTATCGCCCGGCTCGGGAATCATCGGTTTTCCTTCCCCTTTAATTGCCACTCCAGTCTTTTCGTTTAAGTGCCAGCTTTTTAAACGATCGATGAATTTATTTGGGTTTTTAGAATAATTGTCATTTATTATTGTGGCCATTCCAATGTTTGAAGAAACTTCCAAAACTCGTGCGGCAGAAATTTTTCCAAAGCCTCCGCGATGCGAGTCATTAATAGGCCTTCCATAAAATAATTTTCTGCCATTTCCAGTATCAATTACGGAACTGGTATCAATAACCTTGTCTTCCAAAGCAGCCATAAAGGCCATAACTTTAAAAGTAGATCCAGGTTCATGGGATTCACCGATAGCGTAGTTTAGTTTTTCATAATAAGTTCCATCTGAAGTGCGGCCCAAATTTGAAACTGCTTTTATTTCGCCGGTGGCCACTTCCATTACGATTACCGTTCCGTGTTCGGCTTCGTAGTATTCCAATTGCTTCAGCAATGCGTGATGCGCAATGTCTTGAATATTTACGTTTATCGTTGAAATAATATCGAAGCCATCCTGTGGTTCAATTTCGTTTTCATCGTAAACCGGTTTCCACTGGCCCTGAGCGATTTTTTGCTTTAAACGATGGCCTTCCTTTCCGGTCAATAAATCATTGAATGCACCTTCAAGACCTACGGCATAATAGCCAGGACGGTCAAACGCTTCGTCGCCAACGGTGCGTTGTGCAATTTGCCCAATGGGATGTTCCCGTACGGTGCGCTGCTCCACGATAATGCCACCTTTGTAGGGTCCTTTTCGAAAAAGGGGCAAGTTTTTCACTTTAATATAATTTGAATAGCCCAAGTTTTTAACCACCAACAGATAGCGGTTTTTATCTGCGCGGGCTTTTCGAAACATATTTTGGTAATAGGAAACCGGTTTTCCAAACATTTTGCTCAAGCCTTCGGAAAGTGGTTGCAAGTTTTCTTTGAAATCTTCGGAAGAAACCGTTACAGCATCAAAACGAATGTCATACTTCGGAACGGAAGTAGCCAAAAGACTGCCATCATCCGCATAAACATTTCCGCGATTGGCCGGAATCACGAAGTTTTTAGTAGTATTTTCCTTTGCCAGTTCGCGATATTTTTCACCATCTACAAACTGAATATTCATTAACTTGATGCTAATAGCAAGCGCGAAGAGAAACATACATCCGGCAACGATGTACAAACGGTTCAATATGTTTTTTTCTTCACAAGCCATTTTCAGTTATCAGTTCTTTAATTTTTTTAGTTCTTTTTTTTAACTATCATGATTCTTTTGGGTGGTGTTCCAGACGGTTGCAGACCGCGATTTTCCATTGCGATTATTATTTTGCTTTCCATTCTGGCTTGCATTAGCAGCATTCGAACATCCACATATTCGCTTTTCAATTCTTTTACTTCTGCATTAAGCTTTGAAATTTTATGCACTTTTTTATCTGCAGTGTGTGAACTGCCAATCATTACCAAGGCCAAGACTGAAAGAAAAATGATGAAACGCCAGTTTTTCAGCGCATCGTCACTTACCAAAAACTTTCCCTTTATAATATTGTAAAAACCGTCTTTCATTTTATATTTTCTCAGCAATACGAAGCTTTGCGCTTCGGGCGCGGTTGTTCTTTTTTATTTCTTCTTTAGAAGGAATTATAAATTTTCCTACTGCTTTGAAAGGCACTTCCACTCTCCCAAATACATCTTTTTCTGGTTCGCCTTCAAACATCCCGTTGCGGATATAGCGCTTTACCAATCTGTCTTCCAAAGAATGGTAGCTTATCAAGCTAATTCTTCCGCCAGATTTCAGAACTTCGTTTGTTTGAAGCAAAAATTCCTTCAATGCTTCCAACTCTTTGTTCACTTCAATCCTAATAGCTTGATAGATCTGGGCCAGAATTTTATTTTCTTTATGTGCCGGTAGAAATCTGCTCAACACTTTCTTAAGCTGTTCGCTAGTCTTTATTTTTTCTTCCTGCCTTGCTTCAACAATTACACGCGCCATCCCAGCAGCGCTTCTCAATTCGCCATAACTTGAAAGCACGTTTCGCAATTGCACTTCTTCATATTTATTTACAACCGTGTATGCCGAAAAGTTTGTGTCACGATTCATACGCATATCCAAATCAGCCTCAAAGCGTGTTGAAAAACCTCTTTCGGCAACATCAAACTGATGTGATGAAACACCGAAATCACCCAAAATTCCATCGACAGTTTTATAGCCATTGAATCTCAAAAATTGTTTCAAAAACCGAAAGTTTTGATTAATGAGAAGAAACCTCGGGTCTTCAATTGCGTTTTCCAAAGCATCTTTATCTTGGTCAAAAGCAATGAGTTTTCCGTTTGGCCCTAATCGATTCAATATTTCTCGGGAGTGCCCTCCGCCGCCGAAAGTAATATCCACATAAACGCCATCAGGTTTTATATTTAGTCCTTCGACAGTTTCGTTCAGCAAAACCGCATTATGATATTCCATCACCATCATTACTTTTGTTCCCCATTACTTCTTCGGCCAGATCAGCAAAATCATTCGCAGCATCATCAATGGCCTGCTCGTATTTATCTTTGTCCCAGATTTCCACAATATTTATTGCGGAAGAGATTACTATTTCCTTACTAATGCCTGCAAAAGAAATCAGGTCTTTAGGAATCAACAAACGACCTGTAGCATCAAGCTCTACGGTTTTCACTCCAGCAGTAAATCTTCTAATGAAATCATTATTTTTCCTACTAAAGCGGTTGAGTTCGCTCATTTTCTGCATTAAGGCATCCCATTCTTTCATCGGGTACATTTCCAAACAAGGCTGAAATACGGCACGCTTAATCACAAACCCTTCGGGCGCCGCCGCCGCTAACTGCTTTTTTAATGGAGCAGGCACCATGACGCGTCCCTTTACGTCTGCTTTACATTCGTATGTGCCTATTAGATTGAGCATTGTGGAAATTTCCTGTTTGCAATTTGTTATTTCAAATATATGTAACTTTTACCACAATTTACCACATCCTACCACTTTGTTGATAAGTTTTACCACTTTGTAGATAACGTTGATTTGAAATAGCAAACAACAATGCCTAGTTTTAAATAGACCATATGAAATAATTTTGTTTACTTTTGTCATTCTAAATTGCACCAACCAAGCATGTCGGAAAACTTAAAAAAAGAAGGAAAATTTTCATATTTAGAAATAGGTGAAGGCACTCCAATAATCATCCTTCACGGTCTTATGGGCGGGTTGAGTAATTTTGATGGGGTTGCTAATTTCTTTCCGCCAAAAGGCTACAAAATTCTAATTCCAGAGTTGCCCATTTATAAAATGACGCTGTTACGTACCAACGTGAAAAATTTTGCGAAATACGTTTCACAGTTTATTGACCATTTGGGCTATGAAGAAGTAATTCTTTTAGGAAACTCTCTAGGCGGTCATATCGGTTTGTTGTGCACAAAAATGTATCCTGAAAAGGTAAAGGCGTTGATAATCACTGGAAGTTCGGGGCTGTACGAAAGTGCCATGGGCGAAAGCTATCCCAAACGCGGCGATTACGAATATATAAAACACAAAGCTGAAAACGTTTTCTACAACCCAGCCGTTGCTACCAAAGAGATTGTGGACGATGTTTACGAAACTGTAAACGACCGAAACAAATTGATACGAACCCTAGCCATAGCTAAAAGCGCCATTAGGCATAATATGGCGAAGGATTTGCCGAAAATGCATACCCCAACCTGTATCATTTGGGGGAAAAACGACAATGTTACCCCACCGGAAGTCGCAATAGAATTTGATGAACTTTTACCAGATTCTGAGCTATACTGGATAGACAAATGTGGTCACGCAGCCATGATGGAGCACCCAGATGAATTTAACGAATTGCTTAATTCCTGGTTGGAAAAACGAGGGTACTAACAGACTCTGGTTTCTAAAGAACGTATTTTTCCAAACAATTCATAACTAAAAACAATGCAAATAAAATCTGCGGAATTTGTGATGAGCAACAGTGATGTTGCCAAATGTCCAAAAGACCGTTTGCCGGAATACGCTTTTATTGGCAGAAGTAACGTGGGAAAATCTTCCCTGATCAATATGTTGATGTTGCGCAAAAGTTTGGCAAAAACCTCAGGGAGACCGGGAAAAACACAACTCATTAATCACTTCCTAGTCAACAAAAACTGGTATTTGGTTGATTTGCCGGGTTATGGTTACGCTCGCGTTTCAAAAAGCAGCAAGAAAGTTTTTCAGAAATTTATTACTGATTATTTTGAAAAGCGAGAGCAAATGGTGCTCTCCTTCGTTTTGGTAGATTGCCGTCACGAACCTCAGCCCATAGATATGGAATTTATGCAATGGATGGGAGAAAGTGGAATTCCTTTCAACATAATCTTTACAAAAGCAGACAAGTTGAAACCAAAAGCTTTGGAGCGAAACATTGAGGCCTACAGTAATAAAATGCTAGAAACCTGGGAAGAAATGCCGCCTTATTTTATCACTTCAGCGAGTGATTCTTCAGGAAGGGATGAAGTTTTAAATTATATTGATGAACTTAACAACTCAATTCAATCTTCTGAATTCTAATTTTTGCTATTCCTTCTTCAACTCTAATTTTTCAGCAAAATAATCACAAAAATCGCGCATTGTGGCGCTCATTTTATCATCATTTGTAGCGCGTTGAAACGTATCAGCCATAGCGCTCAAAGTTTGGTGAAAGAAGATTTTCATTTCATCCACAGGCATGTCTTTTGTCCATAAATCTATTCTAAGCGATTCCTTTTTTTTACTGTCCCAAACAGAAAGCATTACTGCCTTGGTTTCTTCGTTTGAAACACCGCCGTCTTCGGCAGTCCAACGAATGGTTTCGGGAATTTTGTTTTCGTCAAGACCTATGTTTAGTTTTATTTCAGAAGTATGTTTTATTGCCATTATTTCTTTGGTTTGTATTTTGAATTTGTAAATAATTCGTCAGCATCTGTAATCATTAATTGCTGAACGTCTGTATCGTTATTTTCCATATATGCACGCACAATTTTCCATCCCAAATAACGACCCAACATTCCTGGGGATTCGTTGTCAATGTCGAGATAGAATTTTGAAAATGGCGCAGGACTTATAAATCGTGCACCAAGCTTGGGCTCTGTGCTATAAAGTAATTCCTTCTCCACAAAATAGCGCCACATATATTCTTCATTTTCCTCAGCCCATTGAAATTCTTCTTCGGTGTAACCTATTTTTTCGGCATCAGAAATATTGGGAAGCCAAAGATCCTTCAAGTAAAGTTCTTTGCCATAATATATAATTTGTCCTAAAAAAGTAGCCTTGCTTGGCGGTTTTATGTATTGTCTTGCATAGGTATCAGCCACATCTGGACCAATTTGCGAAGGCTTCATTTCCTTTGAAATATATTTATCAATACCCTCGTAAAAACGATGTTCATTACCCAAATAATTGTCTAGACCAATTACCAGCATACTATCCGCAAGAATAACTTTATTGCGATAATCTACGTCTGAAGTTGTTGTTACAACAACGGGAGTCCGAAATTTTGGAAAATAGTATTTTATATGCTGAAACAACGGAACAAGCACAGCATCCAATTTTTCATCATTTGGAAACTTTTTTACTACCTCACTTTCAAGTTGATCTTGGAGTGTGTCAATCAATTTTTCCACCCAAATACTATCGCTGTATTGCTTCGGAAAAAAAGCCGGGTATTCAGCTTTAAGCTTTGGAAGGTCTGCCGGATTAGCATTTGCAAATTCTTTGTCGAAACGAATTATTTCAACATCCATTGGAATTTTTTCAATTTCCGTTTCAACTTTGCTTTCATTGTTGCAGGAAAAAAGGAGAACACCAAAAAGAAACAATACGCAATATTTCATCTGTACATAATATTTGAGAAATAGGAAGTTGGAATGCCCAAATTACAAATTTGAGTTAATTTACAATTTGCTAAAGGGCATTTCATATTAGAAAAAATGTTATTGTTGGTTAACGCCATTCCTTTTAATTAATTTTATCTTTAGCAACTTTTGCGCTGCAAAGGTATTATTATAAAAGATTAAAAACACAGAAAATGCAGACCGAAAAAGTAATAGATCATATTGTAAATTGGTTAAAAACCTATGCAGTAAATGCAAAAATGGATGGCTTTGTAATTGGCATCAGCGGGGGCATTGATTCTGCCGTAACCTCAGCTTTATGCGCAAAAACTGGGCTTGACCTGGTATGTATTGAAATGCCAATACATCAAGCTCCCTCTCAGGTTAGTCGTGCATTTAATCATATATCTTGGTTAAAAGATAATTTTCCAAACGTTATAAAAATTGAGGTAAACCTTACCCCGGTTTTTGATTCAATGATTGACGCACTGCCAAAAGTTGAAAAAGAAGAAGATCGTTTTATGTCACTCGCAAATACTCGCGCGCGTTTGCGCATGACAATACTCTATTATTTTGCCGCCCTACACAAATATTTGGTGGCAGGTACCGGAAATAAAGTAGAGGATTTTGGTGTGGGTTTTTATACAAAATATGGTGACGGCGGTGTTGATTTAAGTCCTATTGCCGATTTAATGAAAAGTGAAGTGTATAAAATTGCCAAGCATTTGGGAGTTAATAAAGAAATCATAGAAGCAGCACCAACCGATGGATTATGGGGCGATGACCGAACCGATGAAGACCAAATTGGCGCAAGCTATGACGAATTGGAATGGGCCATGAAGATGAAAGAGACTGGTAAAACCAGTTCAGATTTTTCCGGAAGACAACAAATGGTTTTTGATATTTATAATAAACTGAACAAAGCCAATCAGCACAAAATGGTTCCTATTCCCGTTTGCGAAATCCCCAAAGAACTGAAGTAGTATTGTAATTTATCGAATAATTTAACCATTAAACGAAAGGTTTATTATTCTTCTCCCTAAGATTTTATATATCCAAAATGTAGTATTAATATTACGTTTATAAAACTTAATATCTCCCCAGGTCTGAAGTTTTTATATGTTGAAAAATCTATAAATACAATAAGATGAAAAAAGTTGTAATTGCAGACCACCATCCAATAACCAGAAAAGGGATTGCTGTTTTGCTAAATAGCACAAACGATTATACAATAGTCGGTAAAGTAGCAAGAGGTTCAGAATTACTGAAATGTTTAGAAAAAGAACGTCCAGATATTTTGATTTTAGAGCTTGACATTCCCGAAATCAATGGTTTTCATGCGCTGCGAAGCATACGTGAAGAGTTTCCTAAAACTCGAATTGCCATTTTTTCATCACACCCGGAAGAAATTTATGCACTGCGCTCCATAAAATCTGGTGCAGCTGGCTATATTCCAAAAACATCCTCAAAAGAAGTATTTCTTCAAGCTATTAAACGAATAGCGATGGGTGGAGTATTTTTGAACGAGGAACTTGCTGCCGCATTAAACAACAAAGCCATAAATGATAATACTATTGTAGGTCGTTATAAAAAACTTTCTGCACGTGAAATTGAAGTGCTGAATCTGCTATCCAACGGCAAACGCAACAAAGACATTGCTACACTTCTTGAAATAAATGAAAAAACAGTAAGCACATACAAAACACGCCTTTTGAAAAAACTAAATGTTACGAGCTTGGCTGATTTGATTAACCAAGCACGGATGTTTCAATTTAATTGATTATAAAACTCTGTTCAGTTTTTCGGAAAGCACTTTTTTTAGACTAATATAATCCACTATTTCCTGCAGACCCGTCTCCTTTTCGGAATTGTTTTCCTGCATCATGGTTTCGGAGAGTTCATTTATTTTTTGGGAAACCAAATGCCTGCGAAGGTTTAGAATGGTTTCACTTACTATTTGGGCTATAGTCTGTTCTTTTTCCTTTACATAAATTTCCTTCCGTTCCCAGTTGTGGAGTATATACCTTTCCTCTTCCATCAAAACGTGAGTAATTGCAGATGCCATTTCCGGCTTTAGTTCATTGATGAAAGTTTCCGCTTTGGCCTCTGGGTTTTGGGTAAAACGGTTTACCACTTCGTAATATAAATCTTTAAATTCTTGGTTAGTAAACTCTATTTCGTCTTCCTGCAGATCCAAAAATATTTTCTCGTAAACACGCGATTTGTGAATCTCTGGCTTTAATGAAATTTCACCTTTATCGTTTGCTTCAAGAATTAATTCTTCAAAATCCTCTTCCACATTGCCATAAAGCAGTAATAATTCAATTATTTTCTGCTCTAACTGAAACTGCACATCTACTTTTTCAATCTTTTTTTCTGAGGAAACAACCTCAAACGCCTCTCTTGGCGTTTCAGCTTTTTTTGAAGCATCCTTTCGCTCCTTTTGAAAAATCTGTGCAAGTGTATTAAAAAGTACCTGTTCCGAAATATCCATAATTCGCGAACATTCCTTTATATATACTTCACGTTTAATAACATCGGGGATTTTGGCGATACTATGTACCATATCGTGTATGGTTTCAGCCTTTTTTATAGGATCATTTTTAGCATCGGAAGCGAGCAGTGAAGCTTTAAAAGTGATAAAATCTTTGGAATTTTCCTCCAAAAAAAGTGTGAGTTCCTGCAACGAGTTTTTGCGTGAAAAACTGTCTGGGTCTTCTCCTTCGGGAAAGGTGCAGATTTTCACGTTCATTCCCTGCTCCAAAATCAAGTCAATACCGCGGAGTGACGCACGAAGCCCAGCCGCATCCCCATCAAAAAGAACAGTTATGTTTTTGGTAAGCCTATTTATCAGCCTAATTTGTTCCGAAGTTAAAGCCGTTCCCGAAGAAGAAACTACGTTTTGAATGCCCGTTTGGTGAAATTGAATAACATCGGTATAGCCTTCCACTAAATAGCAATTGTCTTCTTTGGCAATGCTCTGTTTAGCATGAAAAATGCCGTAAAGCACTTTACTTTTATGGTAAATATCGCTTTCGGGAGAGTTTAAATATTTTGCCGCTTTTTTATCGGAAGTTAAAATACGCCCGCCAAAACCAAGTGTGCGACCGCTCATACTGAGGATTGGGAACATTACCCTTCCCTTAAAACGGTCGAATTGTTTTTCTTCTTTTACTATAGATAACCCTGTTTTTTCAAGAAACTCTAGCTTGTAGCCTTTTTTGATTGCATGGCTGGTAAAAGCATCCCAAGAATCAGGCGAATAACCTAGCTCAAACTTTTTAATGGTTTCGTCAGTAAATCCACGTTCCTTAAAATAAGAAAGGCCGATGGCTTTGCCTTCCTCGGTTTTTAATAATGTGCTGTGAAAATAATCCTTTGCGAATTCGCTTACCAAATATAAACTTTCACGTTCGTTTGCCTGCTCTTTGTCTTCAGCAGTCTGTTCGGTTTCATCTACTTCAATACCGTATTTTTTTGCCAGATATTTTATGGCTTCGGGATAAGTAAAGTGTTCGTGCTCCATCAAAAAAGCAACTACATTCCCTCCTTTTCCGCTACTGAAATCTTTCCAAATCTGCTTTACGGGACTCACCATAAAACTTGGCGAGCGCTCATCTGTAAAAGGACTCAACCCTTTAAAGTTGCTTCCAGATTTCTTCAATTGTACAAAATCTCCAATAACCTCCTCTACCCTGGCGGTTTCAAAAACGTTGTCTATGGTGATTTTAGATATCAAAGTTGGATCTTTAGATTGTTTGATTTTGGTTGTGTAAAAATAGGGATTTCTTTATTGTTTAAGGCTTAGAGTTTAAAAGAGAAAAAAGCCCTATTATTATATACATCATAAAAAAATTAAACCCCACAACTAAAAGGTTTGCGGGGTTTCTTCAATAACTGGGTAGTTATCGTACTAACTAATTTTTGAAAGCTTTAATACATTTTCTACCTCTATGTTGCAGGTGATGGAGCGAGTGTAGTCCATAATTAGGTTTACGGGCACATTTTTTAAAGAGAAGCCTTGGTTGCTACCGTATCTATAGATGTAGTGTTTTTTAAAATTTTTTATGGCATTGTCATCTGCTATTTCTATTTGCTCAAGAGCGTCGAAACTGTTATTGAGGGTTTCGTAATCTTTGGCATTGACGCTTTTGCCCCTGGATAGATCCAATGAAATAAGGTAGTGCTGATCATCTATGTCTTTAACGAAGCAACTGTCTGAAATTATCGAAGGAATGTTTAAACCTTTATTTAACTGAATTTTTAGTTTTAGGTTTTGTTTGCTGAGGTCTCTTTTCATAGTTTAAGAATTATGATGTTGGAACGCTCAGTTTTTGTCTGATATAAATGTAATAAAAAAACCTGCACATCAAAATAAAAAATGTGCAGGTTTTAAACAATCTATAATGAAAAGGTATTTGGCTAATCCATATCAAAACGCAGACCGAGAGAAACGTTGCGCTGATCCACGGAATTGTTTTTAAAGATTGTGTTTAAGTCGTATTTGGCATATACAGCTGCACCTTGCCAGCCAATGTATCCACTTAATCCATAGATGAAATTATTTGTATTGTAATCTGCTTTTAGCTTTAACTTATGGTCTTCGCCATCTTCTTCAAATTTTAGTTTTTGACGAGCGCCCAAATTGATACCTGCATAACCACCAAGTCCTACTTTTATTTGGTTTTCTGTGTTATAGCGAAAGTAGCCATCATGTTCTTCTTTTTTGGAAGGACCAAACTCAAAATGGATTGGCACCACCAAATTGTCCATTCTGAATTTTGATTTATCTAGATTTAGCGGGTATTCCTGAAGTACAGTTTCTGAACCATTATCTACATAAAAACGGTTGCCTGTTGGTTTCAAACCATTAAATTGAAAAGAAACCCCGTACTTAACCCGTAACCAATTGGTGTTTTTGAAAACACGTGTTTTCCAAGCCCATCCTAACTCTGCAAAGCGACTACCTCCAACCTTAAAGTCTGAGTCCTGCAAAGATTCTCCCTTTGTAATTACGTTGTTTAAACCGAATGCGAAAACGAGGTCTGAGGTAGTGCGGCGGTCATATTTGCGCTTTTTGTCTTTCGGGCCGATATAAAGAACATTGTCATTCTCATTATTTTTGCCACTGGAACCAATACGAATAACCATACCGCTGTCTTCGTCTTCTTCAACACTTCCATTACGTTTTAACAGTGCTACTTTATTGTCAATGATAGCAAGTCGATTTTCAATATTAAGAGCGTGCCTTTCTGCAGCTTCCTGCTTTAATGTTTCGGCCCCTTCATTTGTAATTGCTTGATTTTCCAAACGGGCATTGATGTTTTCAACATCAGCCAAAAGGGCATCTTTTTCTTCCTGAATTATTTTTTCTTTTAATTCCGTTAGCAGCTCCACAGCTGTTTGGGTGTCGTGGTCCATTTCCTGCGCCTGTGCGTAAATTGCCGTAAATAGCCATAAAGAAAGGGCGATAGTGATTGTAATTAATTTCATAACTGTTTGATTTTTGATTAATGATGAATTTTTTATTGATGAATTTGTGAATGAGTGAGCTTGTGAATGAATAATATTTTATTGGTGTTGGAAGAGTTTTTATTATTAATTATTCATTGATTAATCATTTCTTTCCGTAACGGCAGTCCGCACTTTTTGAAACCCTTCTCCAAGGGCGTCAAACACTTTGTCACGAAAACTTTTTTCGAGCTCCCACTCTACATCCTGCAACAATGCCGTAGCATCTACTTTTGGACTGTTTAGTATACGTTGGGTCTGTATTTCACGCCGGGCGCTGTTAAGTAATGCCTCCACTTCGGTTGTGGATACTTCTGTATTATTTTCTTGAAGCTTTTTTACCGAGGCTACTACTTCGTCCACTTTAGTGTTAAAGATTTTATCTTCTTCTATTTTTGTTAAGGTCTGGGAAGACATCTCGGATTTAATTGGCTTTTCCTTTTTTACAGCTTGTGGCATTTCGGCATTCGTAACTTTTGCAATGGCATCCGCCTTTTCAATCTTTTTATCAATTGCAGACTTTTTCTGCGGAAGTGGTTTTAGTTGAACCGAATTTGATTGTTTCTTTTCAGTTTCTTTTTTGGAAACATTAGTTTCAATTTTTTCTGAATTATTGGTTTCAGAAGCAATGCTTTCAGCTTCAGAATTATTCGGAATAATTTCAGATTCAGTTTCAATATTTTGCTGTTCCAAATTTTCATCCACTATTTGGTTGTTCACTTCAGTATTGTTTCTACTAAGGAAAACCGAAGCCAAAATGAGCAGTCCCACAAAACTTGCGGCAACATAATACCAACCCACTATTTTATTTTTGGGCTGTTTTGCCTCCAATTGTGTTTCCAATTTTTTCCAAGCCTCTGCGGAAGGTTTCATTTCCCTCGCTTCTAGCTTTTCGCGGATGTTGTCTTCCAGTTTATAGGGTGCCATAACTTAAATTGTTTTGTTGTTTTACCATGTTTTGCAGCATTTTCCGGGCTTTAAAAAGTTGTGTTTTTGAAGTGTTCTCGCTTATCTGCAATAACTCTGCAATCTCACCGTGTTTATAACCTTCAACTGCATAGAGCACAAAAACTGTTTTGTAACCGTCTGGCAAGCTGTCTATCATTTTTTGAATTTCCGCTGTTTCCAACTCCGTTTCAATGTAAGTGGAATGTTCGGCCGTGTTCTCTATTTCAGTTTCAGAAATGAAATGTAGCTTTTTGTCTTTCCGAAGTTGAGAAATACTTTCGTTCACCATTATCCTGCGAACCCAACCTTCAAAACTACCTTCGTTTTTGAAATCGTTTAAGTGAGTGAACATTTTCAAAAACCCAGAAAGCATCACTTCTTCTGCCAAATCATTGTTTTTTAAATACTGCCTGCAAACTCCCAGCATTTTTGGCGAAAACATCTCAAACAATTGGTGCTGCGCTCGTCGATCACCGCCGGAAGCTTTCTCAATTAATTTTGAATAGTTTTTATGTAACGATATAATCTTCACGCAAGCTTTGCTGTTTGTGCCTCTATTTTAATAGACGCAGGTTTTTGAAGAATGGTTGCCTGAGGGGAAAAAAATTCTTGTTTCAAGTTTCAATTTGAAAAAACAAACTCACGAATTCACAGATTCACAAATTCACTTATTTACTTTTTTCGGTCAATAACATAATTCACCATCAGCTCCAGTGATTCTTTGTAGGGTGAAGCGGGGTAGGTTTCCAATAGGTGAAGAGCTTCTTGTTGATATTCCTTCATTTTTGTAACAGCATAATCCAGGCCGCCATTATCTTTCACAAAAGTGATAACCTCTTTAACACGTTGTTTGTCTTTATTGTGATTTTTAACGGAATTGATAACCCATTTTTTTTCTTCGGAAGTGGAATTATTTAATGCATATATTAAAGGTAGCGTCATTTTTTGCTCCTTAATATCTATCCCTGTGGGTTTGCCGATGTGCTCGTTACCATAATCAAAAAGGTCATCCTTTATTTGAAAAGCAATCCCGATAAGTTCACCGAACTTGCGCATTTTTTCAACTTCTTCATCCGAAGCCATTACGGATCTGGCACCCATAGCACAACAGGCAGCTATTAAAGTTGCTGTTTTTTGGCGGATTATTTCAAAATAAACATCTTCAGTAATATCTAGGCTTCGGGCCTTTTCAATCTGAAGCAACTCACCTTCGCTCATCTCGCGAACGGCGACAGAAATTATTTTAAGTAGATCAAAATCATCGTTATCTATAGAAAGCAATAATCCTTTGGATAATAAGTAATCGCCCACAAGCACGGCAATTTTGTTTTTCCAAAGTGCATTTATGGAGAAAAAACCACGGCGGCGGTTGCTATCGTCTACAACATCATCGTGAACCAAGGTTGCTGTGTGAATTAGCTCGATGACCGAAGCGCCACGATAGGTTCGTTCATTCACTTCGCCATCGCCTGTCATTTTCGCAATAAGAAAAACGAACATGGGGCGCATCTGTTTTCCCTTTCGGTTTACTACGTAATGTGTAATTCTGTTTAGAAGTGAAACTTTTGAAGACATGGAGTCAGAGAACTTTTTTTCGAAAAGCTCCATTTCCTTTTCAATGGGAAGTTTGATTTGAGAAACTATCTTCATAAGGCTCAAAGATAGTTAAAATTGGATGATGGTTTTAATGCGTCAGCCAAGTAGATTTGTTTGTTTTCTGAAGACTGAACTATGCATTTAACATTTTTTTATAACAACGGTTTAAAGATGTATAACAAAATAGGCAAGCAATTGCAATCAAAAAATAGAATGCTTTAAAAAGGCTGTTAATAAAAAAATAGATAATTTAATATTTCAACAATATTCTGAGGATTTTAAAAAAGGCGTTAAAATCTTTCGAAACCCTACAAAAAAAAGGATGTAGCCTTATTTTTGAAAAAATCATTTTTTAATCCCTAATTAATAATTACAATGAAAAAAATTACATTATTGGCCGCATTATTTGCTGGCTTTGCTATGAATGCACAGACTACTATTTTTGAAGACGACTTTGAAGCTTACGATGACTTCATAATTGAAAATGTTGGAGATTGGACCTTAGTTGATCTTGATCTTTTACCAACGTATGGTTTCACGGGTATTACATTTGACAATTCTGGATACACAGGAGCTTTTATCGTATTTAACTCAACAGCAACAAGCCCTCCATTAGATCCAACTGCCGATTCTGATTGGACTGCATACAGTGGTGTTAAGGCAATGACTTCTTTTGCTGCTGTGCCAGATGGAACAACTAATGCTAACAACGATTGGCTAATTTCTCCACAAATGACACTTGGAACAGCTGGAAACCTTTTGTCTTTTTGGGCTAAAGCAGCTGATGCTACATATTCGGAAGAAACTTTTAATATTTTAATTTCAACTGTTGATACGGATCCAAATAACTTTTCAGCACTTGAAACAGGCTTAGTTCCTCAAGCCATTAATTGGGAAGAATTTACTGTTGACCTTGATCAATATGCTGGACAGGATGTTTACATCGCAATTAACCATGTAGGTGCTGACCAATTTGGTTTCCAAGTAGATGACTTTAAAGTTACCGCTGATGTATTGGGAGTTAATGATGCAGTTTTCCAAGGTTTCAACTATTTTGTAGCAAACAACCAATTGAACCTTTCAGCAAACACTTCAATGGAGAATGTTGCTCTTTACAATATGTTGGGACAACAGGTTGTTTCTCAAAAACTAAACAACAACAACGAAACTGTTGAGCTTTCTGGATTACAGTCTGGAGTTTACATTGCTACTGTTTCTATTGACGGCACAAGCAAGTCTTTTAAAATCGTAAAAAACTAATTTACATTTTATATTGAATTGAAAAGAGCGGCTTTTGGCCGCTCTTTTTTTTATTGCTTATTAGCCAACTGCCCGCAGGCAGCGTCAATGTCTTTTCCTCTGCTTCGGCGAACAGTCACTGGTATTCGGTTGTGCTCTAAAGCTTGAATGTAATCATCGATTACTGTTGAAGAAGCTTGCTGAAAATGGCCATCGTCAATGGGGTTGTATTCAATAATGTTTACTTTACACGGTACATATTTGCAGAAAGTAACCAATGCTTCCATATCTATCCATTTGTCATTGATGCCTTTCCAAACTATGTATTCATAGGTTATTTTACGTTTGGTTTTGCTATACCAATATTCTAACGATTCCCTCAAATCGGGCAAGGTAAAGCTTTTTGCAAAAGGCATAATCTGTTCCCGTGTTTCTTGAATTGCGGAATGAAGAGACACGGCAAGGTGAAATTTCACTTCGTCATCAGCCAATTTTTTTATCATTTTCGGCACTCCGGAAGTGGAAACCGTAATTCTTTTGGGAGACATACCAAGGCCTTCATCAGAGGTAATCTTTTCAATAGATTCCAGAACGTTTTTATAATTCATAAGCGGCTCTCCCATTCCCATAAAAACAATGTTTGAGAGCGGTTTGTCATGGTATAGGCGACTTTCTTTATCGATTGCGACTACTTGATCGTAGATTTCATCAGGGTTTAGATTTCGCATTCTTTTCAACTTTGCAGTCGCGCAGAACGTACAATCTAAACTACAGCCCACTTGGGACGAAACACAAGCAGTGGTCCTTTTCTTCGTTGGAATCAAGACAGATTCAACAATAAAATCGTCGTGAAGTTTTACTGCATTTTTTATAGTACCATCAGCGCTTTTTTGAAGATGATCAACCTTTATATGATTGATGACGAAATTTTCGTTCAAATGTGCACGTGTTTCCTTTGAAAGATTTGTCATTTCATCGAAACTGTGACTGCCTTTGCTCCAAAGCCATTCGTAAACTTGCGTTCCCCGAAAGGCTTTATCGCCAATGCGTTCGAAAAAACTTCGAAGTTCTTCTTTTGAAAGTGCCCTTATGTCTTTTTTTTCTGAAACCATTTTGCAAAACTACTTTATTTTAAAGTAAAAAGCCCCTTCCTTTTCAGAATAGAGGCTTACCAATAAATAGAATTATGGTTTACTTTTTAATTATTACTTTTTTTGTGATACTGTCTTTACTGTCTTCATCTAATAAATAAAGAAAATAAACACCCTCTGCAAGATTATCAACAGCAATGGTGTTCATAGTATTGGCCAATGATCCAGAGTGTATACGTTGCCCTATTACATTTATCATCTGAAAGGACAAATGCGGATATCTATTGTTCATAACAGTAATGGAAGTGCTTGCAGGATTCGGATAAATTTTGAGGTCACCAAGAAGTTCAAAATCTGGAGTATTCAAAAGATTTTGAAGTGTTTCTGACGTAGTGTGTCCAGAATTGCCTGGATCCAACCAATCCATTAAACGGGATTCGGGGGTTGTTCCGGTGTCCCAAGAAACACCTAACCTACCATAAATATCATAATCGTGGTTGTTCTCTAAACCGTCACAGGCAGATTGCCCAGCGTATAACTGTCCAATAATTCTTCCATTTTCGTCAAATAAAGGAGAACCCGAAGATCCGCTTTCAGTTGTACCTATTTCCCAGCCATTACCATTACCGTGTGTTCCTCCGCCAATTAACCAAACTTGAGTGCCATTGGCATCTATTTTTTGGGCTCCAGAATCATCACGGCATATTTTCATAATATCTCCGTTCGGATGGTGGATTCCCACTTCATATAATGGATTGTTGTCTGAATTATCCCAACCGGCAAAAGCAACATCCCAAGATTCCGGAATCTGATCAAAAAGCTCTACCAATGCAAAATCACTTTTGCTATTATTTGCTCTTAATTCTGCCCCGCTAATGGTAAAATTGGTTTGTAGATCTCCACTTTCATCGCCTGTTCCACAAACCGGAACAGGGCTTACCCAGTTAAACCGAATAGTCCAAAGACTGGGGTTACTGTTTTCCAAGCAATGGTTTGCGGTTAGCAGATACGGGGTTTTGTCATTCGTAGTATTGTTCACTAAGGCAGCAGAGCATAAATATCCATTGCCTAAATTCAACAATGCAACTGTCTTTTTAACTAAATCCTTTTTTGAATCAAAATCACTGCCAATGGGGCAATTTACGTCATAATTACATTCTCCGGAATCATTTAAACCACGGTTTTCTTCAAATAGCATATTTACCCTTCCCATTCTGTAACCGTGAATAACACTATTAATCTGAAGTCTAGGTGAGCCTTGCACTCCCGGAGGCTGATAATATTCTACCCAAATGATATCTCCTTCAACAAACCAAGTACCTATAGCTCCATCCATTCTATTTTGAGAATTGGTATAGGTGTTTGTAATATCAGTATGATCTTGATTGTAAAGCTGAAGACGTGAACCATGTGGCAAATAGTAATCGTCAAAATTTACACTAAGATTCAATGCTCTAGGTGATTTTATAACTGCTTGCCAAATTTTTCCGCCATCCGGCAAAACAATCCAAAGGCCTCCTTGTTGCATATTTAGAGTAACGGATCTTTCAATTCCATAACGCCAAGGCATGCTTTTGTCTAAATCGTTAATGCTGTCCTGCTGTATTATCAATTCAAAATCTAAAGCAGGAAGACGGACAACGTTGGGCTGTTCAGTTAAATTAAGACCCCAGCTTTCAGGCAAGTCGCCCCCACCACCTTGTGAGAAGGCAGAGAAAAAAGCAAGACAAAAAATGAAGAAAAGTATAGTCTTTTTCATTCAGACAGCCGATTGGTTTTCAAATGAAAGACTAAGGTAAATTATTATTTTGACATTTGAAAACCAAACGCTTAGAAAATAAAAAATCCTGATTGACATCAGGATTTTTAGGGTTTAAGTTATATTTATTAGATAATCAACATTGCGTCGCCATAAGTATAAAATCTGTATTTTTCTTTAATCGCTTCAGCGTATGCTTCCTTTATAAAATCATGACCCGCAAAGGCGGAAACCATCATTAACAAAGTAGATTTTGGAGTGTGAAAATTGGTAACCATTGCGTTTGCAATACTGAAATCATAAGGGGGGAAAATAAATTTATTTGTCCACCCTGTATATGGATTAAGTGAATGGTTTGAAGACACTGAACTTTCCAAAGCACGCATCGCAGTTGTTCCCACTGCGCAAACACGTTTTTTCTTTTTTATACCTGTGTTTATAGTATCTACAGCGTCTTGTAGGATGCTCATTTCTTCAGAGTCCATTTTGTGTTTTGAAAGATCTTCAACCTCAACAGAGCTGAAAGTTCCCAAACCTACGTGAAGTGTAACTTCTGCAATGTTTATACCTTTAATTTCAAGGCGTTTTAAAAGATGCTTCGAGAAATGTAGACCAGCTGTTGGGGCAGCTACGGCTCCTTCATTCTTTGCAAAAATAGTTTGATAGCGCTCTGCATCTTCCGGCTCTACTTCTCTTTTTATATATTTTGGAAGTGGCGTTTCACCCAATTCAGTCAATTTATTTCGAAATTCTTCATAAGAGCCGTCAAAAAGAAAACGAAGTGTTCTTCCGCGGGAAGTGGTATTGTCTATAACTTCAGCCACAAGAGTCTCGTCATCGCCGAAATACAGCTTGTTCCCTATTCTTATTTTTCGTGCTGGATCAACCAAAACGTCCCAAAGACGGGTTTCAGAATTTAATTCTCTCAAAAGGAAAACCTCGATCCGCGCACCTGTTTTTTCTTTATTCCCGAATAAACGCGCAGGAAAAACCTTGGTATTATTGGTTACCAACACATCATCCTCTTCAAAGTAATCAATAAGATCCTTGAACATTTTGTGTTCAATGGTTTTAGTTTTTCTGTTAAGGACCATCAGGCGTGATTCGTCACGGTTTGGTGCTGGATATTCGGCTAATAATTCCTCTGGAAGGTTAAAGCTGAAATTTGAAAGTTTCATTCCCATAATTCGTTGCGTCTTTAGATTTTAAAAGGGTGCAAATATACAACCTCCAAATAGGCGTTGTCAAGTAAATGACTGTTTATTATTTAGAAATGTGTATTGCTGAGTGTTGGAAGCTAGAAGAAAGAAACCAAATAGCTATTTTAAGGAATCCACAAACTCACATTTAATGCCAGTTTTTTGCAAATCTTCCCAAAAACGGGGGTACGATTTTGAAACTACTTCGGCATCATTTATAATGAGATTAGTTTTTACAGCGAGGGGCGCGAAAGCCATAGCCATACGGTGATCTTGATAGGTTTCAATTGTTTTATTTTCAAAAATCTGAATTGCTTTTTCAAGATTTAATGAATTGTTGTCCACTTGAATGGTAGCACCGAGTTTTTCCAATTCGTTTTTTAAAGCCAAAAGCCTGTCCGTTTCCTTAATTTTTAAAGTGTGAAGACCCGTAAGCTTGCACCCAATGCCCAATCCAAAACAGGTTACGGCAATGGTCTGCGCCAAATCTGGAGTGTCTGACAGGTCGAGCAAAAGTGAATCTGGGAGTTCTGTATGTTTTTTTGAAAGTGAAATGGTGTTTTCAGAAATATTGAAAATAGTTTTAACCCCCAAGGAATCGTAAATCCGTACCAAAGCCGAATCGCCCTGCAGACTTTCTTTTGAAAAACTTCCGAGAGTTATTTCAAAACTTTCTGAAAGAGCAACTAAACTATAAAAATAGGACGCCGAGCTCCAATCTGACTCAACAATTAAAACAGTTTCTTCAACATTTTTTGCGGCAAAAATTGTAATTTCATTTTTGTTGAAATTGCCTTTTACCCCAATTCTTTTAAGTAATGAAAGCGTCATTTCAATATAAGGCACTGAAGTGGATTTTCCTTCCAAGGAGATTTTAAGACCGTTGGGAAACAAAGGTGCAACAAGCATAAGTGCTGAAACATACTGACTGCTAACACTGGCTTTGATTATAACTTCATTTTTCTGAAGTGATTTACCTTTTATTTTTAATGGCGGAAAACCATCCCTTTTAAGATATTTAATATCTGCACCTAATCTTCTTAATGCGTCCACCAAAATTCCGATGGGCCGTTCCTGCATACGCTGACTTCCGGTAAGTATTATTTCTGCCCCTTCTTTTGCCGCAAAATAAGCAGTCAGAAAACGCATGGCCGTTCCAGCGTGGTGAACGTCGACTATTTCTTTTGTTAATTTCAGGCCTTTTTGAAGCACGGAGGTATCATCACTTTCGGAAAGATTCTCAATAGTAATATTCGGAAATTGCGCTTGTAGAATCAACAAACGGTTCGATTCGCTTTTGGAGCCTCCAATTTTAATTTCTGCATTTTTTAAAGGAAAGTCTCCCCGTTTAAGAATGGCCTTCATCGTCCAGAATCATTTTCTTTCAACTTACCCCTAAATTTTCCAAAGGTTACAAAAAAGCCATAAACAAAACCAGCTAGCAGAATTGTAAGTATAAACATTACTGGATTTCTTTCAGTGAAATATGCCATTTCAAAACCTTCTATCGCCCATTTTATAAATGTAAAAAGCACAGCGAAAGCAATGGCCAATGAAAAGACCGATTTCCAAAAACCTTTTGTGTTTATTACTCTTTTGAACATTTATTTCAGCTTTTGGTTACTGTGATGCCTATCGTGATCACGCTTGGTTTTAAGATCCAACTTTTTTTTGAATGCTTCCTCAAGATCAACACCGGTTTGATTGGCGAGACAAAGCACCACAAAAATAACATCGGCAAGCTCTTCGCCCAAATCTTTGTTTTTGTCGGTTTCCTTTTCGCTTTGTTCACCGTAGCGACGAGCAATGATGCGCGCCACCTCGCCCACTTCTTCCGTGAGCTGCGCCATATTAGTCAGCTCGTTGAAATAGCGAACGCCATGTTCCTGTATCCAGTTATCAACTGCTTTTTGTGCGTTTTTTATATCCATTATGCCTTTGAAAGTACAACTTTTTCGTTTTCCTTAGCTATCAAAAGTTCGAAGAATTTTTTTAGGTTTCCATATTCTTCTGCACCGATGAAAGATTTATTTATGGAAAACTCCACTGATAGCTGTAGTTTATTGCCTATTTGTGAAATTAAATAACGGTAGCTCCCAGTATTTTCGCCTAAACTGAAAACTGCATTTTCAGGCATCGACTCAACTTTATATCCTTCGGGCAAAGCAATATTTATGATGTATCGATCCTTCATAGGAAAGCCAAAATCTATTGGATATTGACGGGTTTCAGGTTTAAAGGGACTTTCCTTTGTAGCCAAAAAAACCATTGGTGAAAAATATAATTTACCTGCCACATCTTCTACCGCGTCCAACGATTCAAAATCATATTCCAGGGAAACCGGTTTTCCAACAGTTTCCAGATTTTCAAAATGAAGTGCCGTAAGTTCTACTTGATTACTGTTTTTTTCTATTGCTTTTCGCTGTGCGTCCTCGTTTAAGCTTTTAAACTCTGTTCGGTAATAAAAGGCATAGTTGCCAGTGTATCTATTTTGTGCTTTTCCAGAAACCGTCATATCTGACTTGATTTCGGCATTTACCATTGCGCTCTTTACAGCAGGAGTTTGCGGGGTTAAAGAAACCCAGTCAGAAGAGCCATCTTTCATTATAATTCGCCCTTGCCAGTTCATTATGCTGGATTTTAAAACACCTATTTCTGCATCTTTGCTTGTCGCATCTAGAAGCAGGGTCCCCTGAGGCAAATCTACTGCAGCAATAACATAATTGAAACCATTTCGGGTTGGGAACAATGGAATTCCATGTGAGGTAGTGCTCACCAAAACAGGGTTGGCATGCAAGTTTGCATAGCGCAACATAGCTATTAGCATTAGGTTTATGTCTGCTACATTACCGGAGCCTTTTTTATAGGCTGTTTTAACCCCTTCGTTGGTGTAATATCCATTAATGCCATTCCAACTCATTTTGTTTACAACATATGAAAAAATACGCGCCGTCTTTTCTTCAGGATTGCTCACTCCATTCAAGAGATTTTTTAAATCATCTTCAAAATAATTATTTCGCTCTAACTCTGCTCCAAACAAATCAACTTTATAAATACCTTTGGAAACATCTTCCCAAGTGGTCGAGTAAGTTCTTAAAGGGCTTCCAGGAAAATCCATATAGCTCATTTCAAACTGAAGTGAGGTAGCATAATTGTTTATATTTCCGGCATAAGCCTCCTCCTTGATTGCGGGAACGTTATCCAATTCTACGGTATAAACATCTTCTTTAAATTTTACCTCCCTAGTGGTAGTTTCAGGGATTCCAGGACCATGTAATGCGGTCAAGTCCTGAGTTGTCTGCCGGTAAGTCATTGTTCTATCTTGAGATTTCGCATCAACTTTATAAGGAATCCATCCTCGTTGGTGTGTCTTATAGGCAAAATATTCGGGAGATGAGAAAACCACTTTTACCTTATCAACAGGAATGGTCTCCTGAAATTTAAACTCATCAATGTTAAAAATAAAAGGAGAATTGATTGTGTATTTATATTCAATAATACAACCCTCCCGCACATCGGGCATCGTAATTTTTGTTTGCGAAAGATATTTGGTGGTTTCCTCCTCAAAAATACCGTCGTTTTTCAGTTTTACTTCTTCCACTTTTCCATCGGCTCCTAAATAATATGTATAGCCTTTTAGACCTATAAGCTTGTCTTCTCCATTCCCTGTATAAAGATCTATAGTTTCATTTGCCCAGTCAAAACCCTCTTTAGTATAAATTTTTATACGCTCAAAGTAGTCAGTTACCATATACCAACCAGCGTCCTGTGTGTATTGAAACTCAGTTTTTATTTCTCTGTAAAGCACTGCGGCATCTGCCGTGGTATCTGTGGGATGTTGTTTTTGGATCAATTCTTCTTTGGAAACTTTTCCGAATTTATAATTTTGGGCAACTGAAATATTCAGAAAACACAAAACTGTAATTGCTGTAAGTATATTTGTTTTCATTAGTTGGTGTTAATTATTGAGCGTTTTGTTTTAAAAGTATTTTTGTTTTATCCAGCCTCGCAATGGAGCGTAAAAAATCACGATAGTTTTCATATTCCGAAGGAGGGTATTCGCCTTTGTTAATGAGTATTTTTCGACTGTAGATTAATTTATTATCTGAAGTTTTACTGAAATCCATCTCATATTTTCCAAATTTGGTTTCCAAAATAGTTGTTCCCGGAAGTCCATCAATACTGAAATTTTCAGGTATTTCAACTTCTACCGTATCAACATCCACAAAACCGGTTCCTATGAAAAGATTTTGTTTTCTCTTTTCAATACGCGGGGGAATGTATTGGTTTTGGTTGAAAATATTGGCACAGAAAAGATAATCCTTGCCCACAGCATTTGCATAATTGGGGATGCTTAGCGATAAATTTTCAGTGAAAACCACTTCTTCTCTATCGTTATTCAATTTCACATCTGTAATGGAAAAACCATTGATGTAGCTCCATCTGTTTTTGTATATTTCGTCCAGATCTTCCTTTTTTTCCTTCGGAAGCAAATACTTGTCGTCATACTGAAGCCCCTTCGAAATACCTTGAAAACTAGCAGTTACGTTTCCATCTTTATCAACTTTTACTTTGGAGCTATTTTCTTGGGAGTTTTCTTCGGTTTTATAAACTTTTGTATGTGCAATTTTCCCACCTTCGGGCGTAATAATCAATACATCCCTATCATCGGTAAAATCGCCAATAAAGCCATAAGGGGCATCTTGACTTGTACATTCCAGCCATGTTATTTCTTCACCATCGGGAATGGCCAAAATCATATGGTTTCCTTGTAGCGATGAAAAATCCGAAACAATATTTCTTTCACTGGTATCACCATACAATATGGTATAATAGGAAGGAACGCCAACAGCTTCAAGCATAGCTTTTGTATAATTTGTCAATGCCTTGCAATCGCCATAACTCAGTTTGTCAACATCGGAAGCAAGCATAGGCTTCCAACCTCCAATACCTATTTGTATGCTTACATAACGTACTTTATCTTGGAGGTATTGATAAATTTTGCGTGCCTTTCCTTCATTGGTCGTTTCATTTGCAACAAGGCTTTTTATTCTTGCTAAAGTGCCTTCCGGCAAATCACGAACATCTGAGAGTAGGCTTTTGTCCATCCAAGTCCCAAATTGTTGCCAATCCTTTCCCGAGCCAGAAGTACCTTTCAACCGGAAATTGTCAAGAGCGATTGTTACGTTTGGAAAAATATCGCTAGGTGAAGGACTATGCTCTTCATAACGAATTGTAGTAAGATTTGATGCCGAAAAAGTGATTTCTTCAGGAGTTTCCGAAATTGTTATATCAAAACCATCCAAGTTTTTAGGCTTGTATTTTGGTTTATTCAATGGATCATACTTAATTTTTAAAACACTTTTTTGGGTGCTTTCGGAATATCCGCTCAATGGATACCACGGACCTATGAATGCAGAATCACCAGTTTCAGTTTCACTATCATAAACAACAATATAAGGATAGGTTGTGGGGGTATATTTTAAATACAACGCTCGCGAATCCATGTACATATTATTGCCTGTTCGGCTCACGTCCATAAAATCTTTCTTTTTGAAGTGCTCAATTTCCTTTCCCAAGGCATTATAGATTCGCACTTCAACATCCTTTACCCGCGAGTTTTCATTATAATATTCATAAAGATTGGTATCTTCATCACCAAGCTTGTTAAAAACAGCTATAGCCCGATGCGCTTTTTCCTTCATTTTGCCAACATCTGTAACATCAATTTCCACTAATTCATCTATCAAAACACTATTTGAATATTCGGTCAGTTCTTTGGGAATGGACATTATAGAATAGTCCTGTTGGGAAAAAATATGTGCTGAGCAAAGTAGAATTGCTAAGCAAAAAGTCTTTTTCATGGATACATTTTATGGCTTGGCAATATATAAAATTTCCGAAAGGTTAAAAGAAAGTTAAAGAAATTATTCTCTTTTTTTTGAATCAATCCAAATAGTAACGGGACCATCGTTCACCAAAGCAATATCCATCATAGCTCCAAATGAGCCTGTACACACTTTTTTATCAATTTCTTTTTCCAATTGAAGTATGAAATTTTCGTAGTGTTTAATAGCGATTTCAGGCTTTGCGGCATTTATGAATGAAGGTCGGTTCCCTTTTTTGGTATTTGCGTGAAGTGTAAATTGACTAACAACCAAACAATCGCCTTTTATATCCTGAATAGAAAGATTCATCGCATCATTTTGATCAGAAAAAATCCGTAAACGGGCAATTTTTCCCGCTAACCAGCTTATGTCCTCTTGGTTATCTTCGGCTTCAATTCCCAAAAATATGAGCAGCCCCTGATTTATTTCGGAAAAAATTTTTCCTTCAATGGTTACGGATGCTTTTTTTACTCTTTGGATTAAAACGCGCATTTAGATAATTGGATTGTTAGACTCTTAGATTGTTGGATTATAGGCTTTTATTGAAGGTGTGGACATTGTTTCATATTAAAATACTGCATCTTGAACACTAAACTATGAACATTATTTTTCGTAAATATCTTTTCGGAAATGTTCTTCCTCCCCTTCTAAAATCTGTAAATAGCTTTTATAGCGAGACCACGCTAATTCTTCGTTTTCTAGTGCTTCTTTTATCGCACATTGCGGTTCTTCCAGATGCAGACAATTGTTGAATTTACAATTTTCTTTCAACTCAAAAAACTCTGGAAAATAATCTCCCAATTCTTCTTTGTCAATTTCAACCACTCCGAAGCCTTTGATCCCTGGGGTATCAATTATTTGTCCCCCAAAAGAAAGATCGAACATTTCTGCAAAAGTGGTGGTGTGTTGGCCCTGTAAATGTTGTTCGGAGATTTTTGAAGTTTTTAAACCCAGTCCAGGTTCCAAAGCATTGATTAATGTAGATTTTCCCACCCCGCTATGGCCTGAAAACATGGTAACTTTATCCTGCATCAAAGCTTTCACCTTATCGATATTTTTCCCTGTGATTGCAGAAATTCCGATGCACTCATAGCCAACTTTTCGATAAAGTGCTGCAAGAAGTTTTATTTCTAGTAATTGATCTTCGTTGTATGTGTCAATTTTGTTGAAAAGAAGCACAGCTTTAATGTGATATGCTTCCGCAGTAACCAAAAACCTATCGATGAAAGTAGTAAATGTTGGTGGATTGTTCAAGGTTATCAAAAGAAACGCAATGTCAATATTGGCGGCAATAATGTGTGTTTGTTTGGAAAGATTAACAGATTTGCGGATGATGTAATTATCACGCTCATCAATATGTGAAATTACCCCAACGGTTTCATCGCCTTTTTTTTCAATTTCAAAACCAACATGATCACCCACAGCTACTGGATTAGTGCTTTTGATCCCACCAATACGAAACTTGCCTTTAATGCGGCAATCGTAAAAATTGCCGTTCTCAGCTTTCACGCTGTACCAGCTTCCGGTAGATTTATAGACAAGGCCTTTCATGCCACAAAGTTGCAAAACTTTTTATTCATTAATAACCTTTTTTTGATGGTTAATAGATTCTTGGTGAATTGCTTTATAAATTTTTAGCACAAACTCTTCGCTAAGTTTATTCTCTTCGCCTTCTAAAATCATACGTCCCAACACTTCATTCCAACGTTTTACTTGAAGGATTGCAACGTTGTTCTTCTTTTTTAAAGCGCCTATACTATCCACAATTTTCATTCGCTTGCCTAACATGTCCATTATTTGATCGTCAATTAAATCAATCTGTGTACGCATTGTATTTAATTGATTGTTGAATTCAACCTCATCGCCTTCCACTTTTCGAATTTTAAGATCAACCGTCATTTTCTCTAACGTAGCTGGCGTAATTTGCTGTTCGGCATCACTCCATGCATTGTCAGGATCAAAATGGGTCTCTACCATTAAACCGTCATAGTTTAAATCGAGCGCTGTTTGGCAAAGTTCAAAAATTATATCGCGCCTACCCGCAATGTGCGAAGGATCCAATATAAGGGGCAGATCAGGAAATGTGTTTTGAAGATCAATCGGAATTTGCCATTCTGGGTTATTGCGGTAACGTGTTTTTTCATAGGTAGAAAATCCGCGGTGAATAACGCCAAGTTTAATAATTCCAGCTTCATAAAAACGCTCCACAGCTCCAAGCCACAAAGCCAAATCTGGATTTACTGGATTTTTCACCAGAACAATTTTATCTGTTCCTTTTACGGCATCTGCAATCTCTTGAACAATAAATGGCGAAACGGTTGTGCGGGCACCAATCCATAAAATATCTACATCGTGTTTTAGCGCTAAATCTACGTGATTGGCGTTTGCAACTTCAGTTGTTGTGAGCAACCCTGTCTCTTCCTTTGCCTTCTGAAGCCACTTTAAACCCAAAGCACCAACGCCTTCAAAATTTCCGGGACGGGTTCGTGGTTTCCAAATTCCGGCACGTAAAACCGAAGTATCCGTATCTTTCAGCTGATGTGCAATTTTCAGTACTTGTTCTTCGGTTTCTGCACTGCATGGCCCAGCGATAACAAGTGGATGGTTTAAACCAAAAGCATCTAACCAATTGCGTAATTCTTTTTTGTTTTCCATAAATTCAATTTCATAAAAAAAGTCCCAAAAATGGGACTTTTCAAAGTATATTTAAAAATACAATAATCCCTTTAGCGAATGGTATTGAACATATGCCACCAAGCTTTGGAAAAATTGTAATTACTTTTTGCATTCATAGCGGCTAAATTAGCCAATAAATGTGATTTTTAAAACGTTTTATGAAAAATTTAAAATTGAAGAGTGGAATCACTTCGGAAGAAATTTATGTAGCTTTGTTTTTATAAAAATATGTCGATAAAAGTAGAAAATATCACCAAAACCTACGGCGAACAAAAAGCGCTGAATAACGTTTCATTTTCCATTGAAAAAGGTGAAATTGTTGGTTTTCTGGGTCCAAATGGCGCGGGAAAATCCACAATGATGAAAATTTTGACAACTTATCTGCCGGCCTCGAAGGGTGTGGCAATCGTGAACGGTTTTGAAGTAAACAAAGATGATATTGCCGTTAAAAAAAGTGTGGGCTATCTACCCGAACACAACCCACTTTACTTGGATATGTATGTTCGCGAATATCTTCTTTTTAATGCGGGAATCTACAATATTTCAAAATCTGAAGTAGAAAGCATCATAGAAAAAACAGGATTGACGCCAGAAGCGAATAAAAAAATCGGCCAACTTTCAAAAGGATACCGCCAGCGTGTTGGGCTTGCAAATGCTTTGTTGCACAACCCTGAAGTTTTAATTCTCGATGAGCCAACAACAGGTTTGGATCCAAATCAATTGATTGAAATTCGTCAACTCATAAAAAATGTTGGAAAGGAAAAAACAGTTTTGCTTTCCACACACATTATGCAGGAAGTTGAAGCCATTTGCGACCGCGTTATTATTATTAATAAAGGTGAAATTGTTCTTGATAAAAAACTTTCAGACTTAAAAAACAAAAAGCAACAAATTATTGAAGTTGAATTTGATTACCGTGTTGAGGAAGTGGCGCTTCAACAGCTTCCAAAAATTGAAAAGATAGAAAACTCAATTGGTTTTGTTTATCAGCTTTATTTTGAAACCGAACAGGATATGCGTGGAAAAGTGTTCGATTTTGCGCATGACAATGGTTTGAAAATACTTCAACTACACCAAAAAAACACTACTTTGGAAAAGCTTTTCAGCGAGCTTACTATTCAAAAATAAGTTTCCCGCGGTACAATTCCTCTACCTCAACAATTGGTGGTCTTGTTTTTGAAATCACGTTGCCCAAACTCACTATTTTACCTCTAATGGCTTGTTGTGGATTCACTACCATTTCTCCCGTACTTCTGTGAAAAAAAGATAGATTTTGAACGATTAAATTTTCAGAAAAAATTCTGCAATCGCTTGCATACAGACCAAAACTGGCACTTGTGGCGCTTCCGCTCAAATAAAATTTAGAAAGACCATTGGCTACAACATTCAAGTGTCCAACGTCCAGATTCATTTTAAAATCGCCGTCAGTATGGTATTCGTCCTCGTTTTGTTGGTCTTCAGACAAAAGAGTCAAAGATGGATACCGAAGTACTCCAATACTTTCCACTGAAAGCCCACTACTACTGCGAATTTCAGTAATATTTGGAACAGTAACGTACACTTTTGTCAACCCATAATCACGTACTAAATTACAAGAATTGTTATTGTGGATTTCAAGCTTTCCATCTGTAACCGAAACTTCAACATCGTTCATTAAATTTTCGCCAGTTTCAACAACCACTTTTTGTTCGTCACCTTGCTTAACAAAAAGTTGGATTCGTTCCCAAACAAGTATTTTTGTAAATGGCTGCACAGTGAATTCCGTTTCCACAATATCACCAGCCTTTTGTATACAGTCCCAACCATTTTCCGAATCGCATCCGGCAAAAAGAAGAATCAGTAAAACGTAAATTATATTTTTCATATTTATTATTTCTAAAAAAATAGAGTTGTTATAATCTATAACCGACTCCAAATTCCACGGCTTCCGCTTTAGCCCAGTGCGCATGCACTGTTACGGAGGCGAATAAATTATCATCAAAGAAATAACGTTTTAAGCCCAAACGATTGTAAACGCGATTTTCAAAAGCGTATGGCCAATAAACATAATAGCCCAACTGTGAAACAAACGCCAACCGATTAAAACGCCATTCATGGCCTACAAAAACGCCAACACGTTTGTAATCTTCATCGCCGGAAAGTCCGTCTTCAGGATAAGCTATTGAGCGATAGGTTATCAACTCCTTCAAAAAAGTTGAAAAGAAAACATCTACTCCTGCAGTAAGTGTACTTTTATAATTCAAGCGTTTATCTACAAAAAAAGACAATTCATAAAACGGCTCTTGCCCAAGACCCACCACATCACTTTCATTCAAACCAGTTCTAAAAGCAAAATTGTATTTAAATCTTTCGGCGTGTGTTTTACTGAGCGAATCTTCTTTATGAATGTATTCTGGAAATTCTTTATAATCCAATTGATAGCTTACCCCTGCATTTAGCAAGAATGAGTTTGTGCTATTATTGGGAGCCTTGAAATTAGCATTACTGTAATGAATGATTGTTAACCCAGCGTGAAGACCAAGACCCTTCCAAATGTTTTCACGCACGTAATTTCCTTTTAAAAAAGTTGAACTTAATAGCTGCGTGCCGTAGGCATTATTATTATAGTTAGATTGTGTGTCAAAAGGTTTTGCGGAATAGGCAATTCCCTGCCCAACCCGAACCATAAAATTTCTGTTTAAAAAATACCAATTAAGGTGTCCGTAAACACCTACCACATTTCCCAAATAATCGTTATCCAAGTCCTGATAGGCGAGTGTAACCCCCCAATCTGGATAATTATAACGGCGCTCCCATTCATTAAAACCGTATGTTTTTCTGTTAAAAGAAAAAATAAACCCAGTGGGATGCCCCGAAATTAGATGCTCAATATCTGGGTTGTGCTCCAAAACACTTCCATAAAAAAAATCTGCCTCAAGCGAAACAGGTTTTAATTCTTTTTCCTGCGAAAAAAGCGGAAAACTTAAAATTAGGATTGTGAATACGGAAAGAAGCTGCTTCATATTTTTTTCAACGCCAGTAAAGATAAACTAATCTTCAAATAATAGCCTGCCTGTAAATAATTCTTTTACATCTACCAATGACGGCCTATTGAAGCTAATTATATCACCAGTTGCCACGATTTTCCCGACGATACTTTGTTGCGGATTTACTATCATTTTATTTGCACTTCTTTGAAAAACAGTAAGTTCATTTATTAAAAAATCTTTACCTTCAAATCGGGGCATTTCATCGGCAAAACTTAAAGTGGCTTTTTGAGTAGTTCCCGAAATGTAAAAAACACTTTGTCCATTAGCGGATACTCGAAATTCGTCACATTTAATATTCAAATAAAAATCGCCACTCTTTCTGATTGTTTCAGGTCCAGCTGTACTATTACTCACCAAAGTAAGTGCTGGAAAATTCAAAATTCCATCTCCAATAACATCGTAAGCCGAACTATTCCTAATTTCTGTGATGTTCGGCGCTGTTACAAAAACTTTTGTAATTCCGTAATCGCGAACCAAATTACAACTATTGTGATCTTTCACTACGAGTGTATTTTCTTCAATAGTTACGGAAATATCACCCAAAAGGTTTTCGCCAGTTTCAAGTTTCACCTGTTGGGTTTCACCTTGTTTTAAGTATAGCGTAATATCGTCTTCGATTCTAATTTTTGAAAAATCTGAAATAATATATTCTTTTGTGACGGAATTCCCTGTCGCCTGCAAACAATCCCAACTGTTTGCAGAATTGCAAGAAAGCATCAAAAAAATTAGCCCTAAAAAAAGGAGTTTCTTCATAATTTATATTCTAATTCCCAACCCGAATTCTACACCTTCTACTTTGGCGCCGTGCGATTTTAAAGTGATTGCTCCGAATAGTTTATCTGTTGCATAATATTTCAATCCAGCTCTAAAATAGGTTCTACCCTCAAAATCATATGGATAATAGATATAATAGCCTACTTGTGAAACTATCGCCAATTTGTTAATATGAAGTTCATGGCCAGCAAAAACACCAACACGTTTATAATCTTCATTTCCTTTAACACCTCTGTTTGGAAAGGCAACAGAAATGTACTCTATTTCCCTTTTTAAAAATGGTAAATAAAAAAAATCTGCTCCCAACTGAAGTGTACTTTTATAGGTTACCCGTTTGTCGGCAAATCCTGAAATTACAAAGAATGGCTGTTGACCAAGATTCAAATAATCACTTTCATTCAGTCCACCTCGAAGTACAAAATTATATTTTATAGGTTCAGAAACTTTATTTGGAATTGAATCTGAAATATATTTTGAAGTATTTTCATCGGCAACGGAATATTGCAAACCTACATTAACAGTAAAAGCATTGGTGCTAGAATTCGGCGCTTTAAAATTTCCGTTCGAATAGTGCACCAAAGCAATTCCTGCCTGTACCCCAAAGTTTTTAAAAAGATGTTGCTTGTTGTAGTTCAGCATCAAATATGTAGAACTCAAAAAATCGCTGCCGTAAGCGTTGTTTTTAAAATTGGTTTCAAAATCAAACGGATTGGTATTGTATGCAATGCCCTGACCTATTCGGAAGAAAATATTTCGCTTTAAAAAATAAAAATTGAAATGTCCATATAAACCATAATTCTCACCCAAAACATCATAATGTGCATTTTGATGCACAAATGAAAAGCCCCAGTCTGGGTAATTATATTCTTGGTGCCAACTCTCAGTCCCGTAGGTTTTTCGGTTGAAACCAATAATAAAACCGTCGGGATGGTTTTTCACCAAATGTGAAATATCCTTGTTATGCCTAAGAATAGTCCCGTAGAAATAATTTGCGTCTACAAAGAAATCCTTTTTGTTTTTTTCCTGTGAAAAAACAATAGAAACGGTGAAAAAAAATAATAAAAGAGCAGTTCGGGACATTGCCACAAAATAAGACAATATTAGAATACCTGCGAAGCGATTTCTTTAATATTGCTACTTTTTCCCATGGAATAGTAGTGAAGAAATGGCACACCTTCTTTTACAAGTTCCTTGCTTTGTTGCACGCACCAATCAATCCCAATTTGCCGAACGGCTTTGTTGTCCTTGGCTTTCACAACTTCCATAACCAAAGCATCAGGCAAATCTACTTTAAATCGGTGCGGAATTAGATTGAGATGTGATTTCACGGCAATCGGTTTCAATCCAGGAACAATTGGAACTGTAATTCCTTCAGCCCTGCATTTTTCAACAAATTTGAAATATTTTTCATTATCAAAAAACATTTGGGTAACAATGTATTCTGCACCGTTTTTTATTTTCTTTTTAAGGAAATGAACGTCACTTTCACTACTTGGTGCCTCCATATGTTTTTCGGGATACCCTGCCACGCCTGTACAAAAATCGGTTGGAAAAGTGTTTTGAAGTTCATCGTCCAAATATATTCCCCTGTTCAATTCATTTATTTGCGAAACGAGGTCACAAGCGTATTTGTGACCATTTTTTTCCGGAGTGAAATAAGTTTCGCTTTTCACAGCATCACCACGCAAAGCCATTACATTATCTATGCCCAAAAATTGAAGATCTATCAAAAAATTCTCGGTTTCTTCCTTCGTAAACCCACCGCAAAGAATGTGCGGCACAGCATCTACGTGATATCGGTTTTGGATTGCTGCACAAATACCAACCGTTCCTGGTCGTTTTCGAACGATTTTCTTTTCAATCAAACCATCTTTCAATTCCTTAAAAACATATTCCTCACGATGATAAGTAACATTGATGTACGGCGGTTGAAACTCCATCAACGGATCAATATTTTCAAAAATGGAATGTATGTTTTCACCTTTTAAAGGCGGTAAAATCTCGAACGAAAATTGTGTTTTTCCCTTTCCGTTTTTTATGTGCTCGGTTACTTTCATCTAGTCTGCAAGATTTGGTTTTAGCCATTTTGTGGCTTCTTCTAAATTCATATTTTTTCGCTTTGCGAAATCTTCAATTTGGTCTTCTTTAATTTTTCCGAGCCCAAAATAGCGGGCTTCGGGATTTGCAAAATAATATCCTGAAACCGAAGCCGCTGGCCACATGGCCAAACTTTCGGTGAGTTCAACACCAATGTTTTTTTTCACTTTCAAGATTTCCCAAATAGTAAGTTTTTCCAAATGATCCGGGCAAGCTGGATAGCCGGGCGCGGGACGAATGCCTTTATATTTTTCTGAAATTAAATCTTCGTTGCTAAGTTTCTCTTCGGAAGCGTAGCCCCAATAATCGGTTCGTGCTTTTTTGTGAAGGTATTCCGCAAACGCTTCTGCCAATCGGTCTGCCAAAGCTTTTACCATTATGGAGTTGTAATCATCGTGTTCCTTTTCAAATTTTGAGGCCAATTCTTGTGTTCCAAAACCTGTACTCACGCAGAAACAACCTAAATAATCTTGTTTTCCGGTTTCTTTTGGCGCTATAAAATCGGCCAAAGCGATATTTGGTTTTCCTTCTGCTTTTTTGGATTGTTGGCGAAGGGTTCGGAATACGGAATTTGGGTCTTCGACAAGCTCAGACTGACAATCATTCTTCGAATTTGGGGTTTGGGATTTGGGATTTGGGATTTGGATCAAAATATCATCATCGTTAACCGTATTCGCCTTAAAAATTCCAAAAACGGCTCTCGCCTCCAATAATTTTTCTGAAATTATTTTCTGAAGCATTTTTTGTGCATCCACAAACAATTCCGAAGCTTGTTCACCAACAATTTTATCTTTTAAAATATCGGGATACCTTCCATGCAATTCCCAACTTCTGAAAAAAGGTGTCCAATCTATATAATCCACTAATAGATTTAAATCGAAATCCTTTATAACCTGAACTCCAAGTTGGTTAGGTTTGACTATTTCCGAAGTATTCCAATCAATTTGAAACTTGTTCCTCCGTGCTTCAGAAAGAGATAGATAGGTTTTTACACGTTGGCGTTTCAAGAAGTCTTTTCTGAAAGTATCGTAATCACTTTTCAAATTCTCTTTATACAGAACCGAAGTTTCCTTCTTCAGCAAATCACCAACAACCGTAACCGCCCGTGAGGCATCATTTATATGCACCACGGCACACTTGTATTGCGGATCAATTTTTACCGCCGTGTGTGCTTTGCTTGTAGTAGCTCCACCAATCAACAACGGAACTTTAAAATTTTGCCGTTGCATTTCCTTCGCCAAAAAAACCATTTCGTCCAACGAAGGTGTTATCAATCCGCTTAAGCCAATGGCGTCAACATTTTCTTCTTTCGCAACTGCAATTATTTTTTCTGGCGGAACCATTACCCCCAAGTCGATGATTTCATAATTATTGCACGCTAAAACAACGCCGACAATATTTTTTCCAATGTCGTGAACGTCGCCCTTAACTGTTGCCATCAAAACCTTCCCCGCATTTTTTGAGTCACCAATCTGTGGATTTTTCAATTTTTCTTCCTCAATATATGGAAGTAGATACGCAACCGCTTTTTTCATAACCCGCGCCGATTTCACTACTTGTGGCAAGAACATTTTTCCACTTCCGAAGAGATCGCCCACCACATTCATTCCGACCATTAAATTGCCTTCTATTACTTCAATCGGTTTATTAGCCTTTTGCCTTGCTTCTTCAATATCGGCTAAAATAAATTCATCAATTCCTTTTACCAAAGCCCGTGTAATTCGACTTTGCAATGGTTCTTCTCGCCAAGACAGGTCAATTTTACTTTCTTTTGATTTCCCTACAACTGTTTCGGCAAAATCCAACAATCGCTCGGTAGCATCATCGCGACGGTCGAACATTACGTCTTCCACGTGTTCCAGCAAATCCTTTGGAATATCATCGTATATTTCCAGCATCGCAGGATTTACGATACCCATATTCATTCCTGCCTGAATAGCGTGGTACAAAAACACAGAATGCATCGCTTCACGCACACTGTCATTTCCACGAAAACTAAAGGAAACATTGCTTACGCCACCACTCACACTCACGTGCGGTAGATTTTCACGAACCCAGCGCGTTGCCTCAATAAAATCGATAGCATTCTTTCGATGCTCGTCCATTCCTGTGGCGACGGGAAAAATGTTCAAATCGAAAATTATATCCTCTGGGGCGAATTTTACTTGATTTACCAAAATATCATAGGAGCGTTTCGCAATTTCTATTCTTCTTTGGTAATTATCGGCCTGGCCCATTTCATCAAAAGCCATCACAATTACAGCGGCACCATAGCGTTTTATGAGTTTTGCGTGATGGATGAATTCTGCTTCGCCTTCCTTTAAGCTGATGGAATTCACCACGCATTTTCCCTGCACAACCTGCAATCCGGCTTCTATAATTTCCCACTTGCTGCTATCAATCATAATGGGAACTCGCGAAATATCCGGTTCGGCAATCACGAGGTTCAAAAACTTCACCATCGCTTCTTTGCCGTCAATCAATCCATCGTCCATATTTATGTCGATGATTTGCGCGCCATTTTCAACCTGTTCGCGGGCAACGGAAAGGGCTTCCTCGAAATTTCGTTCCTTAATCAGCCGAAGGAATTTCTTGGAACCTGCTACATTGGTGCGCTCCCCCACGTTTATGAAATTGCTTTCGGGAGTGATAATAAGGGGTTCGAGACCGCTTAATTTCAGGTATTTTGGTTGCTGGTTGATGGTTGATGGTTGATGGGCTTTCATTATAATTTTTTGTAATAATTTATAAATCCATTCAACAATTTTTTACAACTTTCAATTTGAGAATTGATTTCATTCAATTGATTTTCACTTATAAAATTTTGATCCAACGCAAGAAACATTTGCGTTTCCAATTCATATAAAGAGCCCCGAGAAATATATAAAAATTGGATTGTATCTTTTGACGTTCTTCTTCCGCAACCTTCCGCAATATTTGAAGGAATTGAAACCGCGCATCTTCTTATTTGATTGGTCAATCCATATAATTCTTCTTTTGGAAAACTTTTTGTCAACTTATAAACAGAATTAACAAGTTCTCTAGAAAACTTCCAAACATCCAAATCTCTATATTCCATAATTCATTAAAATTCTAACAACCATCAACCATCAACTAAAAAGGTAAATTCCTTAAATCCACATTTCCGCCGGAAATGATGATTCCAATTTTTTTATTTTTAAATCGTTCTTTTTCGCGAAGTAAAGCTGCAAGTGCAACCGCACTGCTAGGCTCTACAATTATTTTCATCCGCTCCCAAATCAGTTTCATTGCTGAAATGATTTCGGTTTCTTCAACTATTATAATTTCTGAAACCAATTCCTTTATGATTGGAAAATTGACATCCCCAAGAAACGTTTTCAATCCGTCAGCAATGGTGTTTGTGGTTTTATTGAACTCAATTTTTCCAGATTGAAGACTTCTATAAGCATCATCAACCTCAAAAGGTTCGCCACCGATTGTTTTGCAATCAATACCGAAATATTTTACCGAAAGCGAAGTCCCAGCAATCAATCCGCCACCGCCAACTGGTGCGAAAATATAATCCAAATCGGGGTGCGATTGAAGCAATTCCGCAGCTGCCGTTGCGTTCCCAAGAATCACATTTTTATCGTTTGAAGGATGGATAAACGTGGCACCTATTTCTTTTTGAATTCTGCTCGCTTCGGTTTCACGGGCAATTGGCGTTGACTCTGACTCTGTAATGATTCCACCGTAGCCTTTTACTGCTTCTTTTTTTACTTGTGGAGCATTTTCGGGCATCACTATAAATGCTTTCACTCCAAGATTTTTAGCTGCCAATGAAAGGGCTTGGGCAAAATTTCCAGAAGAATGTGTTACAACACCAGCTTGTTTCTGTGCTTCGGAAAGTTGAAGAATTGCGTTGGTAGCGCCTCGCATTTTGAAAGCCCCCATCTTTTGAAAATTCTCGCATTTGAAGAAAACTTCGGCGCCAGAAAGTTCGTTTAAATAGGAAGATTTCAGCACCGGCGTGTTGTGAACAAATGGTTTTACACGTTCGCAAGCTTCTTCAACTTCTTGTTTTGTGGGAATCATATTGAAATATTTTCAGTTTGAAAAAAAGGTCGGGGTTTATATTGAGAAGCGATTTTGGCAATGGCTTTTATGTGTTCAGGTGTAGTTCCACAACAGCCACCGATTATATTTACCAGCTGCTTGTCCAAATATTCACGAATCTGTGAAGCCATTTGCTCCGGACTTTCATCATATTCGCCAAAGGCGTTTGGTAAACCTGCATTTGGATAGGCACTCACGGCAAGATTGGTGCGGTTTGCAATCACTTCCAAATGAGGCGTGAGTTGTTTGGCGCCCAAAGCGCAATTGAAACCAACACTCAACAGTGGAATATGCGAAATTGAAATCAAAAAAGCTTCTGCCGTTTGGCCTGAAAGTGTTCTGCCTGAAGCATCGGTAATTGTCCCGCTAATCATTATTGGAATATCGAGATTTCGTTCTTCCTTAATTTCATCAATTGCGAAAAGAGCTGCTTTGGCATTCAAAGTGTCAAAAATAGTTTCGACCAAAAGAAGATCCACACCACCGTCAATCAAGGCTTCAGCTTGTTGCCTGTATGCAACTCGCAATTCTTCAAAAGAAATGGCGCGAAAACCGGGGTCGTTCACATCGGGACTCATACTCGCTGTTTTATTGGTTGGGCCCATTGCTCCAGCAACAAATCGTGGTTTGCTTGGTTCTTTTTTTGTGAATTCTTCAGCAACCTTTTTCGCGATTTTGGCTGATTCGAAATTCAATTCATAAACCAAATCTTGCATATCGTAATCTGCCATTGCAATGGTGGTACTGGAAAAGGTATTGGTTTCAACAATATCCGCTCCTGCCGCGAAATATTTAGAATGAATTTCTGCAATTGCTTGTGGTTGTGTAATTGAAAGCAAGTCGTTGTTGCCTTTTACCGATTTATGAAAATCCTTAAACCGCTCGCCACGAAAATCTTCTTCCGAAAATTTATAACGCTGCAGCATCGTGCCCATTGCACCGTCCAAAATTAGGATTCTTTCTTTTAATGATTTTTGAATTGTATTCATTTCTTGATTTTAAAAACATCCCTCCCTTCAAAGGGTGGGAGCGGAATTATAATATATAATTCGATACTCCCATGAACAATGGAAATTAAAATTATATCAAGAAAAGGTGAAGGAAAAACCTGTTTGTTGTTATCTATTCCGCCTACGGCGGATAGAATGTAGCACCTTCATTCTGGCGAAAGGGTTGCTAAGGCGTCAAAGGGTCTAATCCCTCGGCCTTTCTTGATAACTTTTAATTATGAATATGAACTAGTACAAAGAAACACTATAAAATTGGTACTTCAAAAATTTACAGCGTTTTTCCATTGAGAACAATACTGTATGTGATTTTTACCGAAGCTTCCAAGGTGATGGAAACGGAACAATATTTTTCAAAACTTAATTCAGCGGCTCGAATTGCCTTTGCTTCATCAATTTTACCTTCCAAGTATAGTGTCACGTGGATTGCCTCAAAAGGTTTAGCATCGCGTACTTCCTTTCGCTGCCCCTCCACTTCCATTTTATAGGAAGTGATTTCCTGCCTTTGTTTTTTCAAAATCATAACAACATCTATGGCGCTACAGCCACCAACACCCATCAACAATAGCTCCATTGGACTTGCTCCTTTTGAGCGCTGTGCTGAGCCTGTCGAAGTAGGTTCGTCAGTTTTACTGTCTATGAAAACGGAAATTCCTGAAGCTCCTTTAGCTTCAAAATGATAGGCGTTATTTAACCTGTTAAGTGTTACTTTCATAATAATTTTATTTCATCAATTCAACAAACAAGATTTTCTTTTGAGTAAGTTCAAAAGAACTTATCCTGATAGATAAATTAATATTAAAATATGTTATTAAGAAAGGGAAGACAAATTTTTAAAATTGTCGTTTCGTTATCTATCATCAATTATTAAAATTGTTTAGAATTTAGCACCTTCATTCTGGCGAAAGGGTTGCTAAGGCGTCATAGGGTCTAATCCCTCGGCCTTTCTTGATAACATTTCAATAAAGGTTTGAACTTTGTGAGCGCAAATATAACGTCAGAAAAATTTAATAACCAAATTTTTTTCAGAAAAATACATTATTGGCCATCCCATATCAAACGGTCCCAATCAAATGCTATGGGTTGCCAAAACTCAAAAAATTTAATTGCACCCAAGGAACAATTACCATAATATTAGGAAAAACAAAATTATAAATTATTATTTTTAAAAGTTATTTAGCCCCCTTCCATCCTATCAAAAGAATTGACATCAGCAATTGAACCATCAAAAACAACACCTTGGGCAAACCAAAAGAAAAACTAATAAAATCTGCCAACAATTTCCCAGTAGTGGGCATAGGCGCCTCAGCAGGTGGCTTGGCCGCATTTAAGAAATTAGTGGGAGCCATCCCTGAATATTCGGGTATGGCCTACGTACTTGTGCAACATTTGGATCCCAATCACGAAAGTGTATTGGCCGATCTGTTGCAAAAGGTTACAAAAGTCCCGGTGCTGGAAATCGCAGATGATATTAAAGTAGAACCCGATCACATATACATCATCCCCAGCAACAAAATGCTGCTGGCCAATGATGGGGTTCTGAAGCTTAGCCCCCGCCCTGGCCCTGAAAAAAACAAGCGAAACCTGCCCATAGACCTTTTTTTCAGTTCGCTGGCAGCAGTGCACCAAAGCCATTCCCTGGGCGTGGTACTTTCCGGTACGGGTGCTGACGGGACTGCGGGGCTAAAGGCAATTAAAGAAGAGGGCGGCATTACCTTTGCGCAAGACCAACAATCGGCCGAGTGGGACGATATGCCAAGGAACGCAGTAGATTCTGGCGAGGTCGATTTTATACTCAAGCCCGAGGAAATACCAGCCAAAATTTTGGAACTGTTAAGCACCTTGGATAGAAATGGGTTTGAGAAAGAGGATATTTCGCATCAGGAAGAAGAGGTTTTCAGGAAAATCCTTTCGTTGTTGCGCATCCACAAGGGAACCGATTTCACCTATTACAAGCAGACCACCATCCGCCGAAGGATACTCCGCAGGATGGCCATCAATAAAAACAAAAAGCCCACAACCTATCTTACTTATTTAAGGGAAAACATAACCGAGCGGGACTTGCTTTACCAAGATTTGTTGATACCCGTAACTTCATTTTTTAGGGATGATATTGTTTTTGATAATCTCTGTGAGCGCGTGCTGCCGTTACTGGCGCAGAACACAAAACAAGGTGCGTCCATACGCCTTTGGTCGGCAGGTTGCAGTACCGGGCAAGAAGCATACTCCCTTGCTATGTGCCTGAAAGAATATTTAAATGCGACTCCTTTACTTAATAGTGACCCAAGAACAAATGCCGGCAGTAAAATACAGATTTTCGCTACCGACATCAGTGAGCCTGCCATAGCGAAGGCCCGAAAAGGCATATACACCAAAAGCGAGGTTGAAAACTTAAGCCCGGAACGGCTGAAGGAATTCTTCACAAAAAATAAAAGCGGGTACCAACTGAACAAAGAGATCAGGGAAATGTGCGTATTTGCCGTGCATAATTTCTTAAACGATCCGCCTTTCGGGAATATGGACATTATAAGCTGTAGAAACGTGCTTATCTATTTACAGCCCTATCTGCAAAAAAAGGCCCTTGCTACGTTTCATTATTCTTTAAATGAAAGCGGGTATCTTTTACTGGGAAAATCGGAAACAAACAGCAGTTTTCCAGATCATTTTAGCCCCGTAAACAAGGGCGATAAACTATTTATGCGAAAAACCACAGCAACATCCCTTTTGAAATCCCCTACTAGGTATAACGCGCAAGTGGTACATACCCCTAATGATACAGCACCAGATGCCGAAAAAAAGCGCACCGATTTTCAAAAAATAGCGGGCGAATTATTATTAAGCCACTACACCCCTGCCAGCGTCGTGGTGAACGAGGCTATGGACATTGTACTCTTTAACGGCGATACAAACAGTTATTTAGGACAGCAAAGCGGCAAACCCAGCCATAACCTGATGAAGATGGCAAAAGGCAGCTTGGCGTTTGAATTGCGAAACCTCATCCGCAAAGCAAAGAAGGCGGGTATTTCAGTAACCAAGGAACATATCCCTTTTGTGGTAAATGACCTCCGGGAAATGATTTGCCTGGAAGCCGTACCCTTGCCAAATGTGGTGGAACCACATTATCTGATACTCTTTCGCCGGCAGTTGGCAGCCCGGGAAGATCTTTACCCAAAAGATATAAAGGGCTCAAAGAAAGATGAAAAGGATCTTCGCATCAAGCAGTTGGAAAAAGAACTCGAACAGACCCTGGAAGATATGCGCGGCATCACCGAAGATCAAGAGGCTGCCAATGAAGAATTGCAAAGCGCCAACGAGGAACTCCTTAGCGGCAGTGAGGAACTGCAAAGCCTAAACGAGGAACTGGAATCCAGCAAGGAAGAATTGCAAAGCACTAATGAGGAAATCACGGTTATGAACCACGAGCTCGTCGGCTTGAACGAGTTGGTAACCGAAGAACGCGACTATGCCGAAGCCATCGTGGAAACCATCCATGAGCCGCTGCTGGTGCTGGATAAAAAATTAAAAATAACAGCTGCCAACAATTCATTTTATAAAACCTTTCAAGTTAAGGAACCGGAAACTGTAGGCAAGTTAATCTATGACCTTGGCAACAAACAGTGGGAGATTCCCAAATTAAAAAAGTTGCTGGACACAATCTTGGATGGAAAAGAGAGCAAATCCGGTTTTGAGGTTAACCATACCTTTGAAACCATCGGGGAACGCAGTATGCTCCTAAACGCCAAGGTAATCCAGCGGGAGGACAAGTCCAAGAATTTAATCTTGCTTGCCATAGAGGATATTACCGAACAAAAAAAACGTAGGGTTCAGGAAAAGGAACTTCTGGTAAAATTCAAAAACCTGGTCATGCAGGCGCCCGTGCCCATCGTGTTTTTGAAAGGGAAAAACCACAAAGTGGATCTGGCCAACGATTTTTATTTGCAGTTGGTTGAAAAAGGAAAAGACTTTGTGGGCAAGCCACTTCTTGAATCGTTACCCGAACTTAAAGACCAAGGCATCAAAAAACTTTTGGACACCGTTTTGCAAAGCGGGAAACCTTATTACGGCAAGGAGGTGGAACTGAATATAAACAGAAACCAAAAAGCCGAACAAGGATTTTACAACTTTGTGTACCAACCCATGTACGATAAGGACAGCACGGTTAACGGGATCATGGTAATCGCCACCGAGGTAACTGAGCAGGTGCTTGCCAGAAAAAAAGTAGAGGAAAGTGCACATAGGTACAATGAAATGATTCACTCCTCCCCATCGCTGATTGCCATATTGGAAGGAAAAGACCTTATAATATCCACGGCCAACGATGCCATTTTAGAATCTTGGGGCAAAGATAAAGACGCAATTGGCAAACCCATGATGGAGGCCCTACCCGAGCTTAAGGGCCAAGGTTTTGACGAAATTTTGCTCGGGGTCCTGAAAACGGGAGAAGCTTACCACGCCCATGAAATGCCCGCAACCGTTTTACGCAATGGCAAAAGTGAACTCATTTATTACAATTTTGTTTACCAAGCTCAACGGGACATTTACGGAAATATTGAAGGCGTAGCCATTATTGCAACAGAAGTAACGGAGGTAGCCGAATTTCATAAAAAAATAAAGGAAAGCGAAAGTCGATACCACCAAATGGCCGAACTGATACCCGATATGATAACCAATGCAACTGTCAACGGCGAAATATTTTATTATAATGAGCGTTGGGCTGATTTTACGGGGTGGGACATAGAGCGGATAAAGAAACAAGGTTGGGAAAAGCTGATGCATCCCGATGAACTCCCAACCATTAAAAGCAAATGGCAACATGCGGTGAAAACTGGGACAGAGTTTGAAATGGAATTGCGCATACTCGACAAAAATGGCGATTATAAGTGGCACTTAAATCGCGCGGTGCCCGTGAAAAATGAATCCGGAAAAATCTTTATGTGGTTGGGCACTACCACCGAAATTCAGAAAATAAAGGAAGAGGAAAAACGAAAGGAAGATTTCCTGAAAATGGCGAGCCACGAACTCAAAACCCCTGTTACCTCTATTAAGGGATATACTCAATTAATGTTGAGCATGCTTAAAAATGGAGATCAACAAAAATTCGACACCATCCCTTTAATACCCGGCCTGGAAAGGATCGACAATCAAGTGTCACGGTTAACGAGGCTAATCTCTGAAATGCTGGATCTTTCGCGCATGGAAGAAAGCAAACTTGAGCTGCAACTGGAAACATTCAGCATGAACGAACTTGTTGACAATAGTGTCCAGGATTTAAAATACACCAACGAAGAGTACAAAATAAAGATAACCCACGATGCTACATTCAGCGTAGATGGCGACAAGGACAGGATCAACCAGGTCTTGATCAATTTCATCACCAATGCCATCAAGTATTCCCCGGATGATAAAAACATAACGGTTCGTATTTTTAAAGAAGATGGGGGAAATGGTGCGGTTAGCGTAAAGGACAAAGGAATCGGGATTGATGAAAAAGACCACGAGCATCTCTTTAAAAGGTTCTACCGTGTGAGTGGCAAGGAAGAGAGTACCTTTACCGGTTTTGGGATCGGCCTCTATTTGGCTAAGGAAATCATGGAACGGCACAATGGAAATGTAGCGGTAAAGAGCAAAAAGGGAAAAGGATCCGAATTTATTTTTACCCTTCCCCTGGTCCCAGAAATTAATCAGAAAAAAAAGAAATGAAAAAGATATTGATAGTTGATGATGACCGCATGATAGGCGAAATGTTGAAATATATGTTTAACTTTAGTGGCTATGAGGTATTTGTAACCACACAAGCTGGCGATGCATACAATGCCATCCTCAAACACAAGATAGATTTGATAATTTTGGACAAGTTCCTGGCCGGGCTGGATGGCATGGCACTTTGCAACACATTAACAACAAATAAGCATACTGCGCACGTCCCGATAATTATGATGTCTGCAATCCCTGAGATAAGAACGGAATGTTTGCGAGCAGGGGCATCTGCATTTATAGCAAAGCCATTTGAAATGAATACGTTGCTTGAAAAGATTGAAATGCTTTTGTGCAAAAAAATTTAAAATATCAAAAAAACGAATTAACCATTCTTAACCAAGATGAACAAAATACTGATAGTAGAGGACGACCACAATCTAGGCATCATGATCAAAGATATGCTCGGGTTCAGTGGTTATGACGTAATGCTCTCAAGAAAACCTAATGATACTAATGAAAATATCATTGAACACGACATAAAATTGGTATTGTTGGACAAACTGATTTTCGGGGTGGACGGTACCGATGTGTGCGCTAAGATCAGGAGGCAAGAATCCATTTCCAGAACCCCCGTGCTGATGATGTCTGCACTTAATAACGCCCGTGAAATCTGCATGAAGGCGGGCGCATCAGATTTTATCTCCAAACCTTTTGATATGAGCGATCTCATTTCAAAGATTGAACATCTTTTACACAAAGATGAGTCACTTCAATGATCCTCATTCCCCACATTATAGTAAACTGATTCTTGTTACCTTTATTCCAAATACCTAAATTTTTCCCCAAAAGACTTTAAATAAAATTGTGGTTCATTTAATTTTTTTACTTTTGCCCAAGACAAATTAAGAGGAAAGATTTGACTGATTGCAACCTCTTCAGAATCGGTTAAACCGAGGATGAGATCCCGCAACAAGCGCGGGATTAAAAATGCTAAAGGCAGTGAAAACTTCCCTTCCGCACTTTCGTCAAATCATCTGTAATTATAAATTTTAAAACCATTTTATGGCCTATTTATTTACTTCGGAAAGTGTTTCTGAAGGACACCCAGACAAAGTAGCAGATCAAATAAGCGATGCGCTTTTGGATAACTTTTTAGCTTTTGACCCAGAATCGAAAGTTGCTTGTGAAACTTTAGTTACCACCGGACAGGTTGTTTTGGCTGGAGAAGTGAAGAGCAATACGTACCTTGATGTTCAAAATATTGCCCGTGATGTGATCAACAAAATTGGTTATACAAAAGGCGAATACAAATTCAGTGGTGATTCATGTGGAGTTATTTCCTTGATTCACGAACAGTCACAAGATATTAATCAAGGTGTTGATCGTGAAAACAAAGAGGAACAGGGAGCTGGAGACCAAGGGATGATGTTCGGTTATGCTACCAATGAAACCGAAAACTATATGCCGTTGGCGTTGGATATTTCGCATAAAATATTGATCGAATTAGCCGCTTTACGAAGGGAGGAAGATGAAATAAAATATTTGCGTCCAGATTCAAAAAGCCAGGTTACGATTGAATATAGCGACGACAATATTCCGCAGAAAATTGTTGCAATTGTAGTATCTACCCAGCACGATGAGTTTGATGCGGATGAACCAATGCTGAAAAAAATCAAAAAAGACATTGTTGAGATTTTAATCCCACGTGTGAAGAAACAACTTCCGGAATATGTGCAGCAATTGTTTAATGAGGATATTACTTATCATATAAATCCAACGGGTAAATTCGTAATCGGTGGACCACACGGCGACACTGGACTTACAGGGAGAAAAATAATCGTTGACACTTACGGTGGAAAAGGCGCCCATGGAGGTGGTGCTTTTAGCGGAAAAGATCCAAGCAAAGTAGATAGAAGCGCCGCATATGCTTCGCGGCATATAGCTAAAAATCTTGTTGCGGCAGGTGTTGCCGATGAAGTTTTGGTGCAGGTTTCCTATGCAATTGGCGTTGTGGAACCAACTTCAATTTTAGTAAACACTTACAACTCTTCCAACCTAAATCTTTCCGATGGTGACATCGCAAAAAAGGTTTCAGAAATTTTTAATATGCGCCCAGCAGCTATTGAAAAAAGATTGAAACTAAGAAATCCTATCTATTCCGAAACCGCTTCATACGGACATATGGGACGGGAACCGAAAACAGTAACCAAAATTTTTGAAAGTCCTTACAACGGAAGAATAGAAAAAGAAGTTGAGCTTTTCACTTGGGAAAAATTGGATTATGTGGATAAAGTGAAGGAAGCTTTCCAACTTAAATAGTTCTCGACTGCGCTCGAACTGACAAAATCAAATAAATAACAAATCCCAAATTCCAATTATAACTTTTGGATTTTGGGGTTTTTTATTTGGCACATTACGGAAATTAAACTCCGTCTTTTCTCTTTAGAAGGTTTGGTGTTAGTATGGATTGAGGTTTATTGGCTTTTTAGTCATTGAAAGTTATTTGTTCCCTAGAAGTTTCGAAATAATCTTATTTAGGCATATATGTTAAAGCTGAGTATTGCCTAACAATAGTTGCCATTTAAATAGTCAGTTTCACAATAGGCCTTCCCTTAATGCCAAAGTAACTAAAAGCAGCATGTTTATAAAATGATTCTTATATATGATATACTATAAATACGCTATAAACACGCTATACTTATACTATAAACTTACTATATATATACTGTATATATAATTATTCTTACGCTTATTATTCTTTTTGACAAGTGGTTGACTTACTTAATCTAATTGAATGTTTATATTACGCCAAAGCACTAATTTCGCGCCTTGAATTCGTAAAAGGAATAATTATAAGTTGAATATGAAGAAGAGAGTGAATATGGTACTTTATTCTTGTATTGGAAGCTATACTCTAAACTAAAATAGACACTATTATTTGGGTAAACACTCAGTATCTTCTCTAAACTATGGTTACTTGTGTAGGGCAAAACAGTATGAGCAGACAAAATTGAAAATCCCCAAATTCCTAGAGTGCATTTGGAATTTGGGGATTATTTTTTGGCGCTTTAATTAACTTTTACATTCCACCTTTACGTTCAGGAACCCTTGGTGTTGGCCAAGTTTGGGGTTCTCCAGTTTTTTCATCCATTGGCAAAATAACTTGCTCACGCGAAGTCTTGGCATCATCTTCCGAAGCCATATACGCTAAAATTGCTGTGAGGATTACATTGCTTTGCAAATCGTCAAAAACAATTTTATCATAGGTGTCACGATTGGTGTGCCAAGTATAATTCCAATAATTCCAGCTTAAAGAACTTAAACTGAAAGCAGGAGCCCCAGCCGCTACAAATGAAGCATTGTCCGAGCCACCACGCGCTGGTCCACCCGGAAAAGTGGTTTCAATATTTTTTCGGATTGTATCTGGCACTGCTCTTAACCATCGTGACATATAATCATACGATTGCAGAAAGCCCGCACCGTTGATGCTAGTAACTCTTCCTGTTCCATTATCTTGATTGAAAACTGCTTGAATATTGCTGACAATTTCGGGATGGTCTGCAACAAACGAAGATGATCCGTTCAAACCTTGCTCTTCGCTTCCCCAATGGCCTACTATAATAGTGCGTTTTGGATTAGGATATACTTTTTTCAGAATTCGCATGGCTTCCATCATTACCAAGGTTCCGGTTCCATTGTCGGTTGCACCCGTGCCGCCATCCCAAGAGTCGAAATGTGCGGAAAGGATCACGTATTCATCTGGTTTTTCGGTTCCTTTTATTTCTGCAATTGTATTGAAAGTTGGTACAATTCCTAAATCTTTTGATTCGGCTACTACGTGGATTTTCGGTTTATCGCCGTGCTGAACCATTCGGTAAAGCATGGTATAATCTTCCAATTCAATATCAACTGAAGGAATTTTTTTGGTGCGGGCACCGAAGATTTTATTCACGCCAAAACCCTTGGACCAATAGGAATCAACGATTCCAACCGCACCAGCTTCTTCCAAGGTGGGAATTATACTTCTTCTGTCGTAACCGCTTCGTTTTATGTTCTCATTCCAATCTTTGGTCATGGCATCTCGTTCTTTCTTCATCTTTTCAAAAGATTCGGGTGTAGCGAATTCTTTCCAATTATCATCAGGTCTTCCTGTGGGTTGTTTCATCGCAATCATCACAAGTTTTCCTTTTACATTCGGCAACCATTTCTGAAATGAAATTGAGTCTTTTATTTCCGGAAGCACGACTAATTCCGCAGTTACACCTTTTGAAGAAGTTCCGGGATTCCAAGCCAATTGGGTTCCGTCTAAAGTCTGCACTCTGGGCGAAACCATATCAATATGAGTAATGCCACGCTCCCAGCCTTTCCACTCGCCCCATTGTTGGTTTTCTGCGGCAATTCCCCAAGTTTTATATTTTGCAACGGCCCAATCGTGTGCCTGTTGCATTTGTGGAGTTCCTACGAGTCTAGGACCAATATCATCAAGCAATTCATGTCCAAGAATTTCAAGTTGTGAATTATTATAAGCTTCTTTAACTATGTTTTCCACAACAGGATTTTTTTCCTGTGAAAACATTAAAAGCGTTGAAAATAAAAGAAAGGAAATTGTAAAGAAGAATAGTTTTTTCATAGTAATAGATTAATATTCCAAGTATTTTTTTTCAGAAATGAAACATAAAACTACAACTATTTTTAGAAAGGATATTTTTTAAATAATATTGTGATTACGCGCTTTTTGGACCGCTTCAATCTTACTGTGCACTTGAAGTTTTTTGTAGATATTTTCAATATGTTTTCTAACGGTACTCGGCGAAAGGAAAAGATGCTCTGCAATCACTGTATAGCTCAAACCTTTACTCAGCTGTTCCAAAACTTCCACCTCGCGGTTAGAAAGTGATATTTCTTCTTGGTCTCTTGAATTTTGAATATCGATTGGATTGCGGAGCAGTTTCAATGTTTTCACTGCTATGGAAGGGTTCATCGCCGCACCGCCATTTAAGGTTTCACAGATTCCATCGTATAAATCTTTCGGATTAATTTCTTTCAGCAAATAACCGTCTGCCCCAGCTTTTATAGCGTTAAAAATATGCTCGTCATTGTCAAAAGCGGTGAGCATGATTATTTTGATGTGTGGATACTTCTGCTTTACTACTTGGGTAGTTTCAATACCGTTGAGTACGGGCATTTCAATATCCATCAAAATTAAATCGAGATTATGATTTTCTTGGAGTTTTGTGAGAAGTTCGCTGCCATTTACAGAAGTGTGCTTCACGGCAACATCATCAAAAAAGGAAAGTTTTTCCTTTATGGCGTGGATAAGGAAAGAATTATCGTCAACTATTGCAATCTTCAGCATCTTAGTGTTAGTTAGTAATTTAAAGATACTTAAAAATACGGTTTTAAGAACATAAGAAAATAGGGCAATTGCCTTATTAGGCGGTTACTAATAAAATAACGGTTCCCTTTTTGGATGACTTTATTTTAATTGTTCCCCCAATCTCTCGAGCTCGCTTTTTCATATTGTTGAGGCCATTTCCCATTTCTATTGTATTAGTATCGAAACCTTTACCGTTATCGGTAACATTAATATGATATTGGTTTTCTTCTTTTGAAATATTAACTTCAATTTCGTCTGCAGAAGCATATTTCAATGCGTTGTTTACTGCCTCTTGAATGATCCTATAAATGTTCATTCCTTCCACGGATGAAAATACATGGGTTTCATCAACATCTTTGTCAATTTGAAAAGAAAACTCGGTTGTTTCCGAAGCATTTTTGGCGTGTTCTATAAAGTTTGCAATGCGAGCCTGAAGGTCTTCAAAAGTGATGTTTCCTTTGTTCATCGCCCAAATGGTATCGCGAAGCTCATAAATGGTTTGCGATGTGAAATTACTGATGCTGGTTAGTTTATTGCCCAATTTTTCACTGATATCCGTAAAGCCATATTTTAAATTATCGATACTAGAAATGATAAAGGTAAGCTGTGCGCCAATGTTATCGTGAAGGTCTCGGGAGATTCGCAAGCGTTGTTCCTGCAGTCTGTTTTGGGTTTCAATTTGTGACAAAGCCGCTTTCAATTCTCCCTCCTTTTGAAGTTGACGGTTTTTTAATTTTTGCTGGTTGTAAAATAGATAGCCCAACAAACCAAGAATTAAAGCCAAACCCAAACTGCCGTAAAGAAGCGTGTTCTTCCTTCGCACTTCCAAATCTTTTTCGGCCAGCTGGGCACGCTGTTTAAGGATTTCGTTTTGTTTCTTTTCGGTTTCAAATTCAATGTTTAGTGCCGCAATGCTTTCTTGAACCTTTATACTGTGAACACTATCTTTTACCGTGGAATATTGCTCAAAATAATACAAAGCCGAATCTGTGTTGTTCAATTTTTTGTAGATATCTGAAAGCATTTTGTAATTGTACTGGGTAAGGTTTTGATATCTTTTTTTCAGCGAAATGGGCAATGACTTGTGCATTAGTGGAATTGCATCGTTCCATTTTTTTTCAGCCATAAAAACCTCTCCTAGCTGAGTGTAGTTTTCTGCAATACCTAAAGAATCTGCCCATTGAAGTCTCTGCTGAAGTGATTTATTGAAATATTCTCGTGACTTTGAAAAGTTTTCCTGCAATCCATATACGCCAGCCATGTTGCTCCAGCTATATGGAATACCTATTGTATCATTTAGTTTTTGTTTAATTTGGAAACTGCGGTTATAGTAAAAAAGAGCACTGTCCAGTTCCTTATTTATTTCTTTTAAAACGCCATAATTGTTGTAAATGTCTTTAAGCACAACTTCCATTTGGTTAGCTTCTGCTATTGCTTTTCCTTTTTGCATATAGTAAAGCGCGTTTTTCAAGTCGCGATATTTCATACTATAACCCAATCCAGCATAGTAACCCGCGATTTTGTCCTTTTGATTTAGCTTTTCATAAATAGATATAGCCTCAATAGTACTTTTGGTGCTTTTTTCGTATTTTCCTTGATAGCTATAAACCAATCCTAATTGGGAGTATGCATCTGCGACACCCAGTTCGTATGAGATTTTTTCGGCATCTTTTAAATTATTCTGAAATAATGAAACAATAGAGTCTTGGGGAATGTTTAGCCCTTGAACATAAAGTTTATTGATGGAATCAATCCTTGCCTTGTCCTGTGAATAAAAGTTGGTGGAACTGACCAGAATCGAAAATAAAAGTAGATATTTAATCATAGTTTATAATTCTATTTCCGGTTGTACTACCAAAGCGTCTTTCAAGTTATATTTTAATAGGTCATATTTATTAAAATTATATTTTCTAAAATCAATTTGACCTCGGTTATCGGAAATAGCTCTTTCCAAAGCTGAAATATTTTCATTATGTACGAGGTTCATCGTTCTTTTTTCGTTAAAAAACCAAATCACTGACCCAATAATTGAGACCAGCAAAATCAAGATGATGACAACTTGTAAATACATATCCTTGAGGTTAATTTTAAGCATTAAAGATATATTTCTTTTCTAATTTATTACATAGGGCATTTGCCCTATTTTTGTTATAACTACTCCGAAAACTGTTGGTATTTTTTTCTCATCTCCAAATAATGGTCATGGCTATTTGAGTATTTCTTCATCGCTTCATCAAAAACAGGAGAATTTTTCTCTATTGCAACCATAATGAGATCCACAGGTAAACGAAGCAAAATTAATAATATAGCAGCAACATAATGGGCCGCAAAAATCACAAAGAAGAATCCTGAAAATAGTACTGCAAACTGTTGTATAAATATACGGATGTAGGGTTTAAAGAAAATTTCGTTTGCGGAATATTCCCGAAACTTTTTATTTGCTAAAAAATTATTATAAAAGTAGGTGAGGTTTGTAAAAAAGATGGAAGCAAGAACAATACCCATCCCTTTTTCATTCAAAAGAACTCCATAGTTATGAATCAAGTTAAAACCACTGCTAATTCCTGGAACAGCTATTTCAAAAAAAGTAAACGCAAAAATAGACTGCACTACCACGAACATTCCATAGTGGAATATAAAAAAAGGGATTAAGCTAAAACCTTTGGCCGTATTGCCATTTTCTTTGTTCGCATTTCCCATGGCAATAATCAACCAAAGTTTTAAAATATGAAAAACACCTATAATAATTGTTTCAAAAAAGTATGCGAAAACAACGGTAACTGGTTCCACAAAATTGACTGCAAGCAACAAAAGCAGAAAAACGCTATTGCCCCAGACATAGAAATTTTTAGTATTCGGAAGTAAAATATCTTTGAGCATGGAAGATAAATTAAAAAAAATAAACCCCATAGTTGAACATGGGGTTTTAGAACTTTGGGCGTTCCTCAATTCGCCCTCCGTTTGAAAAATAATCTGGTTAGTAGATTACTTTTTAAGATCGTAAGCAAAAATTGAGTTGTTATCTGCTTTATAATAAAGGATTCCGCCAATCTCATCAACAATATATTCAGGTTGTTTGTCTTTAAGAACAATTTCCTTTCCCTTTTCACCAGTATCCTTACTCAATTTCACGAGGCCTACACCATCCTCAAGTTTGGTAAGTATAAACTGGTCATCTTTAGTGGCTGCTGTTGCTTTAAAACGTTTGAGCATTTCAGAGATTGAAGCACCAGTTGCGGCTGCCATTCCTCCAGCTAAATCTGCATCACGTTCAGATTGACTGTTATATCCTGCCAATTTGTTTTGCATAGAAGAGTTTGCGGCGGCAGTAGCAGCAGCGGCAGAAGCCACAGCAGAAACTCCAGCTAAAATAGCACCCATAGCGCTTTTACCTGGCGCGCGATAATATTCCTGCCATTGTTTACCGCCATTCCAGTCCATTAAAAGCATATTTTGATCGCTGGTCAATAGAATTCCACCATCTCTAATTTCAACGTGTGACGGGGCTTCCTTGCCATCAAATTTTGATTCTGCCAAAGTGGTCACATCGCCAGAAGTAGCATCTACAGCAAATAAATTTTCGTCCGCACTTATAAGATAGCGGTTATTCTTACTGTCTAAAGTTGAACTCACAGCACCAGCTCTTTTATATTTTAAAGGTTTGTCCCAAACCTGATCCCCCGTTTTAAGGTTTACAATATTAGCATCTTCAGAAGTTATGTAAATTAATCCTTGAGGCGTTTCCGCCATTGTTAAAATATTCTCTCCTGTTTTTAACGGTTTTTTGAAAAGCGTCTGTCCGTCAAACGAAATTTTGTTGATACCTCCTTGATAAATTCCGAAGAGAATACCATCTTCCATTACATAAAAATGCTGCACATAGCCTTTTGTTTTAGGAGCTTTTTCCCAAAGATCCTCTCCGTTTGACGCACTCAAAAATGCGATGTTGGATTCGTTCTTTGCAGCAAAAACGCTATCGCTACCACCATCGCTTTGGTTGCTCACTACGGCTATTCCATTGGGCAAAATTTGGAAATTAACAACCTGGCCTTTCACTTTATGGTCATCTTTCCAAAGCTCGGCACCATTTACACCAACTTTGTGAATCCGGGTGTTTTTCCCTTGGTTTACGCTTTCGAAAGCATAGATTTCTTTTTCAGAAGCATCTGCCACCATCCAGCTGATATTTTTCATATCATTTTCCCAAAGTGTTTCACCAGTTTGTGCTTTTTTGGCCAATAATCCTTTGGTTGTCGGAACAATTAAATAATCTTTTAGAAGCAAAACAGATCCACTTGGTTGCATACCGGCACCCATTGTAACTTTTCCGGGATCACCCAGATTGAATCTGTAATCTTCTTTTCCAGTATTCAGATCGTAAACAGCAACCGCAGTGGCGAATTTTTCTTCTGATCGACGTTGTCCAGTTACAACCAATTTGTTTTGTGGCATTTTCACATCACAGCTATAGGCTATTTTCCAACCATTGCTTTCGGTGTTGAATAAAACCTGTCCAGAGATATAATCAATCACAGATTTTTTTGCCGTTAAATTGGCAAACCCTCCTTGTGCAACGATTACATAGGGCGCGTTGGGAATAAAAGTAAGCTCCTCTGGTTTTACCCTTCCGTATTCAGTAAAATTAAACAACAGTTGGTTGCTACCTGGTTTTATCCCCACAAGACCATCGTTGGTAGCAACCACCATTGTTCCTCCTTGCGTAAGTGACATTTCATTTATTTTCGCCCCAGTATCATATCGAAAATCTGGTTGCTCTGCTTTTTGCGCCAACATTGAATTTTGGTTTATAAATGCAAAGCAGATTAAAGTATAAAAAAGTATTGAAGTTTTCATAATTGTGGTTTTTATATGTTGATGATTCAAAGATGTTTCATTAAAAAGATGAAATCAATAGGGCAGTTGACGTATTCTCGGTTGTCGGTTGTCGGTTGTTGGTTGTCGGTTGTTGGTTGTCGGTTGTTGGTTGTTGGTTGTTGGTTGTTGGTTGTTGGTTGTTGGTTGTTGGTTTAAAATATTTAAGCTCATCAACTTTTTCAATAAAAAAACCGGAGGAAAAACTTGCGTTTATCCCCCGGCCCACGTAAAAACCTCAAAATGGAGATTTTCTTAAATGCGGTTTATTTTTTTAGAAATTAAGGTTAAAAGAACCGTCAGTAATATTCTTCAAAGAATTGTCTCCATTTACGTTCTTACCAGTAAAATTGAACGTTCCTTTGATGCTTGTCTCTGTTTTTTCAGAAATTTTAACCTGGCCTATTACGCCGCTGCCTTCATAAGGAGCTGTCCAAGTTTGGGAATTCTGCGGGTTATTTATATTGGTTTCAACATAAGTAGCCACCAAAAACACATTTGAATCCGAAAATTCATAAGTGCCCACACCATCAAAATTATTCATTGTAATAAATATGCCCTTTCCGGAAGCATCAGAACCTTGAAGGATAATTGTAGTGGGTCCACCACCTGTTGATTGTGTAGCTCTTGACGCAACTTCCATAGAGGTGAAATTAGAGCCGTTCACTTTGGCAGCAATTGTTCCCGAGCTAGCGCTTCCTCCACCTCCCCCATCGTCATCTTTTTTACATGAAGTGAAGCTTATCGCTACTACAGCCAATAATACTAAAATTGTTTTGTTGAATGTTTTCATTTTATTTGGTTTTAACTCTCCGCCCTAGCGGATACGTGATTATTAGTTGAAGCAAAATTGCCCCAAAAGCAAAAGCTTCACAATAGGGCAATTGACGTATTCTTTAGAAAGCAGTATTTGGATGCAGTGGGTAGTCCTTAAAATTGAATGTGCGGAAACTGTTTTGTAATTGAAGATATTTTCTGTTCCAATTTTTCAAAAAAATGATGATGTTCTGCACTTGTTGGGTTGAAAGGCCTATGAAGCAAACCATTTTGAATGGATGCAATTTCCTTTTGAAGAGATTCCGTTTCAGAAGAAATCCACACTGTGGAAAATTTTTGCCAAATGATTTCGATTGCCGTTTTGTTGGGGTGAAGCATATCTTCTGAATAAAAACGGTAATCGCGAAGTTCATCCATCATTATTTCAAAAGAAGGAAAGTAAAATAGTTGATGGTTGATGGTTGTTAGTTGTTGCCCTTCGACAAGCTCAGGATGACAAATTGTTTGGTGAATTGCGGAAATGAGGTGTGCTTTACTCAAGGTATTTTCTGCAAAACCATCTTTAATATGTCGAACTGGTGAAACCGTATTTATAATAGTTGCATTTGGATTTACTTCTGAAATTTTATTGGAGATATTTTGTATACTTTTTGAAATCTCTTCGATTGACAACAACTCTTTCTTGAAATTTTTCTGTGGAAGCTTATGGCAATTAGCTACAGTTTCATTGCTTTCAATATTTCTATATACCCACGAAGTTCCGAAAGTGAAAATGATATGTGTTGAAGAAAAAAGTGCTTCCCGAAGATTTTTTAAAGCCGAATTCAGATTGTTTAAAAATTCGGTTTTATCCAAAGCTGCAAGTTCTGAATGTGCATCAAAACATTTCCAAATTTCGTTGTGTTGAAAAATGTCTTTCTCAGAAAAAGAAACGTTTTCAATAGCACGAACAATCAATCTTTCAATGGAAAGCGGATTGAAAATAACCCCAAACGGATTCTGAAGATTCTGAAACTTATAATAATCAAACTTCCCTCCAATATTTTCCGAAAAACAACTTCCCAACAAAAGTATTTTTGAGGAATAATCTATTTGATTTTCTTCGGGCTTTAGTGGTATTTGGGTTTGAAGTTTCATTTTTTTTCTACAAAATCTCTGTGTCCTATATGCCTCTGCGTTGTAATGTTTACCACAGAGGCAAAGAGTTAATCCAAAAAGCTTTTTGCTTTTTCCAAAGCCTCATCTATTCCCGCAGGATTTTTACCGCCTGCTGTTGCGAAGAATGGTTGTCCGCCGCCGCCGCCTTGGATGTATTTTCCAAGTTCACGGATAATTTTTCCAGCATCAAGTCCTTTTTCAGTAGCCAATTCTTTTGAAATGTAGCAAGCCAGTATAGCTTTGCCATCGTTTTCGGCTCCAAAAACCAAAAATAGATTTTCAGTTTCTCCACCCATTTCAAAAGCTAAATCTTTCATTCCGCCGGCATCCAAATCGATTTTTTTGGCAAGGAAATTTACGCCGCTAATTTGCTGTATTTCAGACTTCAAATCGCCTTTTATATTTTTCGCTTTGTCCTTCAACAATTGTTGAATCTGTTTCTGCAAATTGCTATTTTCTTCCTGTAAGTTTTCAACTGCTTTTACTGGATCTTGGGTATTGTTCATCGCTTTTTGAAGTGATGAGAACGATTCACTTCTATCAATAAAGTATTGCTTTGCGGCATCTCCAGTAATGGCTTCAATCCTTCTAATTCCAGAAGCAACCGCCCCCTCCGAAGTGATTATAAAATGCCAAATATCATTTGTATTGGGTACGTGCGTTCCACCGCATAATTCCATCGATTTTCCAAATTTTATTGCTCGAACGCTATCGCCATATTTTTCGCCAAAAAGTGCAATTGCACCTTCGTCAAGTGCTTGCTGGTAGGGAATATTTCTTCGTTCTTCCAAAGCGATTCCTTCGCGGATTCTTGCATTTACAAAATTCTCAACTTGCTTTAATTCTTCATCAGTCATTTTAGCAAAGTGTGAAAAATCGAAACGCAAATTTCTACTGTGAACCATACTTCCCTTTTGCGCCACATGTTCGCCCAAAATATTTCGCAATCCTTGGTGTAGCAGATGCGTTGCTGTATGGTTTGAAGCGGTTCGACTTCTTTGTTTATGATCAACTACAGCTTTAAAAGTAGTTTCGGGATTTCGCGGAAGCGCTTTTGTGAAGTGAATTATTAAATTGTTCTCCTTTTTGGTATCTACGATATAAGTTACGCCACCATCAGTAGCTTCCAAATACCCTTTGTCGCCTACTTGGCCTCCACCTTCTGGATAAAAAGGGGTTAAGTTGAAAACGAGTTGGTACATTTCGCCTTCTTTTTTACTTTCCACTTTTCTGTAACGGGTAATTTTTACTTGGGTTTCCAAAGTATCGTAGCCCACAAATTCCTCTACATCGTCTTTTTCTAAAACAACCCAATCGCCAGTTTCAACCTTTGTTGCTGCTCGGGAACGTTCTTTTTGTTGCTGAAGTTCAGCATCAAACTCTTTTTCATTTAAAGAATAACCGCGCTCGCGAAGAATTAAAGCCGTTAAATCTATCGGGAAGCCAAAGGTATCGTACAATTCAAAGGCTTTTTTTCCAGAAATTTCTTTTGAATCTGCGGTTTCAATGACATTTTCAAGCAAAACCAAACCTTGATCTAACGTTCTCAAAAAGGATTGTTCCTCTTCGCGGATAACGTTTGTGATTAAGTTCTTTTCAGTAATAAGCTCGGGAAAAGCATCTCCCATTTGCGCACTCAGTGTTTCTATCAATTTATAAATGAAAGGCTCTTTTTTATCCAAAAACGTAAATCCGTATCGAATTGCTCTTCTTAAAATTCTACGAATCACATAACCAGCACCAGTATTGCTCGGAAGCTGGCCATCTGCAATTGAAAATGCAACGGCACGAATGTGATCGGCAATTACGCGGGTGGCGATGTCTTTCTTTTCGTCTTTTCCGTATTTTGAATTTGTTATTGCACCAATTTCACGAATCAAAGGTGAGAAAACATCGGTGTCATAATTGCTCTGTTTATTTTGCAAAACCATGCACAAACGCTCAAAGCCCATCCCCGTATCAACGTGCTGTGAAGGCAGTTTTTCAAGGCTACCGCTGGCTTTTCGATTGAATTGCATAAAAACCAAATTCCAGATTTCAACCACTTGCGGATGGTCGTTGTTCACTAAATCTTTTCCTGGAATTTTAGCTTTTTCTTCCGAAGAACGAATATCAACATGTATTTCACTACAAGGTCCACAAGGACCTTGATCGCCCATTTCCCAAAAGTTATCTTTTTTATTTCCGTTTAAAATTCGGTCTTCGGGCACAAATTGTTTCCAAAGATTGTAGGCTTCGGTATCGCGTTCCAAACCTTCACTATCGTCTCCTTCAAAAATAGTGACATAGAGAATTTCTTTGTCAATTTTTAAAACTTCGGTCAAAAGTTCCCATGCCCATTCTATTGCTTCTTTTTTAAAATAATCGCCAAAACTCCAGTTTCCGAGCATCTCGAACATGGTGTGGTGGTAGGTGTCCATGCCAACTTCCTCCAAATCGTTATGTTTTCCGCTAACGCGAAGACATTTCTGCGTATCGGCAATTCGGTTGCTTTTCGGCTTTCCATTTCCCAAGAAATATTCCTTAAACGGAGCCATCCCACTGTTTATAAACATTAGAGTTGGATCATTTTTCACGACCATGGGCGCTGACGAAACAATAAGGTGTTGTTTTGACTCGAAAAATTTTAAAAACTGTGAACGTATTTCCTTGGACTTCATTTCCTATAAAATTATGCTAAAATTAAGAGTTGGGCACACTAGTAAACAATTTCTATATTTGTAAAAACGTTACCTTTAATTCGCGCCAACAAGTAACGCGCAAAAATAGCAATTTTTTAACGCATGTCTAAGGTTAAATATTATTACGATAGTGAAACGCTTTCGTACCGAAAAATAGAAAAGAAGAAAGGAAGAAAACTGAAGATTTTCGTCCTAAGTCTTTTGGGAATGTTTTTGAGCGGTTTTTTATTGCTTTTAATTTATATAAATCTTCCCTCAGTCCAAACCCCAAAGGAAATGTCTCTCCAAAGGGAGTTGAACAATATGCAGCTTCAGTTTGAGCTTTTAAATAAAAAAATGAATCAAGCACAGGCAGTTCTAGCGGAAGTGGAAGATCGCGACAACAATCTGTATCGTGTTTATTTTGAATCAAACCCCATTCCCGAAGAACAGCGAAAGGCAGGATTTGGAGGGATAAACCGTTACAAAGATCTGGAGGGTTTTGACAATTCAAAATTGATAGTAAATACAACCCGAAATTTGGATATTTTGACTAAGCAAATCGTAGTGCAGTCAAAATCACTTGAAGAAATAGCTAAACTTGCATTGAATAAAGAGAAGCTTTTGGCCGCCATTCCGGCAATTCAACCAGTAAAGAATGAAGATTTAACGCGTATGGCTTCAGGATATGGCTACAGAACCGACCCATTTACAAAAGCTCGAAAATTTCACTATGGAATGGATTTTACCGCTCCACGCGGAACACCTGTTTATGCTACCGGTGATGGTGTTATTACGCGCGCAGATAATACAGCAACTGGTTATGGAAATCACATTGTTGTAGATCATGGTTATGGTTATGAAAGTCTTTATGCTCATCTTTACAAATACAATGTACGCGCTGGAAAAAAGGTGCAGCGAGGGGACATAATTGGTTTTGTGGGAAGTACCGGAAGAAGTGAGGCTCCGCATTGCCATTATGAGGTGTTTAAGGATGGCGATCGAATCAATCCGATAAATTTTTACTACGGAAGCTTAACTGCTGAAGAATTTGCAGAGATACTTACAAAGGCACAACAGGAAAATCAGTCTTTAGACTAACCTTTCAAAACTCACAACTGAAAAAATGCACATAGACCTACCCGAAAGATTATATTACAGCATTGGCGAAGTGGCCGAGGCTTTCGGCGTGAATACCTCGCTGATACGTTTTTGGGAAAAAGAATTTGATGCATTGAAACCCAAAAAAAATGCTAAAGGCAACAGAAAGTTTACGCCCCAAGACATAAAAAATCTAGAACTTATCTACCATTTAGTGAAAGAACGTGGGTTTACACTGGAAGGCGCAAAAATTCATTTAAAGGAAAATAAACAAAAAACACTTGACCAGTTTGAAATTATACGCAAACTTGAAACTGTAAAAGCAGAACTTTTAAAAATAAAAGAACAACTCTAAAAACAACCTCATCATGAAAAAATGGTTACCCATTATTATTATTCTTGGCATTATTCTCCTTATCGGCGCCCATATGGCAAGCCTAAACAATAAACTGGTCGTATTGGATCAAAATGCCACAGCACAGTGGGCAAATGTAGAAAGTTCCTACCAACGTCGTGCAGATCTTATCCCAAATATTGTGAGCACTGCAAAAGGCTATGCAGAATTTGAACAGTCAACTTTAGTTGCTGTAACCGAAGCAAGAAGCAAAGCAACGTCTGTCAACATTGATCCTTCAAATATTACACCCGAACAACTTGCGCAATACCAGCAAGCACAGGCTGGTGTCACCTCTGCCCTTTCGCGTTTGTTGGCTGTTTTTGAAAGATATCCAGATTTAAAGGCGAATGAAAATTTCAAGGAATTGATAAACGAATTGGAGCGCACCGAAAACCGCATCAATGTTGAACGTAATAGATTTAATGACACAGCTCGTGAGTTTAACACTAAAGTAAATCAATTTCCGACGAAGCTCTTTGCAGGAATTTTAGGCTTTCACGAAAAAGCATATTTCAAAGCCGATGCAGGAAGCGAAAATGCGCCAAAAGTGAATTTTGATGACTTAGGAAAAGATAATTAAAATGTCAAAAGTAGAAGATTTTCTTACTTCGGAAGACGAAGCCGCTATTGTTGAAGCAATTCGTATTGCTGAAAAAAATACTTCGGGCGAGATACGCGTGCATTTGGAACCCACTTCCATTTCTGCAGAAGAACCCAACGAACAAATTGACGCCTTTGATCGTGCTGCAGAAGTTTTTGATATGCTAAACATGCACAACACCAAAGAAAGCAACGGTGTGCTTATTTATGTTGCTGTTCAAGACCGAACTCTTGTAATAATGGGTGACAAAGGCATCAACGATATCGTTGGCCAGAATTTTTGGGAAAGCACCAAGGACATTATCATAAACCATTTTAAAAATGGTGATATGAAACAAGGCTTGGTGGAAGGAATCTTAAAAGCTGGCGAACAGTTGAAAAAGCACTTTCCACACAAAAAAGACGACAAAAATGAACTGCCAGATGATATTTCGGTAGGGTGATTTTTTAATATTCAGTCAGCGAATCTGTTGGCAGTAAACAACTTCAATGAAATATTTTCTTCAGAAATATAAAATACTGTTTGTATTAATTGCCACTGCATTTCTATCTGAAAATGTTTCGGCCCAGTATGAAATTCCTCCAAAACCTGAAAAACAAACTTCAGTTTATGATTATATAAACCTGCTTACCCCTTCACAGAAAACAGCATTGGAAAGCAAGTTGATCCGCTATGCAGATTCAACTTCCACACAAATAGTTTGTATCATTATTGGTTCCACTAACGGTGAAGACATATCAATGCTCGGTGCGGAATGGGGACAAAAATGGGGTATCGGTCAAAAAGACGAAGGCAACGGGATTGTTATCACCCTTGCCAAAGACGATCGGAAAGTTGACATAAATACAGGCTACGGAATTGAATACCGCATAACAGATTTAATGTCTGAACGCATCATCAACCGTATAATGATTCCTGAATTTAAAACTGGGAATTTCTACGCTGGCTTAGACAAAGGAAGTGACGCCATTTTTTTAGCTTTAAAAGGAGAATTCAAGGAAGACCGTGATTTCGGGAAAAAGGACAGCGGACACATTCCGTTTTTTATCATTTTCGTATTTATCATCATTATTCTCGCTTTAATCCGTAAAGGGGGCAAAGGCGGTAAAGGTGGTGGCGGAAGTTTGCTAGACATTATCGTGCTCAGTAGCCTAGGCCGAGGTGGTTTTGGCGGCGGCGGAGGCAGCTTCGGAGGCGGCGGAGGTGGCTTTGGCGGCGGTTTCGGCGGCGGTGGTTTTGGCGGCGGCGGGGCTAGTGGTGGGTGGTAGATTTTAATATTTATGTCATAAGCATGAAACTGTCATTATTATCATTTTTACTTTTGATAACTGTTCTTTCCTGTAAAAGTCAGGATAAAGAAAATTCAACAGTTTTTCAAGAGAACCCCAATTCTTTAGCGGTAGTTGATTATTCGTATATATTTTCAATTTCAGAAAATAACGAACTTGCCACCAAACTAGGTCAATACGGAGATAAAACTACCCGACAAATAGCAGTAGTAACTGTAGACTCCATTTTCCCTTATAATGACATTCAAAAATACGCTAGTGATTTAGGGAATTATTGGGGCGTAGGACAAAAAGACCTTGATAATGGCCTTTTAATTGTTTTTTCGAAGCCACTAAGAAAAGTCGCCATAAGCACTGGATATGGAACAGAAAAGGTTCTCACAGATTCTATTTGTAAACAAATAATCGATAGTGTTATGATTCCAAAATTTAAAGAAGATAAATATTATGAAGGAATCGATATGGGCGTTGACGCAATAATAAAAATATGGGACAGTAGCAATGTCCCAAAAGTCATAGCAACTAGAATGGCGTCAAAAAGTTTAAGAAAAATATCCTAAAAAATTATTATAATTCAAGCCTACTTCTTCCTAAAATAAACAGTAATCGGGACTCCTGAAAAATCGAAATTTTCACGTAATTTATTCTCAATAAAACGCTTGTACGGATCTTTCACATATTGCGGCAGATTGCAGAAAAATGCAAAACTTGGATACGGTGTTGGCAACTGTGTGCAGAACTTTATTTTCACATATTTCGCTTTATATGCTGGTGGTGGATATGCTTGAATTATAGGAAGCATTACTTCGTTAAGCTCACTTGTTTTAACCTTTTTACTTCGGTTTTGGTAAACTTCTACAGCAGTTTCAATAGCTTTATAAATACGTTGTTTTGTTAATACTGAAACAAAAACAATCGGCACATCCACAAAAGGTTCGCATTGCTGGCGGATGTATTTTTCATAATCCTTCACGCTGCTGGTATCTTTGTCTTCTACCAAATCCCACTTGTTGGCTAGAATCACAATCCCTTTATTGTTGCGCTGGGCCAACCAAAAAATATTTTCAACCTGTCCGTCAAAACCACGGGTGGCATCAAAAACTAAGATAATAACATCGCAATGTTCAATGGCGCGAACGCTTCGCATTACGGAATAGAATTCTAAGTCTTCTTTTACTTTACTTTTTTTACGAATTCCAGCAGTATCAACCAAATTGAATTCAAAACCGAAACGGTCGTATTTGGTATCAATACTGTCGCGCGTGGTTCCGGCAATGTCAGTAACAATGTATCTATCCTTACCAATTAAGGCATTAATGAAAGAAGATTTTCCTGCATTTGGACGACCAACAACTGCAAAACGAGGCAGTTCGCTATTATCCTCTTCTTCTCTATCTGGTAATGCTTTTACCAAATCATCCAATAACTCTCCCGTACCACTACCATTTATACTTGAAAGGTTGTATTGATGCTCAAAACCCAATGAATAAAACTCCAATGCGGCGTTCATTCGAGAAGCTCCATCAACTTTATTGATTGCTAAAAAAATCGGTTTCTTTGAACGACGAAGTAGTTTTGCAACCTCTTGATCCATTCCGGTAACACCACTTTCCACATCAACCATAAAGATTATAGCATCTGCTTCGCCAATAGCAAGCTCTACTTGTTTGTCTATTTCAGCTTCAAAAATGTCATCGCTACCTTTTACATAACCTCCCGTGTCAATTAAAGAAAATTCCTTTCCGTTCCAATCGCTTTTTCCATAATGGCGGTCACGCGTAACTCCGCTCACTGCATCAACAATGGCTTCCCTACGCTGAATCAATCTATTGAAAAAAGTGGATTTACCCACATTCGGTCTTCCTACGACGGCAACAATGCTCATAATCTTAATTTTAGGGTGCAAAAATAGCTTTTAGTTGTCAGAAAAAATACTATTTTAACTGCTTTAAAATAAATAATTAAAGAATGCTTTCGAATGAAATAGTATTGCGCCCACGTTTCCAAATGGAAATTGAACAACCTTGTTCCCAATTGCTTGCGAGATTCTCGGACGCAAAAAAGTCTCAAAACAAATTTGTGGTTTCCTGTGTAGATGATCATCTTTTTATAAAACTTCCAAATAACCAACAGCATTTTTGGTCACCGCAATTGCATTTGGAAATAATTGAAAAAGATGAAAACTCCTGCTCTCTACAAGGTTTTTTTGGACCGAATCCCACAGTCTGGACTATGTTTATGTTTCTGCACGTAGCCGTGGGAATACTTTTTATGGTAAATGCTACTTGGCTATACTCCAATTACAATTTGGGAAACCCAATAGATCTTCAAGTTGGCATAGCTGTTTTTTTGGTTTTAGCTTGGATTCTGCTCTATTTTGCAGGAGCAATGGGAAAGAAAAAAGGAAAACCTGGAATGTGGGAGCTATATAATTTTATGATGGAAACTATTCAGTAAATTCCAAATTACAAAAACCAAATTACAAATAAATTCCAAAAATTCAAATCTCAAAATACAAGCTTACTCAAGTTCGAAACAAAATCTTCAAAATCGGAACCGATCCCTCCCTTTGGGAGAGCTGGGATGGGAATTTGAACATTGGAATTTGGAATTTGTTTTTTTAATTTTATTTATTATTGTACCCGAACCTGCGCAACTGCCGTTCATCACTACGCCAGTTTTTGTTCACTTTCACGTAAAGCTCTAAATGGATTTGTTTCCCGAAGAACTTTTCCAAATCCTTCCTGGCTTCTGTTCCTACTCGCTTTAACGCTGAGCCTTTGTGACCGATAATAATTCCTTTTTGTGTTTCACGTTCCACCATTATCACGCTGCGAATGCGTATAATGGTTTCGTCTTCAAAAAACTCCTCGGTATCAATTTCGACGGAATATGGAATTTCCTTTTTGTAGTGGATCAATATTTTTTCACGAATAGCTTCGTTTACGAAAAACCGTTCGGGTTTGTCCGTTAGTTGGTCTTTTGGATAAAACGCTGGCGACTCGGGCAGTAATTCTATAATTCGATTGAATACTTCGGGAACTCCAAAATTTTGAAGGGCCGAAATAGCGAAAATTTCAGCATTCGGAACTTTTTCCTGCCAAAGTTTGAGAGCTTCGGCAAGCAATTCCTCATTGCCGATGTCTATTTTATTTATAAGAAGTAAAACTGGAATTTTAGCATTTGTTATTTTGTTGAAAAACGCTTCGTCTTTCAGTTCCTTTTCGCCCAGTTCAACTAAATAAAGCAGAATATCGGCATCCTCAAAAGCAGATTTCACAAAATCCATCATACTTTCCTGAAGCTGATATGCAGGTTTTATAATTCCTGGAGTATCGCTCAAAAGCACCTGAAAATCATCGCCGTTTACAATTCCCAGAATACGGTGGCGTGTAGTTTGTGCTTTGGAAGTGATTATGGAAAGTCGCTCGCCCACAAAAGAATTCATCAGCGTGCTTTTGCCTACGTTCGGGTTACCTATAATGTTTACGAATCCGGCTTTGTGTTTTGTCATTTCTGTATTATTGATTTTGCAAATTTAAAGCTTAAATCCCGAAACATTGGATTTGGTTCAATTTTAAAACTTTCAGCATTGAAATCCTTACTTTTGTAAGATGCTTTTCCCAAAGAAAAAAATAGAGCTCGAAGAAGGTGATTATTACCTTACCCCTGAAGGATACAAATGCTTCACGGAGCAATATCATTTAAAACGCGGCTATTGCTGTGAAAGTGGTTGCCGTCATTGTCCATATGGATTTGACAAAAAAACTGGAAAGCATCAATAAAAATATATTCGGAAAATGACTTTTAAAGAACAAATACAACAAGGTATTCCTTCAATTTTGCCAGAAAAGAAACCTTACGACCCATCCATAAATCACGCACCAAAACGGAAAGAAATTCTTTCAAAAGAAGAAAAGGAACTGGCACTTCGCAATGCACTTCGTTATTTTGAACCCAAACACCATGCCACACTCCTACCCGAGTTTCGTGATGAACTTGAAAAGTACGGTCGAATTTATATGTACCGTTTTCGTCCCGATTACAGGATTTATGCAAGGCCCGTTGATGAATATCCTGGGAAATCTCAGCAGGCAAAAGCAATAATGCTGATGATCCAAAACAACTTGGATTATGCTGTAGCACAACATCCACACGAATTGATTACATATGGTGGAAATGGCGCTGTTTTTCAAAACTGGGCGCAGTATCTTCTAATGATGAAATATCTTTCGGAAATGACTGAGGAGCAGACTTTGGCAGTGTATTCTGGGCATCCAATGGGTTTATTCCCTTCACATAAAGACGCACCGAGAGTGGTTGTAACGAACGGAATGATGATCCCTAATTATTCAAAACCTGATGATTGGGAAAAATTCAATGCGCTGGGAGTGACCCAATACGGCCAGATGACGGCAGGTAGCTATATGTATATCGGCCCACAAGGTATTGTTCATGGAACTACGATTACAGTTTTGAACGGTTTCAGAAAAATTAAAAAAGAACCCAATGGTGGTTTGTTTTTAACCTCCGGTCTTGGCGGAATGAGTGGCGCACAACCAAAAGCTGGAAATATTGCGGGTTGCGTAACGGTCTGTGCCGAAGTAAACAAAAAAGCAACCCAAACCAGACATAGCCAAGGCTGGGTTGATGAAGTGATTTCAGATTTAGACGCGCTTTCAAAACGTGTTAAAGAAGCAATGGAGAATAAAGAAACCGTTTCTATAGCATACGATGGCAATGTGGTTGAAGTTTGGGAAAAATTTGCTAAAGAAAATATCAAAATCGATTTGGGTAGCGATCAAACCTCACTTCACAATCCGTGGGCTGGCGGTTATTATCCTGTTGGGTTGACGTATGAGGAAGCCAATGAAATGATGGCCAACAATCCTGAACAATTCAAAAAAGAAGTCCAGAAAAGTTTGCGTCGCCAAGTAGAGGCAATCAACAAGCACACTGCGAAAGGGACATACTTTTTTGACTATGGAAATGCTTTCCTTTTGGAGTCTTCCCGCGCTGGCGCTGATGTGCTTTCCAAAGAAAAAAATAAAGAATTCAGATATCCTTCCTATGTTCAAGATATCATGGGGCCAATGTGTTTTGATTATGGTTTTGGACCTTTCCGATGGGTTTGCGCTTCTGGCAAAGCTGAAGACCTTCAAAAAACTGATAAAATAGCCTGTGAAGTTTTGGAAGCATTGATGGAAAATTCACCAAAAGAAATTCAGCAACAAATGCAGGATAACATTACTTGGATAAAGGGTGCACAGGAAAATAAATTGGTTGTAGGCTCACAGGCGCGGATACTTTATGCAGATGCCGATGGACGTATTCAGATTGCATCTGCTTTCAACAAAGCTATTTCCGATGGAAAAATTGGCACCGTAATTTTGGGGCGCGACCATCACGATGTTTCTGGAACGGATTCGCCATATCGCGAAACTTCAAATATATATGACGGCAGTAGATTTACTGCTGATATGGCCATACAAAACGTTATTGGCGATAGCTTCCGTGGCGCTACTTGGGTGAGCATACACAACGGTGGTGGCGTGGGTTGGGGTGAGGTTATAAATGGTGGATTCGGTATGGTTCTTGATGGTAGTAGTGACGCCCAACGACGTTTGGAAAACATGCTTTTCTGGGATGTGAATAACGGAATTGCAAGACGAAGTTGGGCACGGAATGACGAAGCTGTTTTTGCTATTAAAAGAGCAATGGAAAAAAATCCACAGTTAAAAGTTACACTTCCAAATTTCGTTGATGATAATTTATTCAAATAAAGATAACTCCTATGAAAGCACTTAAATTTTTACCGCTGTTGTTTCTTTTTATTTTAACCTCCTGCTCCACCGTTCGTGTGGCAACAGATTTCGATAAAGAAGCAAATTTTAATCAATACAATTCCTTCGCTTTCTTTAGACCGGGAATTGACAAAGCAGAAATCAGTGACCTTGACAAAAAACGCATTCTTCGCTCAATTGAAGCAAATCTTACAATGAAAGGAATGTCCAAATCAGAAAAACCAGATTTGCTTGTTAGCATTTTCACCAAAGAGCGCCAGCGCGTTGATGTTTATAATAACAATTTCGGTTACGGCTGGGGTTGGAATCCTTGGTATTACGGCGGATTTTATGGCGGCAGCAATGTTTCCCATTCAACTGAAGGCACGCTTTACATAGATTTGATTGATGCAAAAACCAACAATCTTGTCTGGCAAGGTATGGGAAGTGCAGATTTGGTAACATATGATATGGAAAAAAAGGAAGAACGCATTCGTGAAATAGTAACGAAAATTTTAGCAGAATATCCACCGGGAGTACTGAAGAAGTAAGCTCGAAAAAATCCGCTACTAGCAAAACCTTATTCTGAAAAACTTTTCGTATTCAGGAAATAATTTCTTAGACGAATGGTAATATCGACCTCATTCGATAAAAAAATAAGAAAAGGTATTCAATGCACAATCACGAATTGCAAATATTCTATCTATAACAGTTTAAGCATTCTATCTTCCTTTAAAAAAAACATTTAATGCAGATGAAATCATTTAAATTATTATTGCTTGTTTTACTTGTAAGTTTTGGAATGCAAGCACAAGAACTTGTTAGTGGTAAAGCCACCTTAACCAAATTAAAAGGAGGGATTTACGAAGTCAAAAAAGAGGATGGAACCGTAAAAAAGATAGACATTCGGCCGAATGCTGAAGAACATATTCATGGTACACTTGCGGTACTTTTCAAAGAATGTGAAGAAACTAGACAGTCAGTTTTTGATCTGAAAATTATTACCGAAGAAGATTTAGTGAAAACTGTAAAAAATTACAACAAATGCAACTACACTCCCTTTGAGCCGACAGAAAAAGAAATTGAACAAGCTGCCAATTTTCAAGTGGATGAATATAAATTATTTGCAAGTATCGGTGGATCCTTGAACCGCATCAGTTTTTTCAATTTTGATGATTACGAAAATTTAGCACAAGGTCAATTAAGTTTTGGTTTGGCTGCAACTCCAGGATTTTTAGGTTCTTTACAAGGTAATTTATACGTTACTTTGGAAGTTAACGCAGCGTTTTCTGGAGATAAGGATTTTGGAAATTCTCCGTTCCAAACAAATTTTAAAAAAGATTCACAAAAAGCGAATCTAGGATTGGAATACCATTTCAATAAAAAAGGCAAAATCAGACCGCTAGCTGGAATTGGAGTGGGCCTTGCAAGTGACCATTACAAAGGAAGTTATAATGGTTACGATTTAAATGAAAGAGAAGGCAGCGCTTTCGTAATTCCTAGAGTTGGTATTTTGTTTTCATTGGATGAAAAAAAATCACTTGGTGTAATTTTAAGCTACATCCCTGAATATGAGAATGACCTTACTTTCCAAACAGAAGATGAAATAGTCCCCCTGATTATTGATACACATTATATAAATGCAGGCCTTTATTTATATTTTTAAAAAAACTTGTCTTTATCATAAAAGCCCTTCCAGAAAAATGAAAAGTTCCTCAATATCGAGTATAAGTAAACACTTACTGTTTAACTAGTTTTATTCCTTTTTCCATTCCTTCGCTTGTTGAAACGTTCATAAAATAAATTCCAGTATTCCAGCTTTGAGTATTGATGTTTATTTGAGTTTCTCCATTGTATTCAGAGCTAAATAATTTTTGCCCCAAAACATTAAATATTGAAATTACTTCAATTGGTGAATTACTGTTTATAACCATTTCATCACCTACAGGATTTGCAAAAAACACAGTTGCGTTTGAAAATTCTTCTATTCCTGCAGTTTCATCAACAACATTTTGTGCATATATCTTCATACCGGTTCCTTTGTCTTCAATAAAGACTGCAACGTTTTGCAGATTTGCTGGTTTCGTGAACTCCACTCTGCTTTTGTTTGCTGCAAAAGTAGCAATAGGACGTGTTTCTTCTGGCCAAGCAAAGTCACCATTTACATCAAGGTAAACAACATTCAAAGTGGTTGGAGAAACTCCATTGTTTAAACCTTCTTCCATAAGAAATAGAGGGCTGTCGCTTCTTAATTGGAGTGATCCAACATGTGATTTATCATCCCCAATAGGAAACACAACTTTAGCATTATCCGTCAATTCACGTGCTCCGGAAACTTTATCAAATTTTTGAACATATTCGCCGCGCTCACTTTGGCTGGTATTTCTATATGTTGAAACTGACCATATATATTGGGATCCAGACTGGAATGCGATTTCAGTTTCCATTTCATAATCGGCTTCATTGGTATCGAAATCTGAACCGTTGATGCCCCAAGGCAATGTTCCATCAGGATTTATTCTTTGTAAATACGAATCAAAACGGTTTCCAGCTGAAGCAAAATAGCCCATATAAACTACATCACCCTCCTGCACACCTGGATAGGAGCGGATAAAAGCCGTAGCTCTGTCTGCAATTTGTATCGCATTGACCCATACTGGGTTTCCATCTGTATCATAGCGTTGGGCATATAAAAATGAGCTAATCCCCGTAAGAAGCTTATGAAAAACAGCAATATATTCACCCCCAGAAACCTCAAAGAAATTACCGGGAGCCGCGCTACCGGAACCTGTTGTAATGGACTGGGTAGTTGGCCATACTGAGGCACCAGTTGAATCGTATTTTTGCATAACAGCACCCGAATTGGACAACCAACTAACGATTGCCCCACCTGCAGATAGAGGCAGCACGGTAACTACATTTCCGCTGCCAACGTTTACTCCATTTGCACCCCATAAATGGCTTCCGTTAGTGTCCATTTTAAAAACATAAGCGGGGTCTCCTCCACCAGTTCCTGTTGCTCCTATATAAAGATTGTTATCAGCATCAACCACTGTAGTCATAATTACGGTAGAGGTACTCATTGGTATTTGGTCACTTACAAGCATTCCGTCACTTCCAAATTTTTGGTTGCCATCAGCGTCCATAACTTGCATACGAAGTTCAATATTAATAGGTGCTCCAACATTTTTCCAGAATACAACATAGGTTTGCCCATCGTTAGTTCCTTTAGCCTGCATATCGAGCTCTCCTGATTCTGCTACTAGCGTATTTAAATCAGTATTTGTGGTCCATTGTGCGTGTAATAAGACTACACTAAATAATGCGAAAAGAGTAATTATTGATTTCATAAATTGTGTTTAAATTAATTTTTATAACAATTGACTAATGTAAAAGAGTATCACCTTTTCAATTAAAATTACATGTTTTAAAAGCAGCTTATCTTTTCAGTATTCAATAATTGAGTATTTCAAGTATTTTCACTTTCACTTTTTCGGTGGAAGGAATCATGGTTTCTTCCAATGTTGAATTCAAAGGAATCGCGGGCATATTTTCAGAGCCAATCAACATCACCGGCGCATCCAATTGCTGAAAACATTCCTCCTGAATTCTACCCTGCAAACCTCTACTGAAACCATTTTCAGAAGGCTCCTCTGTAACTACAAGACATTTTCCGCATTTCTTCACGCTTTTAAAAACCGTCTCATAATCCAATGGATGAAGTGTTCGTAAATCTACGACTTCTATTTTATCCTGCATTCCAAGTTCTTCGGAAGCGTTCATTGCCCAATGCACACCCATTCCGTAAGTGATTATTGAAAGCGTTTCCTCCTCTTCCTGTTTCCAGATTTCCTGTAAAACCCAAGCTTTTCCAAAAGGTAAAATATAATCTTCATCGGGCATTAAAGAAGTCGCCCCTTTTGTGCCTTTAACTTTGCTCCAATACAGTCCTTTGTGTTCAAAAATCACAACAGGATTTGGATCGTAATACGCAGCTTTCAGCAATCCTTTTAAATCCGCTCCGTTGCTTGGATAGGCGATTTTTAATCCCCGAATATTTGTAACCACACTTTCCACGGAAGAAGAATGGTAAGGCCCACCGCTTCCATAAGCACCAATAGGCACACGCAAAACCATTGAAACAGGCCATTTTCCGTTTGAAAGGTAACAGCTTCGGCTTACTTCAGTAAAAAGCTGATTGAGTCCCGGCCATATATAATCGGCAAACTGAACTTCAACAATTGGTTTTAAACCAACAGCGCTCATCCCCACAGTGCTTCCAACTATAAATGCCTCCTGAATGGGCGTATTAAAAACACGGTTATCACCAAATTTCTGAGCCAAAGTCGCCGCTTCACGGAAAACGCCACCTAATCTTCCACCCACATCCTGACCGTATAACAAACATTCGGGATGTTTTGCCATTAATTCTTCAATAGCAAAAAGCGCACAATCAACCATCACTACTTTTTCGCCACCTTTTGGGGAACGCTCGCCTACTTCTTCAGTAATTTCAGTAGGTGCAAAATCGTGGGTGAATAAATCTTCTGGTTTTGGATCTTCAGCCTTTAACGCTTTTGCTAAACTTTCGGCAACTTCTTTTTTGGCAGAATTTTCAATTTCTGAAAGCTCTTTTTTAGAAAAACCATTATTCGACAAAAGCTTTTTCAACTTCGGATATGGATCACGACTTCGGGCTTCGTCCAAATCATCACGATAAAACTCCATGCGTACTCCAGAAGTGTGATGATTCAAAAGTGGAACTTTAGCGTGAACCAAAAATGGTCTTCTTTCTTTTCTGATTTTTGAAATTACATCTTGAATAGTATTATAACTCTCTTCAAAATCAGTCCCATCAATTGAAACAGCTTCCAAACCGTGAAAACCTTTGGCATATTCAAAAGCATCCTGCGCGCGAGTTTCTGCTGCATTTGCTGAAATATCCCAGCCATTATCCTGCACCAAATACAATATTGGTAACTGCTTTAGAGCAGCCATTTGAAAGGCTTCGGCAATTTCGCCTTCGGTAACAGATGCGTCCCCTAAACTGCAAACTACAATAGGAAGTTCTGAAGTTTCATTTTTAAATTCTGATTTAAAAGATTCTTTGTACCAAAATCCCATTGCCACACCAGTTGCTGGAATAGCTTGCATTCCCGTAGCGGAACTTTGATGTGGGATTTTTGGTTTATCGTCATCCCGTAAACTTGGGTGACTGTAATACGTTCTTCCGGCGGAAAAAGGATCGTCTTTTTTTGCTAAAACTTGGAGCATCAGCTCGTAGGGCTTCATTCCAATAGCCAACAAAATAGAATCATCACGGTAATATGGAAAAGCGTAATCCTGAGGCAAAAGCTGCAATCCCAATGCCGTTTGTATTACTTCGTGTCCTCGCGAAGTGGCGTGCACATATTTTGAAACTGTTTTAAAATTTTCTTCATAAATCTCTGTCATCGCTTTTGCGGTGACGAGATTTTTAAAGGCTTTTTTTAATATATCTTTTGAAATGTTATTTTTCATAATGATCATTATGGTAAATGCGAAAACATCCCCCCTTACCCCCTTCAAAGGGGGAATTGATTAGTTTAAATTTTTCTTTTGGAATCGAATTTTTCCATATAATCGGCAATTCTTCTTAAGAAAGAACCTGCCAAATATCCATCTACAATTCTATGGTCAAAAGAAAGTGAAAGATACATCATTTGACGTATTTCAATAGTATCGCCCTCTTTGCGCTCAATCACTTCAGCTCGTTTTTTTATGATTCCGGTTGCCAAAATGGCGGCTTCGGGTTGGTTTATAATTGGTGTTCCCATCAAACTTCCAAAGGTTCCTACATTACTAATTGTAAAAGTACCTCCTTTGGTATCATCGGCTTTCAACTTGTTATCTCGGGATTTTCCAACTAATTCGTTGGTGGTTTTGGCCAGTTCTTTTAAATCTTTCTTATCAGCATTTTTCACGACGGGAACAATTAAATTTCCAGAAGGGAGCGCCGTGGCCATTCCAATATTTATTTCCTCTTTCACAATAATATTTGTCCCATCTAGCGTGGAATTAATCATTGGAAAATCTGTGATTGCCATTGCAACACATTCAATAAACAAAGGAGTAAATGTGAGTTTTTCGTTGTATTTTTTCTGAAAAGCAGCTTTGTTCTTGTTGCGCCAATTTACCATTTCAGTTAAGTCTGCTTCTACATATGCGGTGACGTGTGGTGACGTGTGTTTACTGAAAACCATATGGTCAGAAATCATCTGTCGCATACGGTCCATTTCTACTATTTTCCCCTTCCCTTTATCAAATTTTAAATCAGGGATTTGAAAACCAGAAACCTCAGGAACAGGCTGTGCAAACTGAAACGGACGTCCGTTTTCTAAATAATTTGAAACATCGCTTTTTCGCAGACGGCCGTCTTTTCCCGTTCCGGAAATTCGAGCGAGCTCCTCATAACTTATATGATTTTCACGGGCAATGGCATCAACCAAAGGGGAAATGAAAACGTTTTCGTTTACTTTAAATGAAGCCGGTTTTGAAACTTGTTTTTGTGCTTTTGGTTTTTCGGAAGTTTGGCTTTTAGCTATAATTTTTTCAGGAGCATTTCTTGAAGATTTTGCAACTCCTTTTTCTCCAGAAAGCTCTAAAACCGCTATCACTTCCCCAACGGGAACAACGTCCTTTGCTTTAAATTTATATTCAAGCATTTTTCCAGAAGCAGGCGCGGGCACTTCATTGTCCACTTTATCAGTAGCAACTTCCAGCAATATATCGCCTTCTTCAAAAGAATCGCCTTCGTTTATCATCCAATTGATAATCGTTCCTTCTGTAATGCTTTCACCCATTTTGGGCATTTTGAATTCTGTTTTCGACATAGTTGTCTTTATTCTTTTTTCTCTTTTCTAAATTCAGAAATAGTTTTATAAAAATCCCCCTGAATTGGTCTGTTATTCGGAATTTCCCGTAAAGGTTCTACTTCTTTCAAACTTTCGTGACAGTCTTTGGGCAATTGTTGATATAATCGAGTTCCAGCCGTTTTCCAAGCAATCATTTTATCTGAAATATCTTTAATTGCTTTTGCGGGATTGCCGACAATCAATTTTCGCTTTGGAAATTTTTCCTCTGCCTTCACAAAACTCATTGCGCCAACAATACATTCATCTCCGATTTCAGCATCATCCATAATCACGCTGTTCATTCCAATCAAGCAATTTCTGCCTAAATTTGCTCCGTGAATAATTGCGCCGTGACCTACATGCGCGCTTTCCTTCAAAACAATACTTTTCCCCGGAAACATATGAATGGTACAATTTTCTTGCACGTTTACACCATCTTCCAAAATAATCTCTCCCCAATCGCCACGAATGGCAGCACCAGGACCGATATAACAGTTTTTACCAATAATCACATTCCCAGTAACGGCCGCTAAAGGGTGGACGAAACTGGATTTGTGTATAATCGGTATATGTCCTTTAAAGCTATAAATCATAAATTTTAAATGAAAAATGTAAAATGAAAAATGTAAAATGTAAAATGTAAAAGTAAATTTGACAGAGTTTAGACTTTTACATTTTGCGGTTTACTATTTAAACTTTTTTAATGTTTCTTTTGTGAATTCTGAAAGCACCAATCTGCCCGAAATAACAGCTCTTTCAGCCAATAATTCATCCCAATCATCTGTTCCGCGCCAGAAAACTTTTTTCATTTCTTTCATTGCTTCGGGGTTGTAGGTACAAAGATGATTAGCAAATTTTTGAATATTTTCATCCAAAGCTTCCGTAGTTTCAAAAACCTGATTGTACAAGCCTTTTTGGCGTGCCCATTCGGCATCATAAAAGGAATTTGCGTCAATTGCTATTTGACTCATTCCGCTTAATCCAAGTTTTCTTTCAACTGCGGGACCCACTACAAACGGGCCAATCCCAATATTTAATTCACTTAATTTAATGGAAGCAAATTTTGTTGCCATACAGTAATCCGTCGCCGAAGCAACGCCTACGCCACCACCAACGGTTTTCCCTTGAATTCTTCCGATGATGAATTTTGGGCATTTGCGCATTGCATTTATAACATTTGCAAAACCGCTGAAAAAGACTTTTCCAGTTTCGGCATCGTTGATGTTTATGAGTTCATTGAAACTAGCGCCAGCGCAGAAAGTTCTGTCGCCGCCACTTTTAAGAATAATAACTTTTACATCGTCATTATTTCCGGCTTCGGTGATTGTATTCGCAAGTTGTGCCAGCAAATCTCCCGGCAGGCTGTTATGTGCCGGATGGAAGAATTCAATGGTTGCGATTGCGTTTTCCGTTTTTATTTTTACGTAAGGTAAATCCATTCTTTTAGTACAATGTTTCTTAATATGTCAATGCGGATTTATTCCGCATTCGTTTTATTCTTTATTCTTCTCAAACTTAGAAAAATTCCACCTCTCACTCAAATCTACCCATTCCGGATTATTTTCTGTGATGATGTTTATCTTCCACTCCCGTTTCCACTTTTTTATTGTCTTTTCTCTCCGAATGGCTTCTTGAATCCATTGATGTTCTTCAAAATAAATCAATTTTTTGATATTGTAATAACCAGCGTGTGTTTTATAAGTTGCGCTTTTATGTTCAAAAATTCTTCTTTCAATATTATTGGTTACACCTACGTAAAAAATATGGTTCCTTTCGTGCGATAGAATATAAGTATAATATTTATGCGCTTTTGACACGGGTTGCAATCATAATTTAGGTTAATGAATGCGAAAGCGCAACGAGTGCGCTTTGACAATCTTAGAGTAATCCAAACTGTTCAAAATGGTGGTTCAAATGCTTGCGTTCAATCAGATACCATTCAAATTTGTTCAATTCTCCGAACACTACATTTTTAGTTTGTACTTCGGGATTTTCTTTAAAATATTTCAAATAATTTTCCCGTGACTCTACTAATTTGGCCTTTGCCGAATCCAAGTCTGGATGTTTGGTTTCTTTTATTTTTGATTGTTCTGCCAGGGGAAATTCGTACTCCCTTGGCATTTTACGATAATTGTATAAAGTGGAATGTACTTTTTCTAAATATTCTTCAGGGGTTGCAATTTCAAAATCCTGAATTTCCCCAGAAGCAATTCGGTAGGTATATTCAAGATGTTCCACCATTTGTTGCGGCGTCATTGTACCCCATTTGGGTTTTGTATCTTCTGAAAGTTTATTCAAATAATTTTGAATGGCCTCCGAAGTCATTTCTGCAAAAACTGTCTGCTTTTTTTGGACCATTGTGAGAATGGTAGCGACGGCAACCAACGGTTCCTGATCTTCTTCCGGTTCTACATCAAACACCTCAACATACCATTTCACGATTCCGGAAGGCAATTCGGTTCCTTTCTGCTCACGGTCAATTTTTTGTTTGCAGGTCAATCGCACATAAACTGTGTCGTTGTGATAAATTGGGCGAAGAAACCTACATTCCTCCAATCCATAATTGGCAGCAACTGGACCTTTATTAGGGTAAACAAACAATCCCGCAGCTGCGGCAAGAATAAAATAGCCGTGGGCGGTGCGTTTTTCGAAAATACTACCTTCCAATGAAGTGATATCTGTGTGGGCATAAAAATGGTCCCAAGTAACATTTCCGAAGTTTATAATGTCGGTATCAGTAATAGTCCGGTTATGGGTTTTGATGGACATTCCCGCTTCAATATCTTCCCAGTGATAGGCAAATGGATGTTTTTCAGTTTCTTTATAATCAGCTTTTGGCTGATAGATTCCAGTAACTTCGGTAAGTGTTGAAGGTGAACCTTGAATGGCACAGCGCTGCATATAATGCTTCACGCCGCGAACGCCTCCCATTTCTTCGCCTCCGCCAGCACGACCGGGCCCCCCGTGGATAAGATTTGGCAACGGCGAACCGTGACCTGTACTTTCTTTGGCACTTTCCCTATTCAGAATTAAAATTCTACCGTGATGCGTTGCTGCGGAAACGGTGTATTCTTTTGCAATTTTGTTATCATTGGTTATAATAGAGCTTACTAAAGAACCTCTTCCCATTTTGGAAAGTTTAATGGCTTCTTCTAAATTTTTATAAGGCATTAAAGTACTCACGGGACCGAAAGCTTCGGTTATGTGTGCCGCCTCATTTTGTAACGGATTGTCTTCGCGAAGCAAAATAGGTTTCATAAAAGATCCTTTTTTTGAATCTGCGCCAGTGACTTTAAAATCATCAAAATCGCCGTAAACTATTTTTGCGGTTTTTGTAATTTTTGTAATTTGTTCTTTTACTGAATTTCGTTGTGCGTCGTTTACCAACGATCCCATTCGAACCTCTTTTAAACGCGGATCGCCAATGGTAACTTTATCGAGTTGTTTTCCAAGGGCGATTTGAACATCTTCCATCAATTTTTCTGGAACGATAATTCTACGTATTGCTGTACATTTTTGACCGCATTTTACTGTCATTTCATTTCGAACTTCCTTAATGAAAATGTCAAATTCTGAAGTTCCAGGAACCGCATCTTCTCCTAAAATAGAAGCGTTCAAACTATCGGCTTCCATAGTAAAGGGAACCGATTCCTCAATCAATCGCGGATGTTGTTTGAGGATTTTCCCGGTACTTGCCGAACCGGTAAACGTTACTACATCTTGTGATTCTACTGTATCGAGAATATTTTTAGCCGTTCCGCTAATAAGTTGTAATGCACCTTCCGGTAAAATTCCTGAGGCGATAATTTCTTTTACAACTGCTTCCGTTAAATAAGCAGTTTGCGGAGCTGGCAAAACCACAGCTGGCATTCCAGCCATCCAGTTTACGGCACATTTCTCCAACATTCCCCAAACAGGGAAGTTGAAGGCGTTTATATGTATCGCAACACCTTCGCGAGGCACCATAATGTGGTGCGCCATAAAACGTCCGCCTCTGGAAAGATCAATCGGGTCGCCTTCCACATCAAAAGGTTGGTTTGGAAATAATTTCCTAAGAGAAGCATTGGCAAACAGATTGCCAAATCCGCCTTCTATATCAATCCAACTGTCAATTTTTGTAGCACCGGTTCTAAAGCTTATTTCGTAAAAATGTTCCTTTTTTTTGGTCAGGTACATTGCCAATTTTTTCAGCATTAAGCCACGTTCCTGAAAGGTCATTTTCCGAAGCACATCTCCTTTTTCTCTTCCATATTGCAGAATTGAAGGAATATCCAGACCTTCTGTTGTTACGCTTGTAAAATGTTCTCCGGTTATGGAATCGAGTATCGGACTCCCCTCGCCTTTACCTTCGGCCCAATTTCCTAGTATATAATGTTGTGTTTTTGTCATAACTAATAATTCACATTTTCTATTATAGCCGCATATCCTTGCCCCACACCTACACACATGGTGATTAAGGCATATCTTTTGTTTTGCTCTTGAAGTTCTATAGCCGCTGAATAAGCAAGCCGAGCTCCAGTAACACCAAGCGGATGGCCAATTGCAATGGAACCACCGTTTGGGTTAATACGTTGGTCGTCATCTTTAAGTCCCCATTCGCGAATGCAAGCTAAGGCTTGTGAAGCAAATGCTTCGTTTAACTCTATTATATCCATATCTTCCATTTTCAAGCCAGCTTTTTTCAGAGCTTTGTTTGAAGCTTCAACGGGACCGATTCCCATAATTCGAGGTTCAACTCCAACTACTGCAGAACTTACTATTCTAGCAATGGGTTTCAAATTATATTTTTTAACTGCATCTTCCGAAGCAATAATTGTAGCAGCAGCACCGTCATTTAATCCTGAAGAATTTCCTGCGGTTACACTTCCATCTTTTTTGAAGGCTGGACGCAATTTCGCTAAAACTTCTTTGGTGGTTTCGGGACGAATGAATTCATCATCTTTAAAAATAATTGGGTCTTTTTTTCGCTGTGGAATTTCCACAGAAACTATTTCTTTAGCCAACCTTCCATTTTCCTGAGCTTTTGTAGCTTTCATTTGTGAATGATATGCAAATGCATCTTGGTCTTCACGGGAAATGTTGTGTTTTTCAACCAAATTTTCAGCTGTGTTTCCCATTCCGTCAGTGCCATACATTTCGGCCATTTTTGGATTTACGAATCGCCATCCAAAACTGGAATCGTACATTTTAGAATCTGTTCCGAAAGCTTTTGAAGGTTTTGCAATTACATAAGGTCCGCGTGTCATATTTTCAACTCCACCAGAAATAAACAGATCGCCATCGCCAGCTTTTATAGCTCTATTGGCGTGAATGATTGCTGAAAGTCCACTGCTGCAAAGTCTGTTTATTGTTTCTCCCGGCACTGTAAAAGGCAAGCCAGCTAACAATGAAGCCATTCGAGCAACATTTCTATTGTCTTCGCCCGCTTGATTGGCACAACCCAGAATTACATCATCATAGGCTTCTTTGGGAATGTTTGGGTTTCTTTTTACTATTTCAGCAATTACCAATGCTGCCAAATCATCTGTTCGCACAGTGCTTAATGCCCCTTGATAACTTCCTATTGGAGTTCGTATCCCGTCTATTATATATGCGTTTTTCAAAAGTTAAATTTTAAATGATAAATGTAAAATGTAAAAGTGCTATTAAGATTCACTTTTAAATTTAAAATTTTACATTTTTCGGTTTTACATTTTTTGTTTTGTGGTATTAATACTTGCGGTAAATATTGCAACAAGTTCTTTGCATTCGTTTTCGATAAAAGTAAATTCTTCTCTTTGGTTTATTAAATCTGCTTCTTTTAAAATCTGCAAATTAACTTGTGATTCCCGCAATTCTTTTAAGACCAATTTCATTTTATGAGCAAAATCTTTTTTTGATTCTGCGCCTTGCGCCTCACCATAATTCAGTGCAGCTGATGTTACTGAGCGTATAAGTTGTTTCGTTAAATGTTCTGTAGCAAAATTTCTTTTTAATAGTCCAACACTCAAAATTATTTTTGCAGAAAACTTTACCAATCGTTCCTGTAAATCGTATTTATTTTGACTTTTCACTTTATTATTTTACATTTTTCGGTTTCTTACTGGCTTTCATCCTTTTAATTCAATATTTCCGAAAAGGTATCACCCTGTTTTATATCACCAGTTTTATAGCCTTTCATAAACCACTTCATACGCTGTTCGGAGCTTCCGTGGGTAAAACTATCGGGAACAACATTGCCCTGTGTTCTTTTTTGAATAGCGTCATCACCTACTGCATTTGCTGCGCTCAACGCTTCCTGTATATCGCCCTCTTCCAAATATTCTTGATTGTAGTGTGCCCAAAGTCCCGCATAAAAATCTGCCTGAAGTTCCAATGCTACTGAAAGTCTGTTGGCTTCATTTCTATTTTGGCGTTGCAGTTGTGTTACTTTTTGGGAAGTTCCGAGTAATGTCTGTACGTGATGACCTATTTCGTGAGCTGTTACATAGGCAATGGCGAAATCACCCCCCTCTGCACCAAAACGAGTTTTCAATTCATCAAAAAATGCCAAATCCATATACAGTTTATGATCCGCCGGACAGTAAAAAGGCCCCGAAGCTGAACTCGCATTTCCACAGCCAGTGCTTACTGCATCAGTAAATAAAACCATGGTTGGGTCTTCGTATTCCCCAATATTATTTTGTTTAAAAATTTGGCTCCAAATATCTTCAGTATCAGCTAAAACGGTAGCCATAAAGTTTCCCATTTCTTTTTCCTGAGCAGTAAGTTCTCTTTGCTCAGTTTGCTGAATGGTCTGGCTGTTTCCAATTTGCTCTACGATTGGTGCAAGTTGTTGTCCAGTTTCACCTCCAAAGAAATTTAGTGCCAGCACAATTAATGTAACCACAATACCGCCACCTGCGGCCAACTTACCTTTGCTCATTCCGCGACGGTCATCAACGTTATCACTTTGTCTTCTGCCTTGCCATTTCATAATTTGAACATTTATATTTGTTAAGGGTTCATTTAATATTGTTGACTTAAAATTAAGCTTACAATTTGAATATTATCACTTCAAGAATCTGCAATCAAAAATCAGATATCGTTAATTTTACTATTCCCAATCCTTGCTGGTCCTATAAACAACGCCTTTAAAAAGTGCCACCAATTCATCACCGCGCTTTACTTCCACAATATTAAAACCTAGTTTGTTATTTACTTTTTCGATTACGGATTCTGCTATTAAAAAATCACCTTCGTTTAATGCTTCAATGTGGTTTATTGAAGTTTCAATGGAAACGGCATACTTACCGTGAGTGTTTGCTGCAAATCCGAAAGCTGTATCAGCCAAAGAATAACTGATGCCGCCGTGAGCTTTGTTCATACTGTTTAGCATTTCTTTGCGAACCGTCATCGCAACTTTGCATCTACCCTTTTCAACTTCCAATATTTCAATACCAAGCCAAGAACTAAAAGCATCTTGACTGAGCATTTTATGTGGTATTTTCTTTCCTTCCATTTAAAAAATTGAAGATTGAAGAACAACGATTGTTGATTTTTGAAGTTTTCTCACTTCAGCAATCTGCAATCAGCATTCTGCAATCGTTAATCAAAAAACCTCATACCTTCCCTATTCATTTTTCGTAATAATGGTGAACAACGATAACGATCTTCGTGGTATTCTTCATAAAGTTCGTCCATTTTCTTGACACACCAATCTATTCCTTTTTCATCTGCCCATGCCAATAAACCTTTTGGGTAATTTACACCTTTGGTCATTGCAGTGTCTATATCTTCAGCAGAAGCGATATTCCAAAATAAGGCGTCGGCAGCTTCGTTGATGAGCATTACGAGAATACGGTTAAATATTGATTCAGATTTTTCTTTATCAATTGACCTCTCGACTGCGCTCGAGGAGACATTCATTTCGCTTGAATAATCATAATATCCCTTTCCGCTTTTTCTTCCAAGATATCCAGCCTCCGAAAAACGTTTTTGAGTGAAGGAGGGTTTGTAACGTGGGTCGAAATAAAATGCTTCAAAAACGGTTTCTGTTACTGTATAATTTACATCGTTCCCAATAAAATCCATCAACTCGAAAGGCCCCATTCTGAAACCTCCAATTTCTTTCATCGCGGAATCTATTTCAGAAAAAGTTGCAGTTCCTTCTTCATAAATGCGAAGTGCTTCGCCGTAAAAAGGGCGTGCAACGCGGTTTACAATAAATCCGGGAGTATCTTTTGCAACCGCAACCGTTTTTCCCCAATCCTTAATTGTTTTTACTGAAATATTTAAAGTTTCCTCGGAAGTTTGGATTGCGGGAATTACCTCAACCAATTTCATCAATGGCGCTGGATTGAAAAAGTGAATTCCAATGCAGCGTTCCGGTTTTTGCAATGAAGAAGCTATAGAAGCTATGGAAAGAGAAGAAGTATTAGACGCAATAATACAATCTTCACTTACAAACTTTTCAAGGGTTGAAAACACATTTTTCTTTATGTCCAAATTTTCGACAATTGCTTCAATTGTCAAATCGGAATCTTTCAATTCTTTAAGTGAACTGACATATTTTATGTTGTTTTGGATACGTTCTTTTTCCGTGGAATCGATTTTTCCTTTCTCCACCAAACGATCCATTATTTTTTCCAAATCAGCTTTGGCTTTATCCAAGGCTTCGGTTTTTGTATCGTATAATTTTACTGAGCAACCGGCTGTCGCGGCTACTTGTGCGATGCCGGCACCCATTGTTCCGCTTCCTATAATTCCAACGTTTTTAATCATAAATTTTAAATGATAAATGTAAAAGTTAAAAATTCTTTTAAAAAACACTTTTAACTTTTACATTTTTCGGTTTTACATTTTTAATTTTACTTCCCTTTAAATTCAGGTTTTCTTTTATTTACAAATGCATCAACCCCTTCTGCATAATCTTCACTTTGTGCAGCTTCAATTTGCAGTTTGCTTTCCAAATTTAATTGTTCTTCCAAAGAGTTTTGCATTGATTGGTTGAGCAAACGCTTGGTTAACCCTAACGCTTTAGTAGGCATATTTGCCAATGTGCTTACAATATTATTTACTTCTTCCGAAAAACTTTCTGTAGCAACCACTTTATAAACCATTCCAAGTTTTTCTGCTTCTTGGGCAGAGACTTTATCGCCCAGCATCATCAAGGCCGATGCTTTTTGAAAACCTATCAATCTTGGCAAAAAGAACGTTCCAGCACTGTCAGGAATCAATCCTATTTTACTGAATGCCTGAATAAAATTTGCGTTTTCTGAAGCAATAACAACATCGCAGGCCAAAGCTATATTGGCTCCCGCCCCGGCGGCTACACCGTTAATGGCACCAATTATTGGTTTTTCAATGTTTCTAATTCGAGATATAATTGGGTTGTAATGTTCTTCAAGAATTTTTTTGAAGCCGGGATTTAACTCAGGTGAAGTCACTTCCTTTAGATCCTGTCCGGCACAGAACGCTTTTCCACTTCCAGTGATTACAATTGCCCGTACTTCAGGATTTTTTTCCGCAGCGTCCAATTCATTTTGAAGCAATAATGCCATTTCTCGATTGAAGCTATTGAAAACCTCTGGACGGTTTAGTGTTAAGGTTACTATTTTGTTATCTATATTGGTTAGTATACTTTTCATTTATATAAATTTAAAATGTAAAACCGCAAAAGTCTCAATAATAAAGAATTTACTTTTGACTTTGAAATTTTACATTTTTCGGTTTTTTATTTTCGCTATTTTAAACATTTAAAATAATCAAACGGTTCTTGGCAATCGTCGCATTTAAAAAGTGCTTTGCAAGCCGTGGAACCAAATTGACTAACTAGATGGGTATTTGTGCTTCCGCATTGCGGACATTTTACCAGTTTTTTTTCGCCGAGCAAAACATCTTTGTCGGCAGTTTCTGAAAGTGGACGGGCTATGCCGTATTCCTCCATTTTTTGAAGTCCTTCTTCGCTTATCCAATCTGTCGACCAGGCTGGCGAAAGAATCAATTCAACTTCTGCTTTCTTTCCTATTTCTGAAAAAGCTTTTTTTAAATCATCACCTATTACATCCATTGCGGGACAACCGGAATAGGTTGGAGTGAGTTTTATGTGAACAATTCCATTTTCTTCTATTGCTTCGCGAATTACACCCAGATCCAAAACAGAAAGCACAGGAATTTCTGGATCTGAAACTGTTTTCAAAACCGGGATTAAATTCTCTTGTATGTTTGCTTTTTCTGTAAGTGTCATAATTTATTAACGATTGCAGATTAACGATTTTTGATTGTTGAAGTTTAAAATATTAAGTCAATTGCTCTTTAGTTCTGAAATCTGCAATCAAAAATCAGCAATCGTTAATCTTTTTACCAAGACATATTCGGATAGGTGCGCTGCATATATTGCAAATCAGCCAAAATATAGCCCATATGTTCTGTGTGAACTCCTTCTTTTCCACCTTTGGCAAAATATTTGTTTTCGGGGACTGTAAGGGCGGCTTCTTTTAAAACTTCGGAAACCTCTTTGTAATACTTCACTTTAAAAGATGAAACATCGATTCCGATGCCTTCTTTCACCATAGCATTTTCAGCATCAGTCATGAAGAAAAGTTCATCGGTGTATCGCCAAAGATCATCGATTGCTTCCTGCATTTTAGTGTTACTTTCTTCAGTGCCATCACCCAAACGTTTTACCCAATCGCTTGAAAAACGTTTGTGATAACTCACTTCCTTAATTCCTTTTTTGGCAATTGCAGCTAAAGTTTCATCGGGACTGTTCTGCAATTTTTCCATCAACATTAAATGATAGACATCAAACAAAAACTGACGTCCTATTGTATACCCAAAATGTGTATTTGGTTGTTCAACTAATAAACAATTTTTGTATTCCCTCTCGATTCTTAGGAAAGCGATATCGTCTTCACTTTTACCTTCTCCGGAAATTTTTGCCGCATATTGGTAATAACTTCGGGTTTGGCCTAGCAAATCCAAGGAAATATTGGTCAATGCAATATCGGTTTCCAAGCTTGGACCATGACCGCAGAGTTCACCCAATCGCTGCGCTAAAATCAGGGAATTGTCAGCAATTGTGAGGATGTAATTATAGAGATTCTTGTCCATATTTTTAAACTGAAAAATTTAAAATTATAAATGTAAAATGATAAAGTTTCTAATTGGCTTCTATGCACTTTTACATTCTTCGGTTTTAATTTTTACATTTTTAATTTCCTTTTACATATGTTTCACCTCATCCGGCAAATCATAAAACGTTGGATGACGATACACTTTGTCCTGTGCAGGTTCAAACATTTCACCATTATCTGCAGGATTTGAAGCAGTAATGTTTTTACTTTCAACAACCCAAATGCTCACGCCTTCATTTCTTCGGGTATAAACATCACGGGCATTTTCCAGAGCCATTTCCGCATCTGCAGCGTGAAGACTTCCAAAATGACGGTGTTCCAATCCGTTTTTACTGCGGACAAATATTTCCCAAAGTGGCCAATTTTTTTTCATAAATAAAGTCTTGAGTAGTTAGTATTTTGTATTGAGTTATTCATTATTTCTCTAAAGATTTAATTAATGCGTAATTCATTTTTTGTACTTCTATTACTTCTTTAAGAATAGGTTCAACCAAATTTTCTGAGACTAAATTTAGCTTGTGTGAAAGTATTAATTGAGTAAAAAGCTCATACGCTGAACCATTTGCAATGCTAATGAAATTTTTAAATTCACCTTTTGTATTTCTTCCTGTGCCTTCAGCAATATTTGACGGAACAGAAACGGCACTTCTTCGTATTTGGCTAGTCAATCCGTATTTTTCTTCTTTTGGAAATTTTGAAGACAATTTATAGGTTTCAACTGCAATGTCCATTGCTTTATTCCAAACCTTTAAATCATTCAATACATTCATAATGGTAAGATTCTCATTACTAATTTCTCAATACTCAATACTTACTTAACTTGCTTTTGCTACTTTTCTTTTTTCTTTCTTTTCGGCATGGGCCATCGCGGCATCACGCACCCATTCTCCATTATTCCAAGCGTTTACTCTGGCACTCATTCGCTCTTTGTTACAAGGCCCATGACCTTTTACCACTTGCCAAAATTCATCCCAATCAATTTCACCAAAATCATAACTATCAGTTTCTTTGTTGAACTTCAAATCGGGATCTGGAATTGTAAGTCCAAGCAAATCTGCTTGCGGCACCGTTTGATCTATAAATTGTTGGCGCAATTCATCATTACTTTTTCGTTTCAATTTCCATTTCATGGATTGTTCTGTATGAATAGACTCAGCATCAGTTGGTCCCAACATCATCAAACTAGGCCACCACCAGCGGTTTAGCGCATCTTGTGCCATTGCTTTTTGTTCTTCAGAACCACGGCAAAGGGTTAGCATAATTTCAAATCCTTGGCGTTGGTGAAAACTTTCTTCCTTGCATACACGAACCATTGCTCTTGCATAAGGCCCGAAAGATGTATTACACAGTGGCACTTGGTTAATAATTGCCGCGCCATCAACCAACCAACCAATGGCTCCCATATCGGCCCAAGTGATTGTTGGATAGTTGAAAATTGAAGAGTATTTTGCCTTTCCGCTGTGCAGTTGTTCGTAAAGCTCATCTCTAGAAATACCTAAAGTTTCACAGGCGGAATACAAATATAATCCGTGTCCTGCTTCATCCTGAACTTTTGCCAGCAAAGCAGCTTTTCTTCGCAGAGAAGGAGCTCTAGTAATCCAATTTCCTTCGGGAAGCATTCCAACAACTTCGGAATGGGCGTGCTGACTTATCTGCCGAATGTGCGTTTTACGGTATTTCTCCGGCATCCAATCTTTTGGCTCTATCTTTTCATCGCGCGCAATGCGGGCTTCGAAAATTTCTTCTAAGTTTTTTATTTCTTTTTCGCTCATCGTAATATGCTTTAAGCTTAGGAGAACATCCCCCTAGCCCCCTTCAAAGGGGGAATTAAACATCAAAATCTACTTTCACTTTTTCTGAAGTTGGAACGGCTTGGCAACTCAACACAAAGTTTTGGGCTACTTCCTTTTCTTCCAAAGCGTAATTTATTTTCATTTCTACACTGCCTTCTAAAATCTGACACTTGCAAGTGCTGCAAACGCCTCCTTTACAGGCGAAAGGCAAATCTGCACCAGCGGCGAGGGCTGCGTCCAAAATGTTATCAAAATCCTTGGTCATTGTGAACTGGAATTCCTTTCCAGCATCAACAATGGTTATCTCAACACCTTCCACATTTTGCTTCGCCAAACGCTCGGCACGTTTTTTATCTTCTTCGGTTAAACCTGTTACGAACAATTCAAAATGAATCAGTTCTTTTGGCAAGCCAGCTTTTACAAGATAACTGCTTACATAGTTTATCATTTCCTCAGGACCGCATAGAAACACTTCGCTAGTATCAGGAATATCGATGAAGGTTTTAGTCAAAACCTGCATTTTTTCATCATCAAAACGACCATTTAGAAGTTCAATATCGCGACGTTCCTTCGTGAGAAAATAATAGATTTCCAGCCTTCCGAAGTATTCATTGCGCAACTCCTCCAAAGTCTCTTTAAAGATAATGGATTTCGCCGTTCTATTCACATAAAACAGTTTGCAAGTTGCATTTGGCTCCAATGCCAAATGTGTTTTGATCATTGAAAGCACTGGGGTAATTCCGCTTCCGGCCGCAAAAAAAAGATAGTTTTTTGCTTTGTCTGGTTCAATTTCAACCCCAAACATTCCGCTCGGTTCCATAATTTCTAGAGTATCTCCAGTTTTCAATTCTGAATTTACATAGGTTGAAAATGCCCCTCCCGGAATTAATTTAACCGCAACTTTCCATTCGTTGTCTACAGGACTGGAGCACAAACTATAGGACCGGCGTGTATCTTCGCCATTTATATCGGCTTTCAAGGTTAAATGTTGGCCTTGGCGAAACTTGAACTCATCAACCAAATTTTCGGGTACGTCAAAAGTTACTACCGAACAATCGTCGGTCTCTTTGTAAACGTCTTTTACTTTTACTTTATGAAATTTCGCCACGTAATTTTTTGTCGAATTAGGTTAACAAAACTAACGCTTGTTAGTTAGAATTGCAAATTATTAACTTTGTGATAAACTGCCCCTCACACAATACCCTTTATCAATACTGAAACCATATCTTTTTTAAGCACATTTACATCTAGTTTGCCCCTTTTTTGATACCATAAATAAAGAGTTCGCAGTGTAGAAAGTATTGAAAATAGAATTACTTCAGGGTGATATGGTTTTATTTCCCCTGACTCTATGCCTTGTTTTATAATGCTTCGGAAATTTTCTTCGTAATCTTCCCTCATTTTCACAAATGACCTTAAATCTATTTCCTCCAAATGCATCCAATCGTTATTCAAAGCGGCAAGCGCTTCGGAATGGTTCACGGTAATATCTATATGAAGCTCAATTACTTTTTCTACTTTTTTTATTGCCGAACTATTTTCAGCCAACACATTTTCCATCCCAACAGTAAATTCTTCTGCAACTTTCAAAATAATTTCCGAAAGTATTTCCTGCTTGCTTTTTATGTGATTGTAAAGGCTCGCAGCCTTTATATCCATAGCCGTAGCGATGTCGCGCATAGAAACAGCTTTGTAACCTTTTTCGTTAAAAAGACGGGAGGCAACAGTAATTATTTCTTGTTTTCTTGTAATTGGCTTCATAGCTGTCCGCAATTTACAAAAAATAAGATCTGTTAGGCTTTGGAAACTTAATAGGTCTCCCCTACTTTTGAATACCATGGAAACAAACATTGAAACCAACGAATTGTTGGACCGGTTACCACCACATTTGAAACAATACATAAAACCGCAGAATTATGAGCAATACACGTCCATAAACCAAGCTGTTTGGCGTTATGTGATGCGAAAAAATGTAGATTACCTGGCCAAGGTTGCCCACGAAAGCTATTTGGAAGGACTTAAAAAAACAGGTATTTCCATCAATGAAATTCCTTCCATGTACGGGATGAACCGTATTTTGAAAGAAATTGGCTGGGCTGCAGTGGCCGTTGACGGGTTTATTCCACCGAATGCGTTTATGGAATTTCAGGCCTATAAAGTGCTTGTAATTGCGAGCGACATCCGTCAACTTGAAAATATAGAATACACGCCAGCACCTGATATTATTCACGAAGGCGCGGGCCATGCTCCTATTATCGCGAGCCCTGATTATGCGGAGTATTTACGCCGTTTTGGGGAAGTTGGTGCAAAAGCTATTTCCAGCGCGCACGATATTGATATGTATGAAGCCGTTCGTGAGCTTTCTATTTTGAAAGAAGCCGAAGGCATTTCGCAAGAATTGATCAATGCTGCCGAAGCGAGAGTGGAAGAACTTCAAAATAAAAAAGTCAAGCCTTCCGAGATTTCGTTGATTCGGAATCTGCATTGGTGGACTGTGGAATACGGTATGGTTGGCACGGTTGAAAATCCAAAGATTTATGGCGCGGGGTTGCTTTCATCCATTGGTGAAAGTGTTTGGTGTATGAAGGACGAAGTGAAGAAAATCCCTTATTCCATTGAAGCGGCTTATCAAGATTTTGATATTACAAAACCACAACCGCAACTTTATGTAACGCCAGATTTTGCTTATTTGCAGGAAGTTTTGGAAGAATTTGCAAACACCATGGCCGTTCGAAAAGGCGGTTGGCGCGGATTGAAAAAACTGATAAAATCAAAGCAGCTCGGAACTATTGAAATAAGTACCGGTCTTCAAATTAGCGGCCATTTCTCGCGAATAATCAAAAACGAGGACAACGAAGTAGTTTATTTTGAAACCGAAGGCAAAACCGCTCTAAGCTACCGCGAAAAAGAAATAATTGGTCACGGAATAAGCCGTCATAAAAATGGTTTTTGTTCCCCGTTGGGGAAATTGAAGGGAATCAATCTCGCTATTGAAAATATGGGGCCGCGCGATCTTCAAGCGTATAGTTTTTACGATGGAAAACCCATTGCTTTTGAATTTGAAAGCGGTATCACTGTTCAAGGACTTAACGTAACTGGAATACGGAATTTAAGAGGTGAATTAATGCTTATCCAATTTACAGATTGTACGGTGAAATATAAAGATGAAGTGTTATTTTCCCCAGAAATGGGCGATTTTGACATGGCTGTGGGTAAGGAAATTGTTTCGGCTTTTGCGGGTGCGGCGGATTACAATTCGTTTGATTTAGTAACACACACTTCTTTAAGCGAAACCATCCGTCCGCATACTTCAGAAAAGGAAAAAGAGCTTAATTCACTTTACAAAAAAGTCAGAGAAATTCGTAATTCTGAAGAAATAGATACGACAAAGCTTCAGAAGATTTTTGAAAATTTAAAAGAAAATCACGAATCCGATTGGCTACTTTCATTGGAAATTTATGAGTTGATATCTAAAACTGAATCAGATTTTTCCGAAGAAGTCTTGAAACATATTTTACATTTGAAGCAACAAAGACCAAAAGTGGCACATTTGATTGACGGTGGGTTGATACTTTTGGAAAAAAAGAAAATTATTAATTAAAAAAGACCTCTCGACTGCGCTCGAGGAGACATACATTATATATGGGACTATTAGATTTTTTATTAGGAAACAAATCAAAGAAAATTGAGGATTTTAAAAGCCGTGGCGCTATCATTGTTGATGTGCGCACCAAAGGCGAATATAGCGGAGGAGCAATTCCAGGCTCTAAAAACATTCCGTTACAAAATATTTCTTCAAAAATGAATGAAATAAAAAAATGGAACAAACCAGTAATTACATGCTGCGCTAGCGGAATGCGCAGTGGAAGTGCTGCAGGGATTTTGAAAAGCAACGGTGTGGAAGCAATGAACGGCGGTGGTTGGTTCAGTTTGAGCAATAAGCTATAATTTGAGCTTCTGAAGATCTTTTTCTTCTTCTATAGGTTTTCCATTATATTTCAAGGTCCAACCCATAGAATTCGTTAATATATAAATTTTCTGAAGTTCGGAAATGAGGCGGTTTTCTGCATTTGTTCGAAGTTCAGACGCCTCTATTTTTTTTCGAAGTGATTTTTCAACACGCTGTTTTATTTTGTTGTAATCGGCAGCTGTAAACTGATTTAAATAATCTTGGGTGACGTCGTAATACTCAATATTTGGATTTATGGAAAGCTCGGGTTCTGGGATGTTTGTAATGGTTACAGTTTTTGTGGCTTCGTCAACGGTGGTGCTTACTTCGCTCAAATCGTAGGCTATACTTGCTTTTGCATTCACAACAATTAATGCTTTTTTTCGGGCGTCAAAAAGGCCATACATTAAATCCTTGCTATCGTTATAACTAAAAACCTGTGCATAGCTACCTTCGGTTACAATCAGTTTGCCCACGTTTTTCAATTCCTTTTGAATCAGAGCTGTGTTGGCTTCCAATTGCTCGCGATTATCTTTTCGGTTTTCACAATAGCGCAGACCGAAAACAATGACAAAGGCAATTACAATTCCGAGAAAGATGTTTCGCATGGTGGCAATTTTTATGGGAATTTAATGAAATTTCATGAGATTGCTTCGCTACGCTCGCAATGACGGTTAAAGATCATATTTTATTACAAACATCACAATGCGTGGCAGTACAAAATACTGCGATGTAGTGTTGAACTGGTCGTTAAAACTATCGTTGTTTATAGATTTGGTATCTAAAATATTCGTAGCCTGAACCGAAAATTCCCAAGGACTTTCGCCGTGTTTGTAATACAGATTGGCGTTGAAAAAGGAATAGCTGTTATCCACTGTTTTGGCGTCGTTGGTATATTTGTAATAATCCCATTCTGTAAAAAGATTGAAGTCTTTTAAAAACCGAAGATTCACATTTGCATACGGGCGGTTTGTAAAAAATGTCTGCTTAATTCCACCGTTGTCATAATCATTTTTCATAAAACGATAACCCACTTCAAAATTTGGGAAATCCTTAAAGTTACTCAAAACACTGGCGTTGTAGTTCTGCGTAAGACTTTGGCTTTCCTGTATTTCATTATTTATAGTATTGTTTGTTTTGCTTAAAAACACAGCAGCATCCAGCTTAAACTGAACTTTTTTTATGGTTTTTCTGAACCTTCCCACTGCCGAAAAAGTCTCATCGGGGAAATTGCTGTCAAAATTCAAAGGACTACTCACTTGGTTAATACCTGCCAATTCAGTGTTCGTTTTGATAGCGTCAATTCTTCGAGTGTAGCTCAAATTTCCACCAATATTGGTATAGTTGAAGAGATTAAAACTGAAATAAGTTAAATTATAACTGTGCGAAAGTGAATTTTCCAACTCTCTATTTCCGCGGAAAAGACGATTGTAGTTATTGAAAACGTAGGCTTGGGCATAATTATTTACATCGCTATATTCAGAAGTAATTGCATAGTTGAAGCGTAAGTTTTCACTTTTTTTCAATTCTAAAACCACATTTACATCTGGTAAAACCATCCAATCATTTTGAGTTGCAGTTGTTCCCAACTGTTCGTTTTTCAAATTGTAGTTGTGAAGTGTAACGCCCGGAGTAAAAATGAATTTTCCCGATTTCAATTTATAGTGAAGACCGAAAAAGGCATCCGTGAATGTATAGATTACGTCGTTGTTAAAATCATTTTCAGTGAAATCATTTTGATTGCCATTATCCAAAATCTGAAAAATACTAGAGTTGAATTTTTGATTACTATAGGTAGTTCCCACTGTGAAATTAAGATTGCTGACGTTGTTCAAAATGTAGTAATAATCAACCTTTCCATCCAGCTTATTACTTTTTACTGTTTTGTTTTGATTAACGCTATAACGGTCTGATTGCTCCAAGGGGTCAAACGTGTCAGAATCACTATTGAAAGGGTCTAACGGATTTATAACCGTGAAAACGCCACGGAAAGGAATAGAATCCTGTACCGCCTGATAAAAAGGATCTTCGTTTTGATATAGATGCTGAACTTCTGCGGCAAAAATATTCTTGTCATTTAACGTGTAATAGGCATTAGCTGTTTGATTGATGGAGAACGGTTTGTTTTCTTTTACTTCGGAAATATTGTTTTGGTTGCCACCCACGATAGAGATTGTGGCGTCATCTTCGCTTTGTTTTGACGTTTTAATTAAAGCATCATAATCCAACTGAAAATCTTTATTCGGCTTATAATTACTGCTCAATTTCAGCATTGCTAATTGGTTGCGCTGGTCATTTTCAGTATTTGTATTTTCTGTAATTCCCGTTAAAATATATTGGCGGATACTGTTGTTTACGATGTTCGTTTTGTTGTCGCTCAATATTCCGAAGCCACTAACATCCAGCTTGTCATTTACGGCATAACTAAAGTTTCCAGCAATAAATTTTGCGTCAATACTTTTTGCGCGATCGTTCTGCGAAACAGCAAACCCGAGGTCGCTATCGCTAATTCTAAAATTGGTTCCACCGCCTTTATTGAAATTTTTAAACCCACCAGTAAAGTTGAAATAATCCCTGAACGTAAAAGGAACTTCCCCAATATTGTTAAAATCGGTGATTACGTTAACGCTGTATTTCGGGCTGTAGTAAAACAGTTTTGGATGGACTAAATAACGGCCGTTTTCTTGATCATATTCATCAGCCAATCCTGCTCCAGCCGTAACTTCCCCAAACCAAAAGTTTTTCTTTCCTTCTTTTAGTTTTATGTTTATCGCCACGTTATCGCGGTCGTTTCCAAGGCCACGCATTTGGTCTACTTCGTTGTAGTTTCGGAGCACCTCAACTTTATCTACTGCATCGGCAGGAATGTTTTTGGTGGCGAGCTTGCTGTCGCCATCAAAGAAATCTTTTCCTTCCACCATTACTTTGGTAACGGTTTTGCCTTCCACCTGTATTTCACCTTCTTCGTTTACTTCAACGCCCGGGAGTTTTTTCATTACATCGCCCAGTTTGCGCTCATCGCCATTTGTAAAACTGTCTGCGTTGTAAACAATGGTGTCGCCTTTAACCGTAACGGGCATTTCGTAAACGATTTCCACATCATCCAACTGGTTTTCCTGCGGGTTTAGGATGAAATCCAATTCAATATTTTCAGCGTCTGTGGGGACGTTTACCGTTTGTTCTTTGGTTTCATACCCCAAAAAACTTGCCCTTAAAACGTAGTTATTTCCTTTTGGAAGGTCAAGCTGATAGCGACCTTGGTAATTGGTAATGCCATAAGATTCCGTTTTACCCGTAGCTTTGATGCTCGCTATTACATTGGCAAATTCCAGCGGATTGCCGATGCTGTCCTTGATTGTACCTTTTACCTTGATGCTTTGGGCGGAGAGGGTGAGAGAGAAAATAAATAATAGAATTGTAAAAATTTTGTTCATTGAAAAGTTTTTCACCACAGAGGGCATAGAGGTTATAAATAGCCATTAATTACTCTTTTTATTCCATCAACTACCTTTACCGAGTTGAAATTGATTAGAAGCCCAAATTTCGTTTTCTCTCATATATTTCTCTGTGTCCTTTGTGCCTCTGTGGTTAATTTTTATCCGCCAAAACCGCCACGACGACCATTGCCACCACCTCTAAAATTCTCACGAATCTCGTCTGTTTTCTCTTTTACAATTTTTACGTATTCGGCGCGGGTTACTTCCTTGCCTTTTTTGGGAGGTTCAATTTTTTCGGAATCTTTTGGATTCATTACTATTTTAGAACATAAAAGTGTGGTTCTGTAGACATTCAACTCCAAAATAAGTCCCGGAAGACCAGCAAATTCGCCTGGGCCATTACTTACCGGAATTTGTGGTGTAAACCAAGCTGTAACTAAAATTTCTTCAGGGATTTCAATCATATCCATAGGGTCTTGGGGCTGAGCGCTATCTTTTTTCACTTCAGTGGTTGCCTTTTCGTCTTTCTTTTTGGGCCGCGCCATACTGTAATCATTCGGATCGACCTTTTTTATCGCCGTAGCTTTAAAAGCGATGTATTGTCCAATTTGCTTTGACTCATTTGTTGTTTGCCAATCCAAGGTTTGGATGGTATCTGTCACCAAGAATTGTTTTCCGAAGAATTCATTCTCCTCAACAATTTGTCCTGTTTTCAAATTTTTGTATTGGGCTCCAGGTGTATAGCTGCTCATCATCATTTTAAAACCGGGATTTACTGGGCCTGCATCCAGCGTTTCCTGTTCTTTATAGATAGATTCGTATTGATTGAAAGTGAGGATATAAGTTTTCTCCAGTGCGCTTTTCATCATTTGGGCAACTGCCTTTTTCATTTCCTCAGACATTTCACGGTTGCCACCTCCAAACGCCTCCATATCTACCGTGGTTTTGGATTCGTAATAGGCTTGACCACTAATGTTTTGGGCGTTAATCCCTAAAGAAAAAAGCAAAAGAAAAATAAAGATATATTTTTTCATAAAAATTTTATTGATGGTGAATGCCAAAGTTAAAGCACTTTGACCAAAACGTTTAAAAATAGTTTAAATTCTTTGAACAAACAATCGCATGCTAACACTAAGACGAACCAAGTTATAATCTGTTACATTATTTTTCGTTTAAATAAAACCTTCATTTCGTAACTTGCCAACTTTATGAAACAGCTATTTCTTCTTTTGTTGCTTATTGGCCAATTAAGCATTGCGCAAAGTCTCGCCCCCCTTAGCAAGGCTCCGCTTATTGCAGATAGGTTTATAGGTTTAGACAATTACAAAAACAGTTATTTTATAAAAGACAGGGTAATTAACAAACAGGGACCCGACGGCAATTTTATTTTCAATGATCTGCAATTGGGGCGTATCACTTCTTTAGATATTATAAATCCGCTGAAAGTGGTTGCGTTTTTTCAGGATACCAATACCGTTGTAATGCTCGACAATAAGCTGAATGAAATTGAACGTATCAATTTCAACAACCTGCCGCAGTTTTTGAACGTCAGTACCGCTACAAATGCCGGAAGCAACAGTTTATGGCTTTTTAATGTGGATACTCAGCAACTCGAACTTTACAATTATGGTGCTAAGTTGCAGACCGTGGTTTCACAACCGTTTCCGGGGAAGTTGCTTTCACAGGCGAGTAATTTTAATTATTGTTTCGCTTTAACAGAAAAGAAGTTGAGAGCCTTCAATATTTATGGAAGTATTCTGAATGAAACTGCTTCGGAAGGTTATGAAAAAATAATTCAGCAGAATGAAAATCTGGTTGCTTTAAAAGAAAATTCGCTTTACTATATCCCAGATTTTGTAAAGCGAAATGATGCCATTTCACACCAAACGGTAAAGCTTTCTTTGCCCGAAATAACTATCAAAGACTTGCAGCTTACCAATGATTTCCTGTATATTTATGACGGCAAAAATTTGCACACTTTTAAACTAACCATCCCAATTAAAGAATAGCTATGCATGTTGCAGTTGCAGGAAACATAGGTTCCGGAAAAACCACCCTTACCCGATTATTAGCAAAACATTACAAATGGCAGGCCCATTATGAAGATGTGGAAGACAATCCCTATTTGGATGATTTTTACAACCAAATGGAACGTTGGTCCTTCAATCTTCAGATCTACTTTTTGAACAGTCGTTTTCGTCAAATTCTCGAAATTCGTGAAAAGGGGAAGAATGTAATCCAAGATAGAACTATTTACGAAGATGCCTATATTTTCGCACCAAACCTTCACGCCATGGGTTTGATGACCAATCGCGATTTTGAAAACTACCGCTCTCTTTTTGATTTAATGGAAAGCGTTACCGAAGGTCCAGATTTGCTTATCTATTTGCGAAGCAGCATACCTAATTTAGTGAATCAAATACACAAACGCGGTCGCGATTATGAAAATTCCATTAGCATCGATTACCTCAGCCGTTTGAACGAACGTTACGAAGCGTGGATTCACGATTATGACAAAGGCAACCTCATTATTTTTGATGTGGACAATATAAACTTTGTGGATGATCCGGAACATTTGGGGCAGGTGATCAACAAGATAGATGCAGAGATTCATGGACTGTTTTAAATGGCTTCAAAAAATTTAGTATTCCTTTATTATTACGTTTAATAAATTTTATATATTGCGCGCTTTAACTTTTTATTAACACGTAAATAACTACAAATGAAAATTATTAAACTATTTCTTTTTACAGCATTTTTAGCATTAACTATTTCTTGTTCAAAAGATGATGACAATCCAACAACTGCAAATAATGTCAATATTGTTGGGGTTTGGAAAGGAACAACAGTAGATTATACTGGAAGCACAACCACTTCTGGTCAAGGGCAAACTATATCTGCAGATTATGTTGGGGAAGCATATGATGTTGATTATACCCTAACATTTACCGAAAACCCTAAAAAAGTTATTTCAGACGGGAGTTATAGCATTGAACTAACAACCACTATTAATGGACAATCAACTACTCAAAACGTTGAGGGACTTGAGTTTCTTTCAAGCGGTGATTGGAATATAAATGGCGATACATTGTCAATTACTGTTGATAATGAAACGGACGATGCAACCATTATGGAATTGACTGATACTACTATGCTATTGAAGGCAGTGGAAACTCAGACAATGACTCAAGGAGGCTTTACAGTAACTTCAACAACTCAAGTTATCTTAGGTTTTACAAAACAATAATCAAAATCTTAAGCTAAGAAAAAGCCCCGTCAATTATTGACGGGGCTTTTTTGATCATACGCAATTATAAATGCCAAGCATCGGGCCATAGCCATAAAAGCAACAAGCCAAAAACGATTGTAATTCCAAAGGATACGCCTATCCACTTCGCTAATTGACGTGTACCAATAACAGCTGCCATAATTCCTTTAAAAAGTAGATTGGACAGGGTGGCCAACAGTATAAGCCGCCAGCCAGTGGAAGTATTTAACCCACCGCCTTTCATCAGTTGTGATAGTGAAAGTGTTATTGCGTCAACATCGGTGAGTCCACTAATGATGGCTATTACGTAAAGAGCGTCATTTCCAAACTCCTGCTTGGTAAAAGCTACTGCAAATAGAATAGCTCCATACAAAAGTCCAAATATCAAGGCACTTTTAAATTGCGCGGGATTTTTGGGTTCGGGCATTTCTTCATCTCCACCATTTTTACTGATAAGATAAAACATCCCTACACACAGCAGAACCATTAGAACAAAGACTGTAATAAGCGGCAAAACCAGTTCAGGTAACTTTTGAGGAATTACTATACCCACTTCAACCAAGACCCGGACCAAGGCAATGGCGGAAGCTGTTGTAATAACGAATGCCGCCATCTTGTTAATAGATTTAGTGTCCTTCGTTTTTCGCGCATAACTCACAGTAGTTGCAGTACTGCTAATAAGACCGCCCAAGATTCCGTTGGAAATTATACCAACTTTTTTTCCAACAAATTTGTAAATAAAATAACCAATGACACTAATACCCACAATTAAGGTCACCATTAACCAAATGTTCTGGGGGTTTAGCACATCTAGCGGACCATAGGTTTTATTAGGCAAAAGCGGTAATATTACCAATGATATTCCCGCAAAAGTCATAATGGCAGCGAGATCTTTCTCTTGTAGTTTGTCAATAAAATGATGGAGATGTTCCTTCAAATAGAGTAAAATAGCCATAGAACCACCCACTATAACGGCAATTACACGATCGCCCATGACCAAGTAAGCTCCAACAGCAAACATAAGTAAGGCGGCCACTTCTGTAGTTTGACCCACATCGGTCTCGTTAATTTTTTTGAGTTTTATAACATTCGCAGTTACCAACAAAGCCGTGAGACATATTCCCAGCACGGGGAGAATAAAGGGATTGCCATAGTCCCGAGCTAAAAAAGCCGAAACAACTCCCATAATCGAGATAAGTGTGAAGGTTCGCACACCGGCCATTTCGTGGTCGCTTTTTTGTCGTTGGAGTCCAACGAGCATCCCTAAACCAAAGGCGATTGCCAAAGTAAAAATGTCATGATAGTTCATAGCTGTACCAAGTTAATAAAAATTTGAACACAAAATTTTATATTAGGTTTTAGAATTTAGTGTGGCAAGAGATTTGGGATTAGGGATTTGGCACTTCGACAAGCTCAGTGTGACAGAAATGTTGTGGGTTGTCAGGTCGAGTGAATTTGAGGGAGGCGACAGGCGAGCGCAAATTTGTATCGAGACCGGGGTGGGATTTGTGATTTGGGATTTGTGATTTGGAATTTGGGATTTGGGATTTGGGATTAGGGATTAGGGATTAGGGATTAGGGATTAGGGATTAGGGATTAGGGATTAGGGATTAGGGATTAGGGATTAGGGATTAGGGATTAGGGATTAGGG
>JAGXGE010000025.1 GCA_024637015.1 Aequorivita sp. | reverse complement strand
CGGGTTTAATGAAGTGAAAAATAAACCGCAAACTTTCGGGGTGGCAACCATCTATAACGCTACAAAATAATTTATGAAGAAGCTATTTTTTGTATTGGCCGTTTTATTCATTGCAAACAGCGCTCACGCGCAGTGGTTTTTCAACAAGGAACGGATTGCAAATTTGGAGAATTTTGATAAAAAACGCTTTTCTTGGGGCTACTTTTTGGGCTTCAATAGTTATGATTTTAAAATTGATTACAAAAACCAATATGCAGACGATAACACAGATATTCAAGTAGAGCGCTCCGCAGGTTTTAACGTAGGCCTTATTGGCGATATGCGCATCAATCAATATTTCAACCTTCGTTTGGAGCCAGGGTTATACTTTACACAGCGAAATCTTACTTTTCCCGGATTTACAGAACCGAAAGACTATTTACGCGAGGTAAAATCTACTTATATCCATGTACCGCTTTTACTAAAAGTTTCAACCAAAAGATTGAACAATATAAAACCATTTATAATTGGTGGGGTTTCCACTTCGGTCAATCTTTCCAGCAACGAAAAAAACCCTGAAGACAATGAGCAGGGAAAATTCCGGATGACAAAAGGAACCAATTATTACGAACTTGGTTTTGGAATAGATTTTTATCTCTACTACTTCAAATTCACGCCTTCCATCCGCGGTGTTTTTGCGCTTAGCGATGAATTGGTTCGCGATGACGACCCCAACAGCCCTTGGACCGGAAACATCGATAAATTATCGTCTAGAGGTATTTTTATAAACTTTACGTTTCAGTAGACCTTCTGAATTCACTTAAAAGAATAGCGGTTGCTGTTGCCACATTTAGGCTTTCGGTTTTTTGTGTTTTACCGAAACGGGGAATGGTTATTTTGTGTGTTATTTTTTGAATTAATGCTTCCGATATGCCATTTGCTTCGTTTCCCATTACTATTATTCCGTCTTTGGTAAGTTTTTCAGAATAAACACTTTTTCCATCCATAAAACCCCCATAAATGGGTAATTTCGTTTTTTTAAAAAAGACTGAAAGGGACAGATAATGAATTTGCACCCGCGCCATAGAACCCATGGTTGCCTGCACGACTTTTGGATTGAAGCAATCTGCAGTGTCTTCGGAACAAAGAATTTGTTGTACCCCAAACCAATCACATAGCCGAATGATGGTGCCTAAATTTCCTGGGTCGCGGACGGCATCCAAAGCGACCATTAAACCGGAATCCTGCAAAAGCTTAGGCTTGGGGATTTCAAAAACACCCAAAGAAGTGTTTGCTGTTTTTAGAAAACTTATCCTTTTAAGTTCAGCATCAGTTACGTAAAAATGATTTTCGGCAGCAGTTTGTGATGCATCCGTCGTAAATAGTGATTGAAGTTTAAAACCTTCTTTCAACAATTCGGCAATAACTTTTGGCCCTTCACCCACAAAAAGACCAGTTTGGTCGCGGTACTTTTTTTGCTGAAGGCTCGTTATTAATTTTGTTTGACTTTTGCTGACCAAAATATAGTATTTTTGAATTTGAATAAAAATGTACACTTGAAGCGCAACCTCACAAAAATATCATTATTTATAGTATTAACCAGCTTGTTTTTTTCCTGTAATGCTGTAAAGCGTGTACCCGATGGGAAATTTTTACTTACAGACAACACAATTATTGTTGATAGCTTAGAAACAAAAGACGCGGGGGTTTACAGTCAATTAGCACAGAAACCGAATACTTCAATCCCACTGATTGGAGTGCCTTTAAGCTTACATATTTACAATCTTGCAGACCCACAGCCGGATTCTACCTATTATAAATGGCTTCACAAAAACCCAAAGCGCGAGGAGCGGCTTATTCGTCTTCTTTCAAAAAAGCAAGTGGACCAAATAGATAGTAGTTACGTAGGGATTAACAAATGGCTGCAAAAATCTGGCGATGCACCAGTGGTTATTGACGAGAAAAAAATTGAAAAGTCTGTGAATAGATTAAAGCGCTGGTACGCGAGTTACGGCTATTTTAATGACGAAGTGGATTATAAAATTGAGCCTAGCAAAAAAAAGAACAAAAGAGCTGCCATAACTTATTCCGTAAAAAAACACCAGCCTTATTTTGTGGGTGATTCCATTATTGAAAAAATAAGTTCGCCCGTAGTTGATTCACTTTTTCAAATCACCAAAGCCAGTTCATTCATTGTCCGGGGAAAACAATATGCCGCGAACGATTTTGTGAACGAACGCGACCGACTCACCATACAGTTTAGAAACTCGGGGCTGTATCACTTTGATCAGGAATATGTAGGTTTTGAAGCGGATACCGTAAATACTAACCATAAAGCCGATATTACTTACATTATCCCCGATAGAAAAATTAGCGAGGGAGACAGTACCTATACGGTTCCTTTTAAAGTTCACAGTATTAATGAAGTTAGGATCATTACGGATTTTACATATGAAAACAAGGATAAAAAATTTCAGGATTCCATAAGTTATAAGGGGTATAAACTCTTCAGTTATGGCAAAATGCGGTTTCGTCCAAAAGCCATTACGGATGCCATTTCCATTACTCCAGGGAAAACTTATAAGGATATTGACAGGACCTTGACCTACAATCAAATTAGCGATCTGCGCATTTTTAAATACCCGAATATAAATTATGCCGAAGTAGAAAAAGATTCCACAGGAAGATTGTTGAATTCTACTATTTTGCTAAGCCCGCGCGATCGTTTTACCCTTGGGGTGGATTTTGACGCATATACCTCAACCATTCAGCAGTTTGGAATCAGTTTTAGCGGAAATATTATTTTTAGAAATATTTTTCGTGGGGCTGAAATATTACAAATTTCAGGTCGTGGCAGTCTCGGTTCTTCTAAAGATGCCGCAGACAGCCAAAGTAATTTTTTCAATATTTCAGAATTTGGTGGAGACGCAAAGCTTACTTTTCCAAGGATTATTTTCCCTTTAAATACTGAAAAGCTGATCCCAAAATATATGTCGCCTTCAACAAGTGTGAGTATAGGAGCAAGTGCGCAAAACAATATAGGTTTAGACAGACAATCTATAAATGCAATTTATAATTACAGATGGAAGCCTTCAAAAATCCTTACCTATCAATTGGATTTGATGAACCTTCAATACGTTCGGAACCTAAATACGGAAAATTATTTCAATGTTTACAAGAGTTCCTATAACAGGCTGAACGAAATTGCACAGGAATTAAATTATGGTTTCGGCAATCCATCAAACAACCCAATGCTTGAAATTCCTGACGAAACAGCTACATTTATTACTGATGTTTTACAGGAAAATATCAACTCTGACCCTAAAATATATCAAGAAGTTTTAAGTATTGCCGAGCGACAAATACGGCTTTCCGAGAACAACCTAATTTTTGCTTCCAATATAACTTTAACAAGAGACACGCGGGAAAACATTAATGACAATAATTTTTCGCGATTACGCCTAAAACTTGAATCTGCGGGCAATGTGCTTTCTGGAATTTCCAGTATTGCAGGTATTAAAAAAAATAATGCCGGAAATTATAAAACCTTGGGTGTTGTTTATTCGCAATATGCAAAAGTGGAAGCGGAATACATAAAACATTGGGACATAACGAGTAATAATATAGTCGCCTTCCGGGTTTTTGGAGGGATTGCCATTCCTTACGGGAACAGTAACAGTATTCCATTTACCAGAAGTTATTTTGCCGGTGGCGCCAACGATAACCGTGGCTGGAGAGCTTATGATCTTGGTCCTGGAAGCAGCGGAAGCATTCTTGATTTTAATGATGCGAACTTCAAACTTGCTATTAATGGTGAGTATAGGTTTACCATATTGGGAGCCTTTAAAGGTGCTTTATTTGTAGATGCGGGAAACATTTGGAATGTGCTGGACAACATAGAAGACGAAGCAGCGGTATTTAATGGCATTGCAGATATAAAAGAACTTGCGGTTGCTTCGGGTTTTGGGCTTCGGTATGATTTTGGATTTTTTGTGTTGCGTTTTGACGTTGGTTTTAAAACACACAACCCTGCAAATCCTGTTGGCAAACGTTGGTTTAGGGATTATAATTTTCCAAATGCAGTATATAACATAGGTATTAACTATCCCTTCTAAACCATATAAATTTGTTACTTTTGCTTGATAAACATACTTAATTATGAGCCATGGAATTGTACCAGGTGTAGCAACTGGAAAAGAAGTTCAAAAAATACATCAATACGCAAAAGATAAAGGCTTTGCAATGCCTGCAGTGAACGTTGTAGGTTCAGACAGTGTTAACGCTGTCATGGAAACAGCTGCCGCTCTGAATTCGCCTGTGATTATTCAATTTTCAAATGGTGGAGCACATTTTAATGCCGGAAAAGGCCTTTCAAACGAAAATGAAAAAGCTGCAATAGCTGGTGGCGTGGCTGGCGCAAAACATATTCACGAACTTGCAAAAGTTTATGGCGCCACGGTTATTCTTCACACTGACCATTGCGCTAAAAAATTACTTCCATGGATTGACGGTTTGCTTGACGCAGGTGAAAAATTCTTTAAAGAAAATGGAAAACCACTTTATAGCTCACATATGATAGATCTTTCCGAAGAGCCTATTGAAGAAAATATTGAAATCTGCAAGCGCTATTTGGAGCGAATGAGCAAAATAGGGATGACTCTCGAAATTGAATTGGGCATCACTGGCGGTGAAGAAGATGGCGTGGACAATACCGACGTCGATTCCTCAAAACTATATACACAACCCGAAGAAGTTGCTTATGCCTATGAGGAGCTTTCAAAAATAAGCGATCAGTTTACCATTGCCGCAGCTTTTGGAAACGTTCACGGGGTTTACAAACCTGGTAATGTAAAGTTGACTCCTGTAATCCTTAAAAACTCACAGGAATATGTTCAGAAAAAATTCAATACTGGGCATAATCCAATTGACTTTGTTTTTCACGGTGGAAGTGGTTCCACCTTGGAAGAAATTCGTGAAGCAATTAGTTACGGAGTAATAAAGATGAATATTGACACCGATATGCAATTTGCTTTTACTGAAGGTGTTCGCGATTATATGGTGAACAATTTGGAGTATTTAAAAACCCAGATTGGAAATCCCGAAGGAGACGAGCTACCCAATAAAAAATATTACGATCCAAGAAAATGGCTTCGCGATGGTGAAATCACTTTCAAAAAAAGACTTGAACAGGCCTTTAAAGATCTAAACAACGTTAATACGTTATAAAACAACAAAAACCTCCCCCCTATGCCTTGGTTTAAAAGAACAAAAAAAGGGATACAAACCCCAACAGAAGATAAAAAAGACGTTCCAAAAGGATTGTGGTACAAATCGCCCACCGGAAAAATTGTTGATAGCGAAGAGCTTGAAAAGAATTTTTATGTAAGTCCCGAAGATGGCTACCATGTGCGCATTGGAAGCAAAGAGTATTTTGAAATTCTTTTTGACGACAATAAATTTAAAGAACTCGATAAAAATCTTACCTCTCAAGATACCCTAAAATTCGAGGATAAGAAAAAGTATACAGATAGGTTAAAGGAGGCGCAGGACAAAACCGGTCTTAAAGACGCTATACGTTGTGCGGTTGGAAAATCGATGGGAGCCGATTTGGTTATAGCCTGTATGGACTTCAGTTTTATTGGAGGTTCTATGGGAAGCGTTGTAGGTGAAAAAATTGCCCGTGCCGCAGATTATTCACTTAAAAAGAATATTCCTTTACTGATCATTTCAAAAAGTGGCGGTGCCCGAATGATGGAAGCTGCACTTTCGTTGATGCAACTTGCAAAAACAAGTGTAAAGCTTGCTCAACTTAATGATGCCGGAATACCCTATATTTCTTTATGTACAGACCCAACCACAGGAGGAACTACTGCTTCTTTCGCAATGTTGGGCGATATAAACATTAGCGAGCCCGGTGCTTTAATTGGTTTCGCAGGACCTCGCGTTGTTCGTGATACCACAGGGAAAGAACTCCCCGAAGGTTTCCAAACTGCCGAATTCCTTTTGGAGCACGGTTTCCTCGATTTTATAACCCATCGTCGGGATCTAAAACGAAAAATCAATCTATACCTAGATTTGGTCTTGAACAGACCACTTCGAGAGAAAACTGCATAAAAAAAAGCTGCCCAAAACAGGCAGCTTTTTTATTTTATCAAATTCAATTAATTCATTATAAAAGGATATTCTTGGCCATTGTATATAAATACAGCCTGATTGTCACATTCACCATCACCAAAATCAATTGCAGCCGTTAAACCGTCTTGTGTTACTTGAAGTACACCACTAACTAAAAAAGGGCAGGATAGTTTTCGAACCAAGACATCAGTTACTTCTCCAGTTCGTTCAAAACCATTTGTAAATTCGGTTTGCCAATTTCCGGTTACGTAATAAACATTATCCAGCCAAGTACCGGAACCTACACCTTCCACCCATTCGGATACTCTGAGGCCAGTACGGGTTCCTGTTACAGTTGCATTAGGGAAACTAACTGTTATACTTTCATTTAACGTAGATTGTGGATTTCCATTTTGGTTGGCAATTTCATATAAAAAATCACCTCCTCCGCTCACGCCATTATCATTAAAAATAAAATCATTATAAAGGTAATTGACCGTGTAGGTACCGCCAACCAAAGGACCATAATCCAAAAGAATACTTCCGGAAACAACATTCCCATTGTTGAGCGTACAGGAATCGCCGAAATCTACCAAAACCAAAACATTATTACCTTGGATACTTACAGTAATTTGCGTACAATCTGGAAATAAAGACAGCTGGTTAGGCCCACGGCCCCCAGTTTCATTTTCTACAAAAGCTTGCTCCATAATATTAAAGGTTCCTTCGGCAACATTGTCCATTTTTGCAGCTCTAGCTGAATCATCTGAAGTAAAATTTACTTCTTCTGTAGATTCGTTATCTTCTTTGTCACAACTTGTAAAAAGAAACATTCCACCGAAAAATAAAGTAACAAAAAATCTAAAAAGGATGTTTTTCATAAATTGAGGTTTAGGGGTTTAGGTATTTATAACGCTGAAAACAGTAAATTTGATATATTTTAAATTAATTTTATTTTATAAACATTAATTTTCAAATTCGATTTTGTACTTTTGCAGCCTTGATTATCAAAACGGTAGTCAGTACATAAAAATCATTTTAATAATATTGGCATGTATTTATCACAAGAAGAAAAAGAAAAAATTTTTACAAAACACGGTAAGTCTAAGACTGACACTGGTTCAGCAGAAGGACAGATTGCGCTATTTACATATCGCATTGCCCATTTAACAAACCACCTTAAAGCAAACCATAAGGACTACAATACAGAACGTTCTTTGGTAATGTTGGTAGGTAAAAGACGTTCATTGTTGGATTATCTTATGAAAAAAGACATCCTTCGTTATCGTGCTATCATTAAAGAATTAGGATTACGTAAGTAATATTTTAAAGGGCTCGAACGAGCCCTTTAATTTTTATTTTTTTTCAGAAATTATTTCTGAACATATAGAAAAGCTACCCTTAGGTTTTTCATTGGTCAACCACAACAACACAACAACACTAAGCCTGAAAATCAGGTTTTGACCAAAATTAACGTACTCCTTCGCTATTGCCGAAAAGCAAAAGCTTGCGGAGCACTAAAATGAAAAACAAATGATACCTAAAGTATTTAGAGAGGTCATTGACCTTGGTGATGGAAGAGAAATTTCCATCGAAACCGGAAAATTGGCAAAACAGGCCCACGGGGCTGTAGTTGTTCAATCCGGAAAATGTATGTTGCTATGTACCGTAGTTTCAAATTACGAACAAAAAGATTTGGATTTTCTACCCTTAACGGTAGATTATCGTGAAAAATTTGCTGCTTCAGGTCGTTACCCAGGTGGTTTCTTCAAAAGAGAAGCAAGGCCAAGCGACGGCGAAGTATTAACAATGCGTTTAGTGGATCGTGTATTACGCCCACTTTTCCCAAAAGATTATCACTCTGAAACACAGGTGATGATTCAGTTAATGAGCCACGATGATGATGTTATGCCAGATGCTATGGCAGGTTTAGCGGCTTCTGCAGCTATTCAGCTTTCAGATTTTCCTTTTGAATGTGCTATTTCTGAAGCGCGTGTGGGAAGAGTCAATGGCGAATTCGTAATCAACCCTTCAAGAGCACAATTGGATGAATCTGACATCGATATGGTGATTGGAGCTTCTATGGATTCTGTGATGATGGTGGAAGGCGAAATGAAAGAAATTTCAGAAGAAGAAATGGTTGAGGCCATCAAATTTGCTCACGAGCACATTAAAAAACAATGTGAAGCACAACTTAGATTGGCTGAAGCATTTGGAAGAAAAGAGGTTCGTGAATATCCAGCAGAACGTGAAGACGAGGATTTGATGAAGAAAGTTCACGATATGGCTTATGATAAAGTATACGCCGTAGCAAAAGCTGGATCTGCAAAACACGAAAGAAGCGCTTCCTTTTCTGAAATAAAAGAAGAGATTAAAGCTACTTTTTCTGAAGAAGAATTAGAAGATTTTGGCGATTTAGTTTCAAAATATTACAGAAAAGCCGAAAAAGCTGCCGTTCGTGACCTTACTTTAAATGAAGGTTTGCGTTTGGATGGAAGAAAAACTGACGAGATTCGCCCAATATGGTGCGAGGTTGATTATTTGCCTTCCACGCACGGTTCCGCACTTTTCACAAGAGGGGAAACACAAGCTTTGGCAACTGTAACTTTGGGGACTTCTCGCGAAGCAAACCAAATTGATATGCCATCTTTTGAAGGCGAAGAAACTTTCTACCTTCACTATAACTTCCCTCCTTTCTCAACTGGTGAAGCCCGCCCAATTCGCGGAACTTCACGTAGAGAAGTTGGTCACGGAAACTTGGCACAGCGCGCTTTAAAAGGAATGATTCCAACAGATTGCCCTTACACAGTTCGTGTTGTTGCAGAAGTATTGGAATCTAATGGTTCTTCTTCTATGGCAACCGTTTGTAGCGGAACAATGGCACTTATGGATGCTGGGGTTCAATTGAAGAAACCAGTTTCTGGTATCGCAATGGGATTGATTTCTGACGGCGAGACTGGAAAATACGCAGTGCTTTCTGATATTTTAGGTGATGAAGATCACTTGGGTGATATGGACTTTAAAGTTACTGGAACGGCTGACGGAATTACCGCTTGCCAGATGGACATTAAAGTAAAAGGTCTTTCTTACGAAATTTTGGTGAATGCTTTAAAACAAGCATCAGCAGGCCGTTTGCATATTCTTGGTAAATTAATCGAGACTATTGCAGCACCAAATGCAGATGTGAAGCCACACGCTCCAAAAATGGTTACTGTTACTATTCCAAACGAATTTATTGGTGCTTTGATTGGACCTGGCGGAAAAGTGATTCAAGAGCTTCAAAAAACTACAAAAACAACAATTGTTATAAATGAAGATCCTATTACCGAAGAAGGTATTGTGGAAATTCTTGGAACAAACCAAGAAGGAATTGATGCAGTATTGGCGAAGATAGATTCGCTTACCTTCAAGCCTGAAGTTGGTAGTGTTTACGAAGTAAAAGTTATCAAAATGCTTGATTTCGGCGCCGTTGTAGAATATATGGATGCTCCCGGAAACGAGACCTTACTACACGTTAGCGAACTTGCTTGGGAAAGAACTGAGAATGTAACCGATGTTGTAAATATGGGTGATGTTTTTGATGTGAAATTTATTGGTTTCGATCCTAGAACAAAAAAAGATAAAGTTTCAAGAAAAGCGTTATTGCCAAAACCGGAAGGTTATAAGGAACGTCCACCACGCGACGATAGCCGAAGTGGTTCAAGAGACAGAGATAATCGTGGGCGCGACAACCGTGGCCGTGATAGTCGCGATAGCCGTGACAGAGACAGAAAAAGAGATTAATTTTTCTTAAATATTCAAAAAACGCCTTCAGCAATGAGGGCGTTTTTTTATGCCATAATAGCAGTATCTTGATATAGAAGCTTCATTTACCGACATAAGTGCATAGTTTTAATTATAGGCTTTAATTTTAACAAAGATTTAAGGATTCTCCTCCTTTGTTATACCCACTAAGCTAACAACCCTTTATTTTTAATATATAGCAAAATTAAAAAAAACACCGCTTTCCAGTACAATCCTTGCCCTTGTATTGGTTAAATAATAAAACTAACTATGAAAGTACTAGTAATTGGCGCAGGAAATATGGGATTGACCTATGCGGAAGGAATGGCGAAATCGCCATATCTAAATCGTAGGAATTTAATGATCTACGATGTTTCACCAGAAAAAACATTGGAATTAAGGGAAAACCCAGATTTTGATGTTTACGAAAAAATTGAGGATTGTATTCCCAAGGCAGATGTTGTTTTTATAGCCGTGAAACCTTATCACAGTGAAGAATTATTTAATTCAATAAAAAAACATGTAAATGAAAACCAACTATTCATTTCACTAATGGCAGGTATTACGATAAATTCCATGCAGGAAGGATTAGGGGTTAAAAAAGTAGTTCGTGCCATGCCCAATCTTCCTGCAAAGGTAGGCTTGGGAATGACTTCCTTTACAGAATCAAAAGAAGTGAGCCGCATTGAATTGATAATGATTCGAAACCTTTTAGATACTACAGGAGAAGCTATTCATGTACAGAATGAAAACTTCATAAATGCCTCTACCGGTATTTCTGGAAGTGGTCCCGCCTATGTTTTTTACTTTATGCAATCAATGATGGAAGCCGCTTTAAAAATGGGCTTTTCTGCAAACGATTCAAAAATATTGGTTACCCAAACATTTGAAGGTGCAGTGGCATTATTCAATGATTCAGACCTTTCTCCAAATGCATGGATGGATATGGTCGCCTCAAAAGGAGGCACAACCCGTGCCGCATTGGATTCCATGGAAGACAACAACGTAAAAGAATTAATTAAAGAAGCTGCATACGCAGCATTTGATAGAGCAACAGAACTCGGAAAATAAATAAATACCAAAAGAAAAGCTATGAATAAAAAGCGAGTGGTTATAAAAATAGGAACCAACGTTATGACAAATAAAGACAATCGTATTGTAGGTCCAATTCTAAATGAACTGGTTCGGCAAATTGCAGATTTGTACGAGGATGGCTACGCACCAGTGTTGGTCTCTTCAGGATCTGCAATTGCGGGAATGGAGGTCTTGGGTGAGTGTATAGCAAAAGATGATGCCACTAGAAGGCAGATATATTCTTCTGTGGGGCAGCCTAGAATGATGCGTCATTATTACAGTCTTTTTCACGATTACGGCATGCGCTGTGCACAAATTTTGGCAACAAAACGCGATTTTACGCCGGGCAAGCATCGAGAAAATATGATTAATTGTTATGAAGGTCTTATTGCCGAAGGGATTGTGCCAATTGCAAACGAAGACGATGCAGTATCCTTAACAATGTCAATGTTCAGCGATAACGATGAATTGGCAAGTCTGGTAGCAGAACTGATTAATGCAGATGCAATGATTATTTTAACAGACACAGATGGTCTTTATACCGGGCATCCAGACGATAAAGATTCCCGAAAAATTAATGAAGTGCACCATCGAGAAAAAGTAGAACAATATGTTCAGAAAAACCGAAAAGGTGAAGGTGAAGGTCGCGGTGGAATGCAATCTAAATTGAAAATCGCCAAAGAAACTGCAGGTAAAAATATTCCTACCTATATAGCAAACGGAAAACATAAAAATGTTATTGTAGATATTTTAAACGGTGAAAAAATCGGAACAAAGTTTTACACATAAATAATAACTAAAAACAGAAAAGAGATAATATGAAATTGATAGACACCAAGATAAAGAACAATGTACTTGATTCTATGATGAAAAACATAGATCAAAACCGAACTGCCATTTTAGAAGCCAATAAAAAAGATTTGGAAACTTTTAAAAAAGATGATCAAGCATTATACGATCGTTTGGTGATTGACGATTCCAAAATTGACGGAATGATAAAAGCTATTTCTGAAGTGCGTGCTCAAGAAGATCCCGTAAATCAAGAAATTTCGAATACTACCTTAGACAATGGTCTTAACATTATAAATCGTACAGCACCCTTCGGTACTATTATGATTATTTACGAATCCAGACCAGACGTAACTGTGGAAGCTGCTGTTTTAGCTTTTAAAGCGAATAACAAAATTTTATTGAAAGGTGGCAAAGAAGCCTATAACAGTAATAAAGAATTGGTAGCTTGTTGGCACAAATCACTCGCTGAAAATGGGTTGGAAAACGACTGGATTAAAATGCTGGAATTAAACCGGGAAGAAACCCAAGCGTTTCTTAAAAATCCAGATGAGCCATTGGATTTAATTGTTCCCCGAGGTGGTGAACGATTGATCAATTTTGTAAAGGAAAATGCAAAATGTGCAGTTTTGGTTAGTGGAAGAGGAAATAACTTTTTATATGTAGCCGAAGATGCTGATTGGATAAAAACACTGCAAGTAATTTTAAATGCAAAGACTGATAAAATATCAGGTTGTAATGCCTTGGATAAAGTTTTAATTGATAAAAAACTTCCACATTATGAAACACGCCTTCAGGAATTAAAAACTGTTTTGGAAAAAGCCAAAGTAGAGATTTTGGTAGATGATGAAATAAAGAAAGTGCTTTCAGAAAATAAACCTATCCCTAATGAAGCCACTTGGAGTGAAGAATTTTTAGCCCTTAAGATCGTAGTGGGAAACGTTGATGGGATAGATGAAGCAATTTCAAAAATAAACACTTATAGTGGTGGTCATTCAAGTGTAATTCTTACGGAAGACACTCAAAGAGCGCAAGAGTTTATGGAAAATATAGATAGCGCTGCTGTATATCACAATGCTTCTACCCGCTTTACCGATGGCGGTCAAATGGGAGTTGGCGCAGAACTTGCCATTAGTACAGACAAGCTGCACCACCGTGGGCCCTTAGGCTTAAAGCAACTTGTTACCAATAAATACTATGTCTTTGGTGACGGTCAGGTAAGGGTTTAAAAAAAAAGAACATTTAGCAAAAATGCCTTCAATTTCGAAATTTCGAAATTGAAGGCATTTTTTTTAATCTTCACGCAACCTTTTAAAAATTTTCAGACTATAAGGCAGCAACTTAATAAAGGTAATAATCTTGAACAATAAGCAACGTATCTTAAAGTATTAAAAAGAGGCAATTGTAAAAAATGATAAAATTTTGTAACCTTTTCTGGTTTTGTTACGTATAACCCAGTACACAAGTTAAACCTTAATCTACAGGACAAACCTTAAATGAGACAACTTAAAATTACCAAGCAGGTAACCAACAGGGAAACTGCTTCATTAGACAAGTACCTTCAAGAAATTGGAAAAGTTGACTTAATCACCGCAGACGAAGAAGTAGAATTGGCACAGCGCATAAAAGCTGGTGACCAAACCGCTTTGGAAAAATTAACCAAAGCTAACCTTCGTTTCGTTGTTTCGGTGGCAAAGCAATATCAAAACCAAGGGCTTACCCTTCCAGACCTTATAAATGAAGGAAACCTTGGTCTTATTAAAGCCGCACAACGTTTTGACGAAACACGTGGTTTTAAATTTATTTCATACGCCGTTTGGTGGATTCGCCAGTCTATTTTGCAAGCTTTGGCAGAACAATCACGTATTGTACGTTTGCCATTGAACAAAATTGGAAGCATCAACAAAATCAACAAAATGTACGCTTATTTGGAACAAGCCAATGAGCGTCCCCCTTCTGCAGAAGAAATTGCAAAGGAATTGGACATGACAATCAACGACGTAAAAGAGTCCATGAAAAACTCTGGCCGTCACGTATCGATGGATGCACCGCTTGTTGAAGGAGAAGACAGTAACCTTTACGATGTTTTGCGTAGTGGTGAAAGCCCAAACCCAGACCGCGCATTGTTACACGAGTCTTTGCGTACCGAAATTGAGCGCGCATTAGAAACCTTGACTCCACGTGAAGCAGACGTTATCCGTTTGTATTTTGGCCTTGGTGATCAACACCCAATGACTTTGGAAGAAATAGGTGAAACTTTTGATCTTACCCGTGAACGTGTTCGCCAAATTAAGGAAAAAGCAATCCGAAGGTTGAAGCACACTTCGCGAAGCAAAATATTGATGACTTATTTGGGATAATCCCATAAAGACAACTTACAGTATCAGTTTCTCAGCTTGTCTGAGAAAATACTGTTCGTTTTTTGATTGATGAATGACCTCCGGCTGATTACCGGAGGTTTTTTCTATCTTTACAAAAAAATGGAACACACTATCTGTTATTTAAGTAAACAAGCCGAAGCGCTGAAAGATTCAGAGCTGGAAAATTTGTTTAAATACATTTTAGCTACAAATCCATTGCTCAATATCACTGGCGCACTACTTCACAATAACGCTTTTTTTCTTCAAGTTCTTGAAGGCAAAAAAGAAACCATAAAAGAACTCTTCGCTAAAATTCGAAAAGATAAAAGGCATAAAAATATTTTAATGATCTTGGACCAAAAAATCGAAAATCGCATTTTTCAGAATTATGAGGCCAATTTCAGTATTATGAAGAGCAAAGCGGATATTGAAAGGTTGAACACTTATCTTTCCCATTATGATTTTGAAAATAAGTACCCAAAAAATATCAAAACACTAATAGAACCCTTCTTACTTTAAGCTACATGAAAAATACAATTATAGCCCCATCCATCCTCGCAGCTGATTTTGCAAACCTTCAGCGCGATATTGAAATGGTCAATAACAGTGAGGCCGATTGGTTTCATTTAGATGTAATGGACGGTGTTTTTGTTCCAAACATTTCCTTCGGAATGCCAGTGATTAAAAGTATTGCTGCTCACGCTAAAAAACCTCTGGATGTTCATTTAATGATTATTGATCCCGATCGTTACATTAAAGCTTTTGCAGATTTGGGAGCAAATATACTTTCGGTTCATTTTGAAGCTTGTACACATCTTCACCGCACCCTACAAGGAATAAAAGCTGAAGGGATGCAGGCAGGTGTTGCCATAAACCCACATACGAATGTTTCTTTGCTGGAAGATACCATCAACGATATAGATTTAGTTTGTATGATGAGTGTTAACCCTGGTTTTGGGGGACAAAGTTTTATTGAAAATACATATAAGAAAGTAAAACAACTTAGAAAAATAATTGAAGCGAATGGGGCAAATACTAAAATTGAAATAGACGGTGGCGTGACCAATAAAAACGCCAAACAGCTTGTTGATGCCGGTGCTGATGTTTTGGTTGCTGGTAGTTATGTTTTTGGCGCTAGCAATCCAACGCAAACAATTCAAAATTTAAAGAAAATGACAACAAATTAAAATTGAGATGGGATTGGTGAGATTCCTTCGCTTCACTTGGAATGATAGACATAAAGGATGTTTTAATTATAGGCGCTGGCCCAATTGGCATAGCCTGTGCACTAGAGTGTAAAAAGAAAGGCCTTGATTATATTGTGATTGAAAAAGGTACATTGACCAATTCGCTTTACAACTATCCACTAAATATGACCTTTTTTTCCACATCGGAAAAACTGGAGATTAATGAAATTCCTTTTATAAGCAACAATCCCAAACCCACGAGAAATGAGGCTTTGGAATATTATCGCCGAGTCGCCACTTCCAATAAACTTCAAATTAATTTGTACGAAACGATTCTTTCAGTTAAAAAAACTGAAAGCTATTTCGACATTATTTCAGAAAAAAATAATTACAAAGCAAAAAATATTATAGTAAGTACAGGTTTTTATGACATCCCAAAAATGCTGAATGTTCCGGGTGAGTCATTGTCAAAAGTGATGCATTATTATAAGGAAGCACACCCATTTGTGATGCAAAAAGTTGTGGTAGTAGGCGCCAGTAATTCTTCCGTAGATGCCGCACTCGAAATTTGGCGCAAAGGCGGTGATGTAACCATGGTTATTCGCGGTCCAGAAATTGGTGAGCGAGTTAAATACTGGGTAAAGCCAGATATAGAAAACCGAATTAAGGAAGGAAGTATAAAAGCCTATTTTAATTCTGAAATAGAAAAAATTTCAGAAACTGAAGTTTTTATAAAGACCCCAAAAGGCACAGAAATATTAGAAAATAATTTTGTGATTGCACTTACTGGTTATAAACCAGACTTTAATTTTCTAAAAAGCTTGGGAGTTCAATTTTCTGAAGACGGGAATTACTTTCCAAAATACAATGCTGAAACAATGGAAACAAATGTAGAAGGGCTTTACTTAGCAGGAGTAATTTGCGGAGGTATGGAGACCCACAAATGGTTTATTGAAAACTCCCGGATCCATTCTAAGATTATTGCTCAGAACATTTCAAAAAAAATCAATACCCTGCAAAATTAAAATTTAGCAACTTCTTTGTATAATCGTAAAGTTTTGGGGAAATAGCTTTAAAATCTTGAGGGGATTTAAAAAAGTATTCTGCAAGCACTGCCATAAATTCATATTGATTGTTAAATGTATAGGCTCTAAAGAATTTGGTTTTGTCCAATTGATTCTTTACTTCCTGTTTTGTCAAATGTTTCAATATGTTTTGAAATTGTTTTGTGAAACGTGAAGAATCAATGTCTCCCCTATTTTTGGCTTCCAACTGCATGGCATGCATAAATTCGTGGATGCCAACATTTAGGTTCTCATTATTTATTTGAAATCCTTCCTGAAAATCTTTCCAAGAAAGCACTAATGCCTTTTCTCTAGGATTGAATTCTCCCTTGTGGAAATTATCATTTACCGTACTATAAAATTCTCCAGGATAAATTAAAATGAAATCAATCAATGAATAAGTATAATTTTTTCTTCCGAAACTAAGCATACAACCAATGGCAGCGACCAAAACCTTCATTTGATCCGTGATAATTAATTCACCCCTTCCAATAAATTCTTTTTCCGAAAGAAATTGAGCTATTCTGTGTCGAAATTGTTTTTTATGTTTCTCTGAAAGTTTGTTATAAAATTCAAAATCTACTTTAAGGGTTTCAATTTGGGAATTGGATAATTTTTTATAAACCAAGTAATGTCGGAAAAGCGGTCTGTCATAGCTTTTTGCATACCAATTTTCAAAAACTCTAAATAGAAAGAAGACAAAGCCAAGCAATACAATTCCATATGCGTATGGAGCAAGCCAGGGTGCGTAGGCTTCAGCCTGAAAGAAAATATACATCCAATAAATATAAAAGCATTAATATAACGTTGTAATAATGGCTTTATTTTCTTTGGAAATTCGAGCTATAAAACGTAAAAAAAATCCCCGACATTTCTGCCGAGGATTTATAATTATAATTTATTTCTATTTTTTAGAAATCAAAAGTATAAAACTTATCCCAGAATAATTGAGTTTCTGGAGCGTCTCCGCCAATAGCACTTGATGCAGCATCATAGTTTGTAACATTTAGCGTTTGCTCAATTACTGGATACGTATATCTTACTGGGAATCCAGTCTGAGCATCTGTTGGTTGAACCAAAATTGGATAATCCAAACGACGTATTGAAAGGTAACTTGCAAAGGTTCTGTTATACAGTCCTAAATAAGCCTGTGTACCAACAACCTGTTTCCAGGCTGGAGTAGAAGAACTACTTGCCAATGCAGTGGTATAGTCAACTTCTGGCTTAGTAAGGTAATCTCCTATACCATCTGCACCCCAATAATCAAAAGAAGCAGTAATAGCAGCAGCATAGTGAGTTGCAGCGTCACCGCCAACAGCATAATTTCTTGCAGCAGCCTCAGCTAATAAAAACCTAACTTCTACATAAGAAAGAAGAACGCCAGGCTCTGTAGGATCTACTACACGATCAGCTACGTGAGAAAAATCAGGATAAGAAGAAATTTCACCAATTTGTCCACCTATATATTCTCCATCAACATCGGTAAAATAAACAGGTCTTCTTGGATCTTCTAAACCATTCATCAAATCGATAATTGTCACAGCAGCGACATAGTCATTACGTCCACTAAGTACCAAGTTATCATTCATAGGGTTATTGTTTGGCGCAGCAGTGGAATAATGATAGCTACCATTATCTGCATTGCTAGTAAACACACCACTAGAAAAAGCTGTTTCAACAGATGATTTAGACAAACCTGCATCAACATCAGCGAGCATGATACCCATTCTCAGTTTCAATGAGTTTGCAAATTTTTTCCAACTTGCAACATCACCATTATACATAAGGTCTGTTGAGCCATCAAAGCTACCACGTCCTGTATTCATACTTCCAATAGCAGCATCTAAACGTGAAATTAAATCTATGTAAACGGTTTTGCCATCATCATAAACCGGCAATAGGTTTTCAATATCCAAAGCCTCACTATAAGGAACATCTCCATAAGTCTCAACCAAATTGCTATAAGCATATACAGTAAGTACTTCTATAATTGCTAATTTGTTTGGTTTAAGATCATTTGTAAGATCGTTATCGGTAGCTGTAATAACTCTTGCCCCTTCGTTAAGATCTTTCAAAACATCTCTATACATCTCTCTCCAATGGTTATCTGGAATTGAACGAGTTATTTGGTCGTATTGACTCTCATCAGTATACGTAGTTTCCTGCAACTGCTGAGTCCATAAACGCAAGTTATTATAGTTTACGTTTGGGGTAACAATTTGATCGGCAAGCTGTTTTTGAGCAGATGCGAACAAACTTTCACCACTAACCGCAGTAGGGTCTTTTATATTTTGGTTCAGGTCCTCAAGATTATCTGAACACGACACGGCAAATATTGCCGCTGTTAAAATTAAAATCAGTTTCTTCATTTTTCTATGTATTAAAATTGTGCTTTAATGTTAAACCCATAATCTTGGGTAGTTGGTAATGAACCTGTAACATATCCTTGAAGGTTACCAGAAGTTAAACCTGCTTCAGGATCTGCATAAGGCAAATTCTTGTCAATAATCCACAAGTTAGATCCTGTAACACTGAATGACAAACCTGTCATAAAAGTATTATCAAGGAATTTGGATGGCATCGTGTAAGTAAGTGATACTTGGCGTAATTTTATATAGCTTGCATCGTATACAAATTCGGCATTTGGTAATGCAGCATACCCAAATCCACTAAATCCATTAGCATCAGTTCTAGTAGTATTTACAGAACCATCAGGATTTACGCCTGGGTTAATGTATCCACCACCATTTTCCAGTGTGTTTCTTACCGGGTTACCAAGGTCGTTAATGTATGCAGTGTTAGCATAAATACCTGTTGCTTGTCCGTAGTATTGGTCAAGTGAGAAAAGGCTTCCTCCCTCTTGGATATCAATAAGGAAACTAAAAGCAAGATCCTTATATGTTAAGGTGTTTGAAATACCCATTAACCAATCAGGGTTAGTATCTCCAAGAACATTATTGGAAGTTGGGGTTCTAAGATATCTTCCTGATTCAGGATCAACAACTTTTTCACCGTTAAGGTAAACAAAATCCCGACCGTAAATCACACCATAAGGCTCCCCTACTACAGCGTTGATAGTCACACCTCCTTGAAAACTTCCTAGCTGTAGTGTTTCAATACCATCAGGTAATGATATTACTTCGTTTTTATTTTGAGTCCAGTTAACGTTCAATCCCCAGCTAAAATTATCGTTTTTCACTGGCATTGCATTCAAGGAAACTTCAATACCCTTGTTCTCGATTTCACCAGCGTTTAACAATTTACCAGTATAACCAGTAGCTGCAGAAATTGGCACAGTAACAATTTGGTCAATAGAGTTTGATTTATAGTAAGATACATCAAAGCCAAGTCTGTTATTAGCAAATCTCATTTCTATACCAGCTTCATAACTATTAGTTCTTTCTGGTTTTAGGTTTGCATTGTTTGATACATTAGGAATAGAAGTTCCTATATCATTATTAATAACATATGTATCACGCAATCTATCAAATGGCGCTCCGTTTCCTACTTCAGCATAGTTTAATCGTAGTTTACCAAATGTTATGGCATTTACATTTAATAATTTGCTGAACACAAAACTGGTTGAAACGGAAGGATAACCGAACGTGCTATTATCCTCTGGCAAAGTTGAGAAATGGTCTCTTCTATATGTACCATCCAAGAAAACTATGTTTCCAAATCCAAAAGATGCACTTGCATAGATACCGTCAACTCCAATTTTTTCAGCTCTTTCAGTTGGGTTTGGCAATGGTGAGGCACTATTCTGTAATGAATAAAGCCCAGGAACTACCAGTCCACCAGCTGTAGAAGATGTTAATGAGTTAAACTCGTTTCTACGAATGTTAGTACCTAAAATTCCTGCAAAGCTAATGCTTTCAGAAAAATCTGTATCAAAGTTAAGCATCAAATCATAGTTTGTTTCAGTAGTAGTAATATCTCTTCTAAGGTAACCCGAATCAACATTTCCACGAGAAACCCCAAATGAAGTTGCAACTGAACCTACTGCTCTGCGCTCTTCTTGGTTTTCGTTATATGTATCTGTAGAAACTCTACCGGTAATATTAAACCAATCAGTTAATTCGTAATTAAGTTCAAAATTACCTATAAATCGACTTCTACCATCATTCTGGTAGTTTTCATATCTTGTCCAGTACGGGTTGTCCCAATAGATTGGAGCAGATCCTGGTTCAGAACTTGCAGGGTTCCAGGTTACGTTTCTATGTGTTGCAAAGTAGATATCTCTCTGTTCTTTTATGTCTGTACTAACAGCCCACCATTGTTTCATGTTACCCACAACGTTGTCATTATAACCTGTAGAGTTACGACCTAATGCATCTGTTTTAATATAGTTTGCAAAACCGCTAGCGGTTAATTTTTCACTAATATCATAGGTTCCGCTAAATATAAAATTATGTCTGTCCAATCTACTATTTGGCATTAAGCCCGACTGATCTAATTTGGTATAAGATAAACGGTATGATCCATTTTCTAATCCATTAGAAATCGAAATAGAATTAGTAAGTGTTATTGGAGTTTCAAAAAAGGTCAATGGACCATTTTCAGCAGCAACATAAGGAGACCTTTTCAAGTAATTTGGCGAAGCTGGATCAAATGAATCCCACTGATATATAAAAAGATTTGGATCGAAAGCAGGACCATAAGAAGCATCATCAACATAGTTTTCAACTTGATCATCTATACCATCTCCATTAATGTCTTCAAAGGTAAAGTAATCTCCGTAACCTGGACCGTACTGGTTTTGGTATTCAGCAAAAGTGCTTTTATCTATAAAACCAACAGTGGCATTTGAGTTAAGTGTAACCCCAAGACCTTTAGATTTCTTACCTTTTTTAGTAGTAATGATAATAACCCCGTTAGCAGCACGAGAACCGTACAATGCAGATGCAGCAGCACCTTTAAGTACGTTAATCGACTCAATGTCGTTCGGATTAATATCAGCCGCAGCATTACCATAGTCATAATAGTTACCTCTTGCCTGCCCTTGTTGAGCATCATTCGTATTCCTGTTACTAATAGGCACACCATCAACAATGAACAATGCTTGGTTATCACCAGTCAAGGAAGTATTACCCCTAATAACTACGTTGGTGGAACCACCCATGTTGTTGTTTCTTCTAATTTGAAGACCGGAAACCTTTCCAGAAAGGGCGTTTGTAAAGTTATTCCCTTTAACAGTAGAGATATCCTCTCCTTCTACTTGTTGTGTAGAGTAACCCAATGATTGTTTTTCACGGGAAACACCAAGTGCAGTTACCACCACCTCGTCCAATACGGAACCAGCTTGCATAGTAACGTTAATTTTATTTGAGGCCCCAACAGCAATCTCTTGGGTCTCAAAACCTACATAACTGTATACAAGTGTTTGTCCTTGGGCAGCATCAATGGTATAGTTACCATCAAAATCAGACTGCGTTCCGGTGCTCGTACCTTGTATAATTATGTTAACTCCTGGAAGCGGTAAACCTGTGTCATCAGTAACCGTTCCGGAAATTGTTTTTTCTTGTGCAAAAGTGAGCTGCACAACCAACACTATTAAAAGTGTTAAAATTCCACTAAACTTTGTTTTCATTTTTTTGTTTGTTTGAATTAGCACATCAAAAGTGCCAATAAAATCTTACAATTCCAACTTTTAATGAAAGTAGATTATTAAAATTTTAACCAAATGTTAAATTAAAAAACAGGGGTTAGCGCCCTTTTTTATGTTAATTTTATACAAACCCCTGATTTTCTTAAGGTTTCAGAAGGTCTTTAAAAAATTAAAATGAGTTTTTAATATTGAAAAAAAAACTATTTATTTTCAAACACTTTATCAACATTTGCCCAAACAACACAAATAATCGAACCTTTGCGGTTTTAAACGAAATTTAACGAGCTTAAGAAGCTCTTGTTAAAATGTTAACTGATTAAATAAAAACCAATATAAAAAGGACGACACAAGAAATTTTTAATTCTTGGAAAAACAAAAATCATTTAGCGGGACTTTCGCCCTTAAATTGCTGTGACTTATTTTTGAAAAGAACATTAAAAGTAGTCAAACTCCCGTAGCAGCGTGTTATATATTGCTGAAGGTCTATTTTATCTTGTTCAGCCAGTTCTTTGCTGGCGTTTATTTTTTGTTCCATCACCCGAAGCCTATCGCGAAGCATTACTATTTTATGAAAAAAAGTATCGATAGAAATTTCTTTTGAAGACAAATTTTTGTCTGCGGGATGCAAAACCATATTTCCGCCTTTCCATTTGTCTGCTATGGGAATAATCTCACTGAAACCGTTCCATTTTTTAAGAATATCGCGAAGGCTTTTTTCAACTTCGTAAAAACTTACTGAGTCAACTTCGTCTTCGGCTGCCTCAATAATTTCAAAATCATCATCTGTCGCTATTGTTTCCAGACCGTTTTCGATAAAAGTTACCCAATACATTTTTGCCGTAACGTTTGTAACCACGCCTTTTCCGTGTTTGGGATGAGCTATCCGCGAGCCTATTCCTAAAATTTGTTTCATTTGATTCCTATTTAGTCAGTAAAAATAAATAAAATAATTTTTTATCCTTTAAAATACAAACACCGTATTTTTAAAATAAAAAAACCATCCAAATTTTGAATCTGGATGGTTTTTGTGCCTATCGAAACAGACCGGCCAAAAACTACTTCTTCTTATGACCAATTGGCGAAGCCTTCTTTGGATCCTTTTTTTTTTGGCTTATGAGCCTTTAGTAGTTTGCGGCTTTTTGTTTTGCTGTTGTTGTGGCATAACAATTAGTTTATTAAAAGTAGTAATATAAAGGTATAAGGCACCTATTTTAAATTATCAGCCCCTTAGCTAAAGTTTAACAATAGCTTTTTTGCTGAAAATTCAATCGTCTTTATGATCATCAATTACTTGCTGATCGCGATATCTACAGCAGGGATCAATATTTTCATAAACCTCATCTTTGGCCTTTATATCTTGCGTATCGTGGCCGCTGTCCGCAACACTTTGCTGAATTTTCGTTAAATTCGTCTTCTCTTCATTATAAATTAGATCTAATTGATGCGTATCCACATTCCAAATGGCAGACTTTACTCCTTTAGCTTTAATGGAGGCTTTTTCAATTCGTTGTTTGCACATTCCACAAACACCGTCTACTTCAATAGTTGCTCTTGCATTTTTGTTTTGGGCGAAACCCGTAGCTCCAATCAAGAATATTCCTAAAATTGCAATTATGTTTTTCATAAATTTCAGTTTAAAGTTTGTTTTTTAAGTTAATTAATGCTGTATCGTAAACCTGCGTAATAGGAGCTACCAAAGATAGGTCCATAAACGTAGGTTGTGTCAAAAATTGTTCCAAAGGGGTTGTCGTTTCCTACAATTGGATTTGGTTGTGTTACATTGGTTATATTTTCCCCGCCCACATAGATTTCAAAATTAGTTGAAAAAACTTTGGTAATCTGTGCATTCAAAGTTGAAACACTTGGAGAGAATTCCGAAAGTCCAATTGTATTCAAGTAGCTTTCGGCGGAAGCAAACCGTTGCTCGCCCACATAATTGAAAGTTGCGTCAAATTTCCAATTTCCTCCTTTTGCACTTTGATTTGTTTCATAGGAAGCATTTGCGAAAAAGCGATGGTTTGGCGTTAATGGTGTTTGCTTTTTTCCGCTTAAATAAGTGGTCTCCACGTCGTAATATTTGTATGCCAATCTCATATCAAAATGTTCGAAAGGATTATAATTGAACTCCACCTGAAAATTATTCGAAAAACTTTCACCCTCCAAATTATAAAAGTTAACTTCTGAAGGGTTTTCCCAATCCACAACAATTTGGTTCACAAAATCAGTACGGTAAAAATCGAAAGTGATATCCGCTTTTCTGTTGAAAAGATTGAAACCCTGCATATAGGAAGCTCCGTAATTCCAAGCAATCTCTGGATCTAACCCATAAATTTTTCCGTTTTCGCCCAAAATATTTAGGCTTCTCGAAGTAGCAAAAATCTGTTGGTTTTCAGTGAAAATGTTAGCGCTTCGTTTGCCTCTTCCCGCTGAAATTCTAAAAGCTGATTTTTCCCACGGTGTGTAGCGTAAATGGAACCGTGGTGTAAGGAAGGCACCCAATCTATTGTGAACGTCTCCACGTATCCCGGCGGTAAAATTCAAATCGCCCAAATTGTCAAAATTGTACTCAAAAAAAGCGCCGACAGAATTTTCAACCCTGCTGAAATTTTCGGAAAGTACCAATTCATCATAGCCATCATAAGTTGCGCTCAATCCCGTTTTTATTTTGTGTCGCGAATCGCTGATTATTGAATTGTAAAGCAAATTGGCGTAAAAGCTGTTATGCTGAATATTATAGTCGTTCAATCCGAAATAAGACTCTTGGTCGTGGTGGCTATAAGCAAGTTGTAATCCGCCTGTACGCCAGGGAATATCGGGGTTTACAAAACCAAATTTCCCGGAAACATCAAACCGCTGTGTTTTTATTTCACTTCCCCAAGCGTTTGTTGTTCCGCGATCTTTGTCTGGATCAAAGAAGATTTGACCAGTTTGTTTTTCATCGTTCAAATACCTAAAATTGAAAAAGCCAACATAGCCATTTTCCTGATCGGTATATTGCCAGCGATTCATTACATTCACTTGCTGCATCAATGGAGCGTCGAGAAATGAATCGCCATTATTATCAAATTCGGTTTCACGCATATTTCCGTGAAGATATAGACCAGTGCTCCATCGCTCGCTAACTTTTGTGTTTAGGTGTGTATTAAGTTCAAACCTACCATTTCCAGCACCGTAAGCGTTTACGAAAAGCCTATCATCAGTCATTGGTTTTTGCAATTCGGCGTTAATCTGCCCTGCAATACTTTCGTAACCATTTGTAACGCTCCCGGCACCTTTGGTAATTTGAATGCTTTCCACCCAAGTTCCGGGAATAAAGCTCAAGCCATACGCTTGTGCAGCTCCACGAATACTCGGCACATTTTCAGTTGTTATTAAAATATATGGGCTTGAAAGGCCCAACATTTTAATTTGCCGTGTTCCTGAAATAGCATCAGCAAAATTTACATCAATCGAGGGATTTGTTTCAAAACTTTCTGCCAAATTGCAACAAGCGGCTTTCAAAAGTTCAGCGCTACTTACATTCAAAACATTTGCAGATTGAATGAAAGAACGTGAAGAAGCTTTCTGTCTGGCAGTTACTGTAACCTCATCGAGATTAGCGGTAGAAACTAAAGAATGTGTTATACGGTTTGGCGTCTCTACAGAAATGGTATCTGTTTTATAACCCACAAAACTGACGACTAGCTTTTTAAATTCAGGTTTATATGGAATCTCAAAATTACCGTCAAAATCTGTCACTGTGCCCAAGGAAGTATTTGCCCAATAAACATTTGCACCTCCAAGCGGCACCTCTTTGTTATTTATGCTTTCAGTAATAGTTCCCATTAATTTTTCCTGTGAAAAAATACAGAGCGGGAGTATAAAAATTATATATAGTAGATTTTTCATTTTTTAGATTTGATTGAATATGAAAATTTACTCCAAAGAAAAGTGGAGTATTAATCATGAGGCACCCACAAATGCGGGTTTTAATCAAATCAGGAAAGTCTCGTACAGAATATTGAAATCTCGTTCAAGTGGAGGCGGATTATAATCCGTGAAGAATATTTTTTCTGGTGAAGCTACTTCAACTTCATTAAGTATAAAAACAGCGACGAAAGAAGCAACAAAAGTTTTGTTGAGCTTTAAATTAAAGGATGCTTTCGCAAAATTATCGTCGGTTTTTACTTTGGTAAATTGATTTTTACAACAGTGGTGATCTTCCCCAACAATGATTTTTTCACCACATCCAGGTACAACTTCGTCCATTCCACAAGAAAGCAGTTTTTCGCCCAAGGTAATTTCAGCCATCATTTCCATCCCGCTGCAGAAGTGCTGTGCATAGACAATACCTGAACTGCTGGCTAGCATCAGTATGGATAGGAATATGGAAATGACTTTTTTCATTGAAACGCAAAAGTACAAAAAAAAGCCTCTCGAAAAATTGGAAGTATTTTTTAAAATCATTTCAGTTTAGAATCCACTCTCCCGCACTTCAGCATTTTATCGCCGAAATAAGGATTTAAGATGTCTTCACTGCTACTTATCCAGTAAGCTCCTTTATTATTGAAAGCCATTGGGCAGAATTGCTTATAAAGTGTACCGGACTTTAAAGCTCCTTTCAGCATACCTTCAAGTCCGTTGCTCAAGGCTTCAAAATTTTCGCGTTGAACTTTTATGTCTTCGGAAGTGGCCATTGCAGCAACAGCATTTTGGGTAGCTTCGTCCGCATTTATCTCTTTAAGTTGTTCCTGTAACTTTGAAGCAGCCATTGCTGTTTTGGAAGCGTCTGTATTAACGAGACCTGATTCTATTTCTAGGTATTGGTCAAAGATCGCTTCTATTTTTGGGTCGTTGAATTCGGCTTCTGTTTTTGCTATTTCGTAGGTTTTAGACTCGGCATTGTCTACGGTTACAACTTCTGGTTCGCTTTGTTTTGAATTGTCTTTGCAGGAAAAAACTGCAAATGCTGTAATTGCGAAGAAAATAAGGAATAAATTTTTCATTTGTAAAAATAAATTTAGATATGCAAAGGTATCAAAAATTCAACGGGATTTGTACTTCTGAAAATAAAAGGCCGGAAGTAGAATAAGCAAAAATAAAGGCTGGATTAAAAATCTGCGTACATAAAAAAGAACCATGTGACCACTAGCTTCTTCAAAAGTAAAAATAATAAGGCTGAAAACCATAAAAAGTACAACAAACAATAAACTGTATAGAATAGTTGAGAGTTTAATTATTTCCTTATCAAAAAATATCAACCATAGAATTGACAGGGAGATGAGTGTGTTCATTAAAAACCGAAGCGCAATCCCTGTTTGCAAGGCAAAAGTATCCATCTGTGGAAGTGGCATGGATTTATAGTCCATTTTGAAAAATTCCAAAAGTGGATCATAAAAAAGGGTGTTTTCAAAAGCTCGGATCAATACCAAAAGGCTTGCAAGTATTATAATCCCAATTATTTTTAGAATATGCTTCATGGTGCTGAACTAGGTTTCAGTATCCGTACCCATATCATCCATAAAATAAAAACCAAGCTATAAATAATTCCTGGAAATACTACGGAGTGAAGGATGTTTTCATACTCCGGAAACTTATATAAAGCAACCACAAGAATGGCAATTCGCAAAATATTCACAATATAAATCAAGACCGATCCAGCAAACAGAAACAGAAATGTTTTTTTAAATCTTTCTGCAAAAGCAATAACAAATGCGACGAATAGAATAATAACACTGATGGAATTGCAGCCCTCCACAATGCTCACGGTATATTCATTCTCTATGGTCAATAACATTCCCTGTTCCAAATGATCGGGTTTTAGCACCGAACTATATCCAAAACCGTCAAGCACTGCAGCACTTTGCTTTGCTACAAGATTGGTAATATAATCAGGGTAATATGTGCTATTTTCTGAAACATTTAAATATGCAGAATAAAAAATCCCGAGAATTAAATAGGTTCCCAAAAAAAGGGTAACAAATTTTATAACGGTTTTATTTTTTTTGAAAATCGCTCTCAATGCTTCAGTTTGGTTTTTAACAAAAATACAGGATTTGTTTTTGGTGTATGTATCCGTTTTAAAATACTTTTACCAAGTAATTTAGATTTAATAAAACTTATGCCCTTTTCACATTTAAAACACAAAGTTAAAACCATTTTAGCAAACAGTTCAGAAAGTACTGATAACAGATTAACAGAGGTTTGTGAACTATTGCATTCTTCCATTGGATATTATGATTGGGTAGGTTTTTATTTTGCAAACGAAGCCGAAAAAACTCTGCATTTAAAGGCGTTTGCTGGCGAACCAACAGATCACACGGTTATTCCTTTTGGAAAAGGCATTTGTGGACAAGTTGCGGTGAGCAACAAGAATTTTGTGGTACCAGATGTGAAAGCGCAGGATAATTACATTGCTTGCAGCATTACCGTAAAGGCTGAAATTGTAATTCCGCTTTTTAAAGATGGAAGGAATATTGGGCAAATAGATATTGATTCACACATGGAAGATCCATTCTCATTGGAAGATGAAAGATTTTTAGAATGGGTGAATGAAGAGGTTTCACAAATTCTGTAAACTACATTCCAGTTCTAATCGCTTCCACCGGATCCAGTTTTGAAGCAGAAATTGCCGGAAGAATTCCTGAAATTAAACCAATTACTGCTGAGATTGCTGTACCAATAAACATATTCCATGGCGACAGCACAAATTCGAAATCACCTGTAAATTGAGAGGCAATAATTGAAACAATAAATACCAAAAGCAACCCAATCAATCCGCCAATTACTGCAAGAATTATTGCTTCAAATAAAAATTGAAACAGTATAAATTTGTTCTTTGCACCCAAAGATTTTTGAATCCCAATTAAATTGGTCCGCTCCTTTACGCTCACAAACATAATATTCGCAATCCCGAAACCACCCACGAGCAGTGAAAATCCGCTGATAATAAGCCCGATGACATTCATACTTCCAGTGATATTGTCTATAAAATCTGTAAGACCCTTCATTTGATTTATGAAAAAATTACTTGTTTCATCAGGTTTTAAGCCCCGTTTAATTCGAATTTTTTGAGTAAGCACCGCGATAAATTCGGCCTCGTCCACGCCCTTCTTAGGTTTCACTACAATTTGCGGAAAGGTTCGTTTGTTGTTATCTCCATAAATACGGCGCACTACATTTACGGGCATCCAAACCGAAGTGTCTTTTGAATTTCCTAACAAGCCTGCCCCTTCCTTCTTCAAAACTCCAATTACATTGAATTTTCTTCCGTAAATCCGCACTTCTTTTCCAATAGCCATTGCCCCATCACCAAAAAGCTGATTGGCAATTTCATCACCTAAAACCACAACCATAGAACCACTATTTGATTCGGAACCGTTAAAAAACCTCCCTTCGGAAAGTTTCAATGATTCAATGTTGTAATAACTATCAGTTACCGCACCAATTGGCACATCATCAACCTGCCTGTCTTCATATTTAACACTTTCTTCGGGAACGTTCAGTGTAAAAGTGGCAGCTTCAATATTTGGGGTATTGTGTTCAATGTATTGGTATTCATCATATGTAACATCCGGAAATTGTTGCCATTTCCAACGTGGAATATCAGTTGGTCCAAATTTAAAACGCATGACAATAATGGTACTATTATCTAAACCACTAATACTCCCTTCTATTTCACGTTTCAAGGAATCTACCGCTGCAAGTACAGCTATAATTGAGAAAATTCCAATAGTTACACCCACCAAAGAAAGGAAGGTTCGCAATTTATTGTTTCGTAGTGCATTGAGCGCAAAATTGAAACTTTCCTTTAAAAGGCGAAGATAAATTAGCATTTACAATTTTTGATTAACGGTTTTGAATTTTCAAATGATTCGTCCCAAACTCAAAATGAAGGGTTGATAAAATTATAAAAAGTAAGACGTTTTCTCTGTGGTTATGTTACAAATTTACTATTCAATTATGTACTTTTGCACCTTAATTTTCCATAATGAACAATTCCAAAAAAATTACGTCCGCTTTAATTTCCGTTTTTAGCAAAGAAGGTCTCGCGCCAATCGTTAAAAAACTGGACGAACAAAACGTAAAAATCTACTCTACTGGAGGCACCCAAAAATTCATCAATGATCTTGGGATCGAAGTGATTGCAGTGGAAGATTTAACTGACTATCCTTCCATTTTGGGGGGTCGCGTAAAAACCCTTCATCCTAAAGTTTTTGGTGGAATTCTGAACCGTCAGGACAACGAAAGCGATGTAGCCGAAATGGCGCAGTACAACATTCCACAGCTTGATGCGGTGATTGTAGATTTGTATCCTTTTGAAAAAACGGTTGCCTCGGGCGCTTCAGAAGAAAATATTATTGAAAAAATAGACATTGGAGGGATTTCCTTAATCCGTGCCGCAGCGAAAAATTTTAAGGATACAATTTGTGTTTCCTCAGTCGACGATTATACTGAGTTCTTGGAATTGATTTCAGCAAACAGCGGCAACATTTCTTTAAAGGATCGCAAACGTTTTGCCGCAAAATCTTTCAACGTTTCTTCAAATTATGATACTGCAATTTTTAATTATTTCAACAAAGAAGAAAAATTGTCTGCTTTTAAGCTAAGTGAAACAAACGGGAAGGAACTTCGTTATGGAGAAAACCCACACCAAAAAGGATATTTCTTTGGAAATTTTGACGAAATTTTCACCAAACTTCACGGAAAGGAATTGAGCTACAATAACCTTTTGGATGTTGACGCCGCTGTGAGTTTGATGAACGAATTTAAAGGAGACGCTCCGACTTTTGCAATTTTGAAACACAACAATGCCTGCGGAATTGCACAACGCGAAACCGTTCAGCAAGCTTATATGGCTGCTTTGGCAGGCGACCCAGTTTCGGCGTTTGGTGGAGTTTTGATCAGTAATGTTGAAATTGACGAAGCTACCGCAAGCGAAATCCACGATCTTTTCTGCGAAGTAGTGATTGCGCCTTCTTATTCAGAAAAAGCTCTAGAAATTTTAAAAGGAAAAAAGAACCGAATTTTGTTGGTTCAAAAAGAAATTGAATTACCTTCAACAACCGTTAGAACTTGTTTGAACGGTGTTTTGGTTCAAGATAAAGACAATATTACAGATAGTGCTGAAATTTTAACGCATGCAACAAACAATAAACCGAATTCGCAAGAGTTAGAAGACCTGTTATTCGCTTCTAAAATTTGTAAGCACACAAAATCAAATACAATTGTTTTGGCAAAGGGAAAACAACTTTGCGCCAGCGGAACCGGACAAACTAGCCGCGTTGATGCATTACGGCAAGCAATTGAAAAAGCAAAAGCCTTTAATTTTAACCTTGAAGGTGCCGTGATGGCGAGTGATGCTTTTTTTCCGTTTCCCGATTGTGTAGAAATTGCAGATAATGCGGGAATAACTGTGGTAATACAGCCTGGAGGGTCTATTAAAGACCAACTTAGCATTGATTATTGCAACGCGCACGAAATGGCAATGGTATTTACTGGAACACGTCATTTTAAGCATTAAATTTTATTACATTTGTTAAAAACCAAATCTAACATGTTAACCTTCAATACCACCGATTTGAATTATGGGATTTTTTGACTTCCTAACTGAAGAAATAGCCATTGATCTTGGTACCGCAAATACCCTGATCATCCACAACGATAAAGTTGTTGTGGACGCTCCGTCTATTGTTGCACGTGATCGCACTACTGGAAAAATAATCGCCGTGGGCCGAGAAGCTGCGATGATGCAGGGAAAAACCCACGAAAACATTAAAACAATTCGTCCGTTGAAGGATGGAGTTATTGCAGATTTTGACGCAAGTGAAAAGATGATAAATATGTTTATCAGTGATATTCCTGCATTGAAAAAGAGATGGCTGAAACCATCTTTGCGAATGGTTGTTTGTATTCCCAGTGGAATTACAGAAGTTGAAATGCGCGCCGTAAAAGAAAGTGCAGAACGCGTTAATGGAAAAGAAGTTTATTTGATCCACGAACCAATGGCGGCTGCTATTGGTATTGGTGTTGACATAATGCAACCAAAAGGGAATATGGTTGTGGACATAGGGGGCGGAACTACTGAAATTGCCGTAATCGCCCTTGGCGGTATTGTTTGCGACAAATCCATAAAAATTGCTGGTGACGTTTTCACAAATGACATTGTTTATTATATGCGCACCCAACACAATCTTTATGTTGGAGAGCGAACGGCTGAAAAAATAAAAATCCAAATTGGTGCAGCTACTGAAGATCTTGAACTTCCGCCAGACGAAATGGACGTGCAGGGACGCGATTTGCTTACCGGAAAACCGAAGCAAGTACAAACTTCTTATAGAGAAATTGCAAAAGCATTGGACAAATCCATTCTTCGAATTGAAGATGCGGTGATGGAAACCCTATCACAAACACCGCCAGAACTTGCAGCAGACATTTACAACACCGGAATTTATCTTGCTGGTGGTGGATCTATGCTTCGAGGATTGGACAAAAGACTTTCACAGAAAACCGACCTTCCGGTTTATATTGCCGAAGATCCGTTACGAGCTGTGGTTCGCGGAACTGGAATTTGTTTAAAAAACCTCGCCAAATATAAAAGCGTGTTGATTAAATAGTTTTTACGGAAAAAGTTAATTCACTGAAAAGTTTTAAAGAGAATAGTTGCCTATTTATGCCGTTGCTCACATTAGAGAACAGAATATTTTAACCCCACAAAGCAATGCAGCAGATTATATTTTTCTTCATCCGGAATAAAAATTTCCTGTTGTTTGCTGTGCTTTTTACAATTTCCGTTGGCCTTACTATTCAAACTCACAATTATCACAACAATAAATTTATAAGTTCTTCCAATTTTATAACCGGTGGAGTTTATACTTTCAGAAATAATATAGCAGATTATTTTAATCTTGGAAAAGAGAACGAACAGTTATTCCAAGAAAATTTAATGCTGCGAAAGAAACTGGATCAATTTAAGGAAGCAGTCGTTTTTGAAAAGCTTGACAGCACTATTCTTCCGAATAAATATAAATATTTCACGACGCGTGTTATCAATAACAACTATTCCAAAACAAAAAACCAGCTCACTTTAGACAAAGGACAGAGAGACAGTATAAAAATAGATTTGGGTGTGATTTCTTCGAAAGGAATTGTGGGTATTGTAAGCGATGTTTCTGAAAATTATGCTACTGCTCAATCCATACTTAATACAAAAAGCAGGATTAACGCTAAGCTGAAAAAATCAAGTCATTTTGGCTCTTTAATTTGGAACACAAAAGATCCAAACGTAGTGCAACTTATTGACATTCCTCGATTGGCTCAATTAGAAAAAGGGGATACTATTATTACTGGTGGCCGTTCAACCATTTTCCCCGAAGGTATTTTAATTGGCACTGTAAAAGATTTTGATTTGGACAAAGATGACAATTATTATTACGTCAATGTTCAACTTTTCAATGATATGACAAGCTTAGAGCATGTGTATTTAATAGAAAACAACGAAGCCAAAGAAATTTTAGAGCTAGAGAAAGGAGTGGAAGATGAGGAACAATGATATTTTAATAAATATAGTCCGGTTTATTGTACTTGTTTTTCTTCAAGTGTTGATGCTCAGCAATATAAACCTTGCCGGATACATAAATCCATATTTGTATATCTTTTTCATTTTGATGTACCCGTTGGATGGAAACAAGGGACTTTTGATTTTTCTTAGCTTTCTTTTGGGACTTTCCATAGATATTTTTGAAGATTCAGGAGGCGTGCATGCAGCCGCTTGTGCATTTATCGCATACATTCGCCCTGTGGTTTTAAAATATTCGTTTGGCGTGAGTTATGAATATAACAGTGTAAAAATCAAAAAAGCGGATCCTATAGAAAAGCTCACTTATATTGCCTCTTTAGTTTTTATGCACCATTTTGTGATGTTCTCTTTGGAAATTTTTAGCTTTAAACATATTTTGTTATTATTAAAAAGCACATTGTTTTCTGGGTTGTTTACTATAATTGTCATTGCGTGCACAATGATTCTTTTCAATAGAAAGTCTACATGAGAAAGGTTGTACTTATAGCACTAGTTTTGTTGACAGGCTTACTCTTTTCAGCTCGGCTCTTCTATTTGCAAATTTATGATGCTTCTCCCGATTCCCTTTCGGAAAATAGCGCAATTAAGGTAATGTATGATTATCCGCAGCGAGGCTATATGTTTGACCGCAACGGAAAACTTTTGGTTTCAAACCAGCCTTCCTATGATATAATGGTAATTCCGCGCGACGTTAAACCACTCGATACGTTGGAGTTTTGCGGTTTATTAAAAATTACCAAAGAAGAGTTTAAAGAAATTCTTCAAAAAGCACGAACCTATTCGCCCAGATTGCCTTCGGTAGTACTTCCACAATTAAACAAAGCCGATTACGCTTCCCTTTCGGAAAAAATGTATAAATATGAAGGATTCTACATTCAGCGCCGTTCCCTTCGCGAGTATCAAGTAGAGCATTCTGCCAACGTGATGGGCTATATTGCCGAAGTAAACAACGCCATAATTGAAAAAAACCCGTACTATCAAATGGGCGAACTTATTGGCACTGCTGGGGTTGAAAAGGAATATGAAGAGGTACTTCGAGGAATAAAAGGTGTAAAATATATTCAGAAAGATCGTTTCAATAGAGACATTGGCCCCTATAAAGAGGGGGTTTTTGATACCCTACCGCAACGTGGAAATGACGTTCAATTGACCATTGATGCTACACTTCAAAAGTATGGCGAGGAGCTTATGATACACAAACGTGGCGGCATTGTAGCCATTGAGCCCGAAACAGGAGAAATTCTCGCATTGATTACTGCACCCAGTTATGACCCTTCATTATTGGTAGGCCGGGAACGCTCCAAAAATTTCACAAAGTTATGGTATGACACTATCGGGAAACCATTGTACGATCGTGTTTTAATGGGAGAATATCCCCCAGGATCGCCTTTCAAAACATTAATTGCGCTTATTGGCCTACAGGAAAATGCCGTCACCACAGAAGATGCCTTTCCGTGTTATCGAGGTTTTCGTTATGGCAATCGAACGCTTGGATGCCATTCCCACCCTAGTCCACTTTCAATGATTGGTGGGATAGCCAATAGCTGTAATGCATATTTCTGTAATGTATATAAAAGAATCATAGATAAATATCCAACCCCTCAGGAAGGTATTGATGCCTGGAGAAATGATCTTATGAGTTTTGGTCTTGGTGACTTTTTGGGATACGACCTTCCCAGTGGAAAAAAGGGTAACATACCAACCTCAGATTATTATAATAAAATTCACAAATTCCCAGAACACAGGTGGTCTTCCTTGGCAACAATTTCCAACGCCATCGGGCAAGGGGAAGTTTTGCTTACCCCCATGCAAATGGCGAATTTTACAGCTGCAATCGCTAACCGCGGTTATTATTACACCCCACATATCATAAAAAATATAATTGGTCCAGATACCATTCCCAAAAAATTTACTGAGAAACATTACACAACGGTAGATGAGGAAAATTTTTATCCGGTTGTTGAAGGAATGCATCAGGTTTATCAACGTGGTACAGCGGCCTCCATACAAATTCCGGGAATTGAGATTTGCGGAAAAACAGGAACTGCAGAAAATTTCACCAAAATTGGAGGGAAACGGGTTCAGCTTACAGACCATTCCATTTTTATAGCATTTGCTCCAATGGACAACCCAAAAATTGCCATTGCGGTATTTGTAGAAAATGGTTATTGGGGCTCTCGTTGGGCAGGACGTATAGCAGGGCTTATGATTGAAAAATATCTGAAAGGAGAAATTACACGTACCGATATGGAGAAATATGTGCTGGAAGGAAGTCTTGAAGCTGAATACGCGAAACCCTACAGCGGTCAACCATTTTCAATAAACCATTAATGGCAGCAAACAAAAGTTACGTTCGGTTTGATTGGTTAATGATTTTCATTTACATCGCTTTAGTTTCTATGGGATGGATAAATATCTATTCCGCCTCTTTAAGTGATGCGGCTAAAGGGTTTTTCGATTTTGACCAAATCTATGGCAAACAGATGCTTTGGATTGGTTTGAGTATTGTGATAATTATTTTTGTTCTCGCAATTGAATCCAAATTCTATGAACGTTTTGCCAGTGTTATCTATATAATTTCACTTGTTTCACTTGTAGGCCTTTTCATTTTTGGAAAAACTATTGCCGGATCTACATCATGGTACGATTTCGGAGGAATAAGCATCCAGCCTAGTGAATTTGTAAAGGCAACTACGGCTTTGGCACTCGCAAAATATGTGAGTGATATACAAACAAATATGAAGGATTTAAAGAACCAGATAGGCGCTCTTATTATTATTGCCCTACCTGCAGTTTTGATCATTCTTCAACCCGATCCAGGGAGTGCGTTAATTTATGCTGCTTTTGTTTTTCCACTATATAGGGAAGGACTTCACGGGGTTTATTTGTTGTTAGCCCTTTTTGCAGTTATGCTTTTTGTATCAACACTCGCTTTTGGGGCGGTTTGGGTTGCAGTTGGTGTGGTGATATTGGCCGGAGTTCTTTTTTTTAGAAATAGAAAAAAACGACCAAACATTTTAAAGTATGTTCTAATTGTGATTGGTTGTATCACGTTTGCATTTTCGGTGAGCTACATTTTCAACAACGTTTTTAAACAGCACCACCGTGACCGTTTCAATATTGTTTTGGGAAAAGAAGTGGATGCGCGTGGCATTGGCTACAATACCAACCAAAGTGAAATTGCCATCAGTAACGGCGGATGGTTGGGCAAAGGCTGGACGCAAGGAACCCAAACCAAGGGCAATTTCGTGCCCGAACAGCATACCGATTATATTTTTAGTACCGTAGGCGAAGAATGGGGCTTTTTGGGAAGTATGATTGTTGTCCTGCTATTTGTGGCATTGATTATTAGAATGATTTTTAGGGCAGAAAAGCAAAAATCACAGTTTGGGAGGGTTTATGGGTACAGTGTTGCCGCAATACTTTTTCTCCACTTTTTTGTAAATATTGGGATGGTTACTGGTGTTTTTCCAACCGTGGGAATTCCACTTCCTTTCTTTAGTTATGGAGGCTCTGCACTTTGGGGTTTTACTATTTTACTTTTTATTTTTGTGAAGCTGGATGGTTCAAACTATCATTACGCGTAAGAAGTTGAAGTTGAAATAAAATTTTACCGCAGACTGCTATTGAATACTGAACCATATTTCCTTCCCCAAGCTTTTAAATCAACCATCTGTTCCAAATTATTTTCAATAGAATCCGGCAACTTCGGAAAGAAATCAATTCCTGTTTTGGCTTCAATTTCATCAATGGAAACTGAATATTCATAAAAAGATTCACTTGAAGGTTTATTTGGAATAATAAAGGCGATAGCTTTATAATTTCCATCAGAAGCGTCCACAACTATTTTATAAAATTCTTTTGGAACCGAAACATTTTCATAGCCGATGGTTTTCATATTTCCTTTTAAAATACCCCCAGTAACCACATACACCCCATTATACTTTTCTGCCCAAAACCGAACTTTTTGCTCCAATCTGTTCCAAATGCCAGCATTAAAATCGTGATCCTGCGGGCTAATATTACTTGTTAAAAAGGTTTCGTTGTAGGCTTCAAAAGAATTCCTTCTATCGCCTGCCGGGCAAAGATGTCCGCGATCATACCCTGAGTGTTTATAGTTGCGCCAATCTGCAGATTTAGTTTTCACGCTTTTATCTTCAATAAAATAAGGTCGTTCAAATTGGTTCTTTGAAAGCTCACTTTTTTTTAATTCATAGGCTACCCACTCTGCCTGTTCATCTTTTTCGGAATAGGAAAGTGTAAAAAAGTTATGTTTTACTATTTCTCCTGAGGTTGAACTTGGAAGAAATGAATCGTCAAATTCCTCAGAATTGTTTCTGGCTGTTTTTGAAGTTTGGGAAACAGAAGAATCTTCCTCTCCCAAATAGTCTTCGGCATAATACAAAGCAACGGTTACAATTATAATTACTAAAGGGTAAATGTATTTTCGGTTCATTAAAATTCAATTAAGCATTTCTTACATCCATTGCGTCTCGGAGTGCATTTCCTATTAACATAAAAGCCGTAACCAAACTCATAATGGCCAGTCCGGGAATGAGGGCAAGATAAGGTTTTCCTAAAATGATATAAGCATAATGATCTTTTATGATTCCGCCCCAACTGGGCATTGGCGGTTGCGCTCCTATTCCTAAAAATGAAAGTCCACTTTCAATAAGAATTGCCCCTGCAAAATTGGCGGCCGAGATAATAATTACCGGTGCCATACTATTTGGCAAAATATGTTTTACGATTATTCTAAAATCATTAAAACCTAAAGCTCTTGCAGCAGTAACGTATTGCATCTGTTTTACCCCCATAACCTGTCCGCGAACTACCCTGGCAACTTCTACCCACATGGTTAGTCCAACAGCGATAAAAACCTGCCAAAAACCTTTTCCCAGCGCCAGAGTTATGGCAATTACTAAAAGCAAAGTTGGAATAGACCAAGTAACATTGATAAGCCACATTATTGCAGCATCCACTTTTCCTCCAAAGTAGCCGGCAATGGCTCCCATTGTGACTCCTATTACTAATGAAATGAACACGGCTACAAAACCAATAGCCAATGAAATCCTAATGCCTATCAACATTCTGCTCAGCAGGTCGCGACCGTATTTATCGGTCCCGAGCAAGAATTTTTTTTCTGAAATGTATTTGTTTGGAATTTCTTTTACCGATGTAGCATTGGGAAAAAGAGAAAGCGCATATTCTTTTTGCAATCCGTCAGTTCCATCTGTTGTATACTCAGTAATTTCGATGGAATTTTGTTTCAGAGAAAATTTTGAAACAGGAATCTCAGTATCTGCATTCTTCTTTCCGAAGAAAAAAATCGACAGCGGATTTTGTGCTTCAACAGCCACAGGAATAGTAAGTATTTGAACTGAAAACCCTGGATTTTTGGAATGTATTGAAAGATGCATTTGGTTTGCGTTCTGTGAATTATCTGGCGCCAAAGCATAGGCAAAAATGGCAATCAATACACACAGTGTTAAAAATCCCAAACTAAAAACGCCCCAAAAGTTTTTTTTGAACTTTTGGAGCGCTATTGTGGTTAATGAAGTGGAGTTTTTCACACTTCAAATTTAGTAAAAAATAGCTTGGTTCATTAAGAAACGAGCTATAGGTTTACTCAAATATCAGTTTTTAATATCAGCTACTTTTCTAGCTTTGATGTTGTTTAACTTTAAATCTTCAAGCACATGCACTGCTTCTTCCACATACATGTCCTTACTCAGATTTTTGTGCCATCTTTTACGTTTTTCAGACAAAGTGGTGTCTTGCTTCATTAAAGCAGTTTCATAAGGCAGTGATTCAAAAGTTAAGTGGTTGTCATATTCATCTATTGCATCAAAACGTTTGGTTTCCTTTTTGCGTTGCTCAATTTCTGCGCTGTAATCTTTAAAGTTCATGTTTACTTCTTTTTCGTCCCTGCGCTCTTTTATCCATTTTGCATTATCGTCGATTAATGACAACTGTTCATTTTTATCCATTCGTTCTTTGCTTTTTTGGATCGTTTCATCGTAATCTATATATCCATCCCAAAGGTCATATTTTGCAGCATCAATTTTATCATAAGGCAGTGGATTTGCATAATCACGTTCGCCAATATCAATATAACTGTAACGGTCCGGCATTACCACATCACTCTTCACTCCTTCCAACTGGGTGGAACCTCCATTTACGCGATAGAATTTTTGGGAAGTAATTTTCAAAGCTCCCATGTCGCCCAAATCGTTTTTTCGCAGCCATTGATTTAAGTCGATAACGTTTTGAACCGTACCTTTTCCGTAGGTTTGCTTACTACCTATAATAATGGCTCGTTTGTAATCCTGCATTGCCGCCGCCAAAATTTCAGACGCGGAAGCAGAAAGTTCGTTCACCAAAATAACTAAGGGACCGTCCCAAACTATTTCGCTGTTTTTGTCTTCAAGCACTTCTTTGTTTCCTGTTGAAGCAACCTGCACAACTGGGCCCTTTTTAATAAAAAGCCCTGCTATATCTACTGCTGTGCGTAAAGAACCACCACCATTATCACGAAGATCAAGAACAAGACCTTCCATTCCTTCTTCTTTTAAACGGATAATTTCTTTTTTAACATCAGTTGCGGCATTGCGCTCCTTATAATTTTCCATATCAAAATAGAACTGCGGCAAGTTTATAAGTCCAAATTTGCGATCCTCCTTTTCAATAAGCGATGATTTTGCATACGTTTCTTCAAGCTCTACCACATCACGGGTTATGGTTTTATCTGAGATGGTACCGTCAACATTTTTAATTGTCAAGGTTACATTGGTGCCCTTTGGGCCTTTTATAAGTTTCACTGCATCATCAATGCGCATTCCAACAATACTTACAGCATCTTTTTCACCTTCTTGCCTTACTTTCATAATGGCATCGCCCACTTCAATTTTTTCACTTCTCCATGCTGGACCACCGCTAATAATTTCGATAACGGTTATGTAATCGTTTTTCTTTTGAAGCCTAGCTCCTATACCTTCTAGTTTACCGGACATTTGCAAGTCGAACCTATCTTTTTCGGGAGGGGCAAAATAATTGCTGTGCGGATCGTACTCTTCCACTATTGTGTTCAAATAAATTGCGAAATAATCTTTTCTTTCTAAATCTTTAGTGAAATCAAAATATTCGTCCAAAGAACTTTTTGTGGTTTCGCGAGCTTTCTTCTCAAGATCTGCCAAAGGCTTTGGCTTGAATGGCTCGTCAGTCTCAGTCTTTGATTTTTTTGAAATTTCAGAAGAATCCACCGCTTCCTTAGCTTTGGTTCCTTTGGAAGAGGAAATGCTTTGCTCTTTGTTTTTTTGCTCTTCTACCAAATCATAATATCCAGAAAGTGTTGTGAATTTTAGTTGCTTCTTCCAACGTGATTGAAGATCATTTAATGATGTCGCATAAGCAAGATTGTCATAATCTACATTAATGGTTTCCTTTTCATTAAAATCAAAAGGCTTACTGAGAACATCAGGATAGATTTTTTTCACATCTTCCATGCGTTCCTGGAAACGGCTGTAAACCAAATCGAAAAAAGAAAGGTCTTTATTTTTAATTTGGTCATCTATTTCTGTTTTGTATTTGCTAAACTCAGCAATATCAGAAGCCAAGAAATATCTTTTTAAAGGATCGAGTCCTTCAATGAAATTTTCAAAAACATCTGCCGAAAACTCATCGTTTACATCTTTTGGGTCATAATGTCCCTTTTGAAGCACATAGGAAATAAGGTCTAAAAGTAGTTTGTCTTTATCGGGATCGTTAAATTCCTTGGTAGTGAAACTGCAAGAAGCCACCGAAACAAAAATAGCAAGGAACAAAACTTTAAAATTCTTTTTCATTATCCGCATAGTAATAGTATTATTTAAGAGTGCCTAAATTATATAAAAAACTGTGCCAATAAATGATTTCGATACTAATTTTTTGTTAAACAGTTTCTTGGGCGCTGTATTCCAGATTCAAGATTATAAAATGTATTTTTGTTTTCTTAAAGTTTTATAAAATTATGTCCAAAAAAAGACCGCTTATTTTAGTTACCAATGACGATGGTATTAACGCACCAGGCATCCGAACTTTAATTGAAGTCATGAATACTTTGGGTGATGTTTGCGTTGTTGCTCCCGATTCGCCACAAAGCGGAATGGGCCATGCAATAACCATTAACGATACATTATATTGCAATAGTATAAAAGTAGTAAATGGTGATCCACATAAAGAATATAGTTGCAGCGGAACACCTGTGGATTGTGTAAAAATAGCCGTAAACGAAATTTTGAAACGCAAGCCGGACCTTTGCGTTAGCGGCATCAACCACGGAAGTAACTCTTCCATAAATGTGATTTATAGCGGAACAATGAGTGCAGCGGTTGAAGCAGGCACTTTGGGCATTCCCTCCATTGGGTTTTCACTTTTGGATTATTCTTTGGAAGCAGATTTCATGCCATCAAAAAAGTTTGTAAAATCTATTGCAGAGCAAGTCATTAAAAACGGATTGCCAAAAGGCGTCGTACTGAATGTGAACATACCAAAACTTAACACTTCCGAAATAAAAGGCATAAAAGTCTGTCGGCAAGCAAATGCGCATTGGGAAGAAAAATTTGATAAACGCACCAATCCACTCGGCCGTGATTATTACTGGCTTACTGGCGAATTTGTGAACGAGGACAAAGGCGAAGATACCGATGAATGGGCATTGCACAACGGTTTTGTTTCCGTAGTTCCCGTGCAGTTCGATCTTACCGCACACCACGCAATGAAAGAACTCAACACTTGGGGTTTTTAAAAATTTTTAGATATTAATTTTTTGCATTTTAATAGGAAAAGATTCAAATGAAATCACATATTAAAGAGATATTGATTGGTTTAATAATAGGCTTGGCGGCAAATATGGCAGGCACCTATTTATACATCTTCTTTTTTTCAAAACTTAGTTTGGAATCAACACTACAAGCAGCCTTAGAAAATGACTTTCTGGGAAGTTTGATTGCTTTGGGTGCAATTTTAAACCTAATCGTGTTTTTTATTCTTTTAAAAAAGAATCAATATTATCGTGCTCGCGGCGTAGTTTTGGCAACAGTTATTGCTGCTTTGGCTATTTTGATTTCGAAATTTTTCTGAAAAGAAAAGTGGTTTTATTTTTAACTGATTAACTTAGTAACCCAATAATTTTAAAATGAGACGCGCAGTTTTTCCCGGAACTTTTGACCCCATTACTCTTGGGCACGTTGATATTATTAACCGTGCACTCCCACTTTTTGATGAACTTGTTATTGCTATTGGCGTAAATGCTGATAAAAAAACAATGTTTACTTTGGAAGAAAGAATCCAATTTATAAAAAATACCTTCAAAGGGGAATCCAAAATAACTGTAAAAAGCTATTCTGGGCTGACCGCAAGATTCTGTATTACTCAAAAAGCACAATTTATTGTTCGGGGTTTGCGAAACACTTCAGATTTAAATTATGAACAGCCCATCGCCCAAACTAATTATAAGATGGCGAAGGTTGAAAGCATCTTTCTAATTTGTTCGCCGGAAGTTTCAAATATATCTTCTTCAATTGTTAGGGATGTAATGCGGAATGATGGAGATTATTCTGGCTTGGTTCCAGATTCAGTTAAAAAATAATAAATTTTCAAAAAATCTTCAACAAAAAAACCCATTCAGTTTCCTGAAAGGGTTTTCAATAATTTTTAATAAAAAGAATTATAGCGCAGCTACGTGCTTAGCCATATTCGATTTTAAATTGGAAGCTTTATTCGAGTGAATAATGTTTTTCTTCGCCAATTTGTCAATCATAGAAACAACGCTTGGAAACATAGTTTCAGCCTCTTTCTTGTCAGTAAGTTCTTGGAACTTCTTCATGACGTTACGGGCAGTTTTGTGCTGGTAACGGTTACGCAAGCGCTTTGCCTCGTTGCTTCTTATTCTCTTTAATGCTGACTTGTGATTTGCCATTTTGTTTTTGTTAAATTCTAATTTTGTAGTCCGTAGGGGAATCGAACCCCTGTTACCAGGATGAAAACCTGGCGTCCTAACCCCTAGACGAACGGACCATTTTTATTTTTTAATGCGGATGCAAAAATACAACTATTTTTGAATGGCGCAAATACTAAATTACTTTTTTCAAAAAAAATTAATACGCTCTTGCAAACAGTACTTTTCTGGTCGATGGTTTTCCTGTAACCATACATACTCCCGCCTCAATCTTTCCGTCTAAAGGAATACATCTAATCGTGGCTTTGGTTTCATTTTTAATTTTTTCTTCAGTCTCTGCTGTTTCGTCCCAATGAGCCAAAATAAACCCGCCTTTAGAGTCCAAAACTTTTTTGAATTCTTCATAGGAAGAAACTTCTGTAGTATTTTCAGTTCTATGGGAAACGGCTTTCTTATATAGATTATTCTGAATTTCATCCATCAATGAAACTACCTTCTCAACAACATTTTCATTGCTGATGAATTCTTTTTGAAGTGTATCACGCCTAGCTAATTCTACGGTTCCTTTTTCCACATCTTTTGGTCCGATAGCAATTCTTACCGGCACTCCTTTCAATTCATACTCGTTAAATTTCCAACCTGGTTTGTGGGTATCGCGATTATCATATTTCACACGGATTCCGCTGGAACGCAGTTTTTTCATTAAGTCCTTCGCCACTTCATCTACGGCCTCAAACTCTTCGTCTTTTCGATATATTGGAACAATAACTACTTGATCTGGCGCCAAATTTGGAGGCAAAACCAAGCCATTGTCATCACTGTGCGTCATAACCAAAGCACCCATCAATCTTGTTGAAACACCCCAAGAAGTTGCCCAAACATAATCCAAAGTACCGTCTTTTGCTGCAAACTTTACATCAAAAGCCTTTGCAAAATTCTGTCCCAAAAAGTGGGAAGTTCCTGCTTGAAGCGCTTTTCCGTCCTGCATCAAAGCTTCGATACAATAAGTTTCCAAAGCTCCTGCGAAACGTTCACTTTCGGTTTTTGTACCCTTTATAACAGGCATGGCCATATAATTTTCTGCAAAGTCTGAATATACATTCATCATTTGTTCCGCTTCTGCTATGGCTTCATCTTTGGTGGCGTGGGCTGTGTGCCCTTCTTGCCAAAGAAATTCAGCCGTACGCAAAAACAGTCGCGTTCGCATTTCCCAACGCACCACATTTGCCCATTGATTAATCAAAAGTGGCAAATCACGATAGGATTGGATCCATTTTCTGTAAGTGTCCCAAATAATTGTTTCTGAAGTTGGACGAACAATTAATTCTTCTTCCAGCTTTGCGTCCGGATCCACAATTATTCCGCTACCATCTTCGGCATTTTTCAATCTGTAATGCGTTACAACAGCACATTCCTTTGCAAAGCCATCCACATGGCTTGCTTCTTTACTGAAATATGATTTCGGAATAAAAAGGGGGAAATAAGCGTTTTGATGTCCTGTTTCTTTAAACATTCTGTCAAGTTCGGCTTGCATTCGCTCCCAAATTGCATATCCATAGGGCTTAATAACCATACATCCACGAACTCCAGAGTTTTCCGCAAGATCTGCTTTGATTACCAGTTCGTTATACCATTTGGAGTAATCTTCTTCCCTAGTTGTTAAATTCTTTGCCATAGCCCTGTTTTTGGCACAAATGTTGTGTCAATGTTAAATGATTAGTTATTGTCCGCAAAACTACTTATTTTTATGATGTTCAACAATAAAATTACCACAGATATGTTCACTCAAATTTTTAATATAAAACGTTCAATGCCCATAGCAATTGTGGGGATCTTAGCCCTTTTACTCACATCCTGTGGAACCTACAATAACGGATATAATCAAAATGACGGTATTTATTCCTCCGGTAATACTGCAAATGCAGAAGAGGAAAGCAGTAATGAGGATGTTTCAAACGAAAAATCCAATTATTACCAGCAATATTTTCAAAGTAAAACTAATGCTTATTCAAATCTTCCCGAAGAAGGTGCTATTTTCACAGATATTGATGCCTATTCAACTACTGAAAGTTTAGATGAGGACGGAAATATTGTGATTGAAGAAAATTACAGCGATGAAGAAGGTTATGGCCCTTGGGGAAGCAATGCAGAAGATATTACCGTTAATATTTATAATTACGGAGGTTATGGTTATGGATTCTACCACAGACCCTATTGGTATGGTGGCTATTGGGATTATTATCCATATTATGGCTTTTCACCCTATTGGGGAATAAGTTATGGATGGGGTTATCCTTATTATGGCTATGGTTATGGCTATGGTTATCCTTATTATTATGGCAACGGTTATTACAATTCTTATTACAATAACAATTCATATTATAATGGTATATCATACAATCGAGGTAGAAGAAATACCGATTACAGTAGGACGGAATCTAGAGGAAGAACAAATAATGTTTCCACAAGAAATTCTTCTTACAGCCGTTCTGAAATTTCTCGACGCATAAATCGGAATAATGTAAGAGCTAATAATACTACACGAACTATTCGTAGTAACAATACCACGCGTTCTAATTCAAATAATGTAATAAGAAATACGCGTTCCAACACAAACCGAAGTGGTAGTTATTCACAACCCACTAGAAGCAATACTACCAGAAGTAGCAATTACTCTACACCTACTCGAAGCAGTAGCTCAGGTTCTGTTAGAAGCTCAGGTGGCAGTGGACGTTCCAGCAGCGGAAGTAGCAGAAGTGGTGGAGGTGGACGTGGTGGTCGCGGTTAAAATAATTCATCAAACCACTTTTTTAAGTTTTTATCTATGAAAAGAATATCATTCTTCGTTATAGCTGTTTGTTCTTTGGTAGTTATGGAAGCCCAAAACACAACAGACGGCTTAAGGTACAGTACCGAACAAAACATTGGCACAGCCCGTTTTACAGCCCTGAGCGGGGCGATGGGCGCTTTAGGTGGTGATTTTTCAGCTATAAGCACGAATCCTGCCGGTGGTGCAGTTTTTCTGAATTCCAGCTTAATGTTTTCCGCTTCCCTATTCGATGTTGAAAACAAAGCAAATTACTTCAACAACAGCGAAAAAAGTTTTTCAGATGATGTGGCTTTAAATCAATTGGGCGGTATATTCGTTATAAATAATTCAAACGAAGAATCGGCTTTCAAAAAGTTTACAATTGGATTGAATTATACCATCAATAAAAGTTTCGACAACGAATTATATATAGCTGGAACCGGAACCAATTCTATCGGCGATTTTTTCTTAGCACAAGCGCAAGGAATTCCTTTAAATCTTTTACAATTACAGTCTGGTGAGTCCATTTCAGATTTATATCAATACCTTGGAGAATATGAGGGGAATGCTGCCCAAAATGCTTTTTTAGGCTATCAAGCGTTTCTTTTTGACCCCGTTGATCCAAATAATCCTTCCAATACAGCTTATACTTCCAATATTTCTGGTGGAAATTTTAACCAAGAGTACGCATACCTTTCACAAGGATACAATAGTAAATTTTCTATAAATCTTTCTACTCAAATCACAAATGATCTTTTCTTCGGAATAAATATAAACACCCACACCATTGAATTTGATCAAAGTTCTTTTTTACTGGAAAGCAACGGAAATCCTGGCTCTACAGTAAACAGAGTTGGCTTTGAAAATAATCTTTCTGTTACTGGCGCTGGGATTTCTGCACAAGTTGGAGGAATTGCAAAAGTGGCCAACAATTTACGGTTTGGGTTAAGCCTTGACACACCCACTTGGTTCCAACTTTCTGAAGAAACCACACAGAGCCTCAAAAGCCGACGTGTTTTTGAAGGCCAAACCTTTAATGAGTTTTTGGATCCACGAATAATAAATGTATATGAAGACTACACTTTAAGAACTCCCGGAAAAATTTCAGCAAGTGCTGCCTATATTTTTGGCCTAAATGGATTACTTAGTTTTGACTACTCCTATAAAGAGTATTCCCAAATAGAATTCATTCCTATAAATGGCCCAAATTTCAATGACTTAAACAGCACTTTAGAAAACACATTAAAAGCTGTTTCTACATATAGAATAGGTGCTGAATTTCGCAGAAATCAATTAAGCCTTCGTGGAGGATTTCATTATGAAGAAAGTCCATATCAAGACAGTACAATTATTGGTGATTTAATGGGTTTTTCAGTTGGTGCAGGCTATAATTTTGGACGATTCACTTGTGATCTTGCCTACTCTAGGTCTGAACAGGAACGAAATCAACAATTATATTCAGTTGGTTTAACTGACACTGCTAATATAAATTCAATTTACAGCAATTTTATAGCATCTTTGGGTTTTAACTTCTAATTACTTTTGAATTTAGCCGCAGATTAATAATATTCTGCGCCATTGAATAATTTTCTTATTACTTTTTTCTGAAGATTTACTTCTTTTAAAAATTGATTTGCAATACAGATATATCTTCACAAGTCTTATCAGATAATTCAACCAATACCTTCAAACAATTTTATAGCATTAAAAAACCCCGCAAAACTGCGGGGTTTTAATTTTACAAATTCAGTGTTTATCGTTTTAAGGTAAAATGTCCTTTAAATTCCTTTGCCTGTCCCTCCTCGGTGTACTCGATGCGGAACCAGTAATCGCTCGATGGCAGCGGGCTTCCCCCGTAGGTACCGTCCCAGCCCTGGCCCAGCGGGCTCAGCT
>JAGXGE010000024.1 GCA_024637015.1 Aequorivita sp. | reverse complement strand
TTGCCGCATTCCAGAACCTCTGGCAAGAGTTAAAAAGCCAGAAAGAGCCATTGGACGATTCTGCATTTGCAACACTGTTGTCAGATAAGGTACATCAAAGCGTTGCAGACGTTCAACTAAAGTGGAATGAATAAAGCCAGCCGCTAACACCGTATATAAGCTAGGGCTTGGTCTGCCCTCACTTGGACAATCCGAAGGATTTTCAAAGTTAGTTCTTATCAAGAGAGGTTCGTGCTTAAACACGCCACAGCTCATTCCCCTGGCGCGCTTTTGTAAAGCGTGCCCATCTGTAGAATGCATTTGCAATGCGCCCTTATGTAAATTTGTTCTAAGAATATATTATTAACTTTAAATAAATAATTATGAAAAAACAAATACTATTAATTTTTGGGTTTTTAATAATTTTTTCCTGTGGTCCAAAAATATCTATGGCATTACATCCAGAAAGGTTAGTTTTAGGAATGTCTAAATCCCCCTGGCGCGCTTTTCCAAAGCGTGCCCATCTTCATAAAGCATTTTCAATGCGCCACTAACATCGCAACCAGCACTATTAAGTCTAAAAACTTCTCAAGACTCATTACTACCTACTCACTTCTATTTTAGTACTTTTGCACTGCACTGAAAAAGAATCCATGAACTTTAAAATAGCCTCAGATTTTCAACCTGCCGGAGACCAACCCCAAGCCATAAAAGCCTTGGTGGAGGGCCTAGATGCTGGTGAACAATACCAAACCCTACTGGGTGTTACAGGCTCTGGGAAAACCTTTACCGTGGGCAATGTGGTGCAGCATGTGCAAAAACCAACCCTGGTTTTGGCGCACAACAAAACCCTAGCGGCACAGCTTTACACAGAGTTTAAAAACCTCTTCCCGGAAAACGCGGTGGAGTATTTTGTTTCCTATTACGATTATTATCAGCCAGAGGCTTTTATACCCAGTAGCGGCACCTATATAGAAAAAGATCTTTCCATAAACGAGGAGATTGAAAAAATGCGGCTTAGCACCACCTCGTCCTTGCTTTCGGGCAGGAGGGATGTGCTGGTGGTTTCTTCGGTTTCCTGTCTCTATGGTATTGGGAACCCTGCGGAATTTCAAAAGAACGTAATCAGTTTGGAAAAAGGGCAAACCATCTCACGCACCAAATTGTTGCACCGTTTGGTGCAAAGTCTCTATTCCAGAACCGAAGCAGAATTTCACCACGGTAACTTCCGCATAAAAGGGGATACGGTGGATGTTTTCCCAGGGTATGCAGACGATGCGTTCCGGATTCATTTTTTCGGCGATGAAATTGAAGAGATTGAAGTGTTCGATCCTTTAAACAACAACATAAAAGCAAAGTACGACCGACTGAACATTTACCCAGCAAATATGTTTGTGACCTCGCCCGAGATTTTACAGGGTGCCATTCGTGCCATTCAAGATGATTTGGTTTTGCAAATTGAATATTTCAAAGAAATCGGCAAACATTTGGAAGCAAAACGTTTGGAAGAACGCACCAATTTTGACCTCGAAATGATTCGCGAGCTAGGGTATTGCAGCGGGATTGAAAACTATTCGCGCTACTTAGACCAGCGTCTGCCGGGTACGCGTCCGTTCTGTTTGCTAGACTTCTTCCCGAAAGATTACTTAATGATTGTGGATGAAAGCCACGTTTCCATCCCGCAAGTTGGCGCCATGTACGGCGGTGACCGTTCCCGAAAGGAAAACTTGGTGGACTACGGTTTTAGATTGCCAGCCGCCATGGATAACCGTCCGCTGAAGTTTGAGGAATTTGAAGCAATGCAAAATCAAGTAATCTACGTAAGCGCAACGCCCGCAGATTATGAACTTGAAAAGAGCGGAGGGGTGTATGTGGAACAGATTATTCGTCCCACAGGTTTGCTGGATCCGCCCATTGAAGTGCGCCCAAGTTTAAACCAGATTGATGATTTATTGGAAGAGATTCAGCTTCGCATAGAAAAAGACGAACGTATTTTGGTCACAACCCTAACCAAAAGAATGGCGGAAGAATTGACAAAATATTTAATCCGAGTACAAATTAGAACCCGTTATATTCACAGCGATGTGGATACTTTGGAGCGTGTGGAAATTATGCAGGATTTGCGTCTCGGTCTGTTTGATGTGTTGGTGGGAGTAAACCTCTTGCGCGAAGGTTTGGATTTACCCGAAGTTTCGTTGGTTGCAATTTTAGATGCAGACAAAGAAGGTTTTTTAAGAAGTGAGCGATCGCTAACCCAAACCGTGGGGCGCGCTGCCCGAAACCTAAACGGAAAAGCAATAATGTATGCTGATAAAATAACCAACAGTATGCAAAAAACGATTGACAGTACAAATTACAAAAGGGAAAAGCAGATTGCTTACAATCAAGAGCACGGCATTACGCCAACACAAATCAAAAAGTCTTTTGAAAACTCGCTAACGAAATCAAAGCAAGCAGCTTATAGTTTTGAAACTGCCGAAAGTCTCGCTGCCGAATCAGAAGTGGAATATTTGACCAAAGCGCAGATTGAAAAGAAAATCAGAGACACCCGCAAAGCGATGGAAAAGGCTGCGAAAGATCTTGATTTTATGATGGCGGCCAAGCTTCGGGATAAAATAAAGACCTTTCAGAAACAATTGGAGGAAGTTTGATATTTGAGTTAGACGTGAAGCGTGAGACGTGAGACGTGAGACGTGAGACGTGAAGCGTGATACGTGATGAGTAATGTGTATTAAGTAATGAGTAATGAGAAAGAATAATCCCTTGTGCCCCATCCCTAATCCCTAATCCCTAATCCCTATTCCCTAATTTTACAATGTCTTTAACGTACCTTACAGTCCCTATTTTGTATTTTGCCTGCTATATGTTACCAGCGCAAACTGTCAATTTAGAAAACAAAATAATTCCCGAAAGCATCAAAAAAGAAGTAATTGAGGCGCTTTCCTTTTATCCAGATTTAGATGGAACTGCGATTGAATTCAAATTTAAGGATGATATTAAAAAATCAACCATGCAGGCCCAACCTAGGTTTACAAGTTTTTTTAGGGCGAAGAAGCATCGGGAGTACGTAATTTTAATAAGTAGAAGAATTCAGATTGAAGGGGAAAAATTCACGATGGACGATATCCCTTCCGACGTAAAAGTGGGTTGGGTTGGTCACGAACTGGGACATGTTATAGACTACAGCCAACGCACGAACGTGGGGATGCTGATTTTTGGGATAAAGTATCTTTTCTCTTCGGCACATATTAAAGAAGTAGAGCGCGCGGCAGATACTTTCGCCATTGCGCACGGCATGGGCGATTATATTTTAAAGACCAAAAATTTCATACTTGACAATACCCATCTTTCTGAAAAATACAAACAGCGTATCCGTAATTTATATATTTCACCTGAAGAGGTAATGGAGCTTATCAATAAGAATAAAGTTGAGGAGGAACCTGAGATTGTTGGGGAGGAGGGGTAGTTGAATTGTTTAATTGTTTAATTGGGTATTTACAAAAGCTTCCCAAGCTGCAAATTTTTCTTCATCCATCACTTTTTCCATTTTTACCTGTCCGCCTTTCTTTTTCTTTTTGGCGTTCCATTGGTGGAAAATATCTGGATTCACGGTGGTAACCTTCACGCCTTTCAATGCTTTTGAACGTGCAACTGCATAATTGTTATTGGCTTCTTTTAAAGCTTCGTCCAGGGCATTGGCTATTTCTTCAGAATTGATTTTGGTTTCTGTACCCAAATACCAATGATGGTAAAATTCACCTTCAATCTTGATGGCAGCCAGTGTAAATTCAGGAATTTTAATATCGAATTTCTCCTCCATTTCGCGCAGAGCTACTTCCATTTTATTTACAGAGAGTTGGGAACCCACTACGTTTAAAAAGAATTTAGTGCGCCCTGTGATTTTTATTTCTGCTTTTTCCACATCCGTAAAAGCAATTGTATCACCAATCAAATAACGCCATGCGCCCGAAACGGTACTGATAATCAAAACATAATCTACATCCGGTTCAACTTCGGCAAGGGTTAGGGCAGGCGCGTCTTGGGAAAGTGCCCCGTCTTCCTTGATATATTCAGGTTTGAAAGGAACAAATTCAAAATAGATTCCGTTGTCGGTAACCAGTTTCATTGAAGTTGTTCTAGGTCGGTTTTGAAAAGCCAGAAATCCTTCCGAAGCCAAATACGTATCAATCACGGTAATGGGATGTGCAAGCAATTGGTTAAAACTCTTCTCATAAGGCTGAAAAGCAATACCTCCAGAAGTATAGACTTGAAGGTTTGGCCAGATTTCGTGAATGTTTTTTGCATCGTGATACTCAATTACTTTTTTCATCATCAGTTCCATCCAAGAAGGAATGCCGCTTAGTGCGCCAATGTCCCAATTCCTGGCGTTTTTAGCAATAGTTTCCACCTTTTGGTCCCAGTCGTCCATCTGCGCTATTTCCTCTCCAGGTTTATAGTATCCTCTAAACCAAAAAGGAATATTACTTGCGCTAATCCCGCTAATTTCACCTTCCAGAAACTGATCTTGTTTTTCAAGATTTGTACTGCTTCCCAGCATCATTATTTCCTTTTCGTAAAAATCGGATGGTATTTCAAAATTTGTTAGTGCGCCAACCTGCTTGATTCCTGTGGTTCTGATTGCTTCAATCATTTCATCAGTTACGGGGATTTTTTTGGAAGATTTTCCGGTTGTACCACTGCTTAGTGCAAAGTAACTTGGTTTCCCCGGCCAGCTTATATCTTCATAACCTTCCTGTGTCTTGCTCCACCACTCCGTTTCCATTTCGTGATAATCGAAATAAGGAACATTTTCAGAGAATGATTTTTGCACGTCCTCAGCCTTTAAAATTTTTGAGAAACCGTAATATTTTCCAAACGCCGTATTTTTTGCTTTTTCAAGCAAGTTTTTTAAAATTTCACGTTGTGATTCAAGGGGAGATTTTTCAGAAACAATTGCGTCTCGAATATCTATCGCTGTTTTTATTATTGAACCAAGTATGGCCATTTTATCAAATTTTTTATGAAGCTACAATTTTTGGATTGTAAGAAACGCTTGTTTAAATCAATTTTAACCTTTTTCTTTTAACCTTCGGAAATGGTATCTTTACAAAAAAAAGAATGCACCATCCAGATTCCGTCCGTCTCAATAAATCAATTAGCGATAACGGGTATTGTTCGCGCCGCGAAGCAGATACTTTAATTGAAAAAGGACGTGTGACCGTAAACGGAGAGAAAAGCGGTTTGGGAGACAGGGTAATGCCAGGTGATGAGGTTCGTGTTGACGGAAAACTCATCAAGGAAAACAATACCGAAGTTTTTATAATGTTGAACAAGCCTGTTGGGATCATATGTACAACAGATACCCGGTTTGATGATAACGTGGTGGATTTTGTAAATCATCCCGAACGCATTTTTCCCGTGGGAAGATTGGACAAGCCAAGTGAAGGACTACTTTTATTGACGAACGAAGGCGATATTGTAAACAAAATCCTTCGAGCCGGCAACAAACATGAAAAGGAATATATTGTAAAAGTTGATAGACATGTAACGGATGAATTTGTAAAGCGAATGGGCTCTGGAATCCCAATTTTGGATACTGTTACTAAGCGTTGTAAAGTAGAGCAGGTTAGCAGGTTTGAATTTCGAATTATTTTGGTACAAGGCTTAAACCGCCAAATAAGAAGAATGTGTGAATATTTGGGTTATGAAGTTGTGGCTTTGCAGCGAATAAGAATAATGGATCTGGAATTGGGCAATTTGCCTGTGGGTGAGTGGCGCGATCTTACTCCAGAAGAGTTGAAAACTTTAAGAGAGGCTGTGAAGGATAGTGATGGATTGCCAAAAGCCTATGATAAAAGTAGTCGACAAAAAACAGAAGAAACTATAAAGCCAGAAGTAAAAAGACGCGAGGAGCGGAATTTAAAAAGGGAACAAAAAAGTACAGGTGGAAGAAGGAGAAGAGGGCCTAATTAACACCATGAAAAAACCGCGCACCGATTGAGTAGCACGCGGTCATTTTCAACTAACTAACCAAATTAAATTTCAATTATGAAATCTCAACCATTTTCTTCAATACTTTCTTTTCTTCCATCTTAGGAAGGGTAACCCGAAGGACCCCATTTTCGTAATTAGCCTGAATATCTTCAATCTGAATGTTTTCAGGAAGCTTGAAAGATCGTTCAAAACTTTTGTAATCAAATTCTCTTTTTCTGAAACGAGAATCATTACTTTCTTCTTTCTTTTCTTCTACCTTTTTTGAAGCGATTTTCAGTGTATCTTCTTCAACCTCAATGGTGAAATCTTCTTTATGCAATCCTGGCGCAGCCAATTCGACCACAAAATTCGGTAAATTTTCAATAATATTTATTGCTGGAATGCTAAATGTTTCATAATTGTTTAATGAATCTAATTGGTTTTCCAAAAATAAATTATCCAAAAGTCCTGGTAACCAAACGCTGTTTTTATTAACTGTTCTCATATCTATATATTGTTTAAGGTTTTTTACTATCTATTCTTCAATCGATTATTCAATAACAATTCCAATAGTGTAATCAGGACATTTTGACTGATTTAGCTTAACTTTAAATGACTTTTTGGCACTTGCAATAAGGGGGCTAAGAATATTTAATCCCTTTTTAAGAATTTTATGTGAGGGTTTCAGTACTTTTAGAAGGCACTAACTTTTCATTATGAAAAAACTCTTCATTCGTATTTTTGACTTCTTCAACACCATTCAAAGCAAAATAGCCTTTTATCCAACTTTGTTGGGATTCTCTGGTTTTATCGTGGCTCTTTTAATGATTTATTTAGAGCAACATGGCATTTCAAGAAAAATTATAGATGTGTTTCCGATATTGATGGTAGAGGACGGTGACACTGCGTTAACCGTGCTTAGCGCTTGTCTCGGCGGACTAATATCTTTGATGGTTTTCAGTTTTTCTATGGTTATGTTGCTGCTCAGTCAAGCCTCCAATAACTATTCTCCGCGTTTGCTCCCGGGATTGATTAGCGATAAGCGTCACCAGATCATTCTGGGTATTTATATGGCGACAATTCTATACAATATTTTTGTACTTTTTTCTATAGAGCCTAGCGAAAATAAATATGCACTTCCAGGTTTTTCAGTGCTTTTGGGTATTGCTTTTACAATTCTATGCTTGGCGGCTTTTATCTATTTTATTCATAATATTTCACAAAGCATACAGATAAATAATATCTTGGATAACATTTTTCAATTTGCAGAAAAAAGACTTCAAAAATTGATAGAATCTGAGGATAGCTCAAATAATGACTTTCCAAATACAGAGAATTGGTATGAATACAAAGCAGGACGTAGTGGCTATTTTCAGAATATTTCAACAAAGAATATTTTGAACATTTGTGAAGAAGAAAAGACCAGAATTTATTTAACAGTTCCCAAAGGGTTCTTTGTTTTAAAGAATGGCGTTTTCATCAAATCTGAAAAGAAACTTGATGAAAAGATAGTGGATTCTATTGTTTCCAACATTAGTTTTGCACGAGGTGAGTTGATTGAAGACAACTACATATTGGCTTTTAAACAGATTACTGAAATTGCCGTAAAGGCAATGTCTCCCGGAATAAATGATCCTGGAACAGCAATTAATGCCATCGATTATCTGACGGATCTCTTTGCGTTAAGAATGCAAAAAAGGGATAATGGGATTGTTGTGCAAGAGGAAAAAGCAACGCTCAAAATTGCCGTTGTTACTTTTAAAGAACTTATGTATAATGTTATGGCGTCACTGCGAACCTATTGCAAGCACGACCCAATTATGGTAGAAAAATTATTGTGGATGTTGAAATATCTTCAAGTACAGCCAGCTGCCATAGAGGAATATCATGCTATTGTTAATGAAGAAATTAAAACATTGTTGAAGCAGGCAAAGAATGCATTTGATTCAAAAAGAGATGTAATTGCCATTGAGAATATGGCTCCAGACTAATTATAGTATATTTTGAAAATTTTCAGGAGCTCTTCCGCGGGCACCAGTTTGTTTTCGTACTGGTCCATTTTTCTAAGAATCTGATCGGCCACAACAGGACGGATGCCCATTTTTAATCCAAAATTTTTCAAGGTGATCATTTCTTTTTCGTGGGTTTCGTTGTCCACATTCATTACCAACATTAACTTATAAAAATGGGTAATGCGTTCAACTTCACTAAATAAAACCTGCGATGGTCGTGGGTTTTCAAAAAGATCCATAACCTCTTGATTGGAAATTTCCATTCGCATCGCTATTTTTTGAATAAACTCAACTTCGGAAACGTTTATTTTTCCATCGGCCATTACCATATTTATTAAATCACTGAGTAAAGATTTGGGATTTTTTTCCATAAGTATAGTTCACAAAAAAGCTGTCAAAAAAGGACGTCCGATGGCTGTTCAATAATTGTATAGAAGATTAAGATTCTAACACTTAATGAGGTCTCGACTGCGCTCGACCGGACATAGACACTTTTTAGACAGCTTATTATATTTTATAATAAGTTTTAAGAAAGCACTGCTTTAACCTTATCTGCAGCTTCTTGGAACTCAATAGCACTTTGAACATCCAGACCGCTGTCATCAATCAGTTTTTTTGCTATATCAGCATTGGTTCCTTGAAGACGAACAATGATAGGTACATTGATGGTTCCCATGTTTTTGTAGGCATCAATAATTCCTTGCGCTACACGGTCACAACGAACAATTCCACCAAAAATATTCACTAAAATTGCTTTTACATTCGGGTCTTTTAAAATTAATTCGAAAGCAGCTTCAACACGCTCGGCATTAGCAGTTCCTCCAACATCAAGGAAGTTTGCAGGCTCACCACCAGATTGTTTAATAAGATCCATTGTTGACATTGCAAGTCCGGCACCGTTCACCATGCAGCCAACGTTTCCGTCTAGATCTACATAGTTAAGTCCTTTTTCTTGCGCTTCAACCTCCACAGGATTTTCCTCGCGTTTGTCACGCATTTCCAAATAATCTTTGTGACGGAAAAGTGCATTGTCATCAATACTCACTTTTGCATCAACCGCGATGATTCTATCATCGCTGGTTTTTAAAACTGGGTTTATTTCAAATAGGGAAGAATCAGATTCGTTGTAAGCTTTGTAAAGTGCTGTAACGAATTTTGTCATTTCTTTGAATGCTTTTCCGCTTAAACCAAGGTTGAAAGCAACTCTTCGGGCTTGAAAGCCCAAAATGCCTACGGCTGGATCAATTTCTTCAGTGAAAATTAAATGAGGGGTTTCCTCTGCAACAGTTTCAATATCCATTCCACCTTCGGTAGAATACATAATCATATTTCTTCCTGTGGAGCGGTTCAAAAGAACACTTATGTAATATTCTTCTGGCTCACTATCGCCGGGATAATAAACATCTTCAGCAACCAATACTTGATGTACTTTTTTTCCTTCCGCAGAAGTTTGCGGAGTAACGAGGTTCATCCCGATTATATTTCCAGCAATATCTTCAACTTCCTGTAAACTCTTTGCAAGCTTTACACCACCACCTTTACCACGTCCACCAGCGTGAACCTGGGCTTTAATAACATGCCAACCTGTTCCAGTTGTCTCGGTAAGTTTTTTTGCAGCTTCCACAGCTTCTTTTGGAGTGGTTGCAACGATGCCTCGCTGTATCTCAACGCCAAAACTGTTTAAAATTTCTTTTCCCTGATATTCGTGTAAATTCATAGTAGCGGTTTTGTACTTGTTTATGGATTGCAAAAATAACAAATGTAACAGGAATGCACTAATGTTTTTTAAAGCATTGTGCTTCTTAAATTTTGTGGATTTCACAAAAATGAAAATTTAAGTATTTATTAGTGAAGTATTTCGGAAGACATCCCTATTTTTGCGCCTTAATTTTTTAAATTTATTCTTAAAACCATGAAATGCCCATTGAAAATTATTAAACTAATCAAGGATGTTCTGGGCATTCCATCTTCTAATATCTCAAATATTTTATCCAGATGAAAAATCAAGACCTTTTGGCAATTGCCAAAGAATTTGGAAGCCCTGTTTATGTTTATGATGCTGCTAAAATTGAAAAGCAGTATAAACGTTTGACCAGCGCTTTTGATAAGGTGGAGAGTTTGAGAATAAATTATGCGGTGAAAGCGCTTTCAAATATTTCAATTTTGAAATTGCTTATCAATATGGGTAGTGGTTTGGATACGGTTTCAATCCAAGAAGTGATGCTCAGTTTGGAAGCTGGTGCAAAACCAGAAAATATAATCTACACGCCCAACGGAATTTCTTTGGAAGAAATAGAAAAGGCTGCAAAACTTGGAGTGCAGATTAATATTGACAATCTTTCCATTTTAGAGCAATTTGGAACTAAGCACCCTAAAACTCCTGTATGCATTCGTATAAACCCGCACGTTATGGCTGGCGGAAATGCAAATATTTCCGTGGGACATATTGATAGCAAGTTCGGGATTTCAATCCACCAAATGCCTTTATTGAAAAGAATAGTTGAAAATACCGGAATGAACATCAACGGTATTCATATGCACACAGGTAGTGATATTCTTGATATTGATGTTTTCCTGTATGCTTCGGAAATACTTTTCAACGCAGCTGAAAATTTCGACAACCTTGAATTTATTGACTTTGGAAGTGGTTTCAAAGTTCCTTATAAAGATGGCGACATTGAAACAAATGTTGAGGAACTCGGTAAAAAACTGAGCAAACGTTTTAATGAATTCAGTAAAAAATACGGTAAAAAACTAACGCTGGCTTTTGAGCCCGGTAAATTCTTAGTTAGCGAAGCTGGCCAGTTTTTGGTAAAAGTGAATGTGATTAAACAAACCACTTCTACAGTTTTTGCACAAGTTGATAGCGGTTTCAACCATTTGATCCGCCCAATGTTTTACGGTTCTCAACATGAAATTTCAAACGTTTCCCGCCCACATGGGAGGGATCGTTTTTACACGGTAACAGGATATATTTGTGAAACCGATACATTCGCAAACAACCGCCGTATTCCGGAACTTCATGAAGGTGACATTCTTTCGTTTCACAATGCTGGGGCGTATTGCTTCACAATGGCAAGCAACTATAATTCTCGTTATCGCCCTGCCGAAGTGCTTTGGTATAAAGGAAAAGCGCATTTGATTAGAAAGAGGGAAACCTTTGAGGATATTCTTAAAAATCAAGTGGTGGTTGATTTGTAATATTTCTGAAATTTCAAGATAGCTTTAGTCCCTTTTGAATAAAAAGCATAGATTTGTTTAAATTCAGTTAGGAAAATTTAAACAAAGCTATAAGATTGGAAAGTACTTCTTCTAGTTCCTCAGAACAACAATTTGATGCTATTATTATCGGAAGTGGCGTAGGCGGTCTTTCAGCTGCTATATGTTTATCGCGTGCTGGCCAAAAGGTTTTGGTTTTGGAGCAGCATGATGTTCCTGGTGGTTGGTGCCACAGCTTTTATTTAAATGGCCATCGCTTTACGCCTGGAGTTCATTACGTCGGTCTTTTGGAAAAAGGACAGTCCACTGCCCAGCTTTATGAAGGATTGGGCATTGCAGGCGATCTTACTTTTTTTAGAATGAATTCTGCAGCTTATGAGCATGCGTACATTGGAGATGAGCGTTTCGACTTTCCGGGAAATTTTGATGATTTGTTAGCTGCGCTTGTTGAAAGGTTTCCAAAGGAAGAAAAAAACATAATAAAATATTTAAATCTAGTCAGAAATGTGAGTGCGGAACTGCAGCTGCTTCCCAATGTGGAAGGGTTTTGGCAACATTTGACTATTCCTTTCCGCACTAAAAATATGGGTAAATATGCTCTTTTCAGTCTGAAAAGAGTTATTGACTGGCATATTAAAGACCCGTTACTTAAGAAAATTCTCAACATCCAGTTTGGCGACCACGGGCTTGCTCCTGCCAGAGCCAGTTTTCCGCTGCATTGCGCGGTCATGGATCACTATTTCAACGGTGGATTTTATCCGTGTGGAGGTGGCGCAGCCATTGTAAAGGCGATGACAACTGTAATCAAAAAGAATAATGGTTTGGTAAAAACACAACAGAAAGTTAAAAGAATTCTTTTGGAAGGAATAAAGAAAAAAACTGCTGTTGGTATTGAACTTGAAAGCGGAGAGAAGTTATTTGCCAAACGGATAATTTCAAATGCAGATCCAAACATTACTTATCAAAAATTTATTGGCGAAGAAAATTTAAGCAAAAGACTACGGAAAAAACTCAATAAAACTAAGTATTCCTGCACATCACTTATGCTTTTCCTAACTGTGAATATGGACCTGAGAGCTGCAGGAATGGATTCGGGAAATATTTGGTTGATGCCCAACGAAGATATGGATACAGTGTATGATAGAATGATGATGCCAGACATAACCAATAATGAGGCACTTGAAGGGATGTTCATCAGCTGCACAACCTTAAAAGATCCTTCCAGCTTTGATGGAAAGCACCACAGTATAGAAGCCATAACTTATTTGGATTATAATATTTTTGAAAAATTCAAAAAAGAAAAGGAGCCTCGATCCAAAGAATATCTTCAGTTTAAAGGATTGCTTACTGAGAAAATGTTAAAAACATTAGAAATAGTTTTGCCCAATATAAGAGACTATATTGTTCATAAAGAATTGGGTACGCCAATAACCAATGAGTACTATATAAATTCTACAAGAGGGAGTGTTTACGGAACAGAGAAAAAGATGACCCAGATAGGCCCTTTTGCCTATAAAGCGAAGAGTGAAATAAAAAACCTCTATTTATGTGGCGCCAGTATTGTGAGCCACGGTGTTGCTGGTGCTGGCTATTCAGGTGTTCAAACAGCGGGGGAGATTTTAAATAAGAAACAATCTGAACTTTTAAAAACAAATGCAGGCCAATCAATAACTATACTTGATGCGGAAGACAGCGCTAATTATCCAGAATGGCTGAATGCTAAAATTGAAAGCAAAAAAAGAAAAATACTGATCAAGTAAATGTATAAAATACCTAAAAACTGTATAATTTGTAGCGGTAATGTTAAAATTTAAAAAATGCTTTGAAGTTTTACGATTTAAAAATAAACAATCATAAAAAGGCTATTTGTCAATTTTAATCCTATCTTTGCCACTTATTATAAATTTTTTAATTAAATACAATGAACAAAGGAACAGTAAAATTCTTCAACGACACCAAAGGTTTTGGTTTTATCACTGAAGAAGGAACAAACAAAGAACATTTTGTACACATTTCAGGCCTAATCGACGAAGTTCGCGAAGGTGATGAAGTAGAATTTGATCTTCAAGAAGGAAAAAAAGGATTGAACGCGGTTAACGTAAAAGTACTTTAATACACACAATTTTTTTAAGACAAAGCCTCCCAATTGGGAGGCTTTTTTTATGTCAAAATTTTCATACTGAAAAATTGTTAGGAAATTTATGATGACAAATATCTGACTTATAAGATTTTATATTAGATTTATAACAACTAACTAAAATCAAATTTCAAAATGAAGAAATCAACTCTACTCTTGATGGTCTTTTGCATGATGGCTATTCAGTTTTCGGCACAACAAAAAAATCCAGAAAAAGAAAAAGAAGCAGCACGATTGGAAATCCACAAAGCCTTTCTCTTGAAAACCTAAGTATTTTCGATTTAAGAGGAAGCATGGGAACACAAAAAACAATTGATGTTTCTGAGATGGCTGCAGCTACTTACCTTGTAATTATTCAAGGTAAAGACGGTCAGACAACTAAACGGCTTATCAAAGAATAAGCATTAAACTTTAATTTAAAAGAAAACCCTTCCGATTAATTTCGGAAGGGTTTTTTATATTGTAAATGTTTTAAGGTAAAGAAATTCTTAAAGATCGGAAACCTCTTTTTTGGCAATATCAAATTCGTCAATCATATCCTTTAGAATTTGAGCTGCAGGTTTTATGTCGTGAATCAGGCCTGCAATCTGCCCAATTTCCAATTCACCTTCTTCTAAATCACCTTCAAACATACCGTGCTTTGCACGTGCACGCCCTAAGTGTTTTATAAGATCTTCTTTGGTAGGGTTGGTAGTATAAAGCTGCATTACACTTTCGAAAAATTTATTTTTTAGCATCCTTACAGGAGCCAACTCCTTTAAAGTAAGTTGAGTGTCACCTTCTTTGGCATCAACTACCATTTGCTTAAATGCACGGTGAGAGGAAGCTTCTTCTGATGCTACAAAGCGACTTCCCACTTGTACGCCATCGGCACCCAAAACCATTGCGGCCATCATGCCACGACCAGTTGCAATTCCACCGGCTGCTATTAAAGGAATGTCCAATTGCTCTTTTACCATAGGAATTAGCGTGAAAGTTGTAGTTTCTTCGCGTCCATTATGTCCACCAGCTTCAAAACCTTCAGCAACCACTGCATCAACACCTGCTTCCTGAGCTTTTAGTGCAAATTTTACACTGCTTACAACGTGAACAACCGTAATTCCGTGTTCCTTCAGTTTTGAAGTATATGTTTTTGGATTTCCTGCTGAGGTGAAAACTATTTTAACGCCTTCTTCAATAATGATATCGATTATTTTATCAATATCTGGGTAAAGCATTGGCACATTTACGCCGAAAGGTTTATCAGTCGCTTTTTTACATTTCAGAATATGCTCGCGAAGAATTTCCGGATACATAGAGCCTGCACCTATAAGCCCCAAGCCGCCAGCATTTGAAACAGCACTGGCTAGTCGCCAGCCGCTGTTCCAAATCATTCCGGCCTGAATTATGGGGTATTGAATATTAAAAAGTTCGGTAACCCGGTTTTGCACTACTCTTTAATAATTTTATAACTAGTTGTTTTGTTGTTTGAAGTAATTGATGCAATATACATTCCCGAGGAAAGTCCAGAAACATCAATAGTATTTTTCAGCGCAGAAACTCTTGCTTGAAGTATTCTTTCACCTAAAACATTGTAAAGTGCAAACTCAGCATTTTCAGAAGATTTAGGGAAAGAAATATTGATTTGCGTAGTTACGGGATTAGGGTATAATGCAAAATTGTTTTCTTGAAGAAATTGTTCATTCCCTAAAAGTAACAATGTATTCAGAGCATCTCCAAAATCTGGCACGCCATAGCCATATTCATCTGTAGGATTGTTATATCTATCAGCAGATTCACGAATAGCTTGCATCACCACATCGTTTTTCAAGTTTGGAACCGCTGACCATAAAGAGGCTACTGCTCCTGCTGTTATTGGTGAACTAAAAGAAGTACCGCTTGCGGTAGTAACATTCCCGTTCTGGCTAACAATTGCAGCATCGAGCCCTTTGGCCATTACGTCTGGTTTGATAACACCTGCAAAATTAGGTCCACGGGAACTGAAAGATACGTAATTCTCACCCGCATCAACCGCCCCAATAGTAAATGAACCAGGCGCATCAGCAGGGGTTGCTACTTTTCCAAAACCATTTCCCTGATTTCCGGCAGAAGTAACATTTATCATTCCCTTGTCAAAACCAATATTTGATCCTCGGGCTGCAATGGTAGTTAGTCCGTCCAAGTCTTGATAATCGTGGTCAAAGCTTGAGTTATCAAATGCTTGGTAGCCTAAGGAAGTATTTGTAACATACACGCCCAAACTATCTGAGCGTTCCAAGGCTTCTACCCAATAGGCTTCTTCCGCTGGAGTTTCACTGTTGCCATCTTCTGTAACATACAGGTAATAAGATGCACCTGGAGCCGTACCCACAAACTGCCCATTTAAAAATCCTGCGGCGTCACTGAAAGTTGCAGCTCCATGGCTTCCGCTTCCGTCTGGACTTTCTACACGGGCAACAAAATCATACCAGCCCAGCAATCTTCCTTCATTTCTAAGATCTGCATAGGCAGGATTGCTCAATACATTTGGATAGCCATTATCCATAAAAGCTACGATTATGTCTTCTCCTATGTAGTCATTTGCGTGAAGATAATCTACATTGATCATCTCGGTTTGATTGGTTGCGCTCCCGTAGTTATATATTGGTCTTGAGGGAAATTGGTTTTCCACTTCAAATTTGTCTTTGGTGAATTGTTTTCCTGATGTTGGTCTGTTCAAGCTCTGGTCAGCAAACTCAACGTCAGTAACAAAGGAAAGATTTATTAGATTGTTAATGTTGGTTTCAGTGCCGCGAACGTACACTGCGTTTAACCATTTTGATTTAGCAAGAACGGTAATTCCTGTAGCTGCATCAATGGCTGCTTTTTGGATTTCATTCAATGGCACATCGCGATCATCAATCGCAGTTCCCTGCGCATTTTTCCTATCTAAGGCAGCTTGTGTCAAAATAGTAATTGGGTTTGCCAAAGCTGCGGAAACCACAGTTGGATCCTTAGCTTCCAAAAACACAAGCGCATCTTCAGTTTGGGCAAAACTAAAAGTTGTAATAAAAACAATAAATAATAGGGATAATTTTTTCATCATAGATTTTTTTTAAGAGATAACGCCACTTCCCAATAATTCTGAGCCGTTGTACCATGCTACAAACTGACCTTCGGTTATTGCGGATTGTGGTTCGTCAAATATAACATAAAGTCCCGAAACTGTGCGGTGTAAAGTTGCTTTTTCCAAAGGTTGCCTGTAACGGATTCGAGCCATCACTTCCATTTTTTCTTCTTCGGCAATTTTTAGGTCTTCTCGAATCCAATGTATTTCTTCACTTTTTATGAAAAGTCCGCGACGGTAAAGCCCTGGATGTTGTTTTCCTTGGCCAGTGTAGATTATATTTTCGTCCACGTCTGTATCAATTACAAAGAGTGGTTCTTTGGTTCCGCCAACAGCCAAACCTTTGCGCTGTCCTTTAGTGAAATAGTGCGCCCCGTGATGGATGCCCACTTGTTTGCCATCTACTTTGGAATATTTTCTTTTGGTGGAGAGATATTTGAATTTCTCTTCTTCGGAAGAAAAATCAGGTTGTGTTCTTTTATATTCTGAAAAACTTGCCGGTACCTCAACAATTACACCGTCTTTTGGCGCTAATTTTTGCTGAAGAAATTCAGGCAACCTTACTTTTCCAATGAAACATAAACCTTGCGAATCGCGTTTTTCAGCAGTAATAAGATTTTGTTCCGCTGCTATTTTTCGAACTTCCGATTTTAATAGTTCCCCAATAGGGAAGAGGGTTTTTGAAAGCTGCTCCTGCGAAAGTTGACAGAGAAAGTATGATTGGTCTTTATTTGGATCCTTGCCAGAAATTAGTTGATATATTTCTTTCCCGTCTTTTTCAAAAGTACCTTTTCGGCAATAATGACCAGTGGCAACAAAATCTGCACCCAAACTAAGGGCGATTTTCATAAAAACATCAAACTTTATTTCACGGTTGCAAAGTACGTCTGGGTTTGGAGTGCGTCCCATTTGATATTCGCGAAACATATAGTCAACGATGCGCTCTTTGTATTCTTCGCTTAAATCAACTGTTTGGAAGGGAATACCCAGTTTTTCAGCTACGAGCATAGCGTCGTTGCTATCTTCCAGCCATGGGCATTCGTCAGAAATTGTTACAGAGTCGTCGTGCCAATTCTTCATAAAAAGACCAATAACATCGTAGCCCTGTTCCTTTAAAAGATAGGCCGCAACGCTGGAATCTACACCGCCACTGAGTCCGACAACTACTCGTTTTTTCATATGATAATATGTGTTCGCAAAGGTAAAAGACTTTTCGAATATTATAGTCGAGAGATTTCTGCTTAACTTACCCTAAAAATCTATTATTTATCAGGTTTCGGATATGTTTCCTCCAAAACCACTTTGCCGTCTTTGTAGTATTTCCAAAGACCGTGTTTTTTGTCATCTTTATAAAAACCTTCGATCACTACGTTTCCGTTGGCATCATAATAAAATACTGGACCTTGAAGTTGGTCTTCTCTGTAAAGCAATTTTTTTAACAAAACTCCATCGGGTGAGTAATAATTATCTTCACCTTCTTTTACACCGTTTTTGTAACTGATTTCTTCAGTGATTTTTCCATTGGGGTAGTAGGTTATCACTTTTCCGTCAAGTTTTCCATTGGTGTAATTTTCCCGCGTCATTACATTTTTGGATTTTTCGTGATAGTAAACCCATTCGCCTATGCGGTCTTTGTCCTTCATTTTCCCCTCACTTACTAACTTTCCTTTGATTGTGAAATATCTCACCTCGGCAATATCGTCTTTGCCATTAAAGTTTTTGGTAACTGTAGGTTTGTCTTTGCATTCAAGGCAATAAAATTTGAATTCACCAACTTCTTTTCCGTGTTCAAAAGCACCCTCGTAGCGAAGTTGTTTTGTGCCTTCGTATGTTTTTTTCCAAACTCCGTGACGTTTTCCCTGCGCGTCCATTTGGTTTATTTCACTTTGTGAAAAAACATGAAGGGAGCCGAATATTATTCCGAAGAAGAAAAAGAATAAAGCAGTTTTTTTCATTGGGATCATTGTTTGACAATACAGATAACGAAAAAATTTAGAATCTATTTTTAAAACCTACAAGGTTTTGGAAACCTTGCGGGAAGATTCTTCTCAACTCTGGAAGGGTTCAAAACCCTTCCAGAGTTAGATAGGTTTTATCGTTTTCCGCTTTTTTTCTGTTGCTCAGCTTGCTCCATCATTTCTGACATTTTTCGCTGAAACTTGTTCTGTTTTTTCGGCTGTGCTTTTTTCACTTGAATTTTAGCGTGAATTTTGTCCTCATCAATGATAAAGTTTTTGATCACGAGCATAATACCGATGGTAATCAAGTTTGAAACAAAATAGTACAGTGAAAGTCCACTCGCATAGTTGTTGAAGAATACCAACATAAACAATGGCGACAGATACATCAGGAATTTCATATTCGGCATTCCTGGTTGTTGCTGTTGCTGCATATTCTGGCCCATGGTCATCATCATATAAACGAAAATTGCGATGGATGCCAAGATTGGAAACAAGCTCACATGGTCTCCATAAAATGGAACGTTGAACGGCAATTCCGCAACGGTATCATAACTGGAAAGGTCATCTGCCCAAAGAAAACTTTTCTGGCGTAAATCAAAGGCCGAAGGGAAAAAGGTAAAGAGCGCATAAAACACAGGAATTTGCAGCAAGGCGGGCAAACATCCTTTCAATGGACTGGCGCCGGCGGAGTTTTGCAGCTTCATATTTTCCTGCTGAATTTTCAGTTTGTTGTCTTTGTATTTTTCTTTTATTTCGTCCATTTCAGGTTTTAAAACCTTCATTTTCGCTTGGGCCAAATATTGTTTATACTGAACTGGCGATAGCAAAAGTTTTATCAAAATCGTCAAAACTATAATTGCAATTCCCGCGGGTAGAAAATCTGTTAAGAAAGCGAACAAAGGAATGATAATGTATTTGTTTATCACGCCAAATATTCCCCAACCTAGCGGCATTGCCTCGTCAAGATTACGGTCGTATTTTTTGAAAATCTGATAGTCAGAAGGGCCGTAATACATATTCATATCATAAGCTAATGCACCGCCTTTTGGCTCCAAAAGCATCTTTGCGCCGTACTGTTTTGTGAAAGTTGTATCTACTTCTTCGTTTTTCACCAAATCAACAGAAGTAAGTTTCACTTCTTTAAATGGGGTGTCTGTAAGTAACATAGAGCTGAAGAAATGCTGGCGGAAGTTCATCCAAGTAACGTCCTTTTCCAATTCGTCATCTTCGCCGGAAGGGGAAAGTTTTGAATGCTTTTCATCTTCATATTCATACGTCAAACGCGAGTAGCGATTTTCATAGGAAATACTTTTCGCGTGGCGATAACCTTTCAATTGCCAATCCAAATACATCGGTTGCGAAGTATTTATAATACCATCCAATCCTTGGCTATTGATGCTGAAATCTAGCATATATTCGCCGGGATGTAAGGTGTATCTATATTCAATAAAACCGTTTTCGGAAGTCTTAAGTTTCATGGAGAGCACGTGGTCCTCCCCATTTTTACTTAAGGTTGGTTGGAAGTATAAATCTTTGGAATTTAAACTTCTATTTTCAGCAGAAAACTGAAGGTCCAAAGATGCATTGCCATCCTTAATCAAATAAACAGGAACGGAATCATATTTATGGAAATCCTTTAAAAGCGCTTCTGAAATATAGCCTCCTTTATTGCTGATTTTCAACTTAAGGACATCGTTCTCTAAAACAGTAGTGCCTTCAGTTGCGGACGGAAGTGTTCCCGAATATGCAAAAGAACCCAGTTTGTTTTTTAACTGCTCCAAAGCCAAAGAATCACCAGGTTTTACAGCATCCATTGTATCGGAAACTGCTTCTGCCAGAGTGATGTCTTGTTTGCCTTTTTCAGCTTCTGCTTTTTCTTTAGCGGCAGCTTCAGTCTTGGCCTTCTCAGCTTGAAGTTCTTCCTCGGTGGGTTTGTTGAGGTAAAGCATCCAGATTAGGATTCCACCGATTAATAAAAAACCTATAAGTGAGTTAATGTCGAATTTCTTTTTTTCCATCTTTTATTTCTTCTTTTAAAATATTTCAAAAGGGTTATCATTAGTTGTATGAGGCAAGTCAATAATCCCGCCTTTTTTTGCTTTACGCCAAATTGTCTTATTTTCTATTTTGGGCGTGTTCGTGCACTGCTTTCACAAACGCCACAAAAAGCGGGTGTGGATTGGCAACGGTACTTTTGTATTCAGGGTGATATTGTACGCCAACAAACCAAGGGTGGTTTGGTATTTCAACAATCTCTACAAGTCCTGTATCGGGATTTATACCAGTGGCAACAAGTCCGGCAGCCTCAAATTGGTCACGATATTTATTATTGAATTCATATCTATGGCGGTGGCGTTCTTCTATAGTTTTTGTTTTGTAAACTTTGCTTACAATACTCCCTTCTTTCAAATCACACTTCCAAGCGCCCAAACGCATCGTGCCACCCATATTGGTAATGTTCTTTTGGTCTTCCATGATACTAATCACTGGATCCTTGGTCTGTGAATTCATTTCAGTACTATTCGCACCTTTCAGTTTTAGTTCGTTTCTGGCGAATTCAATGACAGCCATTTGCATTCCCAAACAAATTCCCAAAAAAGGTAAATTATTTTCACGGGCATACTTTACGGCTGCAACTTTTCCCTCAACACCACGCTCGCCAAAACCGGGAGCTACCAAAATTCCATCTAATTTGGAAAGTTTTTTGCCAATAGTCTTTGCGTTTATATGTTCGGAATGGATGAATTTCACTTTCACTCTCACTTCGTTTTCAGCACCTGCGTGAATAAAAGATTCAAGAATGGATTTGTAGCTGTCCTGCAATTCTACATATTTTCCAATCAAACCAATTTGAACTTCGCCTTTAGGATTTTTATGCCTTTGCAAGAATTTATTCCACTGCTTTAAATCTGGTTTTTTTGAGTTTTTGAGATTTAATTTTTGAAGGGTTACTGTATCCAAGCCTTCCTCAAGCATCATATTTGGCACGTCGTAAATTGTGGAAGCATCAATGGATTGAATAACCGCTTCTTGTTTTACATTGCAGAAAAGCGCAAGTTTTCTTCGTAAATCATTGGAAAGTTCGTGCTCCGTTCTACAAACCAAAATATCTGCACGAATTCCGCTTTCCATCAAGGTTTTTACGGAGTGCTGCGTAGGTTTTGTTTTTAGTTCACCAGCGGCAGAAAGGTAGGGTACAAGGGTTAAGTGAATTACCAAAGCATTGTCATCACCCATTTCCCACTTCATTTGACGAACTGCTTCAATGTATGGTAAGGATTCAATATCACCTACAGTACCACCAATTTCGGTTATAATTATATCATAATCGCCTGTGTTTCCAAGCAATTGTACGCGTTCTTTAATTTCGTTCGTGATGTGTGGAACAACCTGTACGGTTTTCCCTAAAAACTCCCCACGGCGTTCTTTTTCAATTACACTTTGGTAAATACGGCCTGTGGTAACGTTGTTGGCTTGTGAAGTATTTACGTTTAAGAAACGTTCATAGTGACCCAAATCGAGGTCGGTTTCAGCACCGTCATTGGTTACATAACATTCGCCGTGTTCGTAAGGATTTAAGGTTCCAGGATCAACATTTATATATGGATACAGTTTTTGGATAGTAACACGGTAACCTCTGGCTTGTAATAACTTAGCCAGTGATGCCGCTATAATTCCTTTTCCTAAAGATGATGAAACCCCGCCCGTAACGAAGATGTATTTTGTAGTGCTCATGAATGCCTTTGCTGAAATAACTATACGGGATGCAAAGTTACATTTTTATTATGGAAAGGAAAGGGATAAATTTCAAAATGTGGCGAGGGGAGAAAAGGGTTATCAACTCGCAGATTTCTTGCCAATTAATAATGTATTGGTACCATTCACTTTTGGGTAGACTTGAAATTTAAAACCGCTTCCGAAGTTGGAGGTAAGGGTTTCGATGGTTTTGGAGTCTTTTTCGATTTCCATACCCACGTTGAAAATTATTGAACCGTTCTTTTGAAGTATTTTCGAAATGTTTTCGCAGAATTCTTTCTCATAAAAAATAGAGGGGACATTGGTATCGATAAAAAGGTCAATGATTATTAACTGAAATTTTTCTTTTGAAGTTTTTACAAATTTAAAAGCATCACTTTCTATAATTTGAAGCTTTTGTGATGTGGAAATTCCAAACTCATCCTTAGCAAGTTTTATGATTGCGGGATCAATTTCAACGGTGACAATATTTTTTTGGTATTCAAAAGTTTCTCGAAGCGATTTAATGATACTTCCACCGCCCATTCCCAAAAGCAATAAGTTATCCACTTTTTTTAAATCAACTTTTGTCAACCCAATTTCCAGTATTTTTTGAAGTGAACCGTAGGAATAGTTTGCATTTTTAGTATCTAAAACCTTTTTGCCATTAACGTAGGTTACTTCCAAAGTACCGTTTATTTCTGAAGGAAAGCGTCGGGTAGTAGGCCAAAGATAGCTGAGAAGTTTATTCATTTTTTGATTAATTTTTGAAGCAAGCCTTCCAATCCGTTCAATTTCAATTCATACATTTCTAGCATCATCCTACCCAATTTTCCCTCGGGGAAGCCTTTCTGTTTGAACCACACAAAATAATATTCGGGAATGTTCACTAAATAATAGCCTTCGTATTTTCCGAAGGGCATTTTGTAGTTTGCCAATTCCACCAAGTGGTTTGGATCGGGTTTATTTCCAAGCATCATATTCTGCAAGTTGGTTGGTGATGTATTTTTGCCAGAAAATTTCTTTCTCTTCGTTTCGGGAATGGTCGGTTTCGGCATCGAATTTCGTTTGCATCGCTCTTCTTTTTTGTTCTATTTGTTGATAGATTCCTTCAATTTCAGATTTTATCTTTTTTGAAAATGTTCTTCCCTCAAGCTTTTTACGAAGCATACGCGCATGCAGTTCTGATACATCAAAATGCGCTTGTTCATGCTTTAAAATATAGGGATTAACTCTTTCGGGAATATACCAAGAGCCTTCAGGGTAAAAAAAGCTTTGAACTGAATATTCCACACTCATGTCCCCATTTTTTATGGAATATTGAAAACTAATACCGGTATTGGTGCTAGCAACAAAGCTGGCGCTTCTAACAGGTTTTCCGCGAAAATCTTCCCAAGTTATTTTTTGGTTTTCATTCCACATAATCTTTTCCGAATTGTGCTGCGGAAAGAGAAGTAAAGAAAATAGAAAGGTGAAAAGTAGTTTCATATTAAAGCGAAATCAAAAATAGTACCTAAATAATTTCCTCACGAGGATTAGTTTACCCCCATTTAAAAACAATCGCTCTTTCAATATCTGGATGAAGACTATAATGAACAGGACAGGTTCGTGCAGTATATTCCAGTATTTTTTTTGATTTATCATCAATTCCAGCAGGAAAATTTAAAACCACTTCAATTTTTGAAATGCGACGTGGGTCTGCCGCCATTGTTTTGGTGACCATTGCTGTAGTACCGTCCATATTCACATGCATATCGCGCGCCTTAATGCCCATCATTGTAATCATGCAATTGGCAAGTCCTGTGGCTACAGTGTCTGTTGGTGAAAAAGCCTCGCCCTTTCCATTGTTGTCTGTTGGAGCATCGGTAATATATTTATTGCCCGATTTTAAATGTTCGTTTTCGGTGCGGAGGTTACCCAAATAAGTTACTTTGGAAGTGCTCATTCTACAACTTCAAATTTAAGTTCGTCGTTGTATTTTAAAATATATGCAGCTTCATTGCAGTAACCTTCCCTGTTCGATTTTTCGTAACGGAATTTATTTTCAATATAAACCGTTTCGCTTTCGGGCATAACAGCGTCATAAATATCCTTTTCAGAAGCCAATCGCAACAGCACATCATAGGTTACATCAAACCCGCGGATGGCATATCTATTGGGAAGGACGCCGTATTTGTTTTTATAGCTAATTAAAAAAGGATTACGGTCATCTTCTGAAATATTCTTATTTACGGATGGAAATGTAAAGTTTAGTTTTGCCAAGCGCATACTGGAAACTTCGTGCCATTCATAAGCTTCGTTTCTGTTCAAGGTGAATAAACGTATTTTATAATTAACGGACATTGCGGCAAGAACATTCACCGCACTGCTCACTAAAACAGGGTTTTCAGATTCAAGGATTACCCAATTGTCCATTCCTTCGGAAGCTACAGATGATATATCTTTCTCTTGAACGTAGCCAACACCTCGCGGCGAAACAGTTTTTGAAGTTGGAATAGCATTCTGTATCATTTCGCGTTGCTTCGCTTTTTTGGAATCGGAAATAATAATAATATTTTTCCCCGACATGTGTTCTTTTATATACCGAATCATCGTTTTTTCAAGCACGGCATCTGTGGGAATGGTTTGAAAAAGATTGTCGTTCATCACCATATCTCTATTGCTGAGAGGTGAAAAGACAGGAATTTTTTTGTCTTTCAGCATTTCAGAAGCTTTTTCAACATTTTTTTGAAGCAGTGGGCCGATTACGACATCCACGTTGTTAAACTCGCTTTTTGAAATAATTGAGGCAACTTTTGTGTCGCTTTTTTCAGTGTCGTATACATTTAAAGTAACGGAAATTCCTTTATCCTTTGCAAACTCAGCAGCCATCAATGCCCCACTGTAAAAATCTAAAGCCACGCGAAGGGTTGGGTCTTTTTTGAGCCAGTCTTGGTCGTTGCTGGTAGAATCGCTCGGGCTGCGCATCAAGCGGAAGGGAAGCATTAACGCAACCGTTTTCATTTTTTTGTATTCAATTCTTTTTTCAAGATCAACAACTGAAATATCTTCCAGTGAAATTGTGGTTTCGTCTTTCGGTATTTTTAAAATCATTCCATCCTTAAGTCCATCTTTTGCATATGGGTTCAAAGCGATAATTTCTTCTTCGGAAAGCCCAAATTTTACTTTTAATCTAAAGAAGCCTTCCTTTGGTTTTACTTCATAATATTGAAAATTCTCATCGTCAATTTCAGCGTTTTCAATTACTGTTTTATCGGGAACAATAAGGGTTGCGCCAACTTTTAATCCCTCATCTAAATCTGGGTTCAAATCTTCTAGTTCTGCTATGGAAATTCCAAATTTTCTGGCTATTCCAAACTTTGTTTCTTTTGCCTTAACGGTATACTTTTGGGTACCGGGTAAAATCTTTCCTGGTCCGGAGCCATCAGTTTCTGTAATTTTAGATGCTGCGGGAATCAATAATCGTTCTCCTTTTTTAAGTCCACGTGAATATAATTCCTTGTTCAATTTTTTAATATCTTCAACACTAACGTTGTATAATTGGGCAATTCCATAAAGCGTTTCCTTCTTTTTGACTTTGTGCTCTCGGAAGTTGTTATTGTTAGTTCCAGAACTTATCAAGCTATTGGAAGGTATAATTAGCACGCTATTTACCTTCAATCCATTTTGTGCATCTGGGTTGAGGTTGTAGATAGTTTCTTCGGAAATGTTGTATTTTTTTGCAATGCTGTAAACCGTTTCCCCTTTTTGAACCGAATGGCTTTTGTATTGTTGCTGCGCTGCAGAGCCACAGCTAACCATAAATAGAAAGGTTACCGAAACGTATATTAAACACTTCAACATAGAGATAATCAATTTTTTAGATTTGCTAAACATAGTCTCAATTTCAATTTTAAAAAACACTGGGCCAAGGTGGTTGAGTGAATTTCAGCATGTGAGCAATGATGAAATTAGTATCGAAACCTTATTCCCATTCAATGGTAGCTGGCGGTTTTGAGCTGATGTCATAGACTACTCTATTAACGCCTTTAACGCGATTTATTATATGGTTGCTAACTTCCTGTAAAAATTCATACGGAAGGTTCACCCAATCTGCAGTCATTCCATCGGTAGATTCCACCGCACGTAGAGCAACTACTTTTTCATAGGTTCTTTCGTCGCCCATTACGCCAACGCTGTTTACTGGCAAGAGAATCGCTCCAGCTTGCCAAACTTTATCGTATAGGTCCCACTTTTTCAATCCGTTGATAAAGATAGCGTCAACTTCCTGTAATATACGAACTTTTTCTGCTGTAATATCTCCCAAAATCCGAATAGCCAAGCCTGGCCCAGGGAAGGGATGTCTGCCCAACAATTCTGGGTCTATGCCCATTTCTTTTCCAACGCGTCTCACTTCATCTTTAAAAAGCATGCGCAGAGGTTCCACAATTTTCAGCTTCATAAAATCAGGCAGACCGCCAACGTTATGATGGCTTTTTATGGTTACTGAAGGCCCGTTTACCGAAACACTTTCAATAACATCGGGATAAATTGTTCCTTGTGCTAACCAATCAACACCTGTTAACTGATGTGCTTCATCATCAAATACTTCAATGAAAGCATTCCCTATTGCTTTACGTTTTCTTTCTGGGTCACTTTCATTTCGCAAAGCATCCAAAAAGCGTTCAGAAGCATCAACACCTTTTACGTTAAGCCCCATATCTTTATATTGGTGAAGCACACTTTCAAATTCGTTTTTACGAAGTAAACCGTTGTTTACGAAAATACAGTACAGGTTTTTGCCGATGGCTTTATTCAGAAGAATTGCAGCAACAGTAGAATCCACACCGCCACTTAAACCCAGCACCACTTTGCCATCAGCAATCTGTTCTCTCAAAGTTTCAACAGTGGTTTCAACAAAAGCTGCGGGTGTCCATGTTTGTGGAACTTCGGCAATATTTACTAAGAAATTCTCCAGCAATTGCTTTCCGTGGGTTGTATGGTAAACCTCTGGGTGAAATTGGATTGCATAAGTTTCTTCTCCCTCTATTCTGTAAGCCGCATTTAAAACATCCGCAGTACTCGCCAAGCGCACACCGTTTTCAGGAAGTTGCGCAATGGTATCACTATGGCTCATCCAAACGTTGGTATTCTCTGGAATATCTTTAAAAAAAGCTTCACCAGCTTTTATCATCGACAGCTTTGCCCTTCCGTACTCACGAATGTTTGATGGTTCCACGCTTCCGCCGTTAAAATGTGCCAAATACTGTGCGCCATAGCAAACCGCTAAAAGGGGCTTGTGACCGCGAATCTGTGAAAGATCGGGATGTGGTGCATCTTCCGCGCGAACGGAAAAGGGACTGCCCGAAAGTATTACGGCCTTAAAAGGCTCCAAGCTTTCTGGAATGTGATGGTAAGGGTGAATTTCGCAGTAAATGTTCAGTTCCCGCACGCGTCTGGCGATCAATTGGGTGTACTGCGAGCCAAAATCTAAAATGAGGACGTTGTTTTGCATAGGCAAAAATACTTTAAATAGTTAAGTTGGGTAAAAGGTTGTATGGAATTTTTTTAAGGGTTTTCAACAGAAAAATTAAAGCTCTAAAACTGTAAAAGTTGCATCTAGCGGATCGAGGTTTTCCTTTAAAATTTCGAGTAATTCTTCACCGTAATCAAGGTAAAACTCAGAAAAATTTAGCTGGCGTTCCTGCAAGCTTTGGTTTGGAAAAAGCTGATTTTGAATATCTCTTAAACGATCTAATTCATCGGAAAGGTTTCGTTTTTGGGCTTTTAGTAAGCGTTTTTCAAGATTGTCCAAACCGTTCAATTGTTTTTTTTCCTGTGCGCCAACGGCTCCCAAAAAAGAAGCGTCGGTCTTTTCGGCCAAGGTGTATAAACCCTTAAACTGTTGTTTCAGGAATTCTTTTTGTTTGGAAAAATCTATTTCTATTTTTGAAATTTTATAGGTATGCCGAGTAATCAACTCGTGTTGTGAGAGAAATAATTCTTCAATTCCCGTATTGAGTTTCTTTAGTTTTTCAGATAGCATTTTTGGAACCAAAAGCGCTGAATTGCGAAGCAACAAAATAGGGAAGGGGACTCCCACTTTGTTGAAATAATCCTTCAGTTGAAACCAGTATGCCAGTTCGCCACCGCCGCCAATGTAACAGAGATTGGGTAAAACCTCTTCCTGATATAAGGGACGAAGCAAAGCGTTGGGCGAAAACCGCTCTGGATTTTCGTGCAGCTCTTTTAAAATTTCTTCTTTTGTAAATGAAAGTTCTGTTTCATTTACAAAAAACCGTCCATCTTGCTCAACAATCCGTTCTCTTAGATTTTCTTTTAAATAAAATAGGTTTATTTCCCGCGGATGCACTTGTTCCGAAAATCCCAAATCTGTAAGTTTTTCAGTGGTTTCCGAAACTTTTTTAAAGCTGAGGTTTTCTGTAAGTTCCTTTTCGGCATAAGGGATAAAACATTTTTTCAGTTCGGCATCATTCCCGTCAACAATCACAAGTCCGTGGTGGTAAAAAAGACTATTGGCTAAAAAACGAGTGGCATCGGCAAGATTGTCGTGTTTGATATAGGCATCGGCGAAATTTTTAATCAGTTTTTTGGCATTTTCGCTTTCTCCAAATTCTTTTTTCAATTGCTGTTTCAATTCCTCTAAACCTTTCGTGGAAAGTTCCCCCACAGCCCCAGAGGATTTTCTATTCCACTTTACTTTTTTTCCAAACAAGTTGAAATAATTGATTTCTTCAAAATCGTGGTCTTCAGTCGCCATCCAATACACAGGAACAAAATGATGGTTGTGATATTCTTTTTTTAGTTTCTCACAAAGATTTATCGTAGAAAATATTTTATATAAAAAATAAAGTGGTCCTGTAAAAAGATTAAGTTGATGTCCCGTTGTAACCGTAAAGGTGGTGTGCTCTTCCAGTAAATCTATATTGCTGAGTGTAGACTGCGAAAGTGAATTATCACCGTATTGTAACATAATCCGCTTTGCCAGCAAATGTCTTTTCTCATCTGTAAAATGTAACTCCTTTTCATGCAGCTGATGTTTAAAACTCTCCAAATTCGGAAAACGATTGTAAAATGGTTTTAAAGCATCATCTTCAGCGAGATAATCACAAATAAGCTTAGAAAAATAACCTGTGTTTTTAAAAGTAATGGAATGGTTTGGCATAGGTTCTTCTGAAAGATTCAAACAAAAATACAGTATAATTCAGAATTCAGAATTCTGAATCCTGAATTTGGTAAAACTTTAGTAGTTTTAGCCCACTTTTTTAAAACCCGCACAATGACGCGTTATTTTGCCTTTTTATTACTGATTTCTCCTCTTTTTATTTTCGCCCAACTGAAATCCCCTGCGGAATTTTTGGGCTATGAAATCGGAACTCAATTTTCCCGTACTTTTGGCAAAACGGAAAACTGTTTTTGGCGAATGCCATCTTCTTTGTGAATACGGGAAATTACTAACGATTTTTGGGCTGGCTCCATATTTTCGTAATGCAGTGTACACCCCTTTTAACCACAAAGGCCACAAAGGTTTTCACAAAGAACAAAAAGAATACCCAGTGAACTTTGTGCCTCCTTTGTGTTCTTTGTGGTTTTTAAAACGTTTTGTATTTTAAGGAGATTATAAAGATATCCTCTCTGCTTTACTTTTTTTTAGTAAGAGTTACCGAGATATCCTCAGTTTTAATATCAGAAAGCAGTTCAAGTTTTCCAGCCAAAAAAAGCTCGTCAACCGTTTGTAGATCGACGGATTTCCAAGGTTCCACTTTGTAGTTTTTGTAATCTACAAAACGTAGTCCATTAACCATTCTAGGGTTGTAGGCTTTCCGAAACCGAATGCCGCCTTCTCCGGTATAAAATTTATATGCGAAATAATCCACAGTAAGCCCATCTTGCGCGATCCAGTACATATAAACATCTTCGTGGTCTACACCGCCGCCTTCTTTTGTAAATGTTACCTTGATTTCGTAGTATTTTTTGCTGTCAATCTCTGCTTCCCCAACTAATTCCTTTTTGACTGCCGCCTCATTTAAACCGAAGGGCAACTGCACAAAATAATGCACCGAGTTTACCGAATTGGCGTATTTGTTGGCAATAGAATCGGGTAAAATGAGTTTTGTTCCGTTAATGAAACGTTCAAATCCGTCATTTGTGAGTATATCGGTTATTTCCCCCAAAGAATCGGTAAAAGTTCGAGTAAGTTTAAAATTACCTTTCTCTTTATGACTGCTATATTTTATGTCGCGAAAAGTAAACCGTATGGTTGCAACATTATATTTTTCGCCACCTGCGTTTTCAATGGTTTTATCAATAATCTGCTGGGCGGTGAGTTGTTTTTTTTCTGTTTTGCAAGATATCAATACAAACAGGAAGCAAACTATTGATGTGAAGCGCATGTTTCTTTATTTTTCACAAAGATACGAAGGTAGGACCGAATGGTTTCATTGAAAGATATATAACATGGGATTTTTACTTCACTTCTTAAAGTGAACAATTTTATAATCTATAAAGTTGTTCCAAATAAGTAACCAACAAAAGCTGTCAAGCCCATGGCAACTGTTCCCCAAAATGTAATTCTTATAATGGCTTTTAAAATACTGGAACCACCAGCTTTTGCTGCTACGCCACCTAAAATAATTAGGAAAATGGTTGCAAAACCGTATAAATAATACTCCATATTTTGAACCGGCAGAATTAATGCAACAAATAGCGGGAGTATTCCTCCAAGTGTAAAGGCTGACCCAGAAGCAAAAGCAGCCTGTATTGGTTTCGCTTGACTTATTTCATTAATTCCCAACTCATCTCTCACATGAGCTGCCAGCACATCGTGCTCCGTTAATTCTTTGGCTACTGTTAAAGCGGTTTCTTTTTTAAGCCCTCTCTTTTCATAAATATTGGCCAATCGCTGTAGTTCAATTTCCGGCATTTCTTTTAATTCTATAATCTCTCTTTCAATATCAGCCTTTTCCACATCTGTTTGGGAACTTACTGAGACGTATTCTCCTGCAGCCATGGATAGCGCACCAGCGACTAACCCTGCTAAAGTTGCTAAAATAATAGGTTCTCTTAAATCACTTGCAGCAGCAACACCAATGGCAAGACTTGCAGTAGAAAGGATTCCATCATTTGCGCCAAGTACTGCGGCTCTTAACCAATTACTTCTGTGGATGAAATGGTTGTCTAAATAATCATCTGGCAAGTCGCTCATCATTGCTTTTTTTAGGTTTGTATAAAGTTACTTTTTTATGCTCATAACGAGCACTAGAATGCAATTTGAAAATATTAAATTTATCACAAACAATTAGAATCAATCATTCCAATTAAAAAGTAAAAGCTTGCCATAGTGCAGCACGCAGAAAATAAACTAGGAGATCTAGTGCTGTCAAGTTAAAAGTTAAAGGATACTTCCCACGGTTATGTATTTTCCATTTACATCCAACACATGCAATACGTGTTTCCATGACTGTTTAGCTGAAATTCCTGAGTCTAATTACGCCTAATATTAACTTTCAATTAGGTAATCGCAATTAAATTATTTTGTTGAATGTAAAAACACTCAAACCTTTTATACTGGGGTCTTTATTAAACTTTTTAAGAATTGTTTAATTATTGCTTTTGTAAAGCACAAAGTCGAAGCTGACTGTTATTTCGTCGCCAACTTTTATGGTTCCAAGAAACATGACAGGTGGCTCCATGTTAAAGTCTGTCATCTTTAATTTTTTGGAAACTGTAAGTTGCAATTCACCGTTAGGTAATAATTTTCCATGTGCCGAAATAGGAACTGACTTGCTCACACCGGCCATGGTAAGCTTGCCAGTAGTTTCCATGCTCACATCGTTGGATTCATTTATTTTTACCACTGCATTGTTGAATGTATAAATTATATAAGGGTATTCATCAGACTTAAAGGTTTCGTAGGTTTTATTATCCATTTTTTTACCTTCTTCACTTTTAATGCCTTTAACAGGAATTTTAATTTCTGCATCTTTTATTGAAGCGAGCATATTTTCTTTTATTTGAAACGAGCCCTTACCCTCGATTTTAGTAACATTAGATACCCAACTATGCAAGGTGGAAGTACCTTCGATTGTGGCCTTCACTGATTTCAAGGAAAAGTCAGCATACTCCGGTGTTGCCGGCTTTTCAACAGTTATTGTTTTGGTCTTCTCAATGACTGTTGGCTCAGTGTTATCAACAGTTATTGTTTTGGTCTTCTCAATGACTACTGGTTTAGTGTTATCAACAGTTGTTGTTTTGGTCTTCTCAATAACTGGTGGTTCAGTTTTATCAGTTATTGTCTTGGTCTTCTCAATAACTGGTGGTTCATTGTTATCAGTTGTTGTTACTGTTGTTTGGGAATCATCAATAACTGTTCCTTCAGAACTATCTATATACTTTGTGGCTTCAGTGTTGATCTCTGAAATTGAAGCATCTATTTGAGTTTCTTCCTGCGCTTCAGTAGTTTTAGGTTTTTTGCATTGTACAAATAGAATAGATGGTAAAATAAGTAGTGCAACGAGTAATAGAGAATATTTTGTCATTATTTTTTATTTAGCTTGTTAAGCACCAGCCATTCTATTTCTCATTAACCTTAAACGGGGTTAATGAGTTCGCTAATGCGGATACGTTTTTTCAATTTACTTCAATTAAAATGGGTTTTATAGTTATTTCCATTGCGATTTTCTACTTAATGGAATGAGATATCAAACAAGTATTTTTAGCTTTTTTTAGAATACACATTGCCTTACTTGTATTAATCTCATTGGTGATTACAACCGTGGGCTTAAGCAGAATTTCACTCATCGTGAATTCACCTTCAACCATTTCCATCTTTTCTTCTGCCTGACAGCTGAAACCTGTAAATTCAAATGGAATTTTCGGCAATAGCTAAAAGTAGTCATTTAACAACCACTAACAGCAGTCATAAATAAATGTTCCGGAGACCAAATTCCTTTTATTTCATCAGGGAATTATTGGGGGAGTTGCTACTTCAATACAAACGCTATTTTGTTTGTTCAATTCAGGGGGACACATAATGCCATTACGACTGTTTTCCTAATTTATAACTACATTATAATAATGTAATTCCATTGTTCCTGATATCTAAAAGTAAATTTTAATCTCCAGACCATTAAATTGTTTTTATTTATTTTTTGGCGGATTCCTTACTTGCTCCAAAGAGAGTTTTTTGGTGCAGAAAAACCAATCAGAACAAGTCAATCCTTCTTCATTTGTTTCCATTCTTTCTTTAGCAACCCCGCAGGATCCTGCTGGTGGTACAATAACATCATCTCCTGGCTGCCAATCTGCAGGCGTAGCAATATTATAGGCGTCCGCTGTTTGCATGGCAATAAGCGCTCTTTTCAATTCGTCAAAATTCCTACCCATAGAAAGTGGATAGTATATTAAGGCGCGCACGATACCTTTGGGGTCAATAAAGAATACAGCTCTAACTGCTTTGGTAGAGCTTTCACCGGGCTGAATCATCCCGTATTTTTTGGCGACTTCCATTGTAATATCTTCAATCAATGGAAAAGTCACTTCCATATTTTTCATCCCTTTAAATTCAATCTTATCTTTAATGGTTCGCAACCAAGCTATATGGCTGTATAAACCGTCAATAGACAAACCGACCAGTTGACAATTTAAGGCCGAAAATTCAGGCGCTCTTTTGGCAAAAGTCATAAACTCAGAGGTACACACAGGTGTGAAATCTGCCGGGTGACTGAAAAGAATTATCCATTTGCCTTCATAGTCCTTAGGAAAATTGATTTCACCCTGTGTGGTCACTGCTTTAAACGATGGTGCTACATCACCAATTCGAGGCATACTGATTACTTCCTGTTCTTGATTAAGTTCCATCATTTTAGAATTTATTGATTTGTCTTTTTGATAAATATTTTTTATTAGGGATAAATTTTATTTAAGTCAACGAATGTATTATAGCTGACTAGAAACTAATAGCTGCTTCTAAATTAAAGCCGTCAAATTTTGCTCCTGAAAATCTTCCTGACCAAGCATCGCCAGTGTATTCTTGATTCACATATTCTGCTTTCACTACAATATTTTTTGAGAGAAACCAGCCACCGCCTATATTAAAACGATTTATTTCTAAATCATCTGTAGCACTTTCTACAGTTTTTCCTTTTACGGTATTATATCTTCCACCTACATAGAAATTCTCATCATTTCCAAAACGATAGATCAATTCAGCTGCCAATTGTGTAAAAGACCCTTCTTTATCAGCTGCTGGGGTAGTAATTTCATTACTTCCTGAGGCCACCTCAAAAATACCGAAGAACTCAAGTCCTTTAAATTTTACGAAAGGGTTAACTTGTATTGCAGTAAGTTTTTTGAAACGAGCGTTGTATCTGCCTTCAAATGCTGCACCCTGCGTATTCCCATCAGCGTCTGGCAATGTGTGCAATACTTTGTAATATCTGCTACCTGCACGGTCGCCTCCGTATAAATAACCACCACTGGTTGTACCATGATTGGTGTAGATTGAACCAGTTAATCGTACTCTTAAATCATCTTGTACTTGCTTATCAACACCTAACTTTGCATAAAAAGAAGGCTTGTTGTCAGTATTATCGTTCTTAATTACATTTTGATTAAGCTTACCATTGGTAACCCCAACTAATGCTAGTAATCCACTATTCTGAACCATTACCTCACCAAAAGCTTCGGTAGAAAAGGAATCCATTATATAATTTCCTACAAATGGGTTAAAAATAGCTCTGGCATTATCTGTTCTGCGGAAATGGGCATCACCGTAATTGAATTCATCCAAACCAATTCTTATGGTTGTATAGTTCATTAACCCCTCTAAAAACCCAGGGCTAATGAAATCAAGTTTATCCATTTGAATATGACCACCTTTTACCCATGTTTCTTGATGATGTTGTGAGGAAAGGTAAACTCCTAGGTGCATCCTAACGCCGTCAATCAATTGTACATCTAAATTTAGGTTAGCGGTTGGAAGGTTAAAGTCGGTACCAAGCTCAACCAAATTGTTGAGGTCATTTTCATGGCTTAAGCTCTGGAACTGCATTGCAAAGTCTCCGCCTACACGCACCTTCACGCCCTCAAAGGCAGTAGTGTCTGTTTTGGAGGTTTCAAAAACATTTAGACCACTCTGATCGTTTGCTCTAAAATATTGCAGTTTTTTTTGTTGTGCATTTAGGCTAATTGCGAAAAGGCAAATCATCGATAATAATAGGATTTTTTTCATCTTGTTTATTTTTATTTTTATTGATTAGTGAAGGTTATCCTTCATTTTGTTTTACATATGTTACGTCAAAGCTTATTTTAAGCTCATCACCTGTTGACATCATACCCATCATAAATGATGGTGGTTCAACATTGTAATCTGACATGTTTAGCTGGTATGAACCTTTATAAGTGATTGTGTTTTTATCCACGATAAGGTGAATATCCATTGCTATATCATTGGTAATACCTGCTATGGTGAGTTTACCCTTGGTTTGAGCCAAATACCCCCCTTTTTCTGGTGACAACTTAGCAGAAACTAATTTGTAGCTTATGTATTTATACTTGTCTGCCTTTAATGCTTTGTAAGCATTCTTGTCAAGTCCGCTATTATCACTTTTTAAATCTTTAACTTCTAAAGTGAACGTAAGCGATTTCATTGAAGTAAGTTCACTTTCATTTTCTGCGTTAAAGATTAATTGTGCTTCTCCCTTGGCACGAGAGGCTTCCATTTCCCAATCATGCAAAGTGGAAGTTCCATACATTTTAACTGTGACATCCTTGTTGTCCTGGATTTTATATATAGCTTGTGTAAATCCAGTGCTGCTAATTCCTATTGTCAGGATAAGAGCTAAAACCTTTAATTGCTTTTTCATTTTTTTCATTTTTTAGATTTGAAATGTTTATTTTTATCGTGAGAAGTTATTAATTACTGAATATTAATAATTTAACCTATGCAAAGGTAAAGTGCGGTTTAGGAGTGAAAAATGATATATATCAGGTTTTCCTTTTATTGCCAAAAAATAAAAAAAGCAAGGAGCTCATTCTCTCGGCGATGTACATCTTATATCATTATGGAAGGGTTTCATTACTCAAGTGTGGGGAAATATTATTGAGCTAGGAGCTATTCTTATATATAGCTAGGTGTTATAAAAAACTCCTTCTGTTTCTTTTTGCAAAACGGGAAGTGTTTTGGCGAACAGAAGGGGGTAAATACATTACAAATGTTATACAGAGAGGTACAATTTTTACTACTTATATCACGTTCAGTTCTGTGAGGCCTAGACCTCGTTTTCAAGTTGTTGTGACCCAAGTAGCTGGTTCTTTCATAAATTATTATTCCTATGAATAAATATAAGGAAACTTTTGGAGTTGACATCAGCAAGGATTTCTTTGATGTGCTTTCGTTATTTCTTTAATTCCTTATTAATTAGTTCCATAATAGTATCTATTTCCTTTTGCATTTCTTCTAATCTACTTTTGGATTCCTGTAGCGATATACTTTTCCAACGATGTATTCCTTCGTAAACCAAAATCAGCTCTTTTAAATTTTTATCAATATTTAAAAATTCGCTTATTTTGGGTTGATTCTCTAGTCTTTCAGGTAGCGTTGTAGACCCTATCAAAAGGCTTAATTTTTGAGTAATTTCATTCTTTCCGTCGTCCGTATCTTCAAAACGCTTTATGGTAAGATTTTGTAAACGTTTTAGGTCGATTAATTTATTTCTTATATTGGATGGGATTAATCCGATATCACCAGTACTTTGAAGTGATTCTATTGTACTTGTATTGAATGTTAAAGGTGTAGCTATTAAAGTGAGTTTGGAAATCTGTTCATAAACCTGAATTGGGGTTAATACATCTTTATTATAAGCATCTGTATATCTCTCATATTCTTTTAAGTAAGCGCTAGATTCTTCAATGGTGTGTTTTAAAAATATAATATCACTTTTCAAGTCGTCTAATAACTGTAAATAATAGTCTTGTGCCTTAGCATTTAATTTTTGCTTTTCATTCCAATTATTAATTTGTAGTGCAATTAAAATTCCAATAACAACTAGGATAATTTCTCCAATGGCATATTTCAAATACTTTCCAGTTTTATTTTTTTCCATAAGGTCGTAGCGTATTTTTCTAAAGAATTTTATCATTGGTTAGCGATTTGTCATAATGAAGCTCAACGGTTTGTATAAGATTAGCTACGTTGTTTAAGCACCTAATTTAGAAAATCCGCGAGACACGAGCGAAGCGAACTGGCGTCAGCAATTTTCGTAAGTAGGCTAGCACTAGCAATTAATTTTATACGGCTTTACTTTATTTTTCAATTTCAGAGATTATTTCTTTCGCAAGTTTTATTGTGTTAGAGTAGAATTCAACAATTAGTGTCGATTGATATCTCCTATTCATTACATTTATCTCAAGTTTCTTATCTGCGATTACACTTTTTAAATCAATATTTTCTGAAATTCGTGGGTCATCTTTATAAAATTCAGATTGTCGATGCCAAGGATTCGTTTTATTCCATATCCAATAAAAGTTTTCTTTTACATAAGGTTCATACATCGTTTTAATTTCTGTATTGGCATTGAGTTCCCTGCTTTTTAACTGTTCGATATATCTGTAATAATTTAATATTTTGGATTGAAGGTTCTCATCAATAAATGACATACTGTTAGAATTGAGAAGTGCCTTTAATCCGCTTTCGTTGATTTCAATATTACGTTCGAACATTAGATAAATCAGATACATTTGTATATTATTATCAACAGGTTTTAGCGTTTTAAACTGGTCTAAAAAGTCATTTGCGTATTCTATGGTAGTTTGCGTTTCGGACAGCAATTTTTCAGCTTGCAATATGTC
>JAGXGE010000023.1 GCA_024637015.1 Aequorivita sp. | reverse complement strand
TGTGGTGTCAGTGAATTTGACCGAGTAGGTTTTGAAGGCAATAATTTTTGCCACCTCTTTAGAATATAGTGTAACCCACCAACAAACTAACAACTCCAAACTTAGAAGTATAGGCCAAATAACTCTGCAAAAGAGTTCTCTCTGTTTGATAACGAACCTCTAAACTATATTTATTATTGTATTTAAAACCTATCCCTAATGCCAGACTGCTGCTTGAGGTTACATCAAGAGCAGGATCTGATTCAAACACAACCTTAGAATCCATTGCTAAATCCAAAACATAAGAAGCATTGACAAAAAATTTCGATTTTTCATTTAAAAATAAATAATGTCTTAAACCCAATGGCAGTTCCACAGAAGAATATTCCAATTTCACCACATCGCCCTCTTCGTTAGTGGTAGGGGAAGAATTATAACTTTGATAGGTAGGTTCAAAAATTAGCGCCCATTTGTTTTTGTTGAAGGGCATGACATATTCAACCTCTACACCCATTCCAAAGGAAAATTCATTGTCAAATTCGGTATTCAATTTCTGATCAACTGAATTTTTAAGGGAAAAAGAATTGCTTCGAATGCTAGGCCGCAGTGTCAAATTAAAATTTCCCTTGCTTTTGTTTTCATCATAATCGGCCATTAAGTTATCTTTACATTTATTGTAATTTTTAAATAAACGAACCAATCCAGATTGATCATATTCAAGTTTATTAATAAGTGAAATATCTATGGATTTACATTTCAAAGTATTGAGCAACTGCTGTTTGTACTGCTCATTTTTACCCACATTAAGGGTGGAAGCTCTATAACGTTTATAAACGAGCTGCTGAAGGGGAACATCATCTTTTTTATAAAAAAACCTTACAAGATTGTTGTCTCTATAAATATATAGATTCGCATCGCCTTCAATTAAGGTTTTAAAAAAAAGAAATTCCTTTTGGAATTCAGGATTTCTGGTTGTAGTTAAATAGTTTGTATTATCCGTAGCTCTATCTATCTCTACGTTGGCCCCAATATATTTGTACTTATTATGAATACCAAACTCAGCAATATTCTTTGCACTTAAGTGTTTACTACTATCTTCTAAATTGGTTTTAAATTCAATTTGGGAAGGATTGTTGCTCCAGTCTTCATTTTTTAGAAATCCATTAATAGTTTCTCCAGAATTTGTAATATAATAGGCCTTCTCATATTTCACTTGAGCGGAACTGTACATTGTAATAAAAAATAATAAATACAAATAGGGTTTTTTCATAGCTTGTTGTTTTACTAAACTGTTTAATATCGAAATTTTGAAAAGAGTATCTAAAAATAACATTTTAAAGAATTACGGCCCATCTTTTTCTTACTTTCAAAGCAAATAATATTTTATTTATCATTCTCGATACTCTCTGAATTATTTTCAAAGCCAACAGGAGGAGCGATTGGGTTATTTTTTGCCATAATCCATTTACTCAAATATTTTGTACTCTGTAAAGTGTGGTGCTGAAGAATTTGCCCGATAAAGTTTTCTTGGCGATGCTTTTCAAGATTTTTAGAAAGGGTGCGGATGTATTTTTTAAAATCGTCGGAGAAAATATCTTTTTGAAAGTGCTTTTGAATGATTTGGAAACCATTTTCCTGTGCCTCCTGCCAAAGTTTTTCCTTGGAAAATAATTTTACAGAGGCATTTATAAAGTCTTCTTTTGAAGTGGTGATGCTTCCGCCGAATTGAAATTCCCCGCACATACCTTCAGCCCCAACTTTCGTGGTTACCGAAGGCAACCCAAAACGCATAGCATCCAAAAGTTTGCCTTTTAGTCCTGCGCCATAACGCAGTGGCGCCAAATGCACGCGATAATTTTTCATAATAGTTTCCACATCCTCTGCCCAACCTTTAATTATAAATCCTTCTTTCTTATTGTTAAGTTGAAGAATTTGTTGTGGCGCATAGGCGCCGTAAATATGAAGTTCTGCTTCTGGAAGTTGTTTTTTTATTTCCGACCAAAGTTCTTTTAATTGTATAACCGAATCTACATTTGGTGCGTGCAATAGATTACCCATGGCGAGAAAATTTTGGCGTTCTTCAAATGAAGGAAGCGTGGTCTCTATTGAACTTTTTTTCACCAAAAAAGGCAGATAGTAAAGTAAATCGGACGAAATTTTAAAGGTGTTTTGAAGCAATTCTATCTCATATTCTGAAATGATTAACGACAGATCGCAACGTAAAATACTAGCCAGTTCCCGCTTGGCATTTTCAGAAAATAGGTTTGCTTCTGAAACAGAGTCGCCTCTTTTTATTGCTTCCTCCCTAGCCTTCCGTAAAAAATGTAAATCTTCTGTATCGAGGATTTTTAAAGTGTTTGGACAATTTTCAGAAACCCTCCATCCGAATTGTTCTTCGGTAATGTAGCGATCAAAAATGACGGTTTCGGGATTCAATTCTTTTACAAACTCATCAAAAGAGGTATCATTTAGTAGAATGTTTTTTATTGAAATATTTTCCGATTCCAGATCAGCAGTTCTTTCAGAAACAGCCGCAGTACTAGCAAAAGTGATTTGGTAGTTTTCTTCCTGAAACAATTCAATTAACTGCAACATCCTACTTCCCGCCGCCGTAGTGCTGGGCTCTGGGAATGTGTGGCCGATAATGAGTATTTTTTTCAAAAAAAATAAATTATTAAATGGGATAAACCTCGCACAGCATTCTAAACGAGAAAAAAGAAGAAATAACACTTAAAAGAATCATACTACTTATAAAAAGCGTGGCTAGTATTACAATTTTGCTTTGGGAACGAAAGTTCCAATAATTTAAAAAAAGTTGTACGATAAGCCCTAAACACTGAATTAACAATAATTGCTGAGCACATTCTTTAGCGTTTCCTTTATTGAATAAAAAGTGAGTTAATAAAATAATTATGATATATAGAAAGGTAAGTACCACTACTGTGGTCTTGGGAAATCGAAATCGTTTGGAATTTTCCATAACAGGTTTTTACCAAAGATACAAATTAGCAAACAGGAATGGAAAAACCGAAGGCATGGATTAATCTAGAAATGTATAAAGATCAACCCTTAGATTCCGCTCAGGGTGACAAGTTAAATTACCTCGGCGTATAAGTCAAAGTCTTCCGCAGCCGTAATTTTTACAGTGAAGAATTCGCCTGTTCGCAGATAGTCGTCTTCGGCGTTAATCAAAACTTCATTGTCCACATCGGGACTGTCAAATTCCGTTCTTCCGACAAAATAACCACCTTCTTTTCGGTCAATCACAACTCGGAATTCCTTGCCTATTTTTTGCTGATTCAGTTCCCATGAAATCTGCGATTGTATCTCCATAATTTCATTGGCACGATCCATTTTCACATCTTCCGGTACATCGTCTTCCAAATTATAAGCATGCGTATTCTCTTCGTGGCTATAGGTAAAACAGCCCAAACGTTCAAAACGCATATCCTTCACCCACTGTTTCAGGGTTTGGAAATCTTCTTCGGTTTCACCTGGATAACCAACAATCAAAGTGGTGCGAATTGCCATTTCGGGAACTGCAGCTCTAAATTCTTCCAATAATTTTGTGGTCTTCGCTTTGGTAGTTCCGCGTCGCATCGACTTCAAAATTGGGTCTGCAATGTGTTGTAATGGAATGTCTATATAGTTACAGATTTTCGGCTCGTTGCGCATCACTTCTAAAACGTCCATCGGGAAACCCGTTGGGAAGGCGTAATGCAAACGAATCCACTCAATGCCATCAACTTTTACTAATTTTTGAAGCAGTTCTGCAAGGTTTCGTTTTTTGTAAAGATCGAGGCCGTAATAAGTTAAATCCTGCGCGATTAATATTAACTCCTTCACTCCTTTTGCAGCAAGTTTTTCGGCTTCTGTAACCAAATCTTCCATTGGTGTACTTCTGTGTTTTCCGCGCATAATTGGAATGGCGCAAAACGAACAGGGACGATCACAGCCTTCGGCTATTTTAAAATATGCGTAGTTTTTTGGGGTTGTTGTAATGCGTTCGCCAATCAATTCGTGTTTGTAATCGGCGCCCAAAGCTTTCAGCAATCCGGGAAGTTCCGTAGTGCCAAAATACTCATCCACATTCGGAATTTCCTTTTGTAGATCTGGTTTGTACCTTTCGGAAAGACACCCTGTAACAAAAACTTTATCAACCGTGCCTTCTTCCTTTTTTTGAACGTATTCAAGAATGGTATTGATGCTTTCTTCTTTTGCATTTGCAATAAATCCGCAAGTGTTAATCACCACAATATTGCCTTCCTCTTCGTGCACAACCTCTTTGTTGCTGGCGCGCAACTGGCCCATCAGCACTTCACTGTCATACACATTTTTGGAGCAACCAAGGGTTACAACGTTTATCTTGTTCTTTTTTAAGGTTTTGGTACGCATATCAATTTTTATTATCGGGGTGCAAAGATACCACGAAAAAACTGAAACAAATCATAAAACCCGCAGCGCAATAGTGCAGACTGAATACTAGAATTCTGCCAACTTTTTTGAGTAACTTTACACTTCTTAAAAATTCAATATTTATACTGATGAAAAAAATAACTTTCCTGCTGGCCTTTCTATGTGCTGGCTTTTTGTTCTCACAAAAAACAATGACACCTGAACTTTTATGGCAGGTTAAAAAAGTAAGCCCTATGGGGATTTCCAATGACGGAAAAGAGCTTTTTTATAAAGTTTCTATCCCAAATATGGAGGAGAATAAATTCGATTCTAAGTATTATAAAATGCCTGTAACTGGTGGAAATTTCAGTGAAATCTCTAAAGACGAAGCAAAAGTGACTGACAAAAACCTGTCACCAAATGGACAGTATCTTTTATTGAACAAACCAGTTCACGTTAAAGACGTTACTAGTAAAGATATTTATAGTGACCTACCAAAAAGTGACGCATATGTTTACACGACTTTGGATTATCGTCATTGGGACACTTGGAACGATGGGAGTTATAACCACGTTTTTTATAAAGATGTAAAAACGAACGCTGAAACAGATATTACTCCAAAGCAACCCTATTATACACCGCAAGCTCCTTTTGGCGGAGATGAAGATTATGTTTGGGGGCCAAAAGGAGAAAATATTTATTACGTAAGTAAAAAATCTGCTGGAACAGATTATGCAATTAGCACCAACACAGATATATACAAATACAATCTTTCCGATAAAAAGACCGAAAATATTACTGAAGAAAATAAAGGGTATGATACCCAGCCAGCATTTTCTAAAGCTGGCGCCTTAGCTTGGCTACAGATGAAGACTCCAGGTTATGAGGCTGATAAAAACGACATAATTGTGCTTCAAGATGGTGTAAAACAAAATCTTACTTCACAATGGGATGGCACTGTTAATGGCTTTTTGTGGGCAAATAATAACAAGGATATATACTTTACCGCCGCTATTGATGGTACTATTCAGATTTTTAAAGTGGACTATCCTGGGAAAACCAGAAAGATGCCAGTTGTTGAGCAACTTTCAAGAGGGCAATTTGACGTTACGGGCATTGTTGCCGAAAATAACGGTCAACTAATTGTTACACGTACTGATATGAACCATGCTTCAGAAATTTTTTCTTTTGATTTAAAGAACAAAACTTTCAAACAACTTACACAAGTAAATACAGAATTCTACGGAAAGTTAGATTTACCAACAGTTGAAAAGAGAATGGTAACGACCAAAGACAACCAGCAAATGTTGGTTTGGGTAATCCTACCTCCAAATTTCGATAAAAACAAAAAATATCCAACCTTGCTTTATGCACAGGGTGGGCCACAATCTGCTTTGTCTCAATTCTATTCCACTCGTTGGAATTTTCAATTGATGGCCTCGGAAGGGTATATTATTGTAGCGCCAAACCGTCGCGGAATGCCAGGCCACGGTGTGGAATGGAATGCTGAAATCAGTGGAGATTGGGGCGGAAAAGCAATGCAGGATTACCTTGATGCAATTGATGATGTAGCAAAAGAACCGTATGTAGATAAAAATCGTTTGGGTGCTATTGGGGCAAGTTTTGGTGGTTATTCTGTGTTTTGGTTAGCTGGAAACCACGATGGCCGCTTTAAAACTTTTATAGCACACGATGGAGTTTTTGACACTCGCTCAATGTATGGAACTACGGAAGAATTATTTTTTGTAAACCACGATATGGGTGGTGCATACTGGGAAAAGGACAATGCCATTGCGCAAAAGTCTTTCAACGAATTCAACCCAATAACATATGTTGACAAATGGGATACTCCAATTATGATTGTTCAAGGCGGAAAAGACTATAGAGTTCCTATTGAACAAGGATTGGGAGCTTTTCAGGCCGCACAACTTAAGGGAATAAAAAGCAAATTGCTATATTTTCCTGAGGAAAATCATTGGGTGCTTAAACCCCAGAATGCGCTTGTTTGGCAACGTGAGTTTTTTAGTTGGTTGAAAGAAACATTGTAATAAAACTGAGAGAAAAGAATAAAGAATAAAGATTTTAGTATCTAACTCTAGCCACAAATCCACGAATAAACTTTAAAGTTATTTGTGGATTTGTGGCTTTTTCTATCCCCCATAAGGGTTAAAGCTATTGAAGAATTCAAACAGGCTGTCTTGTGAGAGATGAAATAGCAAGATCAATACTACATAAAAAACTATGTGTCCTTTTTTGAAATATTTTTTATTGATAAAATAGATTCCCAAAAAGAGTAAACCCAAAAGAAAAGGAATAAAGGATAAATAAGGAAATGCAATGTATTTGTAAAAATCCAATGGCATCAAAGGATTTGGAACGGGTTTAATAAAATACTCAATAATTTTAAAGAAATGGTACCCAGTCAGTATTCCTAAATAACCAACCAAAGCCCACAAAATATACATACGTAGTTTTCCTTTTTGCCGGGGTGTTTTTTCTTCCATTTATTTAAAAAATGAATCTACAAACTCGAATTTATTGAATACTTGAAGATCCTCCATGCCTTCGCCTACTCCAATGTATTTCACCGGAATTTGGAACTGATCACTGATACCAATTACAACACCTCCCTTTGCAGTTCCGTCTAATTTTGTAACTGCAAGTGAAGTAACTTCAGTTGCAGCGGTAAATTGTTTGGCTTGTTCAAAAGCATTTTGTCCCGTAGAGCCATCCAAAACCAATAGCACGTCGTGCGGTGCATCAGGGATTACCTTTTGCATAACACGTTTTACTTTTGTAAGCTCGTTCATTAAGTTCACTTTATTATGAAGTCGGCCCGCAGTGTCAATAATAACAACGTCAGCATTTTGGTTCACCGCACTCTTTAAGGTGTCGAAAGCGACGCTGGCAGGATCACTACCCATACTTTGCTTTACGATTTCAACGTCTGTTCTATCTGCCCATATTTGAAGTTGGTCAATCGCCGCAGCACGAAAGGTATCCGCAGCTCCCAAGACAACTTTCTTTCCAGCCTTTTTAAACTGATATGCAAGTTTTCCGATAGTAGTAGTTTTTCCAACGCCGTTTACCCCAACAACCATAATTACATAAGGTTTTTTGTCTTTTGGAATTTCAAATTCGGTAGCGTTTCCGGAGTCAATTTCGCTTAAAAGACCTGCTATTTCCTCACGAAGAATTTTATTTAATTCATCTGTCCCTAAGTATTTATCTTTTGAAACACGTTCCTCAATTCTATCGATTATCTTAAGGGTGGTATTTACTCCAACGTCACTGGAAACGAGGACTTCTTCAAGATTGTCCAAAACATCATCGTCCACCTTACTTTTTCCAGCAACAGCTTTGCTCAATTTATCAAAAAAGGAAGCTTTGGATTTTTCAAGTCCTTTGTCAAGCGTTTCTTTTTTCTCTTTGGAAAATATTTTTTTAAATAGACTCATTTTCGCTTGTAAGTTGTCGGTTATCAGATGAAGGTTTTATAATAAACAGAAAGTTTAAATTTATTTTCGAAAAGGCTAAAATACTAAAAGCCACCTTCGTAAAAAAGTGGCTTTTTCTAAATATTTTAAGCTGGTTATTTTTTGTTTAACCAGTCATTTACAAATTCTGGAGCCATAATAGACTCAGAAAATGTATAAGCTCCTGTTTTTGGCGATTTAACCATTTTTATTGCTTTGGTTAAACGCTTAGTTGATGTCTGAATAGATCCTACTGTTTTCTTAGCCATGACTTATATTATTTAATCTCTTTATGAACCGTCATTTTCTTAAGAATTGGGTTGAATTTTTTCAACTCCATTCTGTCCGGTGTATTCTTTTTATTTTTGGTAGTGATGTAACGAGAAGTTCCTGGTTGTCCAGACTCCTTGTGCTCTGTGCACTCCAAAATTACTTGTACTCTATTTCCTTTTTTAGCCATTGTAACAGACTTTATTGATTATTGCAATTATTTATTTAAAAAGCCTTTTTCGCGAGCTTCTTTAATAACCGCAGAAATACCTTTTTTATTGATGTTTTTTATTGCTGAAGCAGAAACACGAAGGGTTACCCATTTGTCTTCTTCAGGAATGTAAAAACGCTTTTTAAGCAAATTTACATCAAACTTACGTTTGGTTTTATTCATCGCGTGCGACACGTTATTTCCAACCATCGCTTTCTTTCCAGTAAGTTCACAAACTCTTGACATTTCCTTAACTTTTTTAAGTTATTTTAAAACAGGGTGCAAATTTAAGTAATTCTTTTGTGATGTACAACAAAAGAAAATCAGTTTTTTGAAATTTCTTTTAGAAGCATCTCAAAGGCTTTATTTGTTGCCTTTTCAATTACGCGAAAACGGTCATTTCCAAAACTGTATTTTTCTGAAACAACACCTCGTGGCGTAGCAATAGCAATGCATACAGTGCCCACCTCATCTTTTCCATCTCCCTTAGTGGGGCCAGCAATTCCTGTAGTCGCAATAGCAAAATCTGTGTTAAAAAGCTTACAGCAATTAACAGCCATACTTTCAGCAACTTCAATACTCACAACGGAATACTTTTCTATTAGTGAAGAAGGAACGCCAAGTATTTTCGTTTTTAGTTCCGTTTTATAAGGAATAATACTTCCCAAGAAAAAAGAAGATGCTCCTTCTTCAGTGGTAATCTGTTCCACTATAGATCCGCCCGTGCAGCTTTCTGCCAAACTTAACGTTTGATTTTTTTGATTTAGAATATGTGCAATTCTGCCAACGATACTCGTTTCGTCTTCATAGCCAACTGCAATATCAGAAAGCATTTCACTTAAAACATCTATTCGTGAATCGATATCTTCTTGCAGCAATTTTTCGTCTTTACCCTTAGAAGACAAACGCAAACGAACTCTTCCCAAGGAAGGCAAATAGGCAAGTTTAATATTTTCGGGCAAGTTGTTTTCCCAATCAACAATTCTTTCGGCAATCATGCTTTCCCCCAGCCCATAAGTCAAAAGTGTTTTGTGATATATAAAAGGTCTGCTGAAACGGTTTATAACTCTAGGTAGAACTTCTTCTTGCAACAAATGCTTCATTTCATAAGGAACGCCAGGCAAAGAGACAAAAACAACTTCGTCTTTCTCCATCCACATTCCCGGGGCAGTTCCATGAAGATTAGTAAGAATAGTTGCTCTGGAAGGAACCATCGCTTGTTGAAAATTAGCAGGTAACGGTTTGTCGAGCTGGTATTTTTTGAATAGTTGCTTAACGTTTTCAACTACATTTTGGTTTTCAACCAGAATATCCTCAAAAAAGTCACAGAAAGTCTGTTTGGTAATATCGTCCTTAGTGGGGCCCAAACCGCCAGTAACTATAACAAGATCGGCGTGTTTTTTAGCATCCCTAAATGCTTCTAAAATATGGGTTCGGTCATCTTGAATGGAGGTAATTTGATAAACCTTTACCCCTATCTTGTTCAGCTCTTTTGAAATATAAGCTGAATTGGTATCAATAATTTGACCGATGAGAATCTCATCGCCTATGGTTATAATTTCTGCAAGCATTTTATAATTGGAAGTCTTCTCTCAGCTCAATAAAAACATGGTTCAATGTAGTAAGAACGTTTTCTAGATGTGGAAGAACCGTAGCTTTATTTTTTGATGTTTTAGACCATGCTTCTATGCTGGTAATATCTTTTAAAGCGTCTATACCAAACATCTCTATGTTGGGTTTCATTTTGTGTGCAAATTGGTATGCCATTTCCCTGTTTTCATTCTCAATAGCTTCTTCCATGGAATGTAAATCTGGTGGAATTTCCTCTAAAAATGTCTGTGCCAGTATCTTTAAAAAATCTTGATCCCCATCGGCAATTTCACTTAGGTTTTCCTTTGCATAATATTTTATCATCTCACTTAACTTTTATAGAAAACATTTCTGTTTCACCAATAAATCCCGTCAATATATCATTGGCTTTAACTCTGCCAACGCCTGCGGGAGTTCCTGTAAAGATAACGTCCCCAATTTTCAGTGTAAAATATTTTGAAATATATTCGATTAAAGCATCAATTTTCCACATCATCAGCATAGAATTGCCCTTTTGAACAGTTTTTCCATTACATTTTAAGCTAAATTCTATATTATTAATATCTTTAAAACTCTCTTTTTTAATGAAATTTCCGATAACTGCAGCACCGTCAAATGCTTTTGCCTTTTCCCAAGGCAACCCTTTTTCTTTCAATTCTGTTTGTAAATCCCTGGCAGTGAAATCGATTCCCAATCCTATTTCATCATAATATTTATGAGCAAATTTTTGGTCGATGTGTTTTCCTATTTTATTGATTCGGACTACCAATTCCACTTCGTGATGCACATCATTTGAAAATTCTGGAATAAAGAACGGTTGTTTCTTTAATAAGATTGCAGTATCAGGTTTTAAAAAGATCACCGGTTCAGCAGGTGTGGCACTTTTCAGCTCACTAATATGGTCGGCATAATTTCGTCCTATGCAGATTATTTTCATTGTACAGTTAAAGTTTTGTGTTCAACTTTTGAAGACGGATTCGTGTTAAAACTTTTTTGGTGTAAAGCGGAAAATCAGCATTTAACAGCCAACCAAAATATCCCGAATCTTTATCCATAATTTCTGTAACCAAGCTTCCTTTATATTTTCCAAAAGAAAAAACCTCAACTCCATCTTCGTTATAGCTTATGAAACCTGCAAAATCTGCGTGGTCTCTGTGCGAGCTGAAATCTGCCAAAAAGTTTACGTCATTTTCAAGCTCGTTATATCTGTCAAGCTGTGCTTTTAAAACTTCATAGGTAGCATTTGTATCTGCCGCCGCACTATGGGCGTCTTTTAAATCTTTATCACAGTAAAATTTATAGGCTGCTTCCAAAGTGCGCTTTTCCATTTTGTGAAAAATAGTCTGCACATCCACCGAAAGTGCTTTTTTCATATCAAAATCCACTTCGGCACGGAGCAATTCTTCGGCAAGCAATGGAATATCGAAACGGTTAGAGTTAAAACCGCCAAGATCGCTATCCTTTATCAAAGCGTAAACTTTTGTGGCCAGCTCTTTAAAAGTGGGTTCGTTTGCAACCATTTCGTCAGTAATTCCATGTATTGCGGAAGAACTTTCAGGAATGGCCATTTCAGGATTTACGCGCCAGGTGTAACTTTCCTTGTTTCCATTAGGGAAAACTTTCAATACTGCTATTTCAACAATTCTATCCGTCGCCACATTGATTCCTGTAGTTTCAAGGTCGAAGAAACAGATTGGTTTTTTTAAGTTGAGTTCCATTGTTTTGTTTTGAAATGCAAAGATACTTTTTATTGAAGTTTTGAAAGAAGATATAAAAAAGAAAAGGGGATTTTGAATTCAAAATCCCCTTTCAGCTTATAATAATATTTAAAATTAAGCTTCCCTGTTAACGTCCCAAGCTTCCAAATAGTCGGCTACGCGTTTTACGAATTGTCCTCCCAATGCACCGTTCACAACTCTGTGATCATAACTGTGGGAAAGGAACATTTTAAAACGAATTCCAATGAAATCACCTTCAGGTGTTTCAATAACCGCTGGCACTTTCCGGATAGCTCCTAAAGCTAAAATACCAACTTGTGGTTGGTTGATTATAGGCGTTCCCATTATGCTTCCGAAAGTTCCCACATTTGTAACCGTGTATGTTCCACCTTGTATTTCATCTGGTTTCAATTTGTTTTCGCGAGCTCGGTTTGCAAGATCGTTTACGGCTTTGCTCATTCCAACGAGGTTTAATCGGTCTGCATTTTTGATAACAGGAACAATCAAATTTCCGTCAGGCAATGCTGCAGCCATTCCCAGGTTTATGTTTTTACGTTTAATGATGGTATTGCCATCTACAGCAATATTCATCATTGGGAAATCCTTTAGCGCTTTTGCTACGGCTTCCATAAATATTGGTGTGAAAGTAAGGTTTTCACCTTCGCGTTTTGCGAAAGCTCCTTTCACCTTATTTCTCCAGTTCCAAACGTTTGTTACATCGCACTCCACAAACGATTGAACGTGTGCGGAAGTTTGCGTGCTTTCAACCATGTGGTGAGCAATTAGTTTGCCCATTCGTGTCATCTCTATAATTTCGTCTTCGCCGTTAACTGAAACCGAAGCTTTTGGTTTTGCTGCTTCTGTGGATTGTGCCTTTGCCGTTTCAGGATTTTTGGCTTCAACAACCGTTTGTGGCTGTGGTTTTTCCGAAGAACGATTTTCAACATAATCCAAAATATCGTTTTTGGTTACACGACCATCTTTTCCAGTGCCAGAAATTCCATCAAGTTCTGTTTGAGAAATATTTTCTGCAGCAGCAATATTTTTTACCAAAGGAGAATAAAAACGATCACCAGTGTTTTCAATTGGTGCTTGAGTTGCCTGTTTGGCCGTCTCAACTTGTTTTTCAACTTCTTTCACAGCCTCTGGTGAAGGAGCGCTTTCAGTTAAAGCTTTTTCGCTTTCGTTACTACCGCCAGCAGTTTCAATTATTGCGATTGTTTGGCCTACTTGAACCACATCATCCACATTAAAAAGTTTTTCAATCAAAACGCCATCTACCTCGCTGGGCACTTCGCTATCCACCTTATCGGTCGCGATTTCGAGTACCGCTTCATCGGCCTCAATGGTATCACCCACTTCTTTTAGCCAGTTAGTTAGAGTTGCCTCTGCAACGCTTTCGCCCATTTTGGGTAGTTTCAATTCAAATTTTGCCATAATATAATTTCAATATCGAATTTTAGTAAGCATAAAAGTGCTTGTTTTAAAACCTTGCAAAATTAGTTAAAATTTGTTCGTTTTGGGTTTCAATTTTCTTAAAAAACAACCACGCCACCCTTTTCGTCGCTTTGGTCACTTCCTATTATGAAATTACAGCCCGGCGGGCGTATGCGGAAAATATTGCTGTTGTCTTTTAGTTGTTGCATCAATTTGAAGATTTCTTTATAGGAAATATAATCAGCGTCAAAAACCAACAAGCTGTTTTTTAGAATAATCTGCGGATGCATATTTTTTGAAACCATTTGAAAAACAGTTGTCGTACTTGCGGAAAGTGTTTCGAGTAGCTCAATATTTTCCGTGAAAAAATAATTTCTTTCAAGTTTTGGAACAGGCTTTATTTCTTTTTCGGTAGAAATTCTCCGTGCTTTTTTTGCCAAAGCAACTCCCGCCGAAACGGAACTTTCAAGTAGAAAATTTTTATTGAAATGCTTTCGGTAGAAAATCTGCATTGCACCGTAAAATCGTTCGAAATAGGCATCATCCTTTTTGGTGCTTTCGCCTTTGTAATGCAGCACTGTAGTGTTTCCTAAATAATGGTTTTTGTAACCGGCCTGGGTTATTTTATAGGAGAGATCGATGTCTTCACCGTACATAAAATAATCTTCGTCAAAACCGCCAACTTCATTATAAATACTTCTTTTCAAAAGCATAAAGGCGCCAACCAATACTTCAACTTCACCATTGGAAGTTTCTGAAATGTGGCTTGAATAATATTTTTTTGCAAAACCCGTAAGCTTCATCAATGAAACCTTTGGGGTTGGGAGGTTTCGTTTGCTCTCTTGAAGGAAATTTCCCGTCCCGTCCATTAAATAGACACCTAGGGCTCCAATGTCTTTAATGCTTTGTGAATATTCGATGGCCTGTCTAAATGTATCTTTGGAAACTGCGGTGTCTGGGTTTAAAATACAAACATATTCACCTTTTGCCACAGCGACCGCTTGATTGTTCGCTTTGCTGAAACCAACATTCTCGCTGTTCTCAATTAAAATGACATTTGGGAAAAGAGTTTTTACCATTTGGCAACTGTCATCTTTACTATCGTTGTCGATTACGATTATTTCAGCATCCCAATTTTCCAATGCTTTTTGAACAGAGAGTATACACTGCTCCAAAAAATAGCGCACATTATAATTTAGGATAACAACAGATAGTTTCATCAGTATTAAAAATTTTAAATATAGGAAGATGGAATGCCTTTAAAAACATCTTTAATTGGTTTGCTACTTATAAATGGGCATTTCAAATTACATACTTTTTAATGAAGATTCAAAAGGGATTCGGTGCAAAATACTTCGGCCCAAGGTAACCTCATCTGCATATTCCAGCTCATCTCCTACCGAAATTCCACGAGCAATAGTAGTGGTGGTTATATTATAAGGTTCAATTTGTTTATAGATGTAAAAGTTGGTCGTGTCGCCTTCCATTGTAGAGCTTAGTGCAAAAATAAGCTCACGGACGTTTCCCGTTTTTACTTTTTCAACCAAAGAAGGAATAGTCAAATCTCCTGGGCCAATGCCATCCATTGGAGAAATTTTTCCACCCAAAACATGATAATGACCACGATACTGACTGGTATTTTCAATAGCCATTACATCACGAATATCTTCAACCACACATACCAATTGCTCATCCCGTCTCGGATTGGCGCATATCTCGCAAAGTTTAGTATCGCTTATGTTGTGGCAATTGGCGCAAAAATTTATTTCGTCGCGCATTTTCACCAAACTGGAGGCTAATTTTTGTGATTGCTCTTTGGGTTGTTTCAATAGATGAAGCACTAAACGTAGGGCAGTCCGTTTACCAATTCCGGGGAGTTGCGACATTTCGTTTACTGCGTTTTCAAGAAGTTTTGAAGAAAATTCCATAATATAATTCCTGCCAGCAAGATAAAAAAAATGCTTCAGAAAAAAGGTTTTTCCTGAAGCATTCCTATTATAGAAACAACTCTTAGTTTATAAGAAGTTTTTTTGTTGCAGTACCTTCTTCCGAATTAAGACGAACAAAATATGTTCCCGAAGAAAGTGATGAAACATCAACAGTATGCTTGTTTGCAATTAATGCATCAGCTTCGTAGATAAGAAGTTTTCCAGTAATATCAAAAACTCTTATTTCTGCTTTCATTGTTTTTGGGATTGCTATAGTAAATTCGGAATTAGCAGGGTTAGGATAAATTATAACGCTACTTTCAGAAATTACATCTTCAACACCAGCTGTACCTTCTACCAAAGGTGAAACCCAAAGACCTCTTCCATAGGTTCCAGCATAAAGCATATTAGTTACGTCATTTATTTCTAATTCATTGATGATTACATTTGGCAGTAAATTACTGTATGGCTGCCAATCTGTAAAAGTATTATCAATATAATAGATTCCGTAATCCATTCCTAAATAAAGTCCATCTTCACCATTATTGTCCCAAACTAACGCAAGAGCACTAAAGTTTGGAAGATTTTTTTTGTAGTCTATCCAAGTTACACCGCCATCTTCCGAAACAACTACACGGCTATTCCCGTTAATTGCAAGTGCTATTTTGTTTGGATTGGTTGGGTAAATAGCAATAGAGTTTACGCTACCGCCAGGAAAGGTTTTCTGAACCCAATCTGTTGCACCTGCATCTTCTGTTTTGTATAGGAAGGGACCTCTGGAAACATACATAACTTGATTGTTTGAAGGAGCAATTTTCAAATTATTTGTGTTACTTAAAAAATCTTGTGAAATACTTGTCCAGGCAACTCCATAGTTTGCTGATTTATACACGCGGTTGTATCCCACATAAATAGTATTTGCTTCCGTTGGGTCCTGTTCAAATGGCGTTACCCAGTTTCCAGAACCATTTCCGGGTTCGTTTATACCTGTGTATGTATTACCACCATTTTGGGTTCTATACATTTGCCCATTTTGGCTTGTTCCGTAAAACAAATTGCTGTTGTCCTTATCTATAAAAGATTCCATACCATCTGCTCCCAACCAGTCTTTCCATCCTGTTGCTGCAGTATAAAAAGAGGTTCCATTATCTTGCGAGCCTCCTGATACAATTACATCTGCTGTTTGAGAAATACCTATTTTATAAAATTGACGAATTCCCAATCCTGTGGTAAGATCTTCGTAATAATTTGCATTTACAGTGCCTGTATTTTCAGCCTTGTAAATTCCTCCATCGGTGATTGCAAATAAAGTGTTGCCGTAGAATTGAAGATCATCAACATCAGAATGGCAATAGCCTATATTCTGAGAAGCTGCGTTTCCTGGTACCCAATCGGAAGTACACGTAAAGTTTACACCTCCATTTGCTGACCTCCAAGTAAGCAAACCGGCAATGTGAACTTCGTCAGCATTGTTTGGGTTTACGGCGATACCCATATCTCGTGGAGCTTGACCATTATTGTCGTTTCCGCTTGTGCTATATCCAAAAAAGTTGAGACTGCCGTGGTTAATCTTTGTAAAGCTACTTCCACTATCGCTTGAAGTATAAAAACCGCCAAATCTATTTGCTAAGGCTTCCACTACATATACCACGTTGGCATCATCTGCAGAAACTCCTATCATTTTTGGACCCGAACTAAATCCACCTATGGTACTAAATGTAGCGCCACCATCAGTAGATTTATGAAAACCTACTCCTGAAGCATAAACCACTGAAAGATCTCCAGGTTTAAATTCAATATCATAACCTCTATTATCACTAACAGGTTGAGACCAAGTAGTTCCACCATCTGTAGATCTATAGATTCCAACATTCTCAGCAGTGGCGAACATTATATCGCTATTTGAAGGATTGATTAAAATTTTATTTACAATGCTATTTCCAATTGTTCCCAACAAATTCCAAGTTGCTCCAGCATCGGTAGATTTAAATATTTTTCCGTTTGTGGAACCAAAAAAGTAAGTATCTGAATTGTTTGGATCTATTGTTACAGAATAGACAGAAAGATTTGAAAAATAGTCACTCAATGGAGTCCAAGTTTGTGCACCGTCTGTAGTTCTCCATACCCCTCCAGTATTAGCACCAATAATCATATGGTTTATATCGCCTTCATCAATTGAAAGACCAGTAATTCTTCCAACTCCGGGATTCCAGCCTGAAGTAGCGTTCCAATCCATAGGACCTAGTTCTTGCCAATTATCAGTAAGAACAACTCTGTTTGCTGCGGTATTATTTAAATATGCGTTCCAACGTTCCAGTTCATTTAAACGTTCTTCGGTTGTTGGAAGGTAGCCATTCTCTTTTACCATACGGAGGGCGTTGTATTCCCATCTTTTAAATTGTTTGTAACCAGTTCCTCGGCCTTTGTCTTTATTGGCAAAATAGGCTTCGGCACTGTCAATAATGTCCTGCACTTTATAGGTGCCGTCATCGATCATTTGAAGATATTCCTGCGCCTGACCAGCGAAGGAACCAAAAAGCAATGCAAAAAGTAGTAGTAATTTAAAACGCATCTTTTTAATTTTTAGGGAGTTATATTTATATTTCATTCAAAGATTTCAAAAGTATCAAAAATAAAAATTGTGGGGAAACCAAACTTCGTATTTTTACCAAAAAAGTATCTCTAAACCTCTGTAGTCTTATATCTTATGCAACCCTTACACATACTGCTTTTAATTATTGGTTATTTTTTAGTTTTAATACTAATTTCCTTTTTAACTAATAGAGGTGGAAGCAATTCAGATTTCTTTAAAGCTGGAAAACAATCGCCTTGGTATTTGGTTGCTTTTGGAATGATAGGTGCTTCTTTGAGCGGGGTAACCTTTATTTCAGTCCCGGGCTGGGTGGAAGCTTCCAAATTTAGTTATTTTCAAGTCGTGCTCGGCTATATTGTAGGATATGCGGTTATTGGCACTGTATTGCTTCCGCTTTATTATCGATTGAATTTGACTTCAATTTATACCTATTTGGAAGGTAGGTTTGGAAAGGCTTCCTATAAAACTGGCGCTTCTTTTTTCCTTCTTTCAAGAGTTGTGGGCGCAAGCTTTCGGCTGTATTTAGTTGCGGTTGTATTGCAAAGTTTGATTTTTGACGATATGAACATCCCATTTTGGGTTACCGTTACCATTACAATTTTATTGATTTGGCTCTACACTTTCAAAAGCGGCATAAAAACCATTGTTTGGACAGATACATTGCAGACCCTATTTATGCTTGTGGCCGTTGGTGTTTCAGTATATTATGTTTCTACAGATTTAGGACTTTCAGGAAGTAAACTTTTTACATTTATTGCAGATAGCGATATGAGCCAGATTTTCTTTTTTGACGATTGGAAATCTAGTGACTTTTTTGTGAAACAATTTTTAAGCGGAGCCTTTATAGCTATTGTTATGACTGGCCTCGATCAGGATATGATGCAGAAAAACCTGACTTGTCGAAATTTGAAAGATGCGCAAAAAAATATGTTTTGGTTTACTATCGTTTTGACGATTGTAAATTTCGTCTTTTTGGTTTTAGGACTTTTGCTTACAGTTTACGCGCAACAGAATGGAATAGACGCACACAAAGATCAACTCTACCCAACACTTGCCATGCTCAATGAATTTGGGATTGGCGTTGCAGTGCTGTTCATTTTAGGATTGATTGCCGCGGCGTATAGCAGTGCTGATAGTGCATTGACTGCTTTAACCACTTCATTTAGTATTGACATCCTCGATATTGAAAAAAGATACGATGAAAAAAAACAAGTTCGTGTCCGCAAGCTGATTCACATTTTGGTTTCATTAGTGTTAATTGCAGTTATAATAATTTTTAAATATGTAATTGCAGATGATTCCGTAATTGCAAAACTCTTTGTATTTGCTGGATATACGTATGGTCCGCTTTTAGGACTGTATGCTTACGGCCTTTTCACAAAATGGAACGTAAAGGACAAATTTGTTCCGGTAGTTGCGCTATTGACTCCCTTTTTGGGATATACCATAAGCTATCTTTCTGCAGAATATCTCAATTTCGAATTCGGTTTTTTCATATTAATACTGAACGGAGCGCTGACCTTTTTCGGCTTAATATTGATTCGTACTCAAAAGAACTAAAGTACAGGCAACTTCAGTTTCAATATTGTTTTTCCGAAGCATTTCATAAAATTCGGGGTTCTCAGTTCCAGGATTGAAAATGACGCGTTTGGGCTTCAACGAAATTATATAATCGTAATATTCCACTTGCCGCTTTGGATTCAAATAAAGTGTTACAGTATCAATATTTTCAAAATCTTCCTTTTCATTTGAAATATCAACGCCCGCTACCACTCCTTTTTTTAAACCAACGGCTTCAACGGTATGATCGTGACTTACCAATCTATTGATTGCAAGATTTGAATAACGGCTTGGGTTAAGGCTAGCACCAAGTACTAATGTTTTTTTCATCATAAATAGTTTATTATGAAAAATACAATACTCTTTTTCAAGATTTCATAAATGTTCGTTAAAATGAAAAGAGCGATGAAACATTATTAATTTTTGGACGTCTATATAATAGTTAGAATTTATTTCTTTACTGCGACAGTTTTTACGTTGATGGTTAGTGTTAATAATTGCAGTAGAGATTCAAACCCGAGGCAAATGCTTCGGGTTTGTTTGTTTTAGCCCTTCAATGTTATTGTTCTGTTAAATAAAGGATTGTAGTGAAACTATAACCCCCTTTTCTTCGTCTATACTATAAATACCTAAAACTTCATTTTATAATTTACTTGAATTAGCCTTTAACGAATTATACCTTTTTTAGGTAAAAAAAAAGCCTTTCAACAAAATTGAAAGGCTTTCTTATTTTTTCTATTGATGAATTACCACCGAATAATACCGCTTCCCCAAGTGAAACCACTTCCAAACGCTGCTAAAACTACTAAATCGCCCTCTTTTATTTTTCCTTCTTCCCACGCTTCTGTCAGCGCAATAGGGATAGAGGCTGCAGTGGTATTGCCGTATTTTTGAATATTATTGAAAACTTGGTCATCAGTCAATTTTAATTTATGTTGAATAAATTGCGAAATGCGAAGATTTGCTTGATGCGGAATCAACATATTAATATCTTCTACTTTTAAATTATTTGCATCCAAACCTTCTTTTATTACTTCAGCAAAACGAACAATAGCGTGTTTAAATACAAATTGCCCATTCATAACTGGATAATATGGAATGTCTTCTTGTTTGTTTTCAGCGATAATTTGCGGAACCCAATGTTCTGTGCTTGGTCCTTTTAGGGAAAGCTCATTTTTATGTTGCCCCTCACTGTGCAGGTGTGTTGAAAGAATTCCGCCTTTTCCACTTTCATTTCTGGAAACTACCACCGCTCCGGCGCCATCTCCAAAAATCACGGAAACATTTCTACCACGCGTGGTAAAGTCGAGGCCACCACTGTGGTTTTCACTGCCAATAACAAGAATGTTTTTATACATTCCTGTTTTTATAAATTGGTCTGCAACCGAAATTGCATAAACAAAACCACTGCATTGGTTGCGAACATCCAATGCTGGAATAGTTCGCATCTTCATCATTTCCTGTACTTCCACCCCACCGCCGGGAAAATACATATCTGGGCTTAGTGTAGCAAAAACAATCATATCTATATCATTCGGAACAAGTTTAGCGCGTTCCAAAGCGATTGTTGAAGCCTTTACGGCCATAACGGAGGTTGAATTACCATCGCCTTTTTTTATATGTCTTCGCTCTTTAATACCTGTCCGTTCCTGAATCCAAGCATCATTGGTATCCATTAATTTTGAAAGATCATCATTGGTAACCACATTTTCGGGCACATAATATCCCAAACCGGTAATTTTTGAAGTGTACATTTAGGCTTAATTTAAATCAACGGGAAAGATAAGTATATGAAATAATTCAGGGAAACAAAATCATCTTTATATAGTATGCGCGCATAGCATTTAATAAAAAATGCTCGTTTTTCCAATAATAAAAGAAGGGCGCAAAAGATGCGCCCTTCTTAAACAACCTAACCAATTAAATAATAGAATATTTTTACTTTTTCATAGCAATTTAATATTCGATTACTTCTTGTAAAGATACCACTCTTTGTTTAGTGAAATTGTTAAAGGTTTAAACAAAGTTTTGTTAAAGTTTAGACGTACTTTTTATAATTATCCATTGAAACTTTGGCGCCTAAATCGTTCATCAAATTATAGAGGCCAAAAAAAGTTCTATTGATATAAAGGAAATGTTTTGAACCGCGATTGCCATTCATCTTTCTAATTTCAGTGTCTTTAGAATATTTATTGCTGAGTTCTGCAATTTTTCCAAAAAACTCCTCATCAGAAAAATCAAAGGTTTCACTGTGGAATGGTTTTGTAAAAAGACTAAGCATTTCAAAAAACAATTCAGAAAAGAACTTCGTTTCCTCCGGCGAATCTTCCTTCTTCAAAATTTCCAAAGCATACATTTTCTCTAAAAACACTTCAGGATTGTTGATGTTTTCGGGTTTTGCCAATTCAAAATAGGGAACGTAAAATTCGTCAGGAACAGTTTTTACACAACCGAAATCTATGGCTATTAAGTTAGAATCTTCATCCACTAAAAAGTTTCCAGGATGCGGATCTGCATGCACGCGTTTCAATTCGTGCATTTGGAACATATAAAAGTCCCACAACGTCTGCCCTACTTTGTCTGCCTTTACTTTATCAGTGTTCGTTTTGGTGAATTCTGAAAGGTGTTTGCCCATCATCCAGTCCATCGTAATTATTCGCTCGCCAGAAAGTTCTTCGTAATATTTTGGAAATCTTAAATTCGGAATGTCTTTGCAAGCTTCGGTGATTTCCTTGCTTTGTTCAACTTCCAACATATAATCGGTTTCTTCCAGTAATTTATCTTCCACTTCCCTAAAATATTTATCGCTATCTTTTCCTTTAATATTGAACATTTTCATCGCCACAGGTTTTACCATCGCGAGGTCGCTACTAATGCTTTCCGCAATACCCGGGTATTGTATTTTAACAGCAAGATTTTTACCGTCTTTTGTTGCTTTGTGAACCTGCCCAATGCTTGCTGCAGCAACAGATTCTGCATTGAAAGTGTCAAAGAGGCTTTCGGGGGTATCGCCAAAATATTTTTTAAAAGTTTTACGAACCAAAGCCGCTGAAAGTGGCGGCACCTGAAACTGTGCCAATGAAAATTTTTCAACATACGCCTTAGGCATTATGTTTTTTTCCATACTCAACATTTGCGCAACTTTTAGGGCGCTGCCTTTTAGGTTTTTTAATCCGTCGTAAATATCTTCGGCGTTGCTTTCGTTTAGCTCGTCCCTTGTGGTTTCAGAATTGACGATTTTTTTTCCGTAATACTTCAAATAATTACCGCCAACCTTTACGCCTGTAGTCATTAATTTTGAAGCACGCTGAATTTTGTTTGTGGGAATTTTGTCTATAGTCTTCATTAAGCCATTTTTTCTTTCCATAAAAATTTCCCAAAATCGAGCACACTTTCCAACGGTTGGGTATCAAAAACATCAAAAATGGCTCGAACCGATTTTTCAATAACAATATCTGTATTTTCAAAATCTGCAGAATTATCGTCCATCCAGTATTTCAAAAGAAAAAGTGTCTGTAACCAAGCGCCTTCGGAAAAAATTGTTACGGATTGTTTCAAGATTTTAAGTTTCTTATCTTCATTGTTTTCCTGAATCAATTCAGCAGCAAAGTGTTTAATATTTTCACGAAGCCCTTTCAATTGACTTAAATTTTTCATCATATTTCTTTGTTCTCTTAAAGTGAAAAGAACATAACTCCGATTCAATGTGAGCAACTCAAAAAAGGTGTAAAAGAATGTGAGCATCTTCTCTTGGTTAGAATAATTGGGATAGGATTCATCCTTATTTGCCAAAATAATTGTCTGCTCATAAAACGAATTCCAAATTGCCATTTGAAGACCTTCAAAAGAGCCGAAATAAGAATAAAATTCAGCTTCAGTGAAATTGTTTTCTTTACAGAACTTGAAAACGCTGAGCGGTGCTTTTTCTTTTAAAAGAACCCATTCCATATATGCAGCTATTATTTTATGCTTACTCACCTTATTCTTTGAAACAGATTTTTTGGATGCGAGGGAATCTTTATTTACAGTTGCCATTGTATCTTAAATATTTAAAAATGAATTGAAATTGATTTATTTTCAGTAGACAAAGATAACTACTGTTTAAGCATTTAGTGTATTTGTTAAACAAAATGTTCTGTTAAAGTTTTTGAGTCTTTTTTGAAAGTTTTGCTGTGACATCGTGTCAGCATTCTATGGGTTGGTATTCTATTTGACTATAAGAATAACAGAAACAGAAAACTTAAAAAATATATAATTATGAGTAAAGGAACTATCAATGTATCAGTAGATAATATTTTTCCACTGATCAAAAAGTTTTTATACAGCGACCACGAGATTTTTCTTCGTGAATTGATTTCAAACGCAACGGACGCTACTTTAAAGATGAAACATCTTGCAAACATTGGTGAAGCTGAAGGTGTTGAATATGGTGACCCAACAATCGAAGTAAAATTAGATAAAAAGAAAAAAGAGCTTCGCATTATTGACCAAGGTATTGGGATGACCAAAGATGAAGTTGAAAGATACATCAACGAAATCGCTTTTTCCGGTGCAGAAGAATTCATAGAAAAATACAAAGACAAAGATGGAAAAGACGCTGGAATTATCGGGCATTTTGGGTTAGGTTTTTATTCTGCATTTATGGTTGCCAAAAAAGTAGAAATCATCACAAAAAGCTATAAAGATGAACCTGCAGTACATTGGTCTTGTGATGGTTCGCCGGAATTTACTATAGAAAAAGCTAAAAAAAAGGAACACGGAACTGAAATCATTCTTCACATTGCTGATGATTCCACTGAATTTTTGGAAGAATCACGTATTAGTGAATTATTGGTGAAGTATAACAAGTTTATGCCAATTCCTATCAAATTTGGAACACGTACTGAAACACTTCCAAAACCTGAAGGTGCAAAAGAAGAAGACAAAGCACCCACCAAAGAAGTTGATAACATCATCAACAATCCAAATCCGGCGTGGACCAAACTACCAACAGAATTGGAAGACAAAGACTACAATTCTTTCTACAGAGAATTGTACCCCATGCAATTTGAGGAACCGCTTTTTCACATTCATTTAAATGTTGATTATCCATTCAATCTTACCGGAATTCTTTATTTCCCGAAGATGACAAACGATATGAGCATTCAAAAAGATAAGATTCAGCTCTATCAGAACCAAGTTTTTGTAACGGATAATGTGGAAGGAATCGTTCCCGAATTTTTAACAATGCTCCGCGGGGTAATTGACAGTCCGGACATTCCTCTGAACGTTTCGCGAAGCTATTTACAGGCAGATGGTGCGGTGAAAAAGATTTCGAGTTACATAACCCGTAAAGTCGCTGATAAGCTGAAAAGCCTTTTCAACAGTGATCGCGAAGGTTTTGAAAAGAAATGGAACGATATTAAAATCGTGATTGAATACGGAATGTTGACCGAAGACAAATTCTTTGAAAAAGCACAGGATTTTGCGCTTTATCCAACGGTGGACAATAATTATTACACCCTTTCAGAATTGAAAGAAAAGATAAAAGATTCTCAGACCGACAAAGACGGAAACATTGTAATTCTTTATGCTTCAAACAAAGAAGAGCAACATAGTTACATTGAAGCAACCAAAGAAAAAGGGTATGAAGTGTTGCTTTTGGATTCCCCTATCATAACCCATTTGCTTCAAAAAGTGGAAAGTAGCGAAGAAAAAATTTCGTTCGTGCGTGTGGATAGTGATCACGTTGAAAATCTTATTAAAAAAGACGAGGAGCAAATTTCAAAACTTTCCGACGAAGAAAAGGAAAGTTTGAAAACCTTTTTGGATGGTATTATTCCGAAAGAGAAATTCAGCGTTCAATTAGAGGCTTTGGACAGCAAAGCCAATCCTTTCATCATTACCGAACCAGAATTTATGCGAAGAATGAAAGATATGCAGAAAACTGGTGGCGGAGGTATGTTTGGTATGGGTGGTTTCCCTGAAATGTATAATTTAATTGTCAATACGAATCACGAATTGGTAAGTGAAATCTTACATACCAAAACTGACAAAAAGAAAGAACGTTTGGTAAACCAAGCACTCGATTTGGCAAGATTGAGCAAAAATTTATTGAAAGGAGAAGAGCTTACAGCATTTATCAAACGCAGTTATGAGATGATTAAATAACGCTTTCATTAATTTAGAGTACAAAAAAGCCATTCCTAAATCAACGGAGTGGCTTTTTTTATGGCATTTGCGCTATATTTCATAATAAAGTAAATCTCTCATTTTTTTAACATAAAATTTTAAAATAGTGGCATAAATGTGAAGTTTTTAACATACATTTATTGCTCTAACTATAAACATTTTAAATTATGAAAAGAATTACTCGATTATTAACTCTGTTAGTGATTTGTTGTATTGCTTGGAATACATCCGCACAACAAACAACTGAAGCACTTCCTGTCTCAAGGGATGCTTTAGAATCTAATACGTATCTTAATAGTACTACTCGTGCAGTAGAGGCTATTTATGAAACTACGCACGATTTCACATCATATTATGTTATTACTCCATCAGGCGCACCTTCACAAGGGGTTGGAGATGGAATTGTAATGGCTGGTACCAATAGAATTATCAAAGAAGTTACAGTGTCTTTATATTCTATAAGTGGTTCTCTAGCGCCCTACAATCTAAATATTAGTATGTTTACAGATTGTAGTACCAATGGTGTTGCTGGATCTGCGTGTGGCACTGGTCCTGGTGTTCTTATTCCAGGCTCTAGCCAAACGATAACAGTAACTCCTGGGGGGCAAGTTCATCAAGTTACTTTTTATTATACTGGTCTTGATGTTTCAAGTGAAGTTGATAATGAAATATCTGTTGTTTTAAACACCCCGAGTACAAACATTGGTTGGTTAACTGGAGTTAGTGGACGTACTGTTGGTTCTTGGACTACAGCAGAAGCTGGTTTTGGTGTTAATGTATTTAGTAAATGTGGAGCGCCTGCAAATTCTTGTGCTCTTTACTTTGGTCCTCCACCAGCTCCTGCTGCTATTATGGATATGAGAGTACTGGCCGATGGTCCTCCACCAAACGACTTATGCGCTAATGCAATCGCTATAACTGGAGATGGGGTTATAAGCGGCACAACGGTTTTTGCAACAACAGATTCTGGCAATCCTTTTTGTGGAACAGGCATCACGTCCCCAGGAGTTTGGTATGTATTTACAGATAATTCTATAACTGGTTCTTCAGTTACTATGGATTTATGTGGAGCGCCTTACGATTCCAAAATTAGTGTTTACTCTGGTTCTTGTGGTAGTTTAACTTGTATTATCGGAGAAGATGACGATTTCACCAATTGTGGTGGAAATGACCCTTCAGTTACATATACTACAGATGGTTCCTCTACCTATTATGTACTAGTACATGGTTGGGGAGGGCAAACGGGTACTTTTGACCTTACGACTTCTGGATTCCCAATCGCGGTTATCGGCAATCCACCAACCATTGTTTGTCCAGCTGATATTGTTGCGAACAACGCTCCGGGAACCTGTGGTGCAGTAGCCAATTTTACGGGTGTTGCTTTCGATGTTGAAGATGGTAACATTTCCGGCGATATTATAGCCACACCTCCAAGCGGAAGTGTTTTCCCTGTGGGTGACACTACCGTAACACTTTCTGTTACCGACAGCGATGGAAATACATCAACCTGTAACTTTACAGTTACCGTAAATGACAACGAAGCTCCTGTGGCAGTATGCCAGGACCTTACATTGGATCTTGATCCTGTAACCGGAACTGTAAGCATTACAGCCGCTGATGTGGACAACGGTTCTACAGACAACTGTGGTATCGCATCTATGACCTTAGATGTTTCATCTTTCGATTGCTCCAATACTGGTGCAAACACAGTAACAATGACCGTTACCGATAACTCTGGTAACTCAACTACCTGTACTTCTACAGTTACA
>JAGXGE010000022.1 GCA_024637015.1 Aequorivita sp. | reverse complement strand
TTTTTTATTGAATCTTTTTCAAATTGGCTGACGTTATTTCTTTTCGTTTTAGCCCAGTTTAATTTCAAAGTAGCTATGTCTGAATTAATCGAATCTTTCTCGAATTGACTTACTTTACTTTTAAACTCATTTATGAGCTGTGATACTTGAATATTAATTTTTTCGGATTGAGGCTGTTCATTCCAAGTATTTTTTATGTCTTGCCAAATATTTTTCTGTTCACTATTCCACATAATATTATATTTTATTCGTTATACAATCCAATAGGATTTTTTTAATTCTTTTCATTTTTACTGCAATATGATTTTCTGTTAATCCGGTTATTTCAGCAATTTCTTTATACTTCAATTCTTCTAAATAAAGGATAATGATTGATTTATTTTCATTGTTTAATTTTGAGATACAAGAAGTTAAAGCATTATACTTTTCGTGCTGATTATTCTCAATAGGAATTTCGACAGGAATGAATTGAATAGATTCTAATTGAAGTGTCTTGTCATAAGTTTTCTCTGATTTTTGTTTTGAGCGAAGACAGACATTTAGTGTAATTCTGTAAATCCAAGTGTCAACACTCGAATTGCCTTTAAAAGTTGAAAGAGATTTCCAAATTGCAAAAATTACTTCTTGGAAAAGGTCTTGAGGTTCTAAAGGGGAAACTGCGTAGATTTTACAAATTCTATAAATTTTCTCTTTATTATTCTCAAGTAGCTGTTCAAATGTTTCTGTCATTGGTTTTTTATCTTTCATTATTACTCTCTACTTATTTAGTGACAAGAGTTTTCGAAATATGACAGATTTTTCAATTTATTTACGGATTTTCTTAAATTACTGGCAACATGTTGATATACGACATGCCTATTGCTGCTATCCCGCACATGTGCGCATGTCTTTTTAGCTTTCTTTATATCAAATATAACACAAACCATTCATTTCCGCATCTTGGCTTTCAGCGTTTCCAGCTTGGCTTTCAGTAGTTTGTTCTCTTTTTTCAGTGTTGCAATGTACTCCTTGAAGAATAATTTAGGGTTTGGCGTGTGGGTGGTAAAGTTCTGCAACTTTTTTAAGTCGGTTGAATTATTAATTTCATAAAAGTAATCAAGTTGCCATTGTTGCTTTTTTTCAGCTTGTTTGCTGGTAGGTTTGTCCCAACTGGGTTAGACGTGGAAACTCCTTTTGCCGTCTTTTTTTTTGGGTGGTTACTATCCCTTTGGCTATTAAAAATGATTTGGGAAATACAAATTGGCCCGTACGGTTTTCATTCTTTAAGTTAATAACGTAATAGTGAAAGTTGTCTTTTTCAGAATAGGGTTGGGTGATTCCTTTTGTGTTTCGGTTCCAAAAGGTAACGAACTGTCCCGTTTTTTAGGGGTTATTTTTGCATTATGCCTTATTATTTTCTGCCCGTTCAGTTCAAACTGGCAGGCATCGTATTCCTCACTTTCGGGTTCGGTTAAGAAGTGAGAAATATTTAGGCCGCATTGGCGGTAAATTTCTGTATTGATATCATTCATTAAGCTATAGTGAATGTTTTCCCTTTCACTATTAAATAGGCTTCATAACCTCAAACTTCAACCCACTGTCTTGATCCGTAAAAAAGATTTTGTCGCCGCTTTTGGAAATTTTAAGCGTCATTTTTGTGCGGGTAGTAGAGATGGTTTGGGTACTTGGGTTGTAGCTCCAAGTTGCATTTTTATTTGTAGTGGTGCTGTACACATAAGTTGTGCCGTTTTCCTGCTTTTCCTTTACCTCAAAACTATTATCAGCATACAAGTTAATCACAGCATTGGTCATTGCCGCTGCCATTTTTGGGCTGCTGCTGCTATTTTCAACATTCTGAACCAGCCAAGTGCCGGTAATGTCTTTTTTGGTAAGGGATTGACTTTGTGCTGACACAGCAAAAAGAACGAAGGCGAAGAGAACAATTAGATTTTTCATTGGTATATTATTTAAAGAATTGTTTTAATGTGTTTTTAAACTTTTGTGAAGATAGGAAATTTTATGCTTTTTGATGCACGACTGAAAAGGAAACACGAAACACGACTGAAAGGAACCAGTAACCACAGCTTTTCCCGATTTTTCATCGGGAACTGAAGGAACCATCTCTCTTGAAAAATGAAGAAGCCTTTTTTACAGAGGCTTCCATTAGATTGACTAATTGAATATGAAAAAAATTATTGCTTTATAATCCTTAGAGTGTTTGATCCTTCTTTAGCAGTATTGTAAATTACATCGAATCGCTTTCAAAATGTCATCACTTTAACCAAAAAGAGTTTTACTTTTGTGGTATTATTTTCAAATTATGCCGAAACATCGTTTTATTGTTTGTAGCTATTCCCATTCTCTATCTAACGGAACCGTTTCCTGGCAAGCGCCGAGTAACATTGCACTGGTAAAATACTGGGGGAAATATGGCGAGCAAATGCCGATAAACGCTTCCATCAGTTTTACTTTGAAGAATTGCAATACAAAAACTTCGCTAACTTTTGAAAAGCGAACCTTCGCTAATGATTCAGAGCATAAAGAATTTAATTTTGAAGTTTTTCTCAATGGAAAAAGAGAAGAAAGCTTTGAACCAAAAATTCAGAAATTCCTTGAAAGAGTAGAAGTGTATCTGCCATTCCTGAAAGATTTCAAATTCAAGATTGAAACCTCAAATAGTTTTCCACACAGTAGTGGCATTGCTTCTTCAGCTAGTGGAATGAGTGCTTTGGCATTGTGCTTAATGAATATGGAAAGACAAATGGAACCTTCAATCACGGATGATTATTTTAATGAAAAAGCATCTTTTCTTTCACGTCTGGGTTCCGGTAGTGCTTGCCGAAGTGTGGAAGGTCCCTTGATTATATGGGGTGAACACCAAGAAATTGACTGCAGCAGCAATTACTTTGGCGTAAAATATCCTTTTGAGGTTCATAAGAATTTTCAGAATTATCAGGATACTATTCTGTTGGTAGATAAAGGCGAAAAGCAAGTGAGCAGTACTGTTGGTCACGATTTAATGATTGACCACTCTTTTGCGGAACAACGTTTTCGGCAGGCGAAGGAAAATCTTTCAAAATTAATCCCCATATTTAAAAATGGTGATCTTTCTGAATTCATTAAAATTGTGGAAAGCGAAGCGTTATCGCTACATGCGATGATGATGACTTCGATGCCCTATTTCATATTGATGAAACCAAACACTTTGGAAATTATCAATCGTATTTGGAAATTTAGGGAAGAAACTGGCAGTAAAATTTGCTTCACACTAGATGCGGGTGCAAATGTTCACGTGCTTTATCCAAAGGCTGAAATGGAAACTATTTCAAAATTTATAAAAGCTGAACTTACACAATTCTGTAAAAATGGTGAATTTATTGAAGATGAAGTAGGCCTAGGAGCAGAAAAAATTTAGTCTGTTTGCCTTCTATTTCTAAGAATGGCTATTAGGAGTAAAACAACAACAATTCCAGCTAGCAAATACCACCACCAAGCCACACCATTTTTTAAATCTATAGGAGAGGTGTCTCCAATAAGCACAAGTCCGGCCTGGGGGCTGCTGTTCGGCCTTCGACAGTGGCTATATAAATTAGTTTTGCTTTCCGCAATGCTTCGTCCTTTGGCATGCCAGCAGAAAGATTATCGTAAAAAAGGTTACTATTTTGGCGCTGGATTCCTCGTCAATTTCCCAAAGACTGGTCAGGATACTTTCGCTTCCTGCATAATTAAAAGCGTTCGCCAAAGAAATCATTCCTTCCCCAGCTTGGTAGGTTGGTTTTCCGGTTTCGCAAGCCGTGAGGATGGCGGGATTGGAAGATAGATCTATGTTGTAAATTTCATAGGAGTAAAGTGAATTTTCATCATAATTTTCTTTGCCATCGGTTTTTTTGCAAAAATAAGACGGCTCAATTCGGGGCGAATGTTGTTGCTCTCTGCATGCGTGCCTATGTGAATTATTTTATGCTCCTTCGCTTGATTTATGAATAAATCTTTTTGAAAATTTGATTGTTAAAATGGTTATCTTTGTGGCATATTTCAGTTTTAAGAATTAAAAACTGTATTTTTATAGTTACAACAACACAGCTTATGCGCGGCCCCCTCTTTTACTCAAAAATTTTACTTTTCGGCGAATATGGAATTATAAAGGATTCCAAAGGACTTTCCATTCCGTATAATTTTTATAAAGGTGCATTGAAGATTGATGTTCACCATACTATCTCTACTCATAAATCAAACGCCAACCTAAAAAGATTTGTTGATTATTTGGAAAACATTCAATCTGAAAATCCAAATTTGGTTTCTTTTGATATGGAAGCTTTGAAGAAAGACGTGGAAAACGGACTTTATTTTGATAGCAGCATTCCCCAAGGTTACGGCGTGGGAAGCAGTGGTGCTTTGGTTGCGGCCATATATGATAAATATGCAAAAGATAAAATTACGATTCTTGAAAATCTTACCCGTGAAAAACTACTGACTTTAAAAGCTATTTTCGCCGAAATGGAATCTTTTTTCCACGGAAAATCTTCAGGTCTTGATCCTTTGAATAGTTATTTAAGTCTTCCAATTTTGATCAATTCCAAAGATAATATTGAGCCTGCTGGAATCCCTTCACAAACTGAAAATGGTAAAGGCGCTGTGTTTTTATTGGATAGTGGAAGTACTGGCGAAACCGCGCCGATGGTTCAGATTTTTATGGAGAGTATGAAGCAGGAAGGTTTTCGCAATATGCTTAAAGACCAATTTGTAAAACATACCGATGCCTGTGTTGATGATTTTTTAAAGGGGGATGTAAAATCACTTTTTGGAAACATCAAGCAACTTTCAAAAGTGGTGCTCGATAATTTTAAGCCTATGATTCCCGCACAGTTTCACAAACTATGGAAGAAGGGAATCGATAGCAATGCGTACTATCTAAAACTTTGTGGCTCCGGTGGTGGTGGCTATATGCTTGGCTTCACCGAAGATATTGACAAAGCCCGCAAAGCATTGAAGGATTATAAACTGGAAGTGGTTTATAGTTTTTAGGAATGAATTTTTCTGAAATTTCTTTCAGATTTTTCCAACTTTAAAATTTATGTTGACGCGAAAACAAAAACTCTTCCTATTAAAGTTTTTCAGCTTGTTTTCTGTGGTTCGCGGCTACAACATTCTAATTATTGTAATTGCACAGTACCTTACCAGTATTTACATTTTGGCGCCAGACTTGCCCGTGCGTCAGGTTTTGTTTGATGTAAATTTACTCATGTTAGTTCTTGCGTCTTCTTCAGCAATTGCTAGCGGCTATATCATCAACAGTTTTTATGACAGTGAAAAGGATTTAATTAATAGGCCCCGAAAAACAATGCTCGATAAGCTTGTGAGTCAACGTACAAAACTTTCAGCCTATTTTGTTCTCAACTTTTTGTCGGTCATTTTCGCGAGTTATGTTTCATTTAGAGCGGTGCTATTTTTCTCTATTTATATTTTTTTCCTTTGGTTCTATTCTCATAAGCTTAAAAAATATCCTTTTATAGGAAATATTACTGCGGCAATTCTTGCAGTAATACCATTCTTTGCAATTTTTGTGCATTACGGCAATTTTGATATTGTAATTTTCGTGCATGCCACCTTCCTTTTTTTATTGATTTCTATGCGCGAATTGGTGAAAGATCTCGAAAATATAAAAGGCGATTTAACCCATGGCTATAAAACCATTCCTGTGGTTTATGGGGAAAAAACTTCAAAAAGAATGCTTACGGTTTTAAGCATTTTAACGCTTGCGCCAATCTTTCTGCTAATCACAAAATTTAAGGAAGAGATAGGGTATATGGATTACTATTTTTATACAAGTATCGCAGGGTTGGCTGTGTTTCTTGTAGTTTTATGGTATTCAAAAAACAAAATCCATTACATTATCTTACACAATATTCTAAAGTTTGCCATAGTTCTAGGCGTGTTCAGTATTGTGCTAATTCATGTGAATTTGTTGCTTAATCGCTTTTTTTGAAGTGATTATTTCTTTAAGTTTTTCAACTTTACAAAAAGATCCCAAACCACAACTCCTACGCTTACCGAAATGTTTAATGAATGCTTTGTTCCAAACTGTGGAATTTCAACCACAGCATCGCTTGCGGTAACCACTTTTTGTTGCACGCCTTTTACTTCATTGCCGAAAACAATCGCATAAGTCATTTCCTTTTGAACAGAAAAATCGTTGAGGTTTACAGCAAGTTCGGCTTGCTCAATTGAAGCCACAAACACTCCTTCATTTTGCAGTTTGGAAACCACATCCAAAGTGTTTTCTGCATATTCCCAATCCACACTATCAGTTGCGCCTAAAGCGGTTTTCTGAATATCTTTGTGAGGTGGCTGCGCGGTAATGCCGCAGAGATAAATTTTCTCCACCAAAAAAGCATCTGCAGTGCGGAATACAGAGCCAATGTTGTTTAAGCTTCTGATATTGTCAAGAATAATTATCAATGGCGTTTTTTCCGAAGATTTATATTCTTCAGGATTGATGCGGTCCAGTTCGCTGTTTTTTAATTTGCGATTTTTCATAGGTTGCAAAGTTAATCGTTAGCTGGCTAAAGTTGCAGAGAATTGTTGATAAAACAGAATAATTCATGATCGCTTCATTTTAAATAAAAGAGCATTTTAGTTACATTTATAGATTAAAGATTTTTGAATTATGGCGACGAAGGAAACCCCATTGATGAAGCAGTACAATACTATCAAAGCAAAGTATCCCGATGCTTTGTTGCTTTTTCGCGTAGGGGATTTTTACGAGACTTTTGGGGAAGATGCAGTAAGAGCGGCAGGAATATTGAATATTACTCTTACCGCTAGAAATAACGGTGGTGATAATGTGGAACTCGCTGGTTTTCCACATCATTCCCTTAATACGTATTTGCCAAAACTGGTTATGGCTGGCTGCCGTGTTGCAATCTGCGACCAATTGGAAGATCCAAAGATGACCAAAACTATTGTAAAGCGTGGCGTTACGGAATTGGTTACACCAGGAGTGGCATTTAATGACGATATTTTACAATCAAAGTCGAACAATTTTTTGGCAGCCGTCCACTTCGGTTCAAAGAATTTGGGCGTTTCTTTTTTGGATGTTTCCACGGGTGAGTTTTTGGTTTCTGAAGGTTCTGCGGAATATGTTGATAAGCTACTTCAAAATTTCAATCCTTCGGAGGTACTTTTTTCTAAACAGAAACGAAAGCTTTTTTCTGAAACTTTTGGCAGTCAATATCACGTTTTTCATCTCGAGGATTGGATTTTCCAAACCGATTATTCCTTTGAAACACTTACGAAGCATTTCGACACAAAAAATCTGAAAGGTTTTGGTGTGGATCATTTGGAAGACGGCATTATTGCCGCTGGAGCCGCACTTCATTATTTAAGTGAAACTAGGCACACAAAGCTTCAACATATTTCACGTTTGTCGCGAATTGCGGAAGACGAATACGTTTGGATGGACCGTTTTACCATACGTAATTTAGAATTGTACCATTCCAATCAGCAGAATGCGGTTACGCTTTTGGATGTGATAGATAAAACTATTTCGCCTATGGGCGGAAGACTTTTAAAACGCTGGATGGCGCTTCCGCTTAAAAATGCTGAAAAGATAAATCGCCGTCACGAAGTAGTAAGTTTTTTGCTAGACAATAAGGTTACTTTGGAAAAAATCCAACAATACACCAAACGCATCGGTGATTTGGAGCGATTGATTTCAAAAGTAGCGACATGCAAAGTGAATCCACGTGAGGTTATTCAGCTTAAAAATTCATTGGAAGCCGTGGTTCCCATAAAAGCACTGGCGTTAAATTCCAAGAACGAGTCGCTTAAAATTATAGGAGAACAATTGCACGATTGTGAATTGCTTCGGAACAAAATAAAGGAAACACTTTTTGAGGAAGCTCCAGTAAACATCTTGAAAGGAAATTCTATTGCCGAAGGTTTTTCCGAAACACTTGACGAGCTTCGAAATGTTTCAGCAAACGGAAAGGAATACTTGGACGAAATGCTGGAACGCGAAACCAAACGCACAGGTATCTCTTCACTTAAGATTGCTTCCAACAACGTTTTCGGATATTACATTGAAGTACGGAACACCCATAAAGACAAGGTTCCGCCAGAATGGATTCGCAAGCAAACCCTTGTAAGCGCTGAAAGATATATAACTGAAGAACTAAAAGAATACGAAACAAAAATTCTTGGCGCTGAAGAGAAAATACTTGCTTTAGAACAGGAAATTTTCGCAAAACTTGTTGATTGGATGCTTCAATTTATAGGTTCTGTTCAGCAAAATGCGGCTTTGATTGCACAAATGGATTGTTTGTGTTCTTTCGCTACGCAGGCAAAAGAAGCAAATTACACGCGCCCGCTTCTCGATGATAGTTTTGATTTGGACATAAAAGAAGGTCGCCATCCGGTTATTGAAAAACAACTTCCTCCAGATGCACCTTATATTGCAAACGATGTTTTTCTAGATCGAGACAACCAGCAAATTATTATGATTACTGGGCCAAACATGAGTGGTAAATCGGCCATTCTTCGTCAGACTGCTTTGATTGTTCTGTTAGCACAGATGGGTAGTTTTGTTCCAGCTTCTGCAGTGCGAATGGGTTGTGTAGATAAAATTTTTACACGAGTAGGGGCGAGCGACAATATTTCGATGGGTGAATCTACTTTTATGGTGGAGATGAATGAAACTGCGAGTATTCTCAATAATCTTTCGGAGAGAAGTTTGATTCTTTTGGATGAAATTGGTCGCGGAACCAGCACCTATGACGGAATCTCAATAGCTTGGGCTATTAGCGAATATCTTCACGAGCATCCTTCACATGCAAAAACACTTTTTGCAACGCATTATCACGAATTGAACGAAATGACGGAAACATTTCCACGGATAAAGAATTATAATGTTTCTGTAAAGGAGTTAAAGGATAATGTTCTTTTCCTTCGAAAATTAGTTCCGGGCGGAAGCCACCATAGTTTTGGAATCCACGTTGCAAAAATGGCCGGAATGCCACAAGCTGTGCTTCAACGAGCAAATAAAATCTTAAAAAGACTTGAAAAGAGCCATGCGTCAGAGGAATTGACCGAGGAAATGAAAGCAGTTTCAAAAGATGAGATGCAATTGAGCTTTTTTAAATTGGATGATCCTTTGTTAGAAGAGCTTCGCGAAGAGATATTGGACATTGATATTGATACACTTACGCCAGTTGAGGCGTTAATGAAACTCAACGAGATACGCCGTATGTTGCAGCGAAATGCCTCGGTAAAATTTAAAAAGTAAAAATCAATAATAATTTCTCCAAAAACACTTTGCTTTTGAAGTAAAATTTTTAAATTTGCTCCCGCTTTGAATATGAAGCGACGTTCATTAATTATTCTGCGAAAATAGCTCAGTTGGTAGAGCGCCACCTTGCCAAGGTGGAGGTCGCGGGTTCGAATCCCGTTTTTCGCTCAGCTTTAAATGCCGATGCAATTCGGCATTTTTTGTTAAGTCCAGGTTGTATAGACAACCTCAGTGCTGTGCGCTTAAGTGCAGTAAAAATGCTGATGTGGTGGAATTGGTAGACACGCCGGACTTAAAATCCTGTGACCATTTGGTCGTGCGGGTTCAAGTCCCGCCATCAGTACAAAAAGCTTCTTCTTTATTGAAGGAGCTTTTTTTATGTGAATATTTGAAGCTTATTTATAAAAAAAAGCCCTTTCAATTCTGAAAGGGCTTTCTGTTTTTTTAGCAAAAGAATTGCTTATTGACCGTCAGTAGCGTCTTTTACAGCTTCGTTAGTGTCGTCAGCAGCGTTCTCAACAGCATCGCCTGCATCTTCCAGAGCATCTTCAGTAGCTTCAGCAGCGTTGTCAATTGCATCGCCAGCTTCGTCCATTGCGTTTTCTGTTTGCATTTCAGCAGACTCTTCCATTTTTTCTTCTTTAGTATCTCTGCAAGAGTAAACTGAAGCAACTAAAGCAAGAGCGGCAAGTGATAAAAATACTTTTTTCATTGTTGAAATAGATTAGTGATTAATAGTGCGCAAAAGTAATTAAAATTTTGATTGCGGATCAATTAAAGAATTTTTTTTTCGATGCAATTGTAAATATTTTTTCGGGAAATTATCCATTTTTTCTTTGGAATATTTCCAAAATAGATTATTTTTAGTGCATGAAAAATTCAATTTCTATTGAAGCTACTCGTTTTAAAGCACTTCGCGAAGAGCTTCGCCATACGCAACAATCATTTGCGGAACTGCTAGATATTGGTGCTACCACTGCAGACATTGAAAGGGGAAAGACTAAAATTACTGGTAAAATTGTGATGGAGCTTATGGCTCAATTCAATATTAATCCGCTCTGGCTCTACGGCAAAAGTTTTGAAAAGCACATTGACACATCTCGCGGCGATGTTAGTCCAAAGGTTATAACCTTAGATTCTTCAGGGGAAGATAGTGTTCTGCTGGTAAATCAAAAGGCAGCGGCGGGATACCCTAATAATATTCATGATTTGGGTTGGTATCAAACATTGCCTGCTTTCAGCATTCCTTTACCAGAATATAGAAATGCATCCTACCGTGGTTTTCAGGTGGAAGGCGATAGTATGTTGCCGAACATAAAGCCGAATGATTGGGTTTTGGGTCGCGCTGTGCCTAGCATTAACGAAGCGACCGACAGTAAGATTTATATAGTGGTTTTAAGGGATTCGGTTTTGGTGAAGAAACTTCAAAAAATTCCGAACAATCCACAAAGCATCCGGCTTATTTCCCTCAATGATGAATATTTGCCAATTGATGTAAAAGTGAAGGATATTCAGGAGCTTTGGCAGGTGAACAGTAAATTAAGTTTTGGGGTAGATGAACCTTCAGAGAGTAATTTGCTGCGGCAACTTCAGCAGTCCATGGATGAACTAAAGGCTCAAATTGACGATATTAAATTTAAAAAAACCGACTAGGTTTATAGTCGGTTTTTAAAGAATTTTAATGGGTAAAATTAGTTTTTCTCGTCAACTTTAATTTTAGTATCCCCATCAGCATCTGTTTTTATTTTCACTTTTTTTTCATCGGTTTCCATTTTTATTTTGGTATCACCGTTTTCATCTTGCTTAACCTTTATATCGGCTCCTTCGTCCTGCATTTCTTGGATGAGTTCTTCTTGGTCGGACATTTCTTCTTTTTTCTCTCTACAAGAAGAAAGAGAAATTGTTAAAAACCCGGCAAATAAGGCAATCATTGTTAACTTTTTCATTTTTTTAAGTTTTGAGTTAGTGTTATTAAATTATTTATCGTTTCCGATTTCATCAATTTTTTTATCGATTTCTTGGTTGACCTCTTTGTCCACTTCTTTTGCGGTACGCTCCAAAATGCCTTCTTGATCGGGTTCAGGGGTTTCAACTTTTACTTCGCGAATTATTTCTGTGGTTTCCGTTTTTTTTTCGCGGCACGATCCAAAAGCTAGGGAGGCTATTGAAATTAAAATGAATAGTTTTTTCATAATTAGATTGTTTTAATAGTTTTAACAAAACTAACTTTTAAAAAATGGAGAATTAACAATTATATCCTAAAAAACGATAACAGAATATTAAATAATTGTTTTTTAATAAAAAACACTCCATTTTATTAAAATTCTCAGCGACTATTTTGAAATAGTATTGATGTAGTTGACTATTTTTTGAGTGGCTCCAGTATTTTTGTTTACAAAATGACCTGAAATCATGCCGGTCTTATTTCTGAAGTCGTCATTATTAATTAATTTTCCTAAAATTTTACCGCATTCAGCAGCATTTTTTATTGAAAATAAACCCGCCAAATCGCGAAGATGAATGGCTTCTGGAAATTCCTCATAATTTTTTCCAATAATGATAGGAACCCCAAAAGTAGCTGGTTCCAAAATATTATGTAATCCGGTTTTGCCAATTGCTCCGCCCACATAAGCAACATCTGCATAACTGTACAATTTGCTCAATAAGCCTATGCAGTCAATTATCAACACGGCATATTCAGAAATATTTACTACTTCAATGTTGGAATGTAAAACGGTTTTTTTTAGAAACTTTTTAGTAAAAACTTCAATTTTTTCAGGTTCAATTTTGTGTGGGGCAATAATGAATTTTACATTTTCGGGTGCCGAATTTATATAATCCAATAACACCGCTTCATCTTCTGGCCAAGTGCTTCCACAAACAATGCATAGGGAATTTCCTTTGAATTCTTCGGCAAATTTTAAAGTGTTATCCATTTCGATTTGGTGCGAAACCCTGTCAAAACGTGTGTCACCACTAACTGTTATATTTTTGAAGCCAATACTTTGCAAAAGTGTTTCAGAATTTTCATCCTGCAAAAAAAAGTGGTCAAAAGCAGCTAAGGCATTTCGCATAAAGCCCCCGTAAGGTTTGAAAAAAATTTGTTTTTCTCTAAAAACTCCTGAAACCAAAAGAGTGGAAATGTTTTTTCTCTGAAGCTCGAAAAGATAGTTGGGCCAAAATTCATATTTCACAAACAGTGCAATTGAAGGGTGGATGGCTGCAATGAACTTTCTCGCATTACTTGGGGTATCCATCGGTAAATAAACTACGGCATTCGCTAAAACTGTATTTTTCTTAATTTCAAAACCCGAAGGCGAGAAAAAGCTAACCACTATTTTATGGTCGGGTTTAAGTTTTTTTAATGCTTCCATTATGGGAACACCTTGTTCAAATTCGCCCAAAGAAGCGCAGTGGAACCAAATGGTTTTATCTTCCAAAGAAATTTTTTGTTGAAGAATTTCAAAAACGTTTTTCCTCCCGTCAACAAAAAGTTTCATTTTTTTACTGAATAGTGCCACAATCCTTAAGCCGAAGGAAGTAAAATGAATCAATAAATTATAGATTGTACGCATTGCGTGTAAAAATACCAAATTTCAGGTTCCAAATACTAAAACCTAACCCAATAACTTAACCCGAAACAAATATCATTTTCGTAATTTTACCGAATTCAAAATTATTTCTGAAAAATGAAGAAAATACAAATGGTTGACATTAAAGGTCAGTATGAAAATATAAAGGAACGTGTGGACAGTTCTATAATGAACGTGATTGAAACCACGGCTTTTGTAAACGGTCCTGAGGTTCACGAATTTCAAAAGGAGCTTGAGCAATATTTAGATGTGAAACACGTGATTCCCTGTGCCAACGGTACCGATGCTTTGCAAATTGCAATGATGGGGCTTGGTCTAAAACCGGGTGATGAAGTTATAACAGCAGATTTTACTTTTGCCGCAACTGTTGAAGTTATTGCGCTTTTGCAACTTACTCCAGTTTTGGTAGATGTTGACCCGATAAACTTTAACATAGATGTTGAAGCCATTAAAAAAGCAATTACCCCTAAAACGAAAGCAATAGTTCCCGTACATCTTTTTGGCCTTGCAGCAAATATGGACGAAATTATGGCCCTTGCCAAAGAGCACAATCTTTATGTAATTGAAGATAATGCCCAAGGTATTGGAGCGGATTATACTTCAAAAGATGGTTCAAAGAAAAAAACAGGAACCATTGGCCATGTGGCTTCCACATCTTTTTTCCCTTCAAAAAACTTGGGATGCTACGGTGATGGTGGAGCAATTTTCACCAATGATGATGATTTGGCACACATTATTCGAGGTATTGTAAACCACGGAATGTACGTGCGTTACCATCACGATGTGGTGGGTGTAAACAGTAGATTGGATTCTATTCAGGCTGCCGTACTTCGGGCAAAATTGCCGCATTTGGACCAGTATAATGCTGCCCGCCGAAATGCCGCAAGAAAATACAGTAAAGCATTTGCTGGAATTGAAAACATAATAACCCCAACGGGTTTTTGTGATAACACTCAAAGCATTTGCGATGTTTGTGATTGCCACGTTTTTCACCAATACACCTTAAAAATCGTAAATTCAGATCGCGATGCTTTGGTGAATCACTTAAATGAAAAAGGAATTCCTTGCGGGGTATATTATCCTATTCCACTACACCTTCAAAAGGCTTATAAAGACGAACGTTATAAAGAGGAAGATTTTGTGGTTACAAATCAGTTGGTAAAAGAGGTTATTTCCCTTCCGATGCATACGGAACTGGATGATGAGCAGATTGATTTTATCACAAAAACTGTGATTGATTTTATAAAAAAATAAGAATTTACCTTAAAAACATCGCCGAATTTTATCGTGAAAGATAATCGATGGGCGGAAATGACAATGAAAAAAATACTCGTTACAGGCGGATTGGGCTACATAGGTTCCCATACCGTTGTTGAACTTCAGAATTCAGGTTTTCAGGTTATCATTATCGATAATTTATCCAATTCATCTTTAGATGTTTTGGAAGGAATAACTAATATTTCTAAAACCCCACCAGCTTTCGAAAGGCTTGATCTTCGCATAAAAGCGGATGTTTCAGATTTTTTCAAAAGAAATAAAGACATTGAGGGAGTCATTCACTTTGCTGCCAGTAAAGCCGTGGGCGAAAGTGTAGAAAATCCGTTGCTTTATTATGAAAACAATCTGAATGCCTTAATTTATTTGCTTCAAGAATGTAATGTCTACGAAATTGAAAATTTTATTTTTAGTTCGTCTTGCACCGTTTATGGAGAACCAGATTCGCTTCCCATTACCGAAGACGCGCCTGTTAAAGCCGCTACTTCACCTTACGGAAATACCAAACAAATAAGTGAAGAAATATTAAAAGATACGTGTTCCATTTCTTCTTTAAAATCAATTGCGCTACGCTATTTTAACCCAATTGGAGCGCATGAAACTGCGGAAATTGGAGAGCTTCCCGCTGGCGTTCCGCAAAATCTTGTTCCTTTTATAACGCAGACTGCCGCTGGATTAAGAAAAGAACTATCCGTTTTTGGGGATGATTATCCAACGGAAGATGGCAGTTGCATCCGTGATTATATTCACGTGGTGGATTTGGCAAAAGCGCATGTTATTGCTTTGCAAAGATTGCTTTCAGCTAAAAACGAAACTCAGTTTGAGGTTTTTAATTTGGGTACAGGTAGGGGGAGCTCTGTTTTAGAAGTTGTGAATTCATTCGAGAAAACAACTGGTGAAAAATTGAATTATAAAATAGTAGCACGTCGCCCCGGTGATGTGATTTCTGTTTATGCAGATACCAAAAAAGCAAATGATGTTTTAGGCTGGAAATCGGAAAAAACAATGGAAGATGCTTTAGAATCGGCTTGGAAATGGGAGAAAAAAATCAGAAACATCTCATAAACAGTATTTTAATTAAGGTTTAACGCTAATAATTTGGATTTTGGGCTAAGCCTTTGTTTCTTTGCATTGAATAGTACTCTGTACTTTTGCTTTTAAAGACAATGTCTTGTAGGTTAAAGGGGGTCAAAAAAACGAAAATGAAGTTAGTTTCAGTGAAACGACAAACAAAGTTAGAGAAAAGATTTACCGAAAAGATGGGGATGTTCACCACAAACGTGGTCTATATCAAAAAAACATTTTTGAAAGTTCCTTTTAGGACGGTCCACAAATATCGTGAAACCTATTACGGTAAGATGAAAGACTGTGTAGATTGTAAAATAAGCTCATAAAGAATAACCAATATAATTTTTAAAAACGCCAAAGGATAATTGACCTTTGGCGTTTTTTTAGCTTAATTTGAATTCGAAACCTTCAATTAAATTTCTGCTTTTTCAGTTTCTGCAGAAGCATCTATCTTTTTAACCAATCCCTGAAGCACATTTCCCGGGCCAACTTCAATAAATGTTGTGGCTCCGTCTTTTATCATATTTTGAACACTTTGGGTCCATTTAACCGGAGCGGTAAGTTGAAAGATTAGATTTTCTTTTATTTCCGAAGGGTCTGTAACCGCAAAAGTTGAAACGTTTTGATAGATTGGGCAGGCTGGTTCAGTAAACTGTGTGGCTTCAATTGCAGCTGCCAATTCTTCGCGGGCAGGTTCCATTAAAGGACTGTGGAATGCACCGCCAACTGGTAAAATCAAAGCTCTTCGCGCTCCCGCTTCTTTTAAACTTTCACAGGCTTTGCCCACTGCATTTACATCGCCAGAAATTACTAATTGGCCAGGGCAGTTGTAATTTGCGGCAACCACAATGCCAGGAGTGTTTGCGCAGATTTCTTCTACCAAATGGTCTTCCAGCCCTAAAACCGCAGCCATGGTTGATGGTGTCAATTCGCAAGCATGCTGCATGGCTAAAGCACGTTTGTAGACCAGTCGCAAACCGTCACTAAAGGCAAGCGTTCTATTTGCAACCAGCGCAGAAATTTCACCTAATGAGTGCCCGGCAACCATATCGGGCTGGAATTTGCTGCCCATCACTTTTGCCAAAATTGTGGAGTGAAGAAAAATTGCGGGTTGGGTTACCTTGGTTTCTTTCAGCTCATCTGCAGTGCCTTCAAACATTATTTTGGTGATATCGAAGCCCAAAATTTTATTGGCTTGTTGGAAAAGTTCTTTTGCTTTTGAGGAATTATCGTAAAGGTCTTTGCCCATTCCAATGAACTGGACGCCTTGCCCGGGGAATATATATGCTTTCATTTTCTTGATTTTGTAAAAACAAAAATAGGATTAATTCTATAAAAACCGCTTTATAATTCCTTTGACTTGCTGTAAGTAACCACTTCCAAATAAGTTTAGATGGACTAATAAATAATACAATTGCCAAAGTGGAACACGGTCTTTCCAACCATTGGTTAAAGGAAAAATAGCATTGTAATTTGAAAAAACTTCTTCTGAAAAACCTCCAAATAATTTCATCATAGCCAAATCCATTTCGCGAGGGGCAAAAGCCACAGCTGGATCTATTAAAACAGGTTTGCCATTTTCGGAAACCATATAATTGCCATTCCAAAGATCTCCGTGAATTAACGATGGTGGTTCACTTGGGATTTCTCCGGAAATATTTTTATAAAATTCCTCTAGATTTTTGAAGTGGAATCCATTATCCGAAGCCATTTTAAACTGGGGTTCTAAACGTTGTGATATGTAAAATTCCGTTGCAGTACTTAGGTATTCATTTTTCTGAGGAAGACTACCGATGTAATTAGTATGATCTAACCCAAACTGTTCACTGGAAGTTTTATGGAGTTTTGCCAACTTTTCAGCAAATGATTCCCAAAAAATATTCGATTTATTTCCTAGTGAAACATATTCCAATAGTAGGTAAGAAGTGTTTTGGAACAATCCTTCAGCAATAACATTTGGAATTTTAAAACTTTCGGATTGTTTCAGCAATTGTAATCCTTTAGCTTCGACCTCAAATATTCTGGGGAATTTTAAGGCATCATTTAATTTTACAACAAAACTTCCTTCTTGACATTTCAGAAGAAAAACATCGTTAATGTCTCCGCCCGAAAGCGATTTGGATTCAATTAATTGAAATTTATTTTGGGATGCTATGTGTTGTAATAACTGTTTCAATATAAGAAGCAGACCCTATTGGTTTCAAAAATAAATTAAGTCTTGATATTATTTACGTACCCAAGTTTGATAAACAAACGAATATTTATGCCTTTCGTCCTTTTGGTGTTCCAATTCAGAAGTTAGTTTCCATTTATCAGCTGAAAATTCTGGAAAAAATGTATCGGCATCTGTAAAACTTCCGTGTACGCGGGTCAGTTCAATTTTATCTGCCACGGGAAGCCCCATTTTATATATTTCACCGCCACCAATTATAAATGGCTGAAGGTCATCTTTCGCAATCTTTAAGGCTTCTTCCAAATTGTGAACCACTAAGGCACCTTCCTTTTTGTAGTTTTTGTTTCTAGTAATTACAACGTGAATTCTATTTGGTAAAGGCTTCGGAAAAGTTTCAAAAGTCTTCCGCCCCATAATGATATGATGACCAGTAGTGAGTTGTTTAAAACGTTTAAAATCATCGGGTAAGTGCCAAAGAAGATCGTTGTCCTTTCCCAATTCATTGTTTTCGCCAGCAGCGGCAATCATTGTAATCATTCTACGTCTGGAGGTAAAGGGTTGTTCAGTTCGTTTTTTTTTATTTCTTCAGAAGTCTTTGTGGGCAGTTGCAGTTCGGTATCTACTTTATTCTGCAGTTCAGCAATGCGCTCAGCTTGGCGGGCTTTCAGTTTTTCGAGTTGGCGGTCTTCCCATTCTTTCCCCATAAACTTGTTCATCACAAAAACGTTGAAAAGATGTATTAAAAAGATAAATGTCCAAATTAAAATCGCCCATATAAACCAATCTTTTATGAAGAAATTTTCGCCGTAACCCAAAAGAGGGTTTATAATAATCAACAAAACAGAACCTACTAAAAAAACAATAAAATGGCGCATCAGGTTTTTTTTCTGCTTAATGCGATGACGTGCATACTCATACTGCTCGCGCTGTTCGGAATCAATTCTTTCCGTTTTTTTAGTTTTTGAGAACATAGTTAGTTATTTTCGTTGAAAGTAAACTGAACGTTTCAGTCATGTAAAAATACCCTTTTTTCGTCTTTTATACTATCCAATTATGGAAGAAATACGCAAACATTTCCCTGCTTTATCGTCTTGCACATACTTAAACACAGCTTCAAACGGAGTGATACCCAAGCCTGTAGTGGAATGGCGGAGAAAGCACGATATGGATTTGATGAATCACGCAAGTGTGTTTCGCGACCAGCATAAAAAACATATAGAGCAAATAAGGACAGCGGTTGCTAATTTTTTTAATACTTCGGAAGAAGAAACAGCTTTGGTGCCCAATTTTTCTTTTGGAATGAATACAGTTTTAGAAGGACTTTCCAAGGGACAGAAAATTCTTCTTCTAAAGAACGATTATCCTTCCATACTTTGGCCAGTAGAAACACGCGATTTCAACGTATGCTATGCTGAAATTGATGAGCATTTGGAACAAAATATCGCTGCTGCAGTAGAAAAACACAAACCGGATGTATTTATGTTTAGCATTGTGCAGTGGCTGAATGGGGTTAAAATTGACTTGGACTTTTTAAAGCAATTGAAAAGCAATCATCCCAATTTGTTGCTAATTGCAGACGGCACCCAATATTTGGGAACCGAAGTATTTGATTTTAAAGAAAACGCAATTGATGTTTTGGGGGCAAGTGCTTATAAATGGCTAACAGCTGGGTATGGCAATGGATTTATAATGGTGAAAGAGGCTGCGCGGGAACGTATTTTTCCAAAGACCTTAGGTTTTAATAGTGCAGAACGGTTTGAAAGCAAAGCTGAAGAAACAACATTTATGAAGCATTTCGAGCCCGGACATCAAGACACTTTGAATTATGGAAGCTTGGAGCAGGCGTTACTTTTTGCAGAAGGACTGGGAAGGGAACGATTGTATGATCGTATTGTTTCACTTTCGAGGAAGGCAAAGGAAGGCTTTTCAGAGATTGGTTTATTAAACAATACAACGCTATTACGGGAGCGGCATTCATCAATATATAATTTGAATGGCGATGCTGTGTTATTTGAAAAATTGAAAAATAATGGTATTATTTGTTCGCTTCGCGGAGGCGGTATTCGGGTGAGTTTTCATTATTATAATACGGAGGAAGAGCTTGAAAATTTACTGAAATTTCTAAAATAGTTATTCCTTTACTTCCACACCTTTCCAAAAAGCCACGTGATCTTTAATCGCATTAGCCGCGGGCTTTGGATTAGGGTAATACCAAGCTGCATCTTTATTCTGTTTCCCATCAACTTCAATTGTAAAATAGGATGCCTTGCCTTTCCACGGGCAGTGGGTGTGGGTGTCACTTGATTTGAAAAATTCTTTTTTTATCGCATCGGAAGGAAAGTAATGATTGTTTTCAATTATTACGGTTTCTTTTGTTTCGGCAATCGTTTTGTTATTCCAAATGGCTTTCATAGTTGAGTTTAAGTGTTTAAAAGTTTAATGGATGAATGGTTTTTTGGGCATCCATCATCCGTCATCAGGCATCGCACATTAGGCCTTTCTGAAAACGTAATTTTTATAATATTCTTTATCGTCGGTGTAGTAGGTTTCAATTTCTAGTCCTGCTTCTTCTGCTATCCAGCTAACAGTTTTGTCGTCATATTTCTGTGAAATTTCCGTGTGTATGGTTTCCCATTGCTCAAAATTTACGGTAAGTTGAAGCTGTTCGATGGTCACTTTCATTGCTTTTATAGCAACCAAAAAACTTTTAGCAGTGCCAGTTTCGGGATCATAAACTTCCCAATGTTTGAAGTTATCAATTTCAAAATTTCCACCGAGTTCTCGGTTAATTCGCGTTAAAATATTTTTGTTGAAAGCTTCGGTAATTCCAGTTTCATCATTGTAAGCGTCAAGTATGGTCTGAGGGTTTTTCTTTTGATCAAAACCCATAAAAAGTAAATCTTCGGGAAGCATTGCGTCTTTCAGTTTTGTGAGAAATTCAATGGCTTTTGGATGTGGAAGGTTGCCTATGTTACTACCCAAAACCATAATTACTTTTTTGCGTTTGTTGAAGCCTTTCAGCCTTTCCAAAACTTCAAAATATTCGCCAACCTCAGCATCAACAGTTAGTGTGGGCATTTCGTGCGCTAAATTGTTGGAGAGTAATTCCACCGCATTTTCGCTGATGTCAATAGGTTTATATGTAAAGTTGAAATTATTTTCGGCCATATACTTCAAAAGCACCTTCGTTTTTTTGCCGTCGCCAGCGCCCAATTCTATAAGGTCTAAACCATTTTTACTATCGCGGAATAATTCCCCAATAGTAAAAATGTTGTTTGAAATTATTTCAAATTCACAACCTGTCAGATAATAGCTGGGCATCGCCATAATATCCAGGAAGATTTTGTCGCCTTTTTTATCGTAAAAATATTTTGAGGATAGGCGTTTGGGAAAATTGGTGAGACCTTCGGTTACTTCTCTCTTGAATGTTGTGTTTTGCTGAGGTTTTATTTTTGTAGTCATGTAGCTATAGTCGTATTTATTTTGCCAACCTTAAACCGGTAAACTGCCACCGCAGATTGGTTTGAAAAAAATTTCTATACGTGGCCCGTGTGTGTTTGGGTGGAGTTGCCACAGAACCGCCACGAAGCACTTTTTGGTTTACCATAAATTTTCCGTTGTATTCGCCAATTGCGCCTGGAGCTTTGGTATATCCAGGGTAGGGTAGATAGGCGCTCTCGGTCCATTCCCACAGGCTGCCCCATTTAAAATTTTGTTGTGCGGTTTCCCATTCAAATTCTGTGGGAAGACGGCAAGATTTCCATTGGGCGAAAGCAAAAGCTTCAAAGTAGGAAATGTGGGAAATGGGTGCCTCCAAATTTATTTTTTGAAGTCCTTTCATTGTGTATTGATGCCAATCGCCATCAATATTGTGCCAATACATAGGTGCAGAAATGTTGTTTTGTTGCACCCAATCCCAACCTTCGGCGTGCCAAAGGTTAAAATCTTTGTACCCTCCAGCGTTTATAAATTCAAGATATTCAGTATTGGTAACGAGTTTGTTAGATATTTTATAATCTTGAAGATAAACTTTGTGACGTCCCAATTCATTGTCATAACAGAATTCTTCTTCGCTATTGTGACCTATTTCATAGATGCCTTCCTCCATTTCAATCCATTGCTGCTGAAAACTTTGCACTGGATTTTCTGAAAATGAATCGCTGTATTTTGGTAATAAGGGGTTATTGCCGAGAATGTATTTAATATCTGTAGTGAGAAGTTCTTGGTGTTGTTTTTCGTGATGAATCCCTATTAAAAGTAGTTCTTCAATTTCCTTTGAAATTTCTTCAGAGAGGAAATCCTTCATTTCGTTAGTAACATAATGACGGTAATCATAAACCTTCGCTACGCCTGGTCGGGAAAGGTTTCCTCGGTCATTTCTAATTACGCGCTTCCCCACATTTTCATAGTAACTATTGAAAACGAAAGCGAAGTCTTCGTGAAACAAACGGTAACCGGGTTTGTAGGTCTTCAATATAAATTCCTCAAAAAACCAAGTAGTGTGGCCCAAGTGCCATTTTGGGGGCGAAACATCTACAATGGGCTGAACAACGTAGTCTTCAATTTCCAACGGTTTGCAAATATTTTCAGTATGTTGGCGGGTTTCGAGAAAGAAGGAAGCCAGTGTATTGGTTGCAATCATAAAAAAAAGCGCCGCATTTTTTTTCACGACACTTTAAAGTTAATAATATAATATTCGGAAAATGTTTAAATCATGTTAAAGGGAATATATTTTGGTTATTCAACTTGCAATACAATGGGCAGGCTATACAAAACTCCAACAGGTTTTCCTTTTTGCTCCCCTGGCTCCATACGAGGCACTTTATTTAAAACTCGAATTGCTTCTTTTTCTAATCTTTCATGGTCAGCTTTTGCCACAACGTCAATTACTTTTCCTCTTTTGTCAATTTTAAAGTTGACGTAGATTCGCGTAAGACCTTTTGGTAGATCTAATTTTTTGACAATCGAAAAGTTGAACTCTTTAATAACGTGATTTGTGATGTTTTTAGAAAGACAATTTCTTAGTTCTTCATTAGTGTTTCCGTTACATCCAGGGAATACTGGGACCTTTTCAATTATGTCAAAAGGGAGATTTTGTTCTTCTTCAAATCCTTCAATCTGTTGTTTTTTTAGGCCTAATCCAATTTTCCCTTCAGCATCGACATTTATTATAAAAATTGTTGAGAATTTGATTTCTACGGAATTACCTTTTTTATCTTCAACAGGAAAAATATTTTCAAATGAAGCAAATTTGTTCACTATTGAGGCGTCTATTTTTGGGTCTGCGGATTTTATTATATCAACTTTGAAAATCCCACTTTTAGTGAGTGTAATCTCCATTTCGGTTTTTAGCTTTGAATTATTTGGCAATTCAAAATTGGTGTATTTTTTCGAGATTTCGTCAAATAGAATGCGCTGAAGTGTTTCAATATAACAATCAGTTCTGTTAGAGTTTTCCAATAAAGAACATCTCTCTAGCGAAGCTCGATTCTTATTGCTTTCAGAAGTTTGGGAAAAAAGAGCTAGGCTTAAAAATAGAAATAGAAGCGTAATTGTTTTTTTGGGCATTATTTACCAGTTTTAAACGTAAACGGAACCGCCATTTTAATAGCGCGAGGCTTTCCACCCATCATTCCTGGTTTTGCCATTTTCGGGATAGCCATAATGTTTCTTTTTGCTTCTTCTTGAAGTGCTTTTGTACCTCCTGAAACACTAGTTACTTCCACCAAACCTTTTTCATTTATGATAAATTCAACAGTCACTTTGCCTTGATCATTATTCTTATAAGCTTCAGATGGATATTTAAAGTTTTTGGAAATATGGGATGCTAATTTTTGCTTGAAACAAGCATCTCTCGTTGCTGCATCGCCAGCTTCGCAACCCGGCCAAATGGGAGCAATTTCTTTTAAAGTTACAGTGTTTTTATTCACATCGCCCCATTCTTCCTGGGCAAAAATTGTAGTTGAAAAAAGAATACAGATTACAAGAAGTAAGTTTTTCATTTGGGGAATTTAGGTTTGATTAAATGGCAACAGCACCTTTAATGTGTGGGTGTGGATTATAGTCCACGAGTGTAAAGTCATCAAAAGTGAAGCCAAATATATCTTTTACATCTGGATTGAGCAACATTTTTGGTAAAGGACGCAGTTCGCGCGAAAGCTGAAGTTCTACTTGTTCAAAGTGATTACTGTAAATATGGGCATCCCCAAAGGTATGGACAAAATCGCCAGGCTGGTATCCACAAACCTGAGCAACCATCATTGTCAATAATGCGTATGAAGCAATATTAAAAGGAACGCCCAGAAAAATATCTGCACTTCTTTGATAGAGTTGACAAGATAACTTTCCGTCCGCAACATAGAACTGAAAAAAAGCGTGACAAGGAGGAAGTGCTGCTTTTCCATTGGCCACATTTTCGGAGAATGGTTTTGAAGTATTTGGCATCACACTGGGGTTCCAAGCGCTAACCAGCATTCGACGACTGTCTGGGTTTGTTTTAAGCGTTTGTATTATTTCTGAAATTTGATCAATTTCCTCGTTGTTCCAATTTCGCCATTGGTGGCCATAAACAGGACCAAGATCGCCATTTTCATCTGCCCATTCGTTCCAAATGCGCACGCCATTTTCCTGAAGGTATTTTATGTTTGTGTCGCCATTTAAAAACCATAAAAGTTCATAGATTATTGACTTTAAGTGAAGTTTTTTGGTGGTTACCATGGGGAAACCTTCACTAAGGTCAAAACGCATTTGGTAGCCAAAAACGCTTTTGGTGCCCGTGCCTGTTCGGTCTTGCTTTTCGGTGCCATTCTCAATGACGTGTTTCAGAAGGTCGTGGTATTGTTTCATTTTAAAGTAATCTAAATTGTTGGCTTAAAAATACTAATAGCGAAGTTGATGCTCAAATTATTTCAGAATTGCTTTTAAATAAGTTATTAACGATTTAACATATATTTAAGAAATTGTTTATTTTTGTCAGATATTCGTTAAACAATGAAAAAAACTTATAACACTCCCCACGGTCCTATGGATTGCTATGAAAACTACTTGATATTTCATTTATCTTCGGATGGAATAACCGGGGAAGCTTCGAAAGAGATTCTTTCATTTGCAAGGGATCATTATGGGAATCAAAAGTATGTTTTTATTGCCAGTCGAAAATTTCCTTCGCCTATTTCCCCAGATGCTTATAAGGCGATCAACCCAAATTATATGGTTGGTTTGGCGATTGTTTCTGAAAGTGATACCGTAAAAGAAGAGGCATACAATGAGCAGGAACTTTTTAATGGCGCGTTTAGTTATTTTAAAACAATAGCTGAAGCTGAAGATTGGGCAAATACTGTTGTACGAAAATCTTAGCCTATTATCATTCCCGCAATGGTCGCTGAAATTAGCGATGCAATTGTTCCACCAATCAATGCCTTCATTCCAAATTTCGAAAGTGTTTTGCGCTGGCCTGGTGCCAATGAGCCTATTCCTCCAATTTGAATCCCAATTGAAGCAAAATTCGCAAAACCACAAAGCATATACGTTGCCATAATGATGCTTTTCTCATAATTAAGATGTAGTTCGCTTGATACATTTTTAAGCTCCGCAAGCTGAATGTAACCTACAAACTCACTTGCGGCAAGTTTTATTCCAAGAAGCTGGCCCATCATCATCATATCTTCCGTGGCCACGCCAATCAGCCACATTAAGGGAGCGAAAACGGTTCCTAAAATAGCTTCCAAAGAGAGACTTTTATACACAGAATTTGCAGCGACCCATTCATTTATAGAAGTAACATCGCCAACCCAGCCAAGAATTCCATTAAGCATTGCAATAAAGGCGACAAAAACCAAAAGCATTGCACCAACATTTACGGCAAGCCGCAAACCTTCTGTAGTTCCGTTAGCAATAGCATCCAAAAAGTTCGAACCAATTTTTTCAGAGGAAACGTGTACGTCTGTATTGATGGGTTCTGTTTGTGGGTATAATATTTTAGAAATAACGATTGCACCCGGAGCTGCCATTACGGAAGCTGCCAATAGGTGTTTTGCAAACGTCAATCGCAATTCCGGATCATCGCCGCCCAAAAAGCCAATATAGGCAGCAAGCACGGCACCAGCGACTGTGGACATCCCCCCGATCATTACCAAAAGCATTTCACTCTTGTTCATTTTTTCCAAATAGGCTTTTATGAGAAGTGGTGCTTCGGTCTGCCCCAAAAAGATGTTTCCTGCAACGCTTAAACTTTCGGCCCCAGAAATGTGTAACAATTTTGTAAGCAACCAGCCCATTCCTTTAACTATAACTTGAATAATTCCGAAGTAAAAAAGGACTGAGGTCAAAGCGGAGAAAAAGATAATGGTTGGCAAAACCTGAAATGCAAAAATAAAACCGAAGGAATTTATGTCCAGCATTCCGCCGAACAGGAATTCACTTCCCGCTTTTGTGTATTCCAAAACATTTACAAAAAGTTGGCCAACTGCTTCAAAACCACTTTTTATAAAGCCTACTTTTAATACGCCAATAGCAATCAACAATTGAAAAGCGAGTCCGACACCAACAGTTTTCCAATTGATAGCCCTTCTGTTTGAACTAAAAAGAAACGCAATCACCAAAAGGGAAATCATACCTAAAACTCCACGCCACAAACTTTGCATTGAAAAACCTTCACTGGGGATAATATCAGAAGAGTTTGCAATAGTGGCCAGTACGGGTGCAATTTTTGTTTTAGCAACTTTTAGTTGGTATTCATAATTTCTTTCGGAAAGCGCAAGGGTGCTGTCGGTTACTTCCTCAACCCGAAATCTTCTAATGCTGTCACTGGGTTTATTGAAGAAAAGAACCAATAAATTATTCTGAAAAATATAATCACCGTTTGATTTTAGGCTGTCTTTCGGTGCCATTTGGTATTCAAAAGAACCGCCTTCTAGTTTTAGATAACCTTTTTCGGAATTTATTTTTAGGATGGAAAGACCGTTTTCGTCTTTTACTTCAGAAAATTGCCAGGTTTTTTCAATGCTTTGACCAAAAATATTTCCAAAGAATAAAATGGCGAACGTTGCAATTAAAAATTTCTGCATAAATTTTTTATAAGTCCGGTTATTGCCTTTTTGAAATTTCATCCCGAACTCTCGCTGCTTTCTCGTAATTTTCATTTTTAACGGCTTCGTCTAGCATTTTATTCAGTTCGCTGAGACTAAGTTTGCTGTAATCTTCTCCAGCAGGTTTCACGGATTCTTTGTCTTCGCCCAAAAGCAAATTTTCAATAACAGTTTCTTCTTCTTTTGAGATGGATTTTTTGCTGGTAGGGGTTTTTAGAAATATTCCCGCTTTGTCCAAAATATTTTTATAAGTAAAAATCGGCGCCTTGAAACGAAGTGCCAATGCAATGGCATCACTTGTTCTTGCATCGATAATCTCTTCAATTTTGTCGCGCTCGCAAATAATACTGGAGTAGAAAACACCGTCAACCAATTTGTGGATAATAACTTGTTTTACCACAATATCAAAACGGTTGGCAAAATTTTTAAAAAGATCGTGGGTAAGGGGTCGTGGTGGTGTGATATCTTTTTCCAAAGCAATGGCAATGGATTGGGCTTCAAAAGCTCCTATAACAATCGGCAATTTTCGCTCGCCATCAACTTCATTCAAAATAAGGGCATAGGCACCATTTTGGGTTTGGCTGTAGGATATTCCTTTTATGGTAAGTTTTACTAAACTCATTCTTCAGTGGTCAGTGGTCAGTATTCAATGTTCAGTTCAACAATGGATTATAAAAATAACGAATAAAAAACAATAAAAAAAAGGCTGTTTAGATTTGGATGTTTCCTTATCTAAACAGCCTTTTTTCGAGGCACAAATTAATAAAAAATTATGCGTTCTGCGCTTTAAATTCTTTTAATTTTTCGGTGAGTTTGGGTACAATTTCAAAAGCATCTCCCACTATACCATAGTCTGCGGCCTTAAAGAAAGGTGCTTCGGGATCGTTGTTTATTACCACTTTCACTTTTGAAGCATTGATACCTGCCAGATGCTGGATAGCACCTGAAATACCGATTGCTATATAAAGGTTAGAAGCAACGGGTTTTCCAGTTTGGCCTACGTGTTCACCGTGTGGTCTCCAGCCCATGTCGCTTACAGGTTTAGAACATGCTGTGGCTGCGCCCAATGTTTTTGCGAGGTCTTCGATCATTCCCCAGTTTTCTGGGCCTTTAAGACCTCGGCCGCCAGAAACAACTATTTCGGCATCAGCTATGGTTACTTTATCTGTTGCTTTATCTACGGAAACGATTTCCATATCAAAATCGTGGGCGTCAAGGTTTGGGTTGAACGGTTCAGATGCTGAGGATGTTTCGTTTTCCTTTAAACCATAAGAGTTTTTTCCTAGACCTATGATTTTTCTATCTGTTTTGATTTCAGTTAAAGCAAATGCTTTGTTTGTGAAAACATTCGATTTCACTTTGAAAGGTGAGGTGCTTTCAGGAAGCTCGAAAACGTTTGGCACATAGCCTGCTTCTAAATTCACTGCAAGTGCAGGAGCTAAAAACTTGCTATTCGCACTGGATGTTACGATGATAACTTTGGTGTCTTCATTTTTTGCGGCTTGTGCAATTACATCGGCATAAGCTTCTGCGTTAAACTTGCCCAATTTATCGTTGGAAACCTCCAAAACTTTTGAAGCGCCGTATTTTCCCAATTCCGAAGTGTCATTCGCATTGATGCTAACTGCGGTAACGGAAGTTCCCATTTGGTCTGCAATTCCTTTTGCATATGAAACTGCTTCCAAAGCTATTTTTTTGATTTTTCCTTCTTCTGATTCTGTATATACTAAAACTGACATGTTTTCTTTTTTTTTGATTCTTAAATTACCTTCGCTTCGTTGTGTAAAAGATCTATCAATTCGTCCACGGTGTCCACCAATTTCACAGCTCCTTTTGGGGCTGGTTTTTCAAATGAAATTGTATTTGTTTCCGCATTTGAAGCTACTGGTTCTTTTACGTTTAAAGGTTTTGTTCGAGCTTGCATAATGCCGCGCATATTCGGGATGCGAAGATCACTTTCCTGCACCAAACCTTTTTGACACCCAATTACCAATGGAAGTGAAGTTTTTAGTGTTTCTTTTCCACCGTCTATCTCACGGATTGCGGTAGCCTTATCATCTTCAATCTCAAGGCCGATGCAAGTATTTATAAAATTAGCGCCTATGAGTTTTGCAAGCATTCCTGGAACCATTCCACCGTTATAATCGATTGATTCTCTTCCGCCGATTACCAAATCGTAGCCGCCTTCTTTGGCAACGTCTGCAAGTTGTTTTGCTACTGAAAAACCATCGGTTGCAGGAGTATTTATGCGTATGGCCTCATCAGCACCAATGGCCAATGCCTTGCGAAGTGTAGGCTCGGTTTCTGGACCACCAACATTTACAACATGCACAGTTGCGCCTTGTTTTTCTTTAAACCACATAGCGCGGGTAAGGCCAAATTCGTCATTTGGATTGATTACAAACTGTACTCCGTTAGTGTCAAATTTGGTATTACCGTCGGTAAAATTGATTTTTGAAGTAGTGTCCGGTACGTGACTTATACAGACTAATATTTTCATCTTTAAATTATATTTGATAAATAGGAAGATGTAATGCCCCAATCTACATCTTCGCTCAATTTGTTAATTGGTTATGGGGGCATTTCATTTTTTGAACTTTTTTTTGGATTGTAAATTTTATTCGGCAACCCTTCGCTAAAGGCTTCGGATTACGTAGGTAATCCTTCGCCCTTCGAGCTTCGGACTACACAGCTGCGAAGTTAAGAATATATTTCCTTTTTTTGCTATGCACGCATAATAAAATTTGGTTAAAAATGGGGAAATAATACTTAAACAGATTGGAATTATAGTATTTTTGCTATCCCTGAAAAATTTCAGTTATTTACATTTCAATTTAAGCAGATGAAAACATTACAATTCAGAGAAGCCATACAGGAAGCGATGAGCGAAGAAATGCGTCGCGACGATACTATATATTTAATGGGCGAGGAAGTGGCAGAATATAACGGAGCTTATAAAGCCAGTAAAGGAATGTTGGATGAGTTTGGTGCAAAACGCGTTATTGACACCCCTATTTCAGAAAATGGTTTTACGGGAATAGCTATAGGTTCTTCAATGAACGGCAATAGGCCAATAGTAGAGTATATGACTTTCAACTTTTCACTGGTTGCCATAGATCAAATTATAAACAATGCTGCCAAAATGCGTCAAATGAGCGGTGGGCAATTTAATATTCCCATTGTTTTTCGTGGGCCAACGGCTTCTGCAGGGCAACTTGCCGCAACACACAGTCAAGCTTTTGAAAGCTGGTATGCAAACTGTCCAGGTTTGAAAGTTGTGGTGCCGAGCAATCCAGCTGACGCAAAAGGATTGTTGAAGAGTGCAATTCGCGATAACGATCCTGTGATTTTCATGGAAAGCGAGCAGATGTATGGCGATAAAGGTGAAGTGCCAGAGGGCGAATATTTAATTCCACTAGGGGTTGCTGATATTAAAAGAAAAGGAAAGGACGTAACGATTGTTTCCTTCGGAAAAATTATAAAAGAAGCTTATAAAGCTGCTGATGCTCTTGCTGAAGAAGGAATTGAGTGTGAAATAATCGATTTACGCACCGTTCGCCCAATGGATCAGGAAACCATTCTTGAATCAGTAAAAAAGACAAACCGTTTGGTTATTCTTGAAGAAGCTTGGCCTTTTGGGAACATTGCTACTGAAATAACTTATATGGTGCAGAACAAAGCTTTTGACTATTTGGATGCACCTATTGTAAAGATAAATACTGCTGATACCCCTGCGCCATATTCACCGGTTTTATTTGAAGAGTGGTTGCCAAATAGTGAAGATGTTGTTAAGGCTGTAAAGAAAGTTCTTTATAGAGACTAATTTTATATTTCCTAAACTTATCAGTCCCCTAAATTTATGAAGCACCTTCTTCTGTCTTTTTTTATTGTTCTGGGCGCTTCGGTATATTCCCAAACCAAAGTTAGTGGGGTTATTAAAGACGCCACAAATTATCCAGTTGCCTTTGCCAATGTAATTTTTAAGGATTCGCAAGAGGGAACTATTTCAGACGAAAATGGACGTTTTTATTTGGAGAGCGACAAAACTTACAAGACGGTTATTTTTTCATTTATAGGTTACACTACCAAGGAAGTGGAACTTACATCGCGAACTACCTACAATATGGAGGTGGTTATGGAAGAAAGCACTGACGCGTTGGATGAGGTTGTAGTTTATAGTGGAAAGACTTCAAAAAAAAACAACCCTGCCCTTGATATTCTTAGGAAAATTTGGGAAAACCGAAGGGAAAACGGTGTCAAAAAATTCAAGCAATACCAGTACGATAAATACGAAAAGCTTGAGTTTGATTTAAACACTATTGACAGTGCCCTTATTAAAAGTAAGGTTTTCAAGGGGATGGAATTTATCTTTGACCAGACCGATACTTCAAACATTACCGGAAATACCTATTTGCCCATTTTTATCAATGAAGCTTCTTCCAAAGTATATGGGGATAATAATATAAAGGAAGAAAAAGAGGTTTTACAGGGAAACAAAAATTCTGGTTTTGATAATAACCAAACCCTCATTGCCTTTGTAAAAGATCTTTACAGCGAATATGATGTGTATGACAACTATTTGAAATTTTTTGACAAAGCTTTTACAAGTCCGCTATCTCGAACGGGAATTGATGTTTACAATTATGTGCTTCAGGACAGTGCCTATCGCGACAACAAATGGTGCTACAATATTGTGTATTATCCACGCCGAAAGAATGAATTGACATTTAAAGGAGATTTTTGGGTAAACGATACCACTTGGGCTATTAAGGAAATAAACATGCAAGCCTCTAAAAGTGCCAATTTAAACTGGGTGCGCGATGTATATATAGAGCAGGAATTTGAAGTTTTAAATGATTCTACTTTCCTTATTACTCGTGATTATTTTATGAGTGATTTCAGTTTTAGGAAAAAGGAAGAAGCTAAGGGGATTTATGGCAAGCGAACAACCTTATATGACAACTATGTTTTCGATATTCCTAAAGACAAAAAGTTTTATGCCCAGCAAGTAGATCCCTACAATTATGAGGTTTACAACCGACCAGATGAGTTTTGGGATAAAAACCGAATGGAAAAGCTGAGCAAGGATGAAACGGGAGTTTATAAAATGCTCGATACACTTAAAACTGTCCCGCGATTTAAGGCATTGTATAATATAGGGGCAACACTCGCCAGCGGTTATTATGAAGTGAATAATTTTGATATTGGTCCCGTATTTTCAATTTTTGGATTTAATGAAGCCGAAGGAATGCGCATACGTTTGGGCGGAAGAACGTATTTCAGTCAAAATGATCAGTGGCGTATGGAAGGTTTTGGGGCTTATGGTTTTAAAGATGATCGATTTAAATATGGAATTAGCGCCAAGTGGCTTTTGGATAGAAAGTCGCGATTAACAATTTTTGGTGGCAATCGTCGCGATGTAGAGCAAACCGGTGCCAGCCTTACTAATAGCAATGATGTTTTGGGGCGCAGTCTGGCGTCTTCTTCATTGTTATCAGTTGGAGCCAATGACAGGCTTTCGCGAATAAACCTTACTACTGTTGGATTTGATATTGAACCGTGGAAGAATTTTATTTTACGTTTAACAGGTTCTTATAGAACCTTAGAATCTGCTACCGAAACATTTAGTATTGATTACAATGTTATGGAGGATGGTGTTTTTACAGGCGAAGTGAAAAGCGAACTGAAACAGGCAGAAATACAAGTTGGCTTCTTGTATACTCCCGGTAGAAAAACCTCTGGTTATGGCGTGGAACGCATTGTGATAAACGACGGGGACTTTCCTTCTTTTTATGCTGGTTATAGCTATGGTTTAAAAGGTGTTTTGCAAGGTGATTTTGAATACAAAAAATTACAGGCGCTTTACACCCAGCCATGGAATATAGGAGGTATTGGCCGTTTGTTATCTACTGTTGAAGTAGGTACGACCATTGGTGCTGTTCCGCTAAGTCTGTTGAATCCTATTCCTGGAAACCAAACCTATTTTAGTCTTTACAACAGTTTTACACAGTTGGATTATTATGAATTTGTAAGTGACACCTATGCATCTTTGCATTTACAGCACAATTTTGGTGGGCGCATTTTTTCACGTATTCCTTTACTTCGAAAGCTTGATCTGCGGGAAGTAGTTGGCTTTCGGGCTGTTTATGGTTCAATATCCCAAGAAAATAAAGATATTAATGCCTCCAATATTGTTTACCAAGCTCCCGAAGATGTCTATTGGGAATGGAGCGTTGGCGTGGGTAACATCTTCCGTGTCTTTCGACTCGACTTTAACTTTAGAGGGAATTATCTTGACAATCCTGATGCCCGAAAATTTGGGGTTACTGGGGTTTTTGGGTTTACTTTTTAGTTTTTCTTCATATTATATTTAGCTTCTTCTATTTTATACACAAGCTTTCCCATTACCTATATATGGCTGTTCAGTAAGTTTGTTATAGTAATAATACGCTATAAAGACGCTATATACACGCTATAAATATGCTTTACATACGCTGTAAATACACTTTAATTTTTACTATTTTTTAAATTGATTTCAATCAGTTCTTTATCAGGAATGACTTTTTTTGTTTTGGTTATCATTAATTTTCAAGTATTATTTACTTAATAAAAGTCCCTTACGGAATCCGTAAGGGACTGATTTTGGCCACATTTTTTCTCCCCAGAAACAAGTTGTGGCTAAATCCTTACTAAATTAGGAAAGCTGAAAACCTTTTGTTTACGGTTTTCCGTAATGGAGGCCCTTTTTTTTTAAATCGGCTATTAACAAACTTGCAATAAATTTTTGATTAAGAAAGGATAATTTTTTAGAGTAGTTTATAGCTTAACAATGAGTTAGATAAGCCCTAAGTCTTTTGCAATTGATATCAGTTGTGTAGCGTTTTTTGCGCTAAAATTTGAGCGAAGTTTTATAATGCGTTTTTCAATGGCGCTCAGGCTGCTTGGGTTGATATTTCTGCTTTTGAAGTGTTTACTTATTTCATCTTGAGATAAACCGTTGGCGAGGAGCTTCATCATTTGAATATCGAAATCGTCAATTTCTATAGTTGCGCTTTGCCGTAATGTATTGCTGATTTGTGGCGACAGATAAGTCTGGTCGCTATCTACCGCAAAGATAGCTTCCTCTAGTTGTTTTAAGCCGTTTCTTCCTTTACAAACGTAAGCGTCTGCCTTGCTTTCCAGCATTACGGTTCGCACTTTTTGTGGGCGGTCTTCCACTGAATAGGCTATAATTTTTAAAGCGGGATGTTCCTGTTTCAAGGCTTTTATAAGGATTTCTCCAGAAGGGTATCTTTGCTGACGATGATCTGCTATGAAGGAAAGATCCGTGATCAACAAATCGAAAGGCTGTTCGATTTGAGTTGCCTTTTTAATTTTTAAGTAAGCATCATCACAATACTGGACTTGGTGAAAATTGTCTATATGAAGGGCTTCCAGAATGGAAACGATGCCATTGCTAATGCTGCCCAGATCTTCCGAAACCAAAACTTTCTTGAACATAACTTACAAAGTGATTTTTGCCTTAAACCCTTCATTGGGCTTTGATTCAAAATTAATAGTTCCTCTTAAAGTTTGAATACGGTTTTCCGCATTCTGCAGACCATTTTTGTTTTTTATTTTGCAACCAACTCCATTGTCTGAATATGTAATGTTTATTTTATTGTTATTTTGACTAAAGGATATGGCTACCAGAGGGGCTTGGCTGTGCTTTGACATATTGGTCATCAGCTCTTTCAAAACTCTATAAATAGTAATTTTTTTTAGGTTGGAAACCGCTTTCCAATTCATTTTGGAGATATTTTGGGTAATTACGGCGGTTCGGTCACTTTTATAGCTTAACAGAAGATCTGTTAGTTGTTCGGTAAAATTCTCGCTGACTTCCACTGCACTGTTTTCTTTTGAAATATCACGGGTTTTATTGTAGATACTTTCTATATCATCCAACAACGTTTCTTTGTTTTGATCGCTTTGCTGTAATTTAACCATTACTTGGTAAAGATCGTTTGCAACTTCGTCGTGCACTTTTTTTGAAATACGGGCCTCGGTATTATATACTTGACGGACTTTTTCCTTTTTGTGGCGCGCTCTTAAGATCATTATGATGCACACGGCCAAAACTGTAGCAAAAATGCCAAGGGACATATATAACAACTTTTGACCTTTTTCCTTTTCTTGAAGTAGTTGTGCAGCCATAGTATTTTTTCGCTCTTTTTCTACATTGTATTTTAGGTAGGCATTTTTATTTTGCGCCAATTGTTTTTCTTTGGCGATACTATCCGTAATGGTATTCAACTGGGCAATCTTAGGATCGTTTGTCATAATTGCGAAAAGGGAGAGGGCCTCTTCCAAATAACTAAGACTGTTTATTTTATTGGCAGCTTCATATGCTTTTGTCGAGAATGATTGTGCCAACTGCTTATCACCCCGTTCCATATAATAGAGGGCCAAATGTTTATTGCTCGAAAATATTCCCATAACATCATGGAGGCTGTCCCTAATCTGTAAGGCCCGATTTAAATTGGGAAGGGCGTTGGGGTTGTTCAATTTGGATTGGACATAACCCATATTGTCCAGCACCCTAGCCAACTGTTGTGGGTATAGGTTACTATTTTTTTTCTGAAATGCCAGATTAAATTGCTGCAAAGCCTTTTGATACTTTTTGGAGTCCTTATAAATAGTTCCCTTATTATTTATTAGGGTCATACTATCTGCTGTTCTCCTTGAAAACTGTAAGGCCAAATTATATGCCCCAATAGCTTTTTCAAACTGATCTGAAGCTCGGTATATCTTTCCCAACTGGTTGTAAATTCCCACTCTTGATTCAATAAGGGTATCTGTATGTGGGGAATTTTCTATGAGTGAGATGGCCTGTACGGCAGCACTCTCACTATCATAAGTATTACCAATTTCATTCTGCCCGATAGCAATCATTCTTAGAGCTTTTATTGCCTCATAATCATTATGGGCAGCTAAATATTTTTCAGATTGTGCTGTGTAATATTGTATGGCGAGTGGAATATCCGAGCTTTTGGTAGGATACAACATCTTGTTGTAATAGTAACGTACACTATCCTTTTGCTGTGAATAGCCTTTGAAACCCACTATTGAAAGGGTGGTTAAAAAAAAGAGGAATGATAGGCGGGGTGCATTCATTCCTCTAAAGTACTAACAAATTTAGATATTTCTATCCACCGCCATTACCGCCATAAGGGGGTGGCGGTGGAGGGAACGCATTATGTTGAAGCCTCCTTTGATGCTGAAAAAATAAAAACAGGAGACCTTAAGGTTTATAAAGCTGAACGGATAGAAAGTTTTGAGCAATTGGACCCGAGCTGTGAAACACAGTTTTTTAACGAGGATGGAAGCGCGAAAGTTTGGTATGTAAAAAATAAAGATGGTAAACTTGAATATTTTTCAAGTTACGGCCTTCATCCTAAAACAGGAAAGGCGCTCAGACCCATCACGCAGTATATGATTGGGAAATATATCTGCAATTAGTTTGATGTTTAAATGAGAAGTTTTTGAATTTCTGGAGATTTAGCTTTTACTTGAATGAAAAAAAGACCGCTTATAAGCGGTCTTTTTTTAGGTTAAGTGAATAATGGATTGTGGGGATTTATTGTTTGATTATCTGTTTTGTAACGGAACCCATATCGGTACTTATTTTTACAAAATAAATAGCGCTTTGAAGGTTGTTCATATCAACTTCATAATAGGTTGCAGTGGAAAGATCCAGATTTTTTAGTCTTCTTCCGCTTACATCAAAAATTTCTAAAGTGGTAATTTTTGCCTCGGGCGAAACTACGTTAAGTACACTACTTGTTGGGTTTGGATAAACAGCTACTTTTTCAAGAGCAGTGGTAGTATCTCCCAAAATCTCATTACTTCTGAATTGTAAGGTGAAGCGACTATTGTAAGTTCCTTTTTCTGCTTTGAAAGTATAGTTTTCCTGAGATAAATTGGTACTTATATTTAATTCATTGTCTATAAGAAAAACGGTGGCGTTATCGAAACCTGGGCCTTGTATGTCTTTTATTGAAATGGTGTATTCGAGGTTTTCGTCCAATAAACTGGAGAAGCCCATAAGTACTTTTGCACCGTCCTCAAAAGCTTCGCGGCTCTGTATTCCAAATTCCTCACTTCCATTTTCCAAATGTGTATATAAGGAAAGTACGTTTGCCAATCTTCGGCTGTCATAGCCTTGATCTATACCAGAAGTTGTTAATATAGAGAAACCAATTAATGTATTGTTTTGCATTTGGTACTGCTCATTCTTAACCTGTACCCATATACGGTCGTTGCCATCTACTAATGGTCTTGGGGCAACGTTGTTATTGCCAGTAACCCGCATTGCGTTTGTAAAAGTTGCAACACCTGCTGCTGTTGCCTTAATGCCAAAACCTTGGCCAGTAGAAATATATCCGCTTGGATCGGTTTGTGTTGGGTCTGATGGTGCGGGCGTACCTCCCATAAGATTATACATTGAGATGTCTTCCATGCTGAAATTCATAGTATATGCGCCCGGCAATAATGGGCTGGGTGGTGTATTTGGATTCCAGAAATAAATTTCGTTAATCATAGAATTGGCGTTAATAAAGTCTACAGCTCTTATCGCGGATGGATACGGATTAGACAATACATTGGGGCTAGCGTTTCTGTTATCGTTTGCCGTTGGCCCAGGTGTGTTGTATTTTACGTCGAAAGTAATATCACCCGTATTTAGCGTTCCTAGTTCAAAGGTCATGTCATACGTTTTGTTTCCATCATTTCCATTTAACTGTGGACGGGATATATAACCTTCCCCTGGATTTATTGCGCCGGAATAATTGACCCAATTATCTCTATTGTCATCTGCAAAGTTTTCTGCACCTGGAAAATCTGCCGCCACATCTGGATTGGGTATAAAATTTTCGGTAAGGTGGTTTAGGAACATATAAGAATTTCCAAAGGCACCATTACGCGTTTCTGTCGTCATTGGGCTACCCATTACCAAAAAGGTTCTTGGAAGCATGAATGGAGTTGTGTATTCTACATTGATAAGGCCGTTATTAGCAACAGCCGCATCATCTTCAAATTGTACAACACTCCCTTGATGCTGGACAATAAGATTACCGTTAACTGTGATATCTTTTGTAACATTAAGATAATCATCTGCGGCAACCGTTAAAGTTCTACTTGCATCTACTTCACAACTACAGGCATCAATATTTCCTTTGGTGGCAGTATTGTAATCGCTACTAATTTTTGCGGCTGAACCTGGCCCTGGAGCACCATTGTTCCAGTTGTTTCCTGAGTAAGTTGTTGTAGGTGCGGCAACAGTAACTGTGGCGGTACAAGAAGCTTTGTTGGCATAATCATCTTCAACGGTTAGTGTTACATTAAATGTTTGTCCAACATCTTTGCAGGTAAATGTTGTTTGTCCTTCAGTAATAGTTCTTTTTGTAATTCCAAAATTATCTGTTGAGCCATTGTCAATATCTGCCGCTGTTAATGTTACACTGCCTGTGTTTTTATCTAAGGTTGCCGTGTAGTTTTGGCAAATGGCGACAGGGTCAATATTATCAAAAAATGGATCTTTTACAATAAAAAGTCCTTCAACTAGATCGCTTACAATAATATTTCCACTTTTAAAAAACGGATAAACATTCCAAGCTCCATAAAAAGAGGCAATATCAGTACTTGGATGTGTGTCAAAATAGTTGATTTCACTCATTGTAGGCACAGTGTTGTATAAATCATCTAATTTTAAAACCCTCATGCCAGCATTATAATTTGCCAAATAAAAACGATTGCCTACAACATAACCATTATGGTCAATGGCTGCTGTGGGACCAGAATATTCATAATGTAATGAAGGACTTTCAAGATCATTCAAGTCAAAAACAAGAGTTCGTGTATTGACCCCATTATTTATTTCATCTTCTTCATCGCCAGCTATAAAAAAACGTTTATCTTCTGTGAACCACCCTTGATGGGTATAATATTTGTTTTCATAACTTACCGATGAAATAATTGAATAAGAGTTTTTATTGGTTACATCTAAAATATATATACTATTGCTTGCACTGAAACTACCTACTAATATTTCTCGTCCTTGATAATTTGGATCTGGCCCGTCATACAAAACAACTTGAGCATCATGACAATATCCCAAACCTGAAATACTTCCAACTTCGGACGGGTTTGTTGGATTGCTATTTAGATCTAAAATTCTGGGACCGCCACTACTTAAATTTGAACCCAGAATATACAAATAGCCTGTATCCTCATTAATTATAATATTATGCGCTTTAGAAACACCAGTATATAATCCATCTGTCGTAAAAATCCTCATACCGTTAGGACCATTATTAGTATTACTTGTAGAAAGACCCCTAAGCCTTGTAAGATCAAAAATCTGAATTCCAAAACCTGAACTTTCACTTGTTATAAAGGCATAATTATTATAGACCTTTACGTCATGCCACCAGCTAGTTGAAGTAGCACTTGGTAGTTTTCCCAAAAAGCGTGGGCTGGTTGGAACTGAAATATCTACAAAGGAAATACCATCATTTAATGTTACTAATGCATACTCTTTATTGTCCTGATCCGTCCAGCCCCAAGAATCTTGGGCTTCCATTGGGTTGTTTCCAGAATAAGCTTTCCCTCCCAAATCCGCTATACTAATATGTCCTTGTAATGTAAGACCATTACAGGGAAAACCGTTCGCCATTCCACCAACGCATGGAGTTTGTGAAAAAAGCAATGGTGCGCTAAGCATTAAAAAGAATTGTAGAAATCGTTTCATAAATGTTTTTTTTGGTTGTGCTAATTTAAAAATTATAATGGGGCGTCAAATTATTTGGTCATAAAAATAAATTATACAGTACAAGAAATATCGTGACCTATACGTAGGGCTTTATCTAACACAAAATTTGTTTTGACGGTTTGGTCATAAAAATTGACCACAGTGCAAGTATTTTTATTTTCATAATTTGGGGTTTGGTTGAAAATACAATACAATAATATGACATAATTCCGATAAAGCGCAAATTTTTCGGACGAAATGTTGAATTATTTCTTTTACAAAGACCTATTTATCAGATGTTTCCTACTTTTTTTGGCTTTTTTTTAAGTTTTTTCTGACTTAACTTGCTTTTTGTTTCAATTTTTTCACACTTCTAAAATCGTTTTGGACAGGAATTTTAAAATATAGGATCCGTTGTTATCTTTGCGAAATATGTCTACTATTTTTAATAACTGGAGTTGCCCCATAGAAACCGTAAATCTATCGGCATTCAACTTAAACGATTTTTCCTTGTCAATTGTGCGGGAAGATATGTTGCACCCCTTTGTCTCGGGCAATAAATTCAGGAAGCTGAAATACAACCTCCAAGCTGCCCAAGAGCAGGGACAAAAAAAGCTTCTCACTTTTGGCGGGGCCTATTCCAATCATATTGCCGCAGTTGCAGCAGCCGGAAAAGAACTGGGTTTTAAAACCATCGGTATCATTCGTGGTGAGGAACTTGAAAGTAAAATATCGGAAAACCCAACACTTTCTTTTGCAAAGGACTGCGGAATGCATTTGCATTTTGTTTCGCGTGAAGCTTATAGACAGAAAGATGAAACTGAATTCATCAATAATTTGAAAAATAAATTTGGTGATTTTTATTTATTGCCCGAAGGTGGCACCAATGCATTGGCCGTAAAAGGATGTGAGGAAATTTTATGTCAAGAAACGGATTCTTTCGATTATATATGTGTTCCTGTAGGCACAGGAGGCACCATGGCTGGATTGGTGAAAGCTTCAAAAGAAAGCCAACATATTATGGGCTTTTCAGCTTTAAAAGGAATATTTCAATCTTCAGAAATAGCAAAATATACTTCCAAAACCAATTTTGAAATCACCGATAGCTATTGTTTTGGTGGGTATGGTAAAATAGATATTGATTTAATTCGTTTTATGAACGAGTTTAAAGAAAAAACGAACATTCCACTGGATCCCATCTATACCGGAAAAATGATGTTTGGGATTATGGATCTTTTAAAAAATGGGTATTTCAAAGAAAATAGCCGTATTTTTGCGGTCCATACCGGAGGCTTACAAGGCATTGCTGGGATGAACCAGAAATTGAAAAAGAAAAACCTTCCTATAATTGAATAAAATGATTGGCAGAATAACTACCCTTCTTCTTATATGTATTATTTGCTTTGGCAGTTGCAAATCAAAAAAAACGGCTACTACCTACAAAAAGAAACATACAACCGAGCGTGTTGTTAGGGTTAAGCAGCCCATAAAAGAGAAAGATACAAAGGCAGAAGAGCCGGAAGTTGTGGAAGTACCCGTAAATATTCCTTACAGTGAACGAGTGGCCAACTATATAAATGAATTTAGCGGGATTGCCAAAGAAGAAATGCTTCAGTACGGAATTCCTGCCAGTATCACTCTTGCGCAAGGAATCCTAGAAAGCGGTGCCGGTGCGGGAGAGCTTACCTTAAAAGCAAACAATCACTTTGGTATAAAATGCCACACTGGTTGGGAAGGAGATAGGGTTTATCATGATGATGATGAACGTGGGGAATGTTTCCGAAAGTATAACGATCCCAAGTATTCCTATAGAGATCATTCGCTGTTTTTAACGCAGCGTAGTCGCTATCAAGATCTTTTCAAACTTAGGAAAGACGATTACAAAGGCTGGGCAAAAGGATTGCGAAAAGCAGGTTATGCAACAGATCCAAAATACCCTGATAAGCTTATTGGGATTATCGAAAGGTATAACCTTGAAACGTATGACGAAGAAGTATTGGGCAGAAAAGTGAGCGGTGTAGATCCCGATGACTCCAAAATCGGCACTTATTCTGTGCAAGCTGGCGATACGCTTTACAGTATTTCAAAGCGTTTTAATCTTACAGTTGAAACATTAAAAGGATACAACGGACTAAGAAATAATGATATATCCATCGGTCAGGTTTTATATCTTCATCCGGTAAAAAACCAGTAGAGAAAAGAGAAGTAAGAAAGTTTGCAGTAGCAGTTTTCAGTATAAATATTTCAAAAGTGCCCAAAGTATCAATAGAAAACATAGCATCATTACAAATCCCTCAACCATTAGTATGAATTACCAAAGAAGCAGCGCTCTATTTACTGAAGCGCAAAAAGTTATTCCTGGCGGTGTAAACTCACCGGTGCGAGCATTTAAAGCAGTTGGCGGAACGCCCGTTTTTGTTGAAAAGGCCAAAGGCGCTTATTTGTATGATGTTGATGGAAACAAATTTATTGATTATATAAACTCCTGGGGACCTATGATTCTGGGCCATGCATACGAAGCTGTGGTAAATGCCGTGATTGAAAAAGCAGAAAAAGGAACTTCTTTCGGGATGCCCACAGAAATAGAAACTGAAATTGCTGCACTTGCAGTGTCCATGGTTCCGAATATTGATAAGATTCGTTTTGTGAACAGTGGTACCGAAGCATGCATGAGTGCGGTGCGATTGGCGCGTGGATATACTGGGAAAGACAAGATTATAAAATTCGCAGGCTGTTATCACGGCCATAGCGATTCCTTTTTAATTCAAGCTGGAAGTGGCGCTGTTACTTTCGGAACTCCCAACAGTCCTGGTGTTACTGAAGGAACGGCGAAAGATACCTTGCTGGCAAACTACAACGATTTAAAAAATGTGGAAGAAGTAATTGCCGCAAACAAAAACGAAATTGCCTGTATTATTCTTGAACCCGTGGCAGGAAATATGGGATGTATTCCACCGGCGAAAGGATTTTTGGAAGGTTTACGAAATCTTTGTGACCAAAACAATATCCTGTTGATTTTTGACGAAGTAATGACTGGCTTTAGGCTTGCCGCCGGAGGTGTACAGGAATTGTTGGGTGTGAAAGCTGATATTGTGACTTTCGGAAAAGTGATTGGTGGCGGGCTGCCCGTTGGCGCATTCGCAGCCAAAGCAGAGATAATGGATTACTTGGCACCCATTGGCCCAGTATACCAAGCAGGTACTTTAAGTGGAAATCCGCTGGCAATGGCTGCTGGTTTGGCGATGTTGAAAGAATTAAATGAAAACGGGGAAGTTTTCAATTCAATAAACAAAAAGACAGCATATCTCCATAAAGGGTTGGAGGAAGCACTTACTTCTGAAAATGTAAAATTCACTATCAACCGAATCGGGTCCATGATTTCCATACATTTTTCAGAAACTCCTGTTACCGATTTTGCCTCTGCAGCAGAAGCGAACAATGAAAGCTTTAAGAAGTTTTTCCACGGAATGCTAAACGAAGGAATCTATATTGCGCCAAGCGCTTTTGAAACTTGGTTTATTTGTGATGCTTTAAGCTATGAAGATTTAGATGCAACTATTGCTGCTTGTAGGAAAGTGGCAAAACAGTTTAAATAGAGAAATAACGGATTAGGTGAAAGGTTGATTTTTTTCTTACCCCGGCCCTAAAGGGAGGAAAAAATTCTCAAAAGCAACAATGGTTCATAAAATTACCACTATTTAGGGTCGGAGAAATATAATTTTCGATACAAAAAAGACCCTTTCTAAATTTAGAAAGGGTCTTAACTTTAAATATAATTAATCACTAATTATTCATTTTGAGCCATTTGGCATATTGTTCAGCAGTTAAAGTTTTTTTCATTGCTTCCTTCAACTGATCGTCCAATTTTTTCTTTTCGGCAACAACCGAAGTACTTTTGGCATCCTTTCCATCCACATTTTTCTGGTAACCAATTTCTTTGGCAACAAGAGCTCTAAAAATAGTTCGGCCTTGGTCTCCGTTTAGATTCAATGTTTCGGTAAGCTTTGCGGTTTCAGCTTTGGCGATTACCTCTGGCCTACTTTTATCTTGTGACAATTGTTGCGCAGAGCTTGTTTGAACTCCCAAAAGCAATGTTACCGCAAATGCAAATACTGTTAGTATGTTTTTCATGGTTATAAGTTTTAATTTTAAAGTTACTAAAGTAACTATTTTGTATATAACTTAGACAATAACCGAACCAAAAGTGTCATTTTTAAGATTATTTTATTGACGAGGCTTTCTTTCCATATTTCCTTTAGCTCTTGATTGACCTCGTCTATGGCCTTGTTGACTTTCCCATTTTGTCATTTGTTCTTCGGTAAGAATTTCTTTCATTTCTTTTTTCATCGCGATACGACGGTCCAACATAGCGCTTTTCGCTTCGTATTTTTGAGCATCTGTCATTTCGCTTCTGTTTGGGCGAGTTGCAGGTCTGTCATTTTCTGCTTTCAGAATAAGTTGTTTCACTTTTTGCTGTTGGGAAGCATTAAGGTCTAAAGCCAACGTCATTTTTTTCATCTTTAAATCGGCTCTTTGTTCGGGTGTGAGATTCGCTTTCATCTCTTTGTGTTGTTCTTTTCTTTCAGAATTTCTGTTTTGTGCGCTAACAGCGAAAGTGGCTAGTGCCATAAAGATTATCAATACTTTTTTCATGATATGTTTTTTTAATGTTCAACATAGCTATGACTTATGGAATTCAATTAGGTTTAATTACTGACTTTTTTTGAAGTGGAAAAAGCCGCAATAAGCGGCTTCAATTATTCTTTTATAAAAAAATAATCGTCTAAAGTGAATCTATATAATCATTTAGCATTTGTAATGCTTCGGTATGCACGATTGTCCTTCCCAATTGTGGCATTCTATAGGTTGGCATTGTGCTTTCAAAACGAGCTATTATTTCACCACGGTTTGCGTAGATGCCTGTATCATCAAAAGGTGTTTCCAGCCTAAAGTCCAAAAGAAATCCCTGGGGAACACTTCCTCCTGGCTGGTGGCAATGTGCGCAATTCACGTCCATATATGCGCGGGCGCGATCTTGAATAAATAAATTTTCATCTTCCCAGTTTGGCAAAACACTGGTGCTTCCAGAATTGACACCTTGTAAAAGTCCAAGACCTGCAAAATAATCCAACTGGTTTTGATTGGTATAGGAAGGGATAAAATTCAAATTCCGCAATTTTAGACCAATAGGGGAGGTGGTTGCGTTGTTGTTATGGCAGGTAAAACAATCCTGTTTTGAAGGTATTTGGTAGTTTACATTTTGTGTATTTCCGTTTTCGTCTATATAGCTAATGGATTCTGTACTGCCCGTTTCGCGTAAAGTAGCCTCGGTTTGGGCGGCGTTCCAAATGTAATCTCCTACAAGCCATTCTCCATTTACCTTCAGTTGAATTCGGGTTTCAATAATTTTTTTGCCCAATGAAGGGTCGCGTTCGTCAAGATTGTAATAAAATGTTTTTGAAATCAAAGTATTGTCTGGAAAAGTAGGCAGCAAATCTGTGTTGTTGTAACGCATGCTTCGACCATCGGGAAGGCGGATTAGTCTTTGTTTGTGGGCATAATCTGTAAATAGTGTGCTGTGAATTTCATAAAGTTGGACTCCGTTGGAAGGATTCAAATCTGAAAGATTTCCATCGAAAACCCCCATTTGTGAAAGCAACGGCAAAAATGTTAAGGGCTGTTCAATAGTAAAAGCTTCCAGCGTATTGCTAGGGGCAGATTCGTTTTCTTCGGCATCCAATGCCGTAACGTAAAAACTATATGCAGAGCCAGCAGTAAGACCTTGGATTGTAATGGTGGTTTCGGTAATTAAACCGGGAAGTACGGTTCCGTCTTGATAAATTCGGTAGCCAGTAACGCCTACATTATCGGAGGAAGCATCCCAATTAAGTTTTAGAGAAGTTTCGGTTTGCTCAGAGGCTGCTAAGTTTAATGGTTTTGAAGGAGCTTGGGTGTCAACTTCAATAGGGTCATAGCTATCATCCTTTCCACAAGCGGTAATCAGTATGCCTATAAGGACCAGAAAAAGTAATTTCTTCATATTTATAAAATTGGGTAGCTAAATGTAATAAAAAGTTCTCAGTTATTGGTTGATGGTTGATAGTTGATAGTTGATAGTTGATGGTTGATGGTTTGAGCTTGCCTGATTAAGGTTACTGTCATTAAAGATTAGTTTACAGGTATTTTCTGGAGAAGGTAGTTTGGCTTTTGATGTAAAATAATTAAAAAGATGGTTTTACTCATTGAGGAGTATAGTTTACTTATAGGTTGTTTTGGAAAGTAAATTATTCAGGTAGTTTTAATTATTGAAGAATTGATTTCAAACTTAAATACCATCGCTCGCGTTTCCGGTAGGGATGCCGGACCGCTTATGCCAAAAAGGAGGAAAAAAGTGTGGGCGGTGGTTTGTTTATAAAAAAGGAGCCACATTAATATGGCTCCTTTTAAAAATTAAAATGTTCTATAATTATTTCACTACAAAGCGCAATACATTGTTGTAATCTTCAAATTTCAATATATAAATACCCAAAGAAAGATTAGAAACATTGATGCTGTTGTTGCTTGCATCAACGTGCTGTTCTTTTACTTTTTGGCCAAGCATATTGTAGATGGCAACGTTGTATTCTTCTTTTAGATTTGATAGTGCAATAGTATCATCTGCTGGGTTTGGATAAATGGAAACGCCAAGCAAATCTTCATTTTCATTAACTCCCGCGGTAACGCAAGGTGCTGGTGCAGTTCCTGCATTTGGAACGTTAAGGTTACAAGTTCCATCTGCTGAAAAAGTTGCGGTAAGGTTAATTGGCCCACCATCAGACGGCATCTGTACGCCCACAAACATATGTGGTGAAACCAAGCCTACTACAGATACTGATGCGGTTCCATCACCAGTTAAATCTAAGGTTCCTGTTGCTGGGGGATTCTCAAAACCAACAATTATATCTGCTGTAAAGAAGTCGTCACTGCCATCGCTAGGTGTGCCATTGTCATTACACGGAGAGATGTTTGTAGCATCTATTACAGAAATATCACAGGCATTAGGATCACAAATATAAACTGGCAATGTATATCCTCTAGCTTCAAATCTATCTGTAAAGGCATCTATTTCAGCACAGGTGTAGCCCATATCTATAGCTGCCTGTCTAACTGCAATTGCTGCGTTTTGCTGGTTGGTGCCACTATTGGTCATTGCAAGACCTTCCCAAACAGCGGCATCCATTTTTTCTCTCCCAACGATTTCCCAGATTTCAAGAAGTACGGTAGCCCAGATTTGTCCATCAGTATGGATTTGCCCAGTTAGTCCTCCTGGGTACATAGCACCATAGTTGGTAATACGACCTCCCCAGAATGGGTTGTGTCCGTCCCAGCCAAAAACCCAGAAATACTGTGCGTCTGAGCTATCCCAAAAGCCAGTGCTTCTTTTATAGGAATTTGCCCAATAATCACCGGTTCCTTCACTTAGGCCATTTACTTGGCTAAGGTTTCCGTTGGTAATAAAATCGTGAAGCCCATGCCCTAATTCGTGAAGAATTACGTCCATATCTTCTGCATCATCTACCCCGCCTTCTCCAAACTGAAGACTTCCGGCACTGTAAAAAGAGTTGTCAGCGCCATTGGCCCCGTGTGGGTCATATCGAACCACTCCGCCATTATAAATTGAAACTAATGGAATTCCTAGATCATCGTTAATGTAACGAAAGCTTTTATCAATGTGGTGATAACAGTTTGCAGCTTCAAAACCTTGTTGGTCACGAGTAAAGCTGAAATCTGGTGATGGTTGAAGGAATAGGCCTGTTGAAGGGGAACCCAATTCTGCAATTTCTGTATAAGGGCCTCTTAGTCTGTAATTGGTTCCGTCAAACTCAATATCTAAAAGATCAACCGCAGTTCTTGCAGCGTCAAGTTGGGCATTGGTTTGATCATTGTTGTCAGAATAGTTTCCGCCATAGTTACTTCCTGTTTTGGTTAGTGGGTCTGGGTCAAAAACCATTGCTGTTCCAGTTGCCATACTTGAAGGAGCGGCTGGATTTTTTATTTCATTTGGATTGTGTTCTCCACCCTTTTTGTGGTAGATGGCAATGTCTTTTGTGCTTAAAACAGTTCCGGTTTTAGCGTCAACAATTGTTTCCCAGTTTCCCATTCTGAATTCAGACATCGTGGTTACTCTGTAAACCAATTGGCTACTTCCCAGTTTGTTGTAAACATATAGTTTTACTTCCTTTTGAGAAATGTAACCTTCAATATTCAAAGCTGCCTTTGCTGCATTTAAAGCGTCATCAACAGAAATTGAAGGGTTGGTGTCAATGGTTTCCACAGCACTGTCAAAAGTGCTTGCGTGATAAGTTACTTGGTTGCCATTTGAAACGTGAACCGCCACTGAAGAATCAAAAACTTCCACAGCGTTTACAGTATGTTGGTAACGAAATGTTTCGCCGGAAGGGCCTGCGTGGCTGTTATTCATTGTAAAACTTTGGTTTGTTTTGTTGATGGGCATATTATTGTCCATCCAAGATTGGGCAACACTTTCTTTGGTGCTCTGTGCAAAGAAAACTTGTGTCATGCACAATAAAAGTGTTGTGAGTAAAACTCTTGTTTTCATATATTAGGGTTTAGTTTTTGTTAATAGATTGCCAAATGTAATGTTAAAGAATTATAATTCAAAGGTTTCTGAATAAAGTAATTTGAAGAATTTTTGAAGTACTAACTTTGCACCCTATAAAAAAAGGAAACTACATTACTGTAATTTCCTTTTTGAATAAATATTCTAAGCCAGTTTTAAAGTGCAGAAACGATCAAGTTTTCATCCGTTTTTTCAACCTTCGCAACCTTTGAAGCCGTCAAGCCTTTTATTGCCTTGTCCCACTTTTTATTACTCAAGCCGCTTTGTGTTTTTAGCGCTTCCAGAGCAATGGGCGATTGAGTTTTTAAAAGTGTGTAAACCGCTTTTTCGTCTTCGGTCATTTCTACTTTTTTCTTTTCGGGGCGCATTTGCGGGAAGAAAAGTACTTCCTGTATTGAAGGATTGTTGGTCAAAAACATAACCAAACGATCCATCCCGATACCCATACCACTGGTAGGGGGCATACCGTATTCCAAAGCACGAAGAAAGTCGTAATCTATAAAAGCGGTTGCCTCGTCATCGCCTCTGTCTGCCAATTTTAATTGCGCTTCAAAACGTTCGCGTTGGTCTATGGGGTCGTTCAATTCGCTGTATGCATTAGCTATTTCCTTACCGCAGACCATCAATTCAAAACGTTCTGTTAGTTCTGGATTTTCGCGATGTTCTTTACAAAGTGGGCTCATTTCCTTTGGATAATCTGTGATAAAGGTTGGTTGAATGTAGTTGCCCTCACACTTTTCGCCGAAAATTTCATCGATGAGTTTTCCTTTGCCCATGGTATCATCCACAGCAATTTTCATTTCCATAGCAGCTTTTCGGATTTCATCCTCGGTTTTTCCGGTAATATCAAAACCGGTGAAGTTTTTGATTGCTTCAGCCATTGTTACCCTTGGGTAGGGTGCTTTAAAATCAATATCGTATTTTCCGAAGGTGGCTTTTGAGGTTCCGTTTACTTGTATAGCACAGAATTCCAGCAATTGCTCGCAGAAATCCATCATCCAGTTGTAGTCTTTATAGGAAACGTAAATTTCCATTGCTGTAAACTCTGGGTTGTGGGTGCGGTCCATTCCTTCATTTCTGAAGTTTTTGGAGAATTCATATACCCCGTCAAAACCCCCGACTATCAATCTTTTTAGGTACAATTCATTCGCAATTCGCATATATAATGGAATGTCCAAAGAATTGTGGTGCGTTATAAATGGTCGCGCCGCAGCACCACCTGGAATGGGTTGTAGCACTGGAGTTTCCACTTCAAAATAGCCACGATCGTTAAAGAAGGTTCGCATAGCATTGAAAAGTTTGGTGCGTTTTACGAAAATTTCCTTTACGTGTGGGTTCACCACCAAATCTGCATAGCGTTGGCGGTAGCGTTGTTCCGGGTCGGTAAAAGCATCGTGTACTTTTCCTTCAGCATCAACGCGCGGTTGTGGCAATGGTTTTAGGGCTTTACTCAGCAGGGTGAAATTCTTCACCATGATGGTTTTTTCGCCTACTTGGGTTGTGAAGAGTTCGCCCTCAATTCCTATAAAATCGCCTATATCGAGCAGTTTTTTATAGACGTCGTTGTAATGGCTTTTATCTTCGCCTGGGCATATTTCATCGCGGTTAAAATAAACCTGTATGCGTCCGTCCGCATCCTGAAGTTCAGCAAAGGAAGCTGATCCTTGAATTCTTCGGGACATCAATCTTCCGGCAACTACCACCTTTTTCCCTTCTTCAAAATTGTCCTTTATCTTTTTTGAGGTGTTATTTACAGGGTATAAATCTGCAGGATATGGGTTTATTCCACGATCGCGCAGTTGTTGTAATTTTTCTCTTCGGATGATTTCCAGTTCAGAAAGTTGCATATATTTTGTCTAAAAAAATGAAGGTGCAAAGATAGGGAAATGAAGTTCTATATGCTAAAGCATAAATTCCAAATTTCAAGTACCAAATTCCAAATAAAAAAATAAAATTCAAAAAAAGAAAGTTATAGGAGAGATTGATACATTAGTTGTAAAGAAACCACAGAGAGCACAAAGAAGGCACAAAGTGCACGGAGAAAAACTTTGTGTCTTTTTTTAAAAGGCTGTAAACTTTGTGGTTAAAAATTTAATCTTGTAACAAAAGGAAAAATGGCTTGACAGATAGCTTAAATATTAATCGTAAATTTGTTTTCTATGAGTATATGGAGAGTCCTGTTAGCAATTATTTTTCCACCACTTGCTGTTATTGGCAAGGGCTGTGGTTCCGTAATAATCGTTTTTATACTTACTGTTTGCGGCTGGGTTCCGGGTGTAATTGCAGCACTTATAATTTTAAATAAACCTAAACAATAAGGAAATGATTCAAAAATTACTATTTCTTTTCGTCTTGGCTTTTATTGCCACAAGTTGCCAATTTACTGAAACCATGGTTATGAACGAAGATGGAAGCGGAACCATGACTGTGGAAGCTAACATGAACGAAATGATGGCCTTTGGTGGTGCGCCCGTTATTGATTCTATGAAAGTGAAAATTGATACTATTGTTTATATGAAGCAGTTTTTAGAGGAAAAAAAAGATAGCATTTCCAGACTTTCCGCTACAGAACAAGCGAAATTAAAGAAGCTTGAAAATTTTAATATTCACATAAACATGAATTCTGAAACCTCAGAAATGGTTTATGATATTTCAACAAAATTTAAAAACATCAGTGAGGCGAACGATATTTTGAACGGACTGGAGCAGGCAAGCAATTTAATGCCGAACCCAGATCCCAATACTGAAATAAAGAAAGAGGAAGATTCCCCAGAAATTATTGGCGTAAATTACTCGTTTAAAAAAGGTGTTTTTAAGCGTGATGCCTATATAAAAGATAAAATAATACACCAGCAACAGGTGGACAGCATGAAACAGGCCGAAGCTTTTATGGGTGGTTCTAATTATACGTTAAATTATACCTTCCCAAAGAAAATAAAGAAAACATCAAATCCCGATGCTACTTTTTCAGAAGACAAAAAAACAATACGTGTTCAGACACCTTTTATAGAATATTTCAAAAACCCGGATTTACTTGATTTAGAGGTTGAATTGGAAAATTAGAATATTTCGGCAACGTATTTGTATATTATGACTTATTAACATTAAACTTAAACCATATGAAAGCATTACTTTTTTTAATTCCACTCTTATTTGTCAATGCCTGCAAAACGCAGACGGGAAATGTAATTTCATCAGATAACACGAGTATGGGACAAGTAGAAAATAAAGTTACGGGCTGCCCAGAAGAAGGGAGTTGTAGCATAGTAGTTCACAAAAACAAGCATTTGGTTATAAAGGAAGATGGCACTGGTGCTTTATATCCTGAAATAGCGGATGGAGAAAATATGGTGGTAGAATACACATATTCCAAGGAAGGACCGGAAGGGACTGTTGATGGAAACTATTCTGAGACTATTCAGTTCGAAATACCAGCTGCTGTGGAAAATTTAAGCAAAGAAAACGCAACGCTTGGAGAAGTAAATTTACTCTACGGGAAACAATGTTTTTGCAGAGGTGAAGCAGGTTTCTATCCCATTAGAAATGGAAAACTTGTGGTAGAAAAAACCAATAACACCCTTGTAATTGATCTTAAATTTAAAGTTGAAAAAACTTCACAAGTTGTTTCGCATATTACGGAAACGGTGAAACTATAGTGAGCATTGAGTATTGAGTATTTTGAACTTGGGCAACCAACTCTTGGTTGCATATCACAAACAGTATATGTCTGAGGAGAGTTTGGTAGCTTTAGAAACAAAAATTACTGAATGGCAAAAAATGACAATGAGTTTTTAAAATAATTTGAAGCCTTAGACATTTTTTATTCATAATAAATGGAAAAAGAAAAGAGAGAAAAGAACAAGAAATTATCTTGTCTTTTCTCTCTTTTCTATATTCTTATTTCTCTATTTAGTTTTTAACTAGCTTCTTAGTAGTTACTTTGTCGCCATTTTTAACAACAAGGAAATACACTCCGCTTTCAATATAACCATAGTCTAGTTGTTTGCTGAAAGTATTGGCAGCAGAAACATCATCATAGGTATATGTATTGATTGATCTTCCTCTTAAATCGTAAAGAGCAACTTCAATATTATCATTTGAAGCAGGCTTGAATGTAAGGTTGAAAGTTCCAGTTGATGGGTTTGGATAAACCGCAAAATTATCAAATGTGAAATCTTCAAAACCAATTAAGCCTTCAACTATGATAACTGCATTGTTAAGGTCATAAAAGATATTGTTTGATGACATAACCATTAACCTACCAGTAGTTGTGTTAACGCTTGGCACGTTAATTACCGTACTACCAGTGTTTGGCACGTTTAAAGCTATACTAATAGGGAAGGTTTGTCCACCATCAGTAGAAAACCAGATATCAACATTTGGACTATCTACAGGAGCTACGTCAGTTCCAGCAACATCCCAAGTAATTGTTTGTGTGGTCTGTGTTGTCCAAGTAACAGGAGTATCTTGAGACGTAACTAAAAATGGTCCTGAGTTTCCGTCAGTTGTTATAATCGTGTCGTCACTTGCAGAAGAGCCACCACCGGCAACATTGTCGCGAACGGTATATCTAAAGGTCATAAACCTTCCTACTGAAGGAACAACTTCCCAAGTGCTCTGTGTTTGATTGTTCAATACAGTTGGTAAAGCTGGCATATATCTGTCAGGAGAAGCAAGTGGATCGATAGTTCTGAACATTGGCCCAAAAACTGAAGTGTTTTGGGGCGGCATAGTTCCCGTTTGTGGATTCATTTGTTCCCAGCAATGCGTTAGGGCGTCACCATCAGGATCAGTAGCAATACCTTTCAAGACAAAAGGAGTTGATTTTGGAATAGTATAATCTGGTCCTGCATCAGCAGTTGGAGGCTGGTTATTTGTTGCACTCTGCGCGCCACATTGTCCTGCGCCATTCTTTACAAAAGCCCACATTTCCTGAATGCTTATTGCAGTAAAATAATCATCACTGTGAGGCTGAACGTTTGGAGGGCAAATACCTGCATAAGCCATAATAGAAGATCCACTTCCAGGTTCTACAGCTGTGCCTCCGTTTCTGTTGTTTCCACAAGAATTGTTGAAAGTGTGGTTTGCGCCAAACTGGTGTCCCATTTCGTGAGCAACATAATCAATATCATAGTTATCTCCTAGTGGGAAACTTGTACCTGTAACTCCACGTGCTTTGGAAGCTGTACAAGGAACTCTCAATTGTGCCAGACCACCAGCCCCAGTGCTGAAAGTATGTCCAATGTCATAATTTGCAGAACCTATTTGGGCATCAATAACCTGTTGGCTTTGATTAATCAAGGCACTTGCACTATTATTTGTAAATGGATCTGTTCCAGCATTGAGATAGATAATATCTGTATTGTTTGCAACCAAAACCATCGTTACGGAAAGGTCTTTTTCAAAAACACCGTTTACACGCGTCATGGTTGTGTTCATCGCCATTAGAACAGCAGCTTTTTTAACAGGATCAGGCTCGCCATTACCAACACCTTGTTGGTTAAGTTGAAACTGAGCATATTCACCAGTACAGGCAATAGCCGCACGGAAAGTTCTTAATAGACCATCATCCGCATTTTTGTTTTCGCCAGTAGGAGTAGGGCCTTCAGCATCTTCTACCATACATTCAAATCCGTTTGGATCTGCTGGAAGCTTGTTAACGCTGTAAGAAATATAATAATTCTTGTCTTGAGTGTAAGGATCAATGTATATAGTGCTATAATTTGCAGAAAAGATCATCACATTTACCCCAATATCAGAAACGCTAAAACGTGCAATTGCAGAAGGGTCTTCAATGCCTTGGGCGGCATAAGATCGGGTATTTGGATGTTGCGCCTGTAAAGCAGGTTCCATTACGGAGGCTTCATAAACGCGGAAATGTTGAATTTCGCCGTTGTTGGTTGGCAAATCTATAATTACGTTTGAACGTACACTGTTTCTTGCAGGAGCCTGAGCCAAAAGACTTTTTAACGCTGAAGTGTTTAGCGTAAACAGGTTGTATTCCTGTGGCATAGTATTCCTGAAAGCTTTTTGTCGGTTTTGCATCTCATTGGACGAGGCTTTCGTCCAAAACGCTGTGTTCTGTGCGTTTAATCCAAAGCAAAATAATGCAAAGGACAAAACGAGAATGTGTTTAAAAGTACTTTTTTTCATTTTAGATGTTATTAGTATGAATGTTTAGAATTGTAAATATAAGACCCTTTGAGGAATTTAGGGAATTTTTAAGAAATTAACTTTAAGTTTTAGCCTAAAAAATCTCACAATATGAATCGAACAAACCCAATTAATTGATAGTTTTGCCTACTTATAAAATTAGCGAAAAATGGCTAAAAATTTGCAAATAGAAGATTTAGGATTAAGAGACTACAAAGAAACCTGGGACCATCAAGAATTTCTTTTTCAGAGAATACTTCAGATTAAAAGCAAAAACAGACGTGAAAAGTTAAACCAAGATACTCCCAACTATCTTCTGTTTGTAGAGCATCCGCACGTTTATACTTTGGGTAAAAGCGGGCATATTGAAAACTTGCTCATTTCTGAAGAAAAATTGAAGTCCATTAACGCCAAATTCTATAAAATAAATCGCGGCGGCGACATTACCTACCATGGGCCTGGGCAAATTGTGGGTTACCCTATTTTGGATTTGGAAAATTTCTTTACCGACATCCATAAATACATGCGTTTTCTGGAAGAAATGATAATCTTAACATTGGCTGAATACAACATAAAATCTGAACGAAGCAAAGGCGAGACAGGCGTTTGGCTGGATGTGGGGACGCCTTTTGCAAGAAAAATATGCGCTATGGGTGTTCGTGCCAGCCGCTGGGTTACCATGCACGGTTTTGCATTGAATGTAAATACAGATTTAGGCTATTTTGACAATATGATTCCTTGTGGATTAAAGGGCAAGGCAGTTACCTCTATGAATGTAGAACTGGGAAAGACCGAAATTTCTATGGAAGAGGTAAAAGAGAAACTTCTAAAATATTTTCTCGAACTGTTTGAAGCAGAAATAAATGAAAAAACCGAAGCTTAAAGCTCCGGTCCTTGAAATCTAATTTGGTTATTGGTTATTTTGAAAATACTGTAAGCAAGCTACTTGAAGATACTTTCCCTTTTTGATAATCTTCTTGTTTTACCATTCCTACGCCTTCGGCAATCCATTGTTTAGAGTTACTTGTTTGCGATACCCCCATTTTGGTAGTCGTATCAGATGTTAACACATAACAGTCAAAAGTTCCTGCAGGCGTTGTAACGTTTTCCTTTCCGATCACTTTTCTATTGGTTATGTTCAATTCCATATTCATGTTTATTCCGCTCATGCTTATCTTCATATTCATCTGCGCATCTGGAAGTGTTTGGCCTACAGAAAGATTGTTGGGGATTTCCAAATCGGTACCGCTAATGTCATAATCCATATTCTTAAATTGTTCCATCATCATTGGGCTAACCATGGATTTATAATCAATAGAGATTTTACTGCCATCGCAGGTTACGTTATACTCGGTTTCCGCTATTAGTTTTCCATTTTCATCTTTAACGGAAGATTTCATAGTCGCAACCTCTCCTTGAGAAGTTTGGGTTTTATTTAAAACTGTATAATCAATAACAGCGGCTTTTTTTCCTTTTTTGTCGTATGTAGTTATTTCTGCCTTGGTTCCTTCTTTAAAAGGATAGTATTTACTGCATCCGCTTTGGGCATTAAGGGTGGAAACCACTCCAAACAGAACGATTGTTATAATAATAATTCTTTTCATGATTTAAATATATAAATTGTTTGCAAATTAATTTTCTGTTTCCTCTTCATTGGTTGCATCGCTATTCTGAGGGGTAGTGGTTTTGGAGCCATCGTCAACTGGGTCTCCACCAATAATATTTCGGTTGGAGCTTTTTTTGCTCTTTTTCTTCTTCTTTTTTTTCTGTTTACTTTTAGGTGAATCTACAATAGTGTCCAAAACTCTATCGGCACTTTTTGTGGTTTCTTTTTCCACACGTCTTTCCACAGTTCGTTCTACTGCATTAGCAGCTTTATCGCCAAGTTTGTCCAAAAATTGAGCGTTGCATAAACTGGTAGTACAAATAAATAAAAGGGCTAAAACTGTCTTCATAATAATTATTTTAAGGGTTTATTTTTTAAATGTTACTTCTTTTATCACTTTGTTGTTGAACATTATTTTCAATGTATAAATTCCTGCAGCTAGATTATTTATGTTTAAAAAAATCTGTTTTCCCGGTACAATTTCCAGGTTGCCTGAATATTGTTTTTCTTTTTTCATAACTAGGAAAATGGTGCAATAAATATATTACGAAGAAACAGGAGGTACTGTGAATTTTGTAACCAATGCTATAACAAATGTAACAGCCCTTTGTTTACAATGCTTATAGATGTGTATAGAAAATTTATTTTGAAATATATTCTGAAGGAGCGCTACCAAATTCCTGCTTGAAACATTTGGTGAAATAGGATGGATCGTTGAAGCCAACGGTATATCCTACTTCTGAAATGGAAATCTTTTTCTCCTTTAATAATTTAAGCGCCAATTTTAGTCGTTGTGTTCGCAAAAATTCTGAGGCTGACTGACCCGTAAGTGCTTTTAATTTTCGGTGAAGTTGCATCCGGCTAACTCCCATTTCGCTTCCAAAGTCTTCTATACTGAAATTGGAATTGGTAATATTTTGGTCCAATACTTTTTGAAGGCATTCCAAAAATTGCTTGTCAGCAGAAGAAACCGAAATATCCTTTGGCATCAAAACTACTTCCTGCGCAAAACGTTGTTGCAGTTTTCTTCGGTTTTCGATGAGGTTTTCTGTCGTCGCTTTCAGCAACTGACTGTTAAAAGGTTTCGTTACATATGCATCTGCGCCTATGCCCATTCCTTCCAATTTGGAAGTGATTTGGGTTTTTGCGGTTAATAGAATTACAGGAATATGTGAGGTAAGTTGGTGCTCTTTTAAGTGTTTTGTAAAAGTAAAACCATCTTCTTCAGGCATCATAACATCGCTAATAACAATATCTGGTATATTTTCTATCGCCATTTCAAAACCTTCCTTTCCGTTGGTTGCGGTATATACGGAATAGGTATTCTCAAAAATGGAACGTACATATTCCAGAATTTCTTTATTATCGTCTACTACTAAAATTACTGGTGCATCTTCGGACAAGACAATTTCTTTTTTAATAAATTTTTCGTCAAAAAGATGTGATTTCATACTTTCCTTTTTTGGGGTTTCGTAAAAAATCTGATTTTTTTCAAAAGCATTTTTGTTCACAGGAAGTATTACTGTAAATTCCGTTGTGCCATTTTTTTCGCTTTTTACTGAAATGGCCCCTTTGTGGATTTCAGTTAAATCTTTCGTCAATGCTAGGCCTATGCCAGTTCCAGGGTTTTTGGTGTCGGTTTGATAAAATCGGGTGAAGATTTTTTGTTGCTGATCTAAAGGAATATAATTTCCGGAATTGATTACTGAAATTTTAAATTTTTCGCCTTGTCTTTTCCCTATCAGTTTTATAAAACCATTTTCAGGAGCGTATTTTATGGCATTACCCATCAAATTATAAATTATATTTTCCAAAACATCTTGGTCAAACCAATCTTCTCTTTCATCTTTTTTAACTTCAACGCTAAAAGTTATGTTCTTTTCAGCACAGCTAAATGAAAATGCTTCTGCTTGTGCAATTATGAACTTAGGCATATTAGCTTGCTGAATATTCAACTTTAAATTTCCGCTTTCCAGCCTTGCCAAAGCCAAAAGTTGATCCACTAAATCTTTTAATCTTTGGGTATTCCTTAGCGCAGATTTGAGGTTTTTACGTTCGGTTGGAGAAAGTTTGTCTGATTCTAGGTGGTCTTCAATAGGGCCATTTATCAACGTTAGCGGAGTTCGGAATTCGTGCGAAATATTTGCGAAGAATGCAGATTTTGCAGTATCTAGCTCTCGCAATTTTTTCATGGTTTTTTGTCGGTTTCTAAACTGAAAAAATATAAAAACACCAGCAATAACAATGATTGTTATAATACCCCAAAGCAAATTGCGCTGGTTCTTCTTTTGCTGTTCGACCAAGTCATTTTTTGTGGTTAACAATGAAATTTCCTTATCTCGACTTTCGGTTTGGTAAATGCCTTCTATTTCTTTTATTTCTTCAGCACTCTGGGCTTGCTGGATGGAATCTTTTATTTTTGTGGCAATCTGTGAGTTGGTGAATGCCGCTTTATAATTTCCTTGCAGGGCGTATGCTTCCGAGAGCAGGAAATGTGCTTTTTGGTTGAGGGTGCCATTTTTTACTTCGAGGTTGTAATCCAGTGCATTTTGGAGGAAATTAATTGCTTGAGACGCATTTCCTCTTTGGATATTCAATTTTCCGAGCTGAATGGCTGATTGTGCCGCTTCAAGAATATAATCGTTCTTTTTTTGAAAATCCAATGAATTTTGAAAATAGATCTCGGCCTTTTCTAGGTTCCCTTTTTCAAAATTCACAAGTCCCAAATAATTGTTTATTTCTCCAACGGTACGTCCATCCTCTATTTTTTGAAAGAAAGAAAGCGTTTTGGTTAAAAGGGTATCTGCTTTTTCAAGTTGCCCTTTGTGATAGTAAACTTGTCCCAAAAAAACATTTGTAGTGTTGAAATAAAAAGTTCCAGCACCAGGAATTTTTTCAAACTCTTTGTTTGCCTTTAAATAATATGCTTCTGCTGAATCATATTCTTTCAGTTCTAAATAAATATTGCCAAGACTTTGGTATGCCGCAGCTATAATATCTTCCCGAAGTGGTTCTTTTTTTTGGATGGAGTCTACTACTAACAGATGTGAAATGGCTTCTTTCATTTTGTTTTGGCGAGAATAGGCGATAGCCAAGGCATTGTGCGTATCAGCTAAAACAATGTTTCCCGTATCTTCAAAATATTTTGTGTATGCAAGTCCTTTATTGCAGGCTTCAATGGACTTATCAATTTCACCAATCAAATAATAGGTTCTGCAAAGTCCGTTGTAACCCAATGCCAAGCCGCGATAATAATTGGTTTTGGTAGATTTTGTTATCATTTTCTGGAAGTAAAGCAGCGCAGAATCTGGTTTTTGTACTCTTCTAAAATATTGCGCATATAGATAATCTGCATCTGCTAAGCTGTTGGCATAATTTCCCTTAGCGCTAAAAGCCTCAAATTTTTTGATAACCACAAAAGCACTATCGGGATGTGCATTGATGGTTTGGGTGATTTTTAATCGATAGTTGGAAAGTGTAATGGAGTCTTTACCTAAAGGTTTTTTTGCTTGTAGGTTATTTTGGCCCAAAGCAGCAATAGCCATGGGCAAGAGGAATATAGAGAGTAGCACTCTCATAGTGGGGTTTAAAAAGTTGGTTTGTGAATTAAAGTTAATTAAAATATTTTAACTCTCGACTTTTTTAACGCATAAGTATATAGATGTTAATTACTTGAATAAAGAATTAAACTATTGGCGTCTCCTTTGGTTGCTGTAATTATATTGTTTTTGCTGCTTCCGCTGTCAATAGATGCCGCAGCGGTTCCATAAACCGGAAAACCATTCAAAATTTTTCCGTTTTGGTCAAAAACATAGACCTTTTTTTCTTGTGTTTCTGTAATGGTAATAAATGTATTTCTATTCACATTGAAGAGTTGTGGATTTGTATAAACACCCAGCGGCAGTTCAGCCAATTTTCCGTTTATTCGAAGCAGATTGTCATCAAGCGTTACTTTAACATTGCCGTTTATGGCGAACCAATAATTTCTGCCCACATCTAGTTTTTGGGAAGAAACCTTCCCATCCTGCGAAATACGCTCTTTAGTGTTTTCCTTTGTTATCACAACAAAAGTATTGTCTTCCTCAGCAATTGGTATTTCAGAAAAATTGAAGTTTTTTGAAACTGAAACACGTGTTTTTCCAACACGGCTTAAAATATTCAACTTTCCACTTTCCTCCACAATAACTATGTAATCTTTATTGCCCATACGAATGTGGACGGGAGATTGGGCGATGTTGCTTTTCGCTTTGTTAAAACCGAAGCCTTTTACTGTTTTTCCGTTTTTGTCATACATTAGCACTTCTTTGCCCTGCACAACGAGAAAACGGTAATTGCTATTGTTGTCATAATCAAAAACAGAAAGAGGCTGCGTAACGTTATCTTTAAATTTTATGGGAAATCCTTTAGCTTCCTTCCCGTTTCTATCAAAAATATAGAACCCATCTTTTGTGGCAAAGGCCAAGTGGTTGTTGCCTGATATGGTTACCGTTTCAATTGTCCCTAAAATGGGGGAACCAATGTTTTTTGACCAAAGAATTTTTCCACTTTCAGAAATAAAATAAAGCTTGTTGGCAATATCTTGCACCACAACATTGCTGCCATTATGTTGGTTGCTGAAAATCTGTGGACTACCCAAAACTGCATTTTCAAGTTTTAAATTAAATTTTTCCGAAACACTACCCGAAATATTTTTTGTGGTCGCGCTAGCTTCTTTGCAACTCAGTGTTACATGTGCAAAATTTCGGTCGAAACTAAATTGGAGCGCTGCCAGCGGAAATTCATCAAAAGAAATGTTTTTAATATTTGCGCTGCTTTTCGCATTAAAAAAACCTGAAACTGCTTCCGAAAATTCGCCTTTCATTTTGAAAATTAGAAGTGAAGAACCCGTGCTTAAATCTGTTGCGGTGTTTTCAAAATAAGAAGTATTCTTTAGTGTGTTGTTGTTTTGAAAATCGCTGATAATTTGCTGTGCGGTGATTTCACTTTCCGTAAAGACGAAGAAATTTTCCACTTGAAAAACATAATTTGCCTTTTTGGAATTTATAAAAGGCGAAAACGTTTTTTGGAACAATTCCGGCTCGCTAAAACTGCTTATTTCAATCTCCCGAAATTCACTTTTTGCAGAAACATAACGCGCCAAGGCATCATTTGTTAAAGCGGCATCGATACTTTTTATGAAAATTGCGTTTTCGTTTTTAAACTGAATTATCCCAGCTTCGCTTATTGAGCCAAAAATTCCGGTGGTTTGCACACCATCTTTTTCGCCACGGAAATTCCGAAGATTTTTTTGAAATTTTTCGGCATCGTTAAACGTAAAGCTCACGGCGCCCAAAGCATCTGTTGGTATTAGAGAGGATACATCGTTCTGTTGAGGTATTTGATCTTCAAAAACATTCAATAATTGCGGAATGCTATCGGTTGCTAGTGTGATTCCCGTTGCAGTAAAGGATTCTGGCGTGATTGTAACATCCAGTGCGCTCCACGAAGTGAATATTACTTTCGTGGAATCGTTGAGTGCAACTTTATTTCCGCGGATTAAAGCTGTGAATTTATTGGAAGACGGCAGATTGAAAACTTTTTTGAACGTGTCGTCACGCTCGGTTTTTCCTTTTAAAATATCCAGTAAAATTTGTTGTGAAGAAGTAACAACAAACACACTGTCTATGATTGCTGAATAAGCTATTTGTTTGTCAATAGTGATTCTTTGAAACGATTGCTCGTCCAATTTCAAGGTTTCGATGGTCTTGTTTTTAAGGGAATCTGGCTGAAAAAGATTCTTAGTCTCTTTCGAAATAAAAGTATATGCCGAAACGGAATCATTCACTTTGTTTATACAGAAAAGGCTCTGCGTGCTGGGATGCAGGTTTTTTAACAACTCCGCATTTTCCGAAAAAAATAAATAAGGAGCTGTTTTTTCAAATTTTGAAAGCAGTGTATTGTTTTCAATATCTGCCTGTAAATTTTCAAAATCTGAGATCTTGAAAACCACAGAAGTGTTCTCTGGAACAAAATCCATTAGAGTCCCTGTTTTTGGAGGTGTTTTGTCACAGTTTCCAAAAATTCCCAAAAGCATTGGGATAAAAAGTAAAAACGCTATTGATTTGCCCAAATATTTTCCCATAATACAAAAATAGCAATGAATATTGATGGTTTGGTGTATAATTGAATTAGTTTATTGACGGGTTTTCAACAGCCCCCTCGGCCTTCGGCACCTCCCCCTGAAAAAGGAGGAGGAACTATTTTAGAGTTTCAATCCTAGCTGATCCGGTAAAAGTTTAAAACTTTTCCTGTGAAAGATTGTGCTACCGTGGTTTCGGATAGCTTCACGGTGCTCTTTGGTAGGGTAGCCTTTGTTTTGTTTCCAGTTGTATTGCGGATATTTTTCATGGAGTGCAGTCATATATTCGTCCCGATATGTTTTGGCCAAAATGGAAGCTGCGGCAATATGCAGAAATTTTTCATCGCCTTTTACTACACATTCAAAAGGGGTTTTTCGGAAAGGTTTAAAACGATTACCGTCAATGGCAATAAACTCGGGAGCGCAGGAAAGACCTTGTATGGAACGGTGCATCCCTAAAATGGAGGCATTGAGAATATTTATTTTATCGATTTCGTCCATCATTACGTGAACAACTTTAAAACAAATGGCTTCCCTCTCAATAATTTCTTTCAACTGCAATCGTTTTTTTTCTGAAAGCTGTTTGCTGTCAGTTAAAAAAGGATGCTGAAAATCATCGGGAAGAATAACGGCTGCAGCGGTGACGGGCCCAGCCAAGCAGCCTCTGCCTGCTTCGTCTGTGCCGCATTCCTGAAGATGGCTATTTATTTTTAATTTTAACATGGGGCAAAGTTAATAAGTTATTAAGTTATTGGAGCGGATGGTTTGAATGTATTTAATAACGCAATAACCTATAAACTCAGTAACTCTTAAAACCAAAAAAAATATACCTTTGCCCGAAAGTTTCCCTAGGATGAAAAAAACACTTTTGCTACTTATTGTTATGTTTGCCTCGGCAACTGTGTTTTCGCAAACTCCTACTCCAAAAAAGGTAAAACCTCCGATTGATTATTATAAAATAATTTCTGCAGACAGGGACACGACGTATTTAGATACTACACTTTCAATCAAAAAAAAGTATAAATTCAACTATTTAAGAAAGGATAATTTTGAACTACTGCAATTTTCAAACGTTGGACAGACTTATAATTCTTTGGCGTATTCCTTTGACAGGTTAAATTTAATGCCGCTTTTTGTGGCGCAGTCGCACCATTTTAATTACAAGGAAATTGAAGATATAAATTATTTCAACGTGCCTACGCCTTTAACAGAGCTGTATTTTAAAACCGCTTACGCTCAGGGCCAGCAATTGGATGCTTTTTTTACAATAAATACTTCACCCCAATTCAACTTTTCCATTGGTTATAAAGGAGTTCGTTCTCTTGGAAAATACCAACACATTTTGACAAGTACAGGAAATTTTCTCTTCACTTCAAATTATCACACCAAAAGCCAACGCTATAAAATCCGTTTTCACGTGGCTGCGCAGGATATTATGAATGAGGAAAATGGAGGTTTGACGGATAATTCCTTGGCGCTTTTTATAAATGATGATCCTGAATTCACTGATCGCGGAAGGTTGGATGTGAAATTTGAAAATGCCGATAATAAGCTGGAAGGGCTTCGGTTTTATGGAGACCACACTTATGAACTTATTTCACAGCGAGACAGTTTGAGCCATACGGTTTTAACACTGGGAAATATTTTAAGTTATGAAGAGAAATCTTTTAAATATGGGCAGGATGCACCATTTGCAGAATTTGGTCCTTCCTATGAAACCGCGGATTTGTTTACTGGCACCTATCTTGAAGATTTCAATGCAAAGGGATATGCAGATTTTGACAATTCCGTTTTGGGAAAAATTACTGCTTGGGCAAGCTATACCGATTTTAATTACGGTTATAATTCTGTTTTAATACTTGATGAAGAGCGAATCCCCAATAGAATAAAAGGAAACCTCATTGAAGCCGGAGCGGCTTATGAAAAAGAATATCGCGGTTTTAAACTAAGCGGAAAGGGAGCCATAAATGTGGCGGGCGATTTTGATGGAAATTATATTCAAGGTGCCGCATCCTATGATTTGAATGAAGATTATAATGCCAAAGCTTCCATAACGATTCATTCTACAGCACCAAATTTTAATTTTCTATTGTACCAAAGTGATTACAAAAACTACAATTGGAAAAACGAGCTGAACAATGTAAAAACCCAGGAACTGAAGTTTGAAATCAACACCAAAAAATTCGGTAATGCTTCAGTTAGCTATACTGGAATTGATGATTATGCCTACTTCGGAATAAAAGCCAACGATAGCACGCCTTCACCATTACAGGCTTCAGAACGGGTGGACTATTTAAAAATAAAGGCTGAAAAGGAGTTTAAGTTTGGGAAATTTGGACTCGATAATACGGTAATGTATCAACAGGTTTTAAGTGGCGAAACGGTTTTTAATGTACCACAAATAATTACGCGAAATTCACTTTATTATGAAGACCACTGGTTTAAACGTGCGCTTTTTATGCAGACAGGTGTAACTTTTAAATATTTCACCCAATATAATATGAACGCTTATGATCCGGTTCTTGCCGAGTTTTACGTTCAGAATGATCAGGAATTGGGTGGTTTTCCGCTGGTAGATATTTTCTTTAATGCGAAAATACGGCAGACGCGTATTTTCTTTGTGTATGAAAACTTCATGTCCATCTTTGGCGGAAAGAATGAATATTTTGCGGCGCCCGGTTATCCCTACCGCGATAATGTGCTGCGGTTTGGACTGGTTTGGAATTTCTTCCTATAAAAAACCCGCCACTTTGGACGGGTTTTCAATCTATTTTGTATTTAATGATAACCCCTTGACTGCCCTTCGACTCCGCTTAGGACAGGCTGCTCGGGGAGACATTTCAAATATTAATCCCTCAAAAGGCCTCTAGAAATTACAATCTTCTGTATTTCTGAAGTTCCTTCATAAATTTGAGTGATTTTTGCGTCACGCATCAAACGTTCTACATGATATTCTTTTACGTAACCATTTCCGCCGTGAACTTGAACTGCTTCTATAGAGACATCCATTGCCACTTGGCTGGCATATAATTTTGCCATTGCACCGCTCATATCATAGTCGTTACCTTGGTCTTTATCCCACGCGGCTTTATAAACAAGATTTCGTGCAGCCTCAATGCTAGTGTGCATATCGGCCAATTTGAAAGCTATAGCTTGGTGGTTGCATATTTCTGTTCCGAAAGCTTTTCGTACTTTGGAATATTCTCGTGCCATATCATAAGCTCCTGCTGCAATTCCTAACGCTTGTGCGGCAATACCAATACGTCCGCCAGCAAGTGTTTTCATTGCAAAAGAAAATCCAAAACCGTCTTCGCCAATTCTGTTTTCCTTTGGAACTCTTACATCGTTAAAGATTAATGAATGTGTGTCGCTTCCGCGGATTCCCAGTTTGTCTTCTTTTGGGCCGATTTCAAAACCTTCCCAGCCTTTTTCAACGATAAAAGCATTGATTCCTTTGTGTTTTTTTTCTTTATGGGTTTGTGCGATAACCAAATAAAAATCTGCAGAGCCACCATTGGTAATCCAGTTTTTGGTGCCGTTCAAAATATAATGATCGCCATCTTCAATTGCTGTGGTTTTTTGAGAAGTAGCATCGCTACCCGCTTCCGGTTCGCTTAGGCAGAAAGCTCCAAGTTTTTCACCTGTAGCAAGCTTGGTCAGATATTTTTGTTTTTGTTCCTCTGAACCGTACTTTTCAAGTCCGTAACAAACCAGGGAATTGTTCACTGAAACAATCACTGAACACGAAGCATCAATCTTGCTCAATTCTTCCATTACCAAAACATAGCTGAGGGTATCCATTCCGCCACCGCCGTATTTTGGATCTATCATCATCCCTAAAAAGCCGAGCTCGCCCATTTTTTTGACTTGTTCGGTCGGAAATTTTTGAAGATTATCCCTTTCAATTACGCCCGGAAGTAATTCGGTGCGCGCAAAATCGCGAGCTGCGTCGCGGATCATTAACTGTTCTTCGGATAGACTGAAATCCATAGGTTTTTATTTAAAGGTAATTTTGGTATAAAGAGTGGCAAAGGTACTTATAAAAAAAAGCAAATCCCAAATCATAAATCCGAAATAACAAAGAAGCAACAAATCCCAAATACCAAATTCCAAAAGGGTTGCAACTGTTTGGAATTTGATGTTTTCCTTTTTGGGATTTATTTGGAATTTGGTGCTTGTAATTTGGAATTTTTTAGATCTTCATTACTATCTTTAAATTTCAAATATTTTTGTAAAGCTTGAAAAAAAACAATTTTCATATTATAGGCGTAATGAGCGGAACTTCGCTGGACGGGATTGATTTGGCCGAAATCAATTTTGATTATTTTGAAAAAAAATGGAGTTTTCAAATCCTCGCGGCAGAAACCGTTACGTATTCCTCGTTTTGGAAAGATGAACTTCGAGAAGCTATCCACTATTCGCATGAAAAATTGGAACGGCTGGATTTTAGATACACAGAAAAACTTTCCGAAGAAATTTCTAAGTTTATCAAAAAGTACAATATTCCTGAAATTGACGCAGTCTGTAGTCATGGGCATACAGTTTTGCACCGTCCCGAAAAAGGGTTGACCTATCAAGTAGGTAATTTGCCGCGCATTTCAAAAATGCTCGGACAAACTGTAGTTTGTGATTTTAGGGTGCAGGATGTTCAACTAGGTGGGCAAGGTGCGCCTCTTGTGCCAATTGGCGATCGTTTGCTTTTTTCAGAATATGATTATTGTTTGAATTTGGGTGGTTTCGCGAATTGCTCCTTTGAAAAAAATGGCGGACGGATTGCTTATGATATTTGTCCGGTAAATATCGTTTTAAACAAATACGCTGAAAAACTTGGGAGAGATTTCGATGAAGATGGCAAATTAGCAGCTTCGGGAAAAATGGATGAACAATTGCTTAAAAAATTAAATTCACTTTCTTTTTATACTGAAAAACCTCCAAAATCTTTGGGGTTGGAATGGGTTCAGTCAACTATTTTACCACTTTTGGAGATTTCTGAAATTTCTTCCGAAGACATTTTACGAACATTTACGGAGCATATTGCTGTACAATTAGCCAATCAGTTTTCTGAAAATACTTCGGTGTTCATAACCGGCGGTGGTACCTATAATTCTTTTCTGATTGAAAGACTTAAGGACCTTGCTTCGGTTGAGATTATTATTCCTTCCCCAGAAATTATAGAATACAAAGAAGCATTGATTTTTGGACTTTTAGGTGTTCTGAAACTACGAGAAGAGGTTAACTGTTTGGCGAGTGTTACCGGGGCTTCGAAAGATCATTCTTCTGGGAAAGTTTATAGATAATTTTAATATTGTTATTTCTCACGCGTCCTTTTAATTTTTTTAAAACTTATGAAGATCTTTTGGTTTCTACTTTTGTTTACTACGGGAGCTTTTTCTCAAAATGCTTTTGATAATTCCAATTTAAATACAATTGTTTGGAACCATAACGAAAAGTTGGAGTGGAAGGATTTTACAGGGATTTTAGCTCCAAATCTTTTTGGAAATGCCCTTACTAGCTATAAAATTGAAATTGTTCCTGAAAATGTTTTGGTAGATGCCGAAGATAATATTCAAGGATATGAGAACTTGACTGTTATTGCGAAATTTTATAAAGATAAATCTTGGACTATATCTCAAACAGAAGATTTACTCGCTCATGAACAGTTGCATTTTGATATTGCTGAATTGTATGCGAGAAGGATAAGAAAAAAATTTTCCGAACTAAAGAATATAAAAGAAAAACGCTTTTCTGTTTATGCTTTAGCATATGAACATTTATGGCAAGAATGCAGGCAATATCAAAAGACGTATGATTCCGAAACAAAAAATGGGATACTAAAGGAGGAAAATGTTATTTGGATAAATAAAATTAAACAGGAAATTTTGGATCTTGACAGATTTAAATAGATTCTCTGAATTTTTCACCTACTTGCGAGTAGTATTTTTTCTTCCGATAAATTTTACTTAAAATAAATATAAACCCCTCACAAGTTTTTTATATTTGTCGTCAGATTCCAAAGCCTTGGCAACGGACAATTTTAACTCTCCGCATTAAATGAAGGAACTACTTAAAAAGTACGAAGACAAAGAACCCGAAATAGTTTTTCACTGGAATGACCCCGAAACCGAAGCCGAAGGCTGGACGGTGATCAATTCATTGCGAGGTGGTGCTGCCGGTGGTGGAACCCGCATGCGCAAAGGGCTTGACATGAATGAAGTTCTTTCTTTGGCCAAAACAATGGAAGTGAAATTCACAGTTTCTGGACCAGCCATTGGCGGCGCAAAATCTGGAATCAACTTTGATCCAGCAGACCCTGGGAAAAAAGGAGTTTTGGAACGTTGGTACAAAGTTGTTTCGCCTTTGCTGAAAGCTTATTACGGTACTGGTGGCGACTTAAATGTGGATGAAATCCACGAAGTAATTCCAATCACTGAACAAAGCGGTGTTTGGCATCCACAGGAAGGAGTTTTTAACGGACATTTTTCGCCTACAGAAGCTGATAAAATAAATAGAATCGGGCAATTGCGCCAAGGCGTAATAAAGGTTCTGGAGAACGTAAATTTTTCGCCAGATGTTTCCCGAAAATATACCGTTGCCGATATGATTACAGGCTACGGAGTTGCTGAGGCTGTTCGTCATTATTACGATATTTATGGCGGAAGCGTAAAAGGAAAACGCGCTATAGTACAGGGTTTTGGAAATGTTGGTGCAGCAGCTGCGTACTATCTTTCGCAAATGGGGGCCAAAATTGTCGGGATTATTGACCGCGAAGGTGGAATTATTAATAAAGATGGTTTTTCTTTTGAAGAAATAAAGCAACTCTTTCTTAATAAAAATAGCAACACTTTGGTTTCAGACAATATGATTTCTTTTGAAGAAATAAATGATAAAATCTGGAAACTGGAAACGGAGATTTTTGCACCCTGTGCTGCTTCGCGATTGATCACAAAAGAACAGATTTCACAAATGATTGAAACTGGATTGGAAGTAATCAGTTGTGGTGCAAACGTTCCTTTTGCCGACAAAGAAATTTTCTTCGGATCCATTATGGAGTTTACGGACGAACGCGTAAGTTTAATCCCAGATTTCATCAGTAATTGCGGGATGGCGAGAGTTTTCGCTTATTTTATGGAGCGCAAAGTACAAATGACGGATGAGGCAATTTTCAACGATACTTCCATCACTATCAAAAACGCAATTCAAAATACATTTGATAACAACAGTACCAAAACGAATATTAGTAAAACTGCTTTTGAAATTGCATTAAAGCAGTTATTATAATTCAAAGTAACCAACAGTATTATGACATCAATAATAATTTTAATTTTCGTAATAGGATACCTTTCCATCACTTTGGAACACCCTTTAAAGCTAGATAAAACTGTTCCGGCGCTCATAATGGCCTCGCTTATTTGGGCGGTTCTAGCCATTGGTTTCACCAATGGATGGTTTGATGTTATAAATAGTGAAGAGCAGGCTTTCAATTTTCTTTCCGGTGGGGAAGCTGCGATGGAAGGTTTTGAGGGAGCATTGCTTCACCATCTAGGAAAAACTGCTGAAATATTAATTTTCTTAATAGGTGCAATGACGATTGTTGAAATTATTGACCTTCACCGTGGTTTTGAAATATTAAAGAGTGCCGTACGCACAAAAAGCAAAAGAAAACTTCTTTGGATAATTGGTATTCTTGCCTTTTTTCTTTCAGCAATTATAGACAACCTTACTGCAACGATTGTATTGATTACACTTTTAAGAAAATTAATTCATAAAAGGGAGGATCGACTTTGGTATGCAGCATTGGTGGTTATAGCTGCAAATGCTGGTGGTGCCTGGTCTCCAATTGGAGATGTTACCACAACCATGCTCTGGATTGCAAAACTTGTATCTGCTGGCGGCTTGATAGAATTTGTGGTCTTACCCGCCATTGTGTGTTTTGTAGTACCGTTCGCCATCGCTAGCTATATGCCAGCTTTTAGAGGAACTATTTCAGTAGACGCAAGAGAGGATAAAGATGAGGAAAAACTTTTGAGCAGTAAGACGATGCTCTTTTTAGGATTGGGGATGATAATTTCTGTACCAATTTTTAAAACGTTGACGCATTTGCCACCCTATATGGGGATGATGCTCGCGCTAGGTGTTGTTTGGCTTGTTTCAGAATACATTCACCCTGAAGAGGATTTCAGTAAAGAAAGAAGGCATTTGTACTCAGCACATAAAGCACTTTCTCGTATTGAAATTTCAAGTATCCTTTTCTTCCTTGGAATATTGATGGCGGTTGCAGGGCTTGAAAGCCTTGTTTATGGAGTTGTAAATGGGGAAGAAGTAGGAACACTTCGTTATTTGGCAGAAGTGTTACAGCAAACCATACCGAATCAAGATGTTGTTATTTTGTTGTTGGGTGTGCTTTCTGCAATTATTGACAACGTGCCGTTAGTTGCAGCTTCAATGGGAATGTATGACATGCCGATAGATTCTGTGCTTTGGCACTTTATTGCATACTCAGCCGGAACGGGTGGAAGTATGCTTATCATTGGCTCTGCCGCTGGTGTTGCCGCAATGGGAATGGAAAGAATAGACTTTATCTGGTATCTAAAGAAAATAACCTGGCTTGCCTTTTTGGGCTTTATAGCAGGGGCTGGAGTATTCCTTTTGTTTGAGAGAGTCTTATTTCACCATACCTAACAATTTCTGAAACCTAATTTCGTTATTTACTAAAACAAACCCTTTTTTATGCTAAACTCCTTTATTCAAGAAGGTGCTGATATAGCGCAAGATCTTGAACCAGTTGCCCAAGAGAAAACCCTCTCCATAATGGATCTTTTAATGACAGGGGGTGTCGCAGGACAAATAATTATTGCAGTGCTTTTTGTGCTTCTTTTTGTTGCAGTCTATATTTATTTTGAAAGACTTTTCGCAATAAAAGCGGCCTCAAAAATGGATGGTAATTTTATGAACCAAATCCGCGACCATGTTGCCAAAGGAAATATTCAAGCCGCAAAAATGCTTTGCGCCCAAAATAACACCCCGGTTTCACATTTAACTGAAAAAGGAATTTCCAGAATTGGAAGCCCTTTGGAAGACATCAATACAGCTATTGAAAACGCGGGACGACTTGAAGTTTACAAACTTGAAAAAAATGTGAGTGTTTTGGCCACAATTGCAGGAGCTGCACCAATGATTGGTTTTTTAGGAACAGTAATCGGGATGGTTTTGGCGTTTCACGAACTTGCTACAAGTAGTGGTCAAGCCGAAATGGGAAGCCTTGCTGAAGGTATTTATACCGCAATGACTACTACCGTCGCGGGATTGATAGTAGGTATTATTGCCTATATGGGTTACAATCATTTGGTTGTAAAAACAGATAAAGTAGTCCATCAGATGGAAGCTACTGCTGTTGATTTCCTTGATATTTTAAATGAGCCAGTTTAATGAACTTACGAGGAAGAAATAAAGTAAGTGCAGAATTCAGCATGAGTTCCATGACAGACATTGTGTTTCTGTTGTTGGTGTTCTTCTTGCTTACTTCGCCTGCAATAACGCCAGATGCCTTGGATTTAATTCTTCCAAAGGCAAAAGGGAAAACTTCAAACGTACAGAAAGCGTCCGTTAGCATCACAAAGGACGGGGCTTATTATGTGGACAAAGAGCGCGTAAGTGAATACAGCATTGAAAGCGAACTGAAAAAAACGCTCGCCGGACAGGATGAACCTACCATAATTCTTCGCGCGGAAGAAGGCGTGCCCATTGAAGATGCTGTTTTTGTAATGGATATTGCAAATAGAAACAACTTCAAAGTAGTACTTGCCGTAAGGCCAAATTAGTCCCCCTTACCCCCCAAAGGGGAAAGAATTTCTGTTGAAAACGAACATTCCACAATTTTGAATCTTAAATTTTAAACCTTGAACTTTTTAGATACAGAACATAAAAGAAAAAGTATGACCATCACGGTAATCGTGCATGTTATCATTCTTATTTTGTTGTTTTATGTGGGAATGAAATATCTGGATCCGCCGTTAGAGGAGGGCATAGCAATAAATTTTGGTACAACCGAAACGGGTAGTGGAAACATCCAGCCGACTGAAAAAATACAATCCGCACCACAAAAAACCACTCCCGAGCCTGTTTCACAGCCCAAAGCTGAAATAAAGGAAGAAGTAGTTACGCAGGACAATGAAGAAGCCCCTGTAATCAAAAAGGAAAAACCCAAAAAGGAACAAACAGAAACTCCTGTAAAAGAACAACCTAAAAAAGAGGTAAAAAAACCAGATCCAAAACCCGATAAATCTACTACTGATGCGCTGTCAAGTATTTTGAACGGCCCAAAAAGTGATGGCACTGCAAAAGGAGGCGAGGGGAATGACAACAAACCTGGCGATAAAGGAAGCCCAGACGGCGATCCCAACGCGAGCAGTTATTACGGCACCGGAAAAGGATTGGATGGTGATGGCAATTATTTACTCGGCGGACGAAAAGCATTGAACAAAGAAAAATTCCAACAAGATTGCAACGAGGCCGGTACTGTTGTGGTAAGCATTGAAGTGGACAGAAGTGGAAAAGTGATCAATGCAACTCCTGGTGTGCGTGGAACTACAAACAATTCACGATGTCTTACTGAACCTGCAAAGCGCGCTGCCTTAGCAACAAAATTTAATGCAGACGATAAAGCTCCTGCAAAACAGATTGGTAAAATAATCTATAGATTCAGTCTTTCTGAGTAATTTTGTTGAAGACTAAAACTTTTCTCTATCAAATATTCTGAAACCATAACTTGGCTATTTGCGCAATTGCCAATGTACCAGAGGGTCGGGCAGTCTGCATATAAGGCTGATTTATCTGCTACTATTCATCTTGCCAATTATTTAAAAAATCCCGAAAAAAGTTTTAAGAGTGTCCACGTTGCAGGCACCAATGGAAAGGGGAGTACCAGCCATATGCTTGCCTCGGTATTTCAGGAAGCAGGCTATAAAACGGGACTTTACACTTCACCACATTTAAAAGATTTTAGGGAACGAATAAAAATAAACGGGGAAATGATTTCGAAGAAATATGTTTCGGAATTCGTTGAAAACCATAAATCCTATTTTGAAAAAAATCAACTTTCTTTTTTTGAAATGACCGTGGGTTTGGCGTTTGATTATTTTAGAACTGAAAAGGTAGATATTGCTATTGTTGAAGTTGGAATGGGTGGCAGGTTGGACAGTACAAACATTATCTGGCCAGAAGTTTCTGTTATTACAAATATTGGTTTGGACCATACACAATTTTTAGGAAATACCTTGGAAAAAGTCGCCACGGAAAAAGGCGGAATCATAAAAGAAGGAATTCCAGTTATTATTGGGGAAACACTTCTTGAAACAAAGCATGTTTTTGAAAGAATTTCTTCGGAAAGAAATTCGCCAATCACTTTTGTCGAAACAATAGATACTTCGGATTACACTTCAGATTTAAAAGGGATTTATCAACAAAAAAATATAAAAACAGTCTTGGCAAGTTTGAGTCTTTTGCAGGAAAAAGGCTGGAATATTTTCGAGGAAAACATTAAAACTGGGTTGCTTAATACAATCAAAAATACTGGATTGATGGGGCGTTGGCAAGTTTTAAACAAAACTCCTAAAGTGATTTGTGATACCGCCCACAACAAAGATGGATTGAAATTTGTGATGGAACAACTGGCAACCGAAAGCTATGAAAAAATGCATATCGTTTTGGGTGTAGTCAGCGATAAAGATTTGACTTCGATATTGCCGTTGTTTCCAAAGAGCGCCACTTATTATTTCTGCAAACCGAATATTCCACGGGGTTTGGACGCATCTTTATTATTGTCGGAAGCAAGAGGTTTTGGGTTGATTGGTGAAGAATATATTTCAGTATCTAAAGCTTATGAAGCGGCTCTGAATATCGCTTCATCAAAGGACTTAGTTTTTATTGGTGGGAGCACTTTTGTGGTTGCAGAAGTTTTATAATATTTTTCAAATAAATGTTTGCGGGAAATAAAAACTAACTTATATTTGCAACCTCAAAACAATGAGGGCGATTAGCTCAGCTGGTTCAGAGCACCTCGTTTACACCGAGGGGGTCGGGGGTTCGAACCCCTCATCGCCCACCAGTTTTTAAAAACCGAAGTGAAAGCTTCGGTTTTTTTTTGTAGCATAAAGCTTCAAAATTTCATTTCTTCTTTATAATAAGGCTAACTTTGGAGAAATCATAAAAAAAGCAATCTTTGAATCCATTATTTAGAAATATCATAATAGAGGTTGTAAAAAACCGTCAGAAACAACAAAAAAAAACACAGCCGACTGAATCTTTTGATAAAAAGGTGAAAAATTTGGAGGTTGAGGTGACCCATGAAATTTGGGATTTCTTCTACTTACTGCTGGGAGTAACTGCGGCTTCTTTTGGATTAAGGGGTTTTTTAATACCGAACAATTTTATTGATGGTGGTGTAACGGGTATTTCACTGATGGTAAATGAATTGGCGGGTATTCCATTTCCGCTTTTATTGGTGTGTTTTAACTTGCCCTTTTTGGCATTGGCCTATTTTTCAATAGGGAAAAGATTTGCAATAAAAAGTGTATTAGGCATAGTTCTTTTGGCAATTGCTGTGGCTTTAATACCCTATCCGTTAATTACAGATGACAAAATTTTAGTTGCTTCTTTTGGTGGATTCTTTTTAGGGTTGGGAATAGGATTGGCAATTCGCGGTGGTGCCATCATTGATGGTACGGAAGTTTTGGCCATTTTTATTAGCCGAAAAACGAGTCTTACAGTGGGGAATGTGATTATGCTATTTAATGTATTTATATTTTTAGCAGCTGCCTATTTTCTTTCCACAGAAATTGCGCTTTATGCTATTCTTACATATTTCGCAGCTTCAAAAACAGTTGACTTTGTAATAGACGGTATTGAGGAGTTTATGGGAATTACTATTATTTCAGAAGAAAATGAAAAAATTCGTTTGGCAATTATCGAAAAAATGGGCAGGGGATGCACAATCTTTAAAGCCGAAAACGGCTTTTCCAAAAATGGCGAAACCCGAAGACCTGTTGATGTTGTTTATACGGTAATCACTAGATTAGAAATGAGCAAGCTTAAAACGGAGGTGGATAAAATAGACAAACAGGCTTTTATAATTATGACATCTGTAAAAGACGCCAAAGGAGGAATGATAAAAAAGAAGCCCATAAAAAAATTCGATAAATAACTTTTCACCTAGCATTTGTTTTGGTGCTTTGACAGTGCTCAGTGTTACATTTTTTGTAATTTGGAGGTCTAAATTTAAATAAGGGTCATTAACTCAGTTGGTTTAGAGTGTCACGTCGACAACGTGGAAGTCACTGGTTCGAATCCAGTATGACCCACTAAAATTTAAAATCCCGGTGAATTTTTCATCGGGATTTTTTGCTTTCGGAATATACGTACTAGTACTTATAGGAAACAAAGCCTTTTATTGCTAATATTATATAATTAAGTTTTTTAAATCATAAAAAATGGCAGAAGATTCTCAAAATGATATATGGCCCATACCCAAGTTTTACTTTAAGGTAAGTTTTGGTTCACAGGATAATACAGTTTCCTTTCAAGAAGTTTCAGGCTTGGAAACAGAAACACAGCCTATAGAATACAGGCACGGTGATAGTAAGCAATTTTCTACCATTAAAATGCCCGGTATTGCAAAAAGAGGAAATATAACCCTAAAGAAGGGGATTTTTGTAAGTGACAATCGTTTCTGGGAATGGTACGACGCCATAAAAATGAACACCATAAAAAGGGAAACCGTTACCATTCAACTTTTGGATGAAAAAGCAAAGCCTACTATGACGTGGACTTTGACCAATGCTTGGCCAACAAAAATAACTGGAACCGATATGATAGCGGATGCAAATGAGGTTGCTGTAGAAACTTTAGAACTTAGTCACGAAGGTTTAACCATTAAAAATGGTTCATAATGAATAGTTACCCTCCCGTTGCTTTTTATTTTCAGCTCAGTTTTAGTGGCGTATCTGGAAGTGTGGATGCTATTTTTAAGGAAGTGTCTGGATTGTCCATGGAGATGGGCGTAGAGGAAATTACAGAGGGCGACACCAACAGCTTTAAGCATCGCGTTCCCACTTCTGCAAAATTCTCAAATTTAGTTTTGAAGCGGGGTTTGGTATCCAAAGATTCTGAAATAATATTTTGGTGTTTAAAAACCTTGAACGGTAATTTAGAAGATGCCATAGAGACAAAAAATATTGCTATTACATTGTTGGATGAAAATGGAAACCCTCTCAAATCTTGGAGTTTTGCAAATGCTTGGCCTGTAAAATGGATGACTTCCAATTTAAATTCGATAAACGACGAATTGGTTATTGAAAGTCTTGAGTTTGCTTACAGCTATTTTGAAGTAATTAAAACCATATAGAGAATCAAGAACACTCATTAAAATAAAATCTATGCCAACCTCACCTTTAAATGAAGAAACAGATTTAATAACATTTTCAATCCTTTCGGGAGGATCAGAAATACCAAGTTCATACGAGGTTCTCTCCATAAAGTTGGAACAGCACCTAAACCGAATTGCAGAAGCAGAAATTGTATTGCTTGACGGAAATCCTGCTTCTCAAACATTTGAAATTGCTGAGTCGAGCACATTTGTGCCTGGTACTGAGGTAGAAATTAAATTAGGCTATCACAGTAAAAATGAGAGTGTTTTCAAAGGCATTGTGATAAAGCAAAAAATTAAAGCCGATGACATTTCGGGAACCACTTTATTGATTACCTGCAAAGACAAAGCCCTAAAAATGGCAATCAACAGAAACAATGCCATTTTTACTGAGATGAAAGACAGTGATGCTATAGAAAGAATTGTCGGTAATAATGGTTTATCTTCAGCTGTAACGGCAACGACAGTAGAACACAAAGAAATTGTCCAGTTTTATAGCACAGACTGGGATTTTATAATAAGTCGTGCCGAGGCAAATGGAATGATAGTAATCACAGACAGCGGAAAATTAACAGTTGCAAAGCCAAATGTTTCCGATAGCCCAGAATTACAATTATCATTTGGAAATGATATTATTGAATTTGATGTTGAAATGGACGCTACTCATCAATATTCCGAAACCAAGGGAAATGCTTGGGACATAAGTGCCCAAAAAATAATTAATACCACATCCACGGAGCCAAGTGTGAACAAGCAAGGCAATTTAACGGGAAAGAAACTTTCTGATGTGCTAAGTGCTGGCACTAATAACCTAAATTCATCTACCGCAATTACCAATGAAGACATACAAGTTTGGTCTAATGCGGCGCTTATAAAATCTCGATTATCCCGATACAAAGGAACACTGTCTTTCCAGGGTTCCTCAAAAGCAAAGGTAAATACAACAATAAAATTAGAAGGATTAAGCAGTCGTTTCAATGGAGATGCTTTTGTTTCTGGAGTTATCCATACTGTTGAAGATGGCCATTGGAATACGGAAGTAAAAATAGGTTTGTCTGCTGAATGGTTTTCTGAAAACTACCGTATTTCAGCACCAGAAGCATCTGGATTGTTGCCTGGAGTGAAAGGATTGCAAACAGGAGTTGTGAAAAAAATGTACGAAGATCCAGACAACCAATTCCGTGTACAAGTTGAAATTCCCATACTCGGGGCAGAAGGCGAAGCAGTTTGGGCTCGGTTGGCAACTTTTTATGCAGGAAAAAGCATTGGTGCCTATTTTATGCCAGAAGTTGGAGATGAGGTTTTGTTGGGTTTTATGAATGAAGACCCACGGTTTCCTATTATTTTGGGAAGCGTTTACAGCAGCGCCAATCCATCGCCTGAAATTCCAGATGAAAAAAATTCAATTAAAACATTCGTTACCAAAAACAATCTTCAACTAAAATTTGATGATGAAAACAAGATAATAACCATAAGTACTCCCAGCGGAAATACCATGGAATTTAGCGATGAATCTGAAAAAATTACAATTTCAGATAAAAATAACAACAAGATAGAAATGAGTACCGACGGAATTTTATTAGAAAGTTCTAAAGGCATACATATAAAAGCTGCGGGAGATGTTAAGATTGAAGGTAATAATGTGAGTATTAACGGTCAATCATCTTTAAAAGCCACCGCTGCAAATGTTTCTATAAAAGGAGATGTGTCCACAACTGTAAATGGTGGCGCCGAATGTACCATCTCCACCGCTGGAATGTTAAGTGCTAAAGGAGCAATGGTTAATATTAATTGATTTTTTGAAAGAAGATTTAAAATCATTTAAAAATCGAAAGAATGGAACGAGAACTTGAGGAACCTTTATATAGTAATTATGCAGGATTAATAATTATTGCTCCTTTTCTGCCAATGTTATTTGAAAGATCTGGGCTAATGCAAGACAATACATTTAACGATGCTGGAAGTGTGTATAAAGCCATTCATATACTACAATATGCCGCTACCGGAAGCACAATAGTAAATGAGCATGATTTGGCAATCCATAAAGTGCTTTGCTGCATAAGTTTAAACACTCCCATAGATTTATCAATTACATTGAGTGACACGGATAAAGAACTGGTTAACAGTTTATTGGTTGCAGTTATCCAGCAATGGACTGTACTTGGTCTAACCTCAATCGCAGGTTTGCAAGAAACTTTTCTTCAACGGAACGGAAGACTTGAAGAAGATGCCGAAGCCTATTTCTTGAGAGTAGAGACTAAAGGTGTTGACATGCTATTAGATCAAATTCCATGGAATATTACTAGAATAAAATTAGGTTGGATGCCAAAAATGCTAGAAATATTATGGAGATAATTAAGTAGCCAAAAAGATTTAAAAGAAGGTTGAATATTTTAAAAACCATATAATTATGCCACAGCAAGTATGTATGGGAGCCACGATGATGTGCTCTTTTGGGGTAGCTCCTTCAAGTTTAATTGTTTTGCCAGAAAACCGTGTAATGATTAGTAACATGCCAGCGGCAAATATATTGGACAATAAACCCTTGGTGAATATTCCACCTTTTGGAATGTGCTCTTCTATGGCCAACCCTACGGTAGCCGCTGCAACCACAGCGGCACTTGGCGTTTTGACACCGATGCCTTGTATTCCCGCAACAGTAACTCCATGGGTGCCGGGAAGTCCAACGGTTCTTTTGGCAAATATCCCCACTTTAGACAATACGTGTTCTTTGAATTGTATGTGGGGCGGGGTTATAACTTTTGCGCAAGCGGGGCAGGTGCAGTGTGAGGTGGGTTAAATGATTAAAATCTTTAAATAATATCCAATATTCTTTCCAAAGCCATTCCGCGAGAACCTTTAATCAAGATTGTTGCTTTTTTTGGAGTATTGCTTTCAATTTCATTTTTCAATTCGTCAAAAGTTTCAAATTGCTTGATATGGATTGCATTATTCGTTGTTTTATAGAAATTGCTTCCCACTAAAAATACATTTCCGAAAGGATTTTTCGCTAAAAAATCAACAATGTTTTGATGCTCAGCTTCGGCTTCTTTTCCGAGCTCAAACATATCACCCAGAAACATAATTTTATTACTGCCTTTTGCCTGTTTAAAGTTTTCCAGGGCTGCAAGCATACTTGTTGGGTTAGCGTTATAGGCGTCCATTAAAATGGTGTTCGTGCCTTTTGAAATCAATTGCGAGCGATTGTTGGACGGAACATATGCTTCAATACCTACTTTAATTTCTTCTGAAGAAACCTTAAAATAAGCGCCAATAGCGATTGCTGCAGAAAGGTTTGCAAAATTGTATGCTCCAACTAAATTACTCTGTATTTGGGTTCCACCGAATTCCACCAAAAGGTGGTGTGAACTGTCTAATAATTTAATATCAAAATCACTTTGCGCAGTCCCAAAAGTTATACGGTCAATTTCTTCTGAATTTGCTAATTGCTTCGGATCGTTTGCGTTTACGAATATTTTTTTTCTGTGCTTTTTAAGAAATTGATAGAGCTCGGTTTTGCCTTGCACTACACCTTCGAGGCTGCCAAACCCTTCCAAATGGGCTTTTCCAAAATTGGTAATATAACCATAATCAGGCTCTGCTATTTCGCTTAGCATTTTAATTTCTCCCAAATGATTGGCACCCATCTCTACGATTCCAATTTCTGTTTCTTTATTCATTGCAAGCAATGTCAAAGGAACACCTATGTGGTTGTTCAAATTCCCTTGTGTGGCAACGGTTTTAAGTTTTTTTGAGAGTACTGCGTTTATTAATTCTTTGGAAGTGGTTTTTCCATTACTTCCTGTGAGTGATATTATAGGAACACCCAAAAATTTCCTGTGAAAAGTTGCCAATTCTTGAAGCATCAATAAAACGTTTTCCACAAGAATAGTTTCGCCAGTACTTTTATGAAAAGCTTTTTCGTCAACAATTACTTTGAAAGCACCTTTGTCTAAAGCTTCCTGTGCAAATAAGTTTCCGTTGAAATTCTCTCCTTTCAAAGCAAAAAAGATGCAGTTTTTAAATATTTTACGAGTGTCGGTACTAACTCCGCTACTCTCCAGAAAAAGATGATGGATAGATGTTGTATTCATAAAATAAATATACTAAAAAACCCTCCGAGGCGAAGTGCAAGGGAGGGTAGTTTTTATAGATTTTTATTTTTTAGTTGCGTGGGGTTTTTCCTTTTTTAGATTTTGAACCTACACGACTCATTGCGCATCTAAAGCCAATATAGTCAGTAGCCATATCCTGAGGGAAATAACGTCTTTGAGCTGGATCTAGCCAATAGTCACGGTCTCTCCAAGAACCTCCTTTGTATACACGAACTTCATTGTCAACCAAAGTGGTTCTGCTTGAGGATTTGTCATATTCTCGGTCAAGAGATCCTGTACTGTCAGCATATACATTTTGGACTGGCGAGTTGTACATACGGTTTGAACCATCGCCACTCTCAGTTTCATCGTCTGCAAAAGATTGATAATAGCGAGATGAACGTTTATCACCATCTCTATAATCGCGGTTGTCGCTTTCTGAGAAGTTGGTTCGCAAATAAGTTTCGTTTTCGTCAACGGGCACCTGAAGTATCTCGCCTGGCAGGTTTCGTGCAACAATTTTTCCGTTGCTTAAGGTATCATAGATTATGGAATCCTTAGTAACTAATTTTACTTTGCCGTCTTCGCCAATAGCGTTTTTGGTGTAAACATTTCCGCGGTAATAATTGAAATCGTTAAATTCATCATCTACGATTGGGCGATAAACATCTGCTACCCATTCTGCCACGTTTCCTGCCATATCATACAATCCATAGTCGTTTGGCTCGTATGATTTTACTTGTGCAGTAATATCGGCACCGTCATCACTCCATCCAGCAATTCCACCGTAATCACCATCACCTTGTTTAAAGTTGGCTAATTGGTCGCCACGTGATTTTCTTTTTCCAGAACGGGTATATTGCCCTTCCCAAGGATATTTTTTCTTTCCTCTGTAAACATTATAACTACGGAGGCCAATCAATCCAAGTGCTGCGTATTCCCACTCAACCTCGGTAGGAAGGCGGTAGGCTGGCAATAGCAGCCCATCTTCGCGCCCTATGTATAAATTTGTACTGTCCTTGCTTCTTTTGGCGATGGATTCCGATTTTTTTCCACCTCGGGTAATGGAGTCATTACCACCGTAAGTCAATGTAGGGGCGTTTAAGTATGTTTCTGTATTGAAAGTTTCTCCTGGTTCAACGTCATAACGTGCGTTGCGGGATGTGATTCCATTTGTCTCCAAAACCATTTCGTTAACACGGTCCGTTCTCCAATTGCTAAACTCAACAGCTTGAATCCAGCTAACGCCTACCACCGGATATTCTGCATATGCGGGGTGACGAAGGTAGTTGTTGGTCATTACTTCATTGAAGCCTAAACGGTTTCTCCAAACAAGGGTGTCGGGCACAGCGCCTTCATAAATTCTTCGGTAATTTTCGTCAGATGGTGGGAAAACTTTTTTCAACCAATCCAGATATTCAAGATACATTAGATTCGTGACTTCGGTTTCATCCATATAGAATGATTGAACGTGTTGTTGGGTAGGGGCATTGTTCCAATCATGCATTGGATCATCCTGCACCCTTCCCATGGTGAAAGTACCTCCTTCAACAAAAACAAGACCTGGGCCTGTTTCTTGTTCTTTAGACTCGGGGTTGTACTGGAAACCGCCTTCTTTGGCGTTCATTTTCCAGCCTGTGGCTCGTGAGCTGTTTTTATAATCCCTCGTTTTGTTGCAGCCTACGAGAAGAGAGGCCGCTATTACAGTAATAAATAGCTTTAATGCTAGGTTTTTTCTTAACATCATAGATTCAAATATGATAAAATTGGGTTCGCAATATAGTAATTAACGACAAAAACACAATAATATTTTGTTATTATTGCGCTGTGGGGTTTTGAAAGGTTTTATGACCAATCCTGAATGCAAACGTATTAGTTTTAAAATTATTATCCTAATACTGTATTATAGAAAAAGTTTAAAAAGTTCCCCTATACTAAGTGTATATTTGGAGCGTTATTGGTACTAATGAGAAAAGCGATACTTCTTTTTATTTTAATTGTGATGCCTTTTTTGGGAAAGGCACAGTCAAAAAGCGTAACCATAGATTGGGGAGATAGCAGTGCATCCACCAATAATTTTGGAGTTAAGAAACAAGAGGTTTCTGCAAAGCAAAAAGCAATTGAAGCACTGAAACTTCAAATGGATAAGGAGGTCGTTAGCTATACCACGCAGTGGGAAGATAGTGGTTTTTCCGACAGAAATTCAGTAACAGTTTCAAACGTTCAGTACGGTTCGGTTTCTTCGGCGGAACTAAAAAAGATTAATCCTGATTTATTGCCAAGCAAACTAAAATATAGTATTACAAGCACTAAATCCAGAGATAAACTTTTTACCATTTTTAATATTACGCCTATAATCAAAACCAATGGAAGTTATCAAAAAGTGCTTTCATTTGATATTAAATATCAATATGGGCCACAAAGCCGCAATGCGCCACCAGCTATTACCAATTCTGTGCTTGCCAGTGGAAAATGGTTTAAATTTAAGGTTGACCAAACTGGGATTTATAAAATAGATAAATCTTTTTTGAATAATTTGGGTATGAATACCGATGGTATTAACCCCAGAAATCTAAAAGTATACGGTGATGGTGGAAAGACTTTGCCATTGCTGAATTCGCAAAACAAATTTTTTGACCTTCCGGAAAACGCCATACAAGTTGTGGGTGAAGAGGATGGAAATTTTGATGGTGGAGATTACATTTTATTTTATGGCACAGGCACCGAGGGTTATAATGCGGAAAACGACTCCAACATAAACCCGTATAGCGATGAATCTTATTATTACGTTACTGCAGATGGTGGTGCCGGAAAACGAGTAAGGGCCATGACTGAACCAACTGGAGCTGTTGAATTCACGATTAATCAATTTGATGATTATAAATTTCATGAAGAAGACGAGGAAAGCCCCACGAAGTTGGGCAGGGTATGGTACGGAAATCGTTTTGATATAGAAAGCGAACAAAGCTACAGCTTTGAGTTTCCAAATATTGTTTCAGGAAAACCTATGGAGCTTGTTATTAAAGCTGGTGCAGCTTCAGAGAGTAACACTTCAATGGCGGTATCTGTCAACAGCACAAGCTTGGATCCTTTGATGTTTAGCAGATTAGGTGGAGGGTTGTTAAGCTTGGCTAGCTTATTTGAAGAAATTCCAGCAAACAGTGCGACCGTTACGGTTGATCTTGCCTATAACAATAGTGGAAACCCATCAAGTATAGCCTATTTGGACTACATTGGTATTTGGGCAATTCGCCAATTAAGTGGAGTAGATGGACAGTTGGCTTTTCGGTATAAAGATGCAGCTACCTCAGCTGGTATTGGAGAGTATCAAATCAGCAATGCATCCCAGTTTTCGCAGGTTTGGGATGTTACGGATTTTCAATTTATTACTTCAAAACAAAATGAAGGAAATGCTTCATCCTTTAGTTTTAAACAAACACTAGGTGAAGTGCGCGAATATGTAGCAGTAAATCCTAACAATTATTTTGTTCCTATAAAAATTGCACAGTCTGCTGTTCAAAATCAAAATTTAAAAGGAACCATATTTAATGATGAATCAGGAAATTTTAAAGATGTAGATTACATAATCATCACTGCTCCATTCCTTATTCAGCCAGCGTTACGATTGGCAACATATCATAAAAACTTAGAAGGGCTGAATGTAAAAGTGGTAACCACAGATAAAATTTATGAAGAATTCAGTTCTGGCAAACAAGATATTAGCGCTATCCGGAATTTTATTCGATATGTGTATTACAATGCTTCTGAAGAATCTAAAAGGATTAAGTATGTTGGAATTATGGGAGATGCTTCTATAGATTATAAAAACAGGATTCCCAATAATAACAATATTGTGCCCACCTTCCAAACTGTTTCAGGAACCAGTATCAGCCAGTCTTTCATGTCTGATGATTTCTATGGAAATATGGATGAACTCGAAGGAACTATAGGTAGGGGTTCAACAGATATAGATAGACTGGACATTGCAATGGGACGCATAGTTGTGGACAACGTTTCTTTAGCCAACGCGATGGTAGATAAAATTATTAAGTACACGTCAGAAACTTCTTACGGTAACTGGAGAACAAACTTCGTTCTTGTGTCTGATGATGTTGATGAGAGTGGTGAACAGATTTTAGAAACAAAACTGGATGAATTGGGAGATCGAATAGCCCAAGAAAAACCCTATATAAATGTAAAGAAAATACATTCAGATGCATATCAGCAAGAAGCATCAGCAGGAGGAAATCGCTATCCGGAAGTAAATGAAGCTATTAAAAGCGCAATAGAGGTGGGTGCTATAGTTATGGATTATTTTGGGCATGGAGGTGAAGATGGTATGGCTAAAGAATTTATATATACAAAGGAAGCAGCACAAGAACTTAATAATAAAAACAATCTTCCATGTATAATAACTGTTACCTGCGAGTTTACAAAATTTGACAATCCATTGCGCATTACGGCGGGTGAACTAACTTTTCAAAATAAAAATGGGGGTGCAATTTCCTTGGTTAGTACCACACGGGCCATCTTCATTTCCACAGGGATTGACTTTAATGAGGCATTGGCAGGTGAGCTTTTTGGTTATGGTGTTGATGTGCCTCGTCCTCCTGCAGAAGCCTTTAGGCGCGCAAAAGAAGATAATATAAATAGCCCATTAAGGCGAGTTGTTTTTTATATTGGGGACCCTGCAATGCGTCTCGCATTTCCAAAAAAGAGTATTCGGCTAACTAAACTAAATGGTATTCCTCTTGCGCAGGCTACAGATACACTTAAAGCTTTAAGCAAAATAAAACTTGAAGGAGAAGTAATTAATGAAGCTGGTGTGTTAATGACGGACTACAATGGGGTGCTTGAGGCAAAAGTTTTTGACAAAAATGTAATGCGCCAAACACTGGATAATGATGGTGTCGGTTTCATCATGGATTTTATCACCTTGGGCGAAGGACTTTTCAATGGCCAAGCAACAGTTTCAAACGGCCTTTTTGAATTTGAGTTTGTTGTTCCGCGAGATATTCAAATACCTGTGGGCAAAGGCAGGGTCAGCCTCTATGCCAAAAGGGATAATGTGCTGGAAGACCAAGCTGGGGTAAACTTGGATTTGAATGTCGGGGGACTCAATGAAAATGCCCCGGAAGACAATGAAGGACCATTGATTCGGCTTTATATGAATGATGAAAGTTTTGTGTCTGGGGGTATAACCGATGACTCACCAATTTTATTGGCAAAACTGGAAGATCCGAACGGTATCAATACCGCTAGTGGTATTGGCCACGATATTGTTGCTGTTTTGGACGGAGATGAGGCCAATCCATTTCTTTTAAATGAATTTTACCAAGCAGAGGTTGACGATTATACAAAGGGCTCAACCAACTATAAATTCCGTGATTTGGAAGATGGGCTGCATACTCTAACTTTGAAAGCGTGGGATGTCTACAACAATTCCTCTACCGCAGAAATTCAGTTCATCGTTGCAGGCAGTGATAAACTTGAAATTACACGCGTACTCAATTATCCTAACCCATTCGTTAATTATACCGAATTTTGGTTCAACCATAACAGACCGGACGAAACACTGGACGTGCAAGTGCAAGTATTCACCGTTACCGGGAAAGTGGTTTGGACAAAAAATGCTTCCTTGCCACCATCGGGCATTTATTTGTGCCGCGAAATTACTTGGGACGGCCGCGATGATTTTGGTGATCGTATAGGAAAAGGAGTTTACATTTATAAGATTACTGTTAAATCAACGTTAACCAATCAGCGGGTTGAAAAATTCGAGAAACTTGTCATCCTTTAAAAATTAAAATTATATTTGTCCAAAATTATTTAATATGAAGAAATTATTTATTCCAATTTTGTTAGGCCTTGTGGCGTTTAAGTCGATTGCTCAGGATAATACAGGTATTGAAAATCGCGTAATTACCACGGGTGTCCCATTTATATTAATAGCTGCCGATCCACGTTCTGCTGGTATGGGTGACATAGGTGTTGTTACTTCATCTGATGCTTTCTCACAACAATGGAACCCAGCAAAATACGCTTTTTCACTTTCAAAACAAGGAGTTGGTGTAACCTATACTCCCTACTTAAACAAATTGGTAAACGATATATTTTTGGGTAATGTTACTTATTATAACCGTTTGAGTGAACAAAGTGCAGTTGCTGCAAGTTTCCGTTATTTCAGTCAAGGTGAAATTGAACTTCGCCAAACACCGGACGAAACCCCTTTAATTGTAAAGCCAAACGAACTTCTTTTTGATATTTCCTATTCACTGCGACTTAGCGAACGTTTTTCTATGGCTGTTGCTGGTAGATACATTCGTTCAGATTTGAAATTGCAAACTTCTATTGCAGATGCTTCTGCAGCAAGTTCAGTAGCTGTGGATGTTGCAGGTTATTATCAAAGTGAGGAAATACCTTATAACGATTTTGATGGTCGTTGGAGATTGGGTTTCAATATTTCTAACATTGGACCAAAACTTAAGTATGATGAAGTAGGTTCAGAAAGCAACCTTCCAACAAACCTTGCCTTAGGTGGTGGTTTTGATTTTATTCTTGATGAATACAATAAAGTGGGTGTTTCAGCTCAGGTTAACAAACTTTTGGTGCCAACGCCAAGCGATTCAAACAATGACGGCTTAATAAACAGCGAAGATGACTATTACAACGAAAATTTTTTTAGCGGGATGATTTCTTCTTTTGGTGATGCCCCTGACGGTTTCAGCGAGGAGTTGAAAGAGTTTACTTGGGCTTTAGGAGCTGAGTATTGGTATCAAGATGTGTTTGCATTCCGTACAGGTTATTTCAACGAAAGTGACGTAAAGGGAAGTAGAAAATTTCTGACCTTTGGAGCAGGCTTCCGCTATACCGCTATCAATATTGACATGTCATATTTGTTTTCAACATCTAAATTGGCAAACAGCCCACTGGATGGGACCCTTCGTTTTGGTCTTACATTCAACTTTGGCGATACCTACGACGAATATTAGTAGTTTGAAAAAAATAAAAATTGAAACCTATTTAGAAGTTTTTGAAACCATTTCAGAGCTTCCAAAAGAAATTCAAGAATTGATGAATAAGGCGCAGCAAGCACGTGAAAATGCTTATGCGCCTTATTCACATTTTAGGGTTGGGGCAGCGCTTCGGCTTTCTTCGGGAGAAATTGTAAAAGGCAGTAACCAAGAAAATGCCGCTTTTCCCTCAGGGCTTTGTGCTGAAAGGGTTGCGGTTTTTAATGCTGGCGCCAACTTTCCCAATGAAACAATTACAGCACTAGCTATAACCGTACGCGCTGAAAAAAAAGAAATTGCAGAAGCTATTGCACCCTGTGGAGCTTGCCGACAATCCTTGGCGGAGTATGAGCAGAAGCAAAAATCGCCAATCGCTATCTACTTTATGGGCGAAACGGGTGAAATAATCAAAGTTGCTTCAGTGATGGATTTGCTCCCGTTAGGTTTTGATGCAAAATACCTATAAAACGAAAGCAACAATTCAAAGGCCACAAATCCCAAAAAACTCTAACTATTGAATTTTGAAATTTGTTTTTTAAAACTTATTTGGAATTTGGTACTTGAAATTTGGAATTTAATTAGATTTTGGAATTTGGAATTTGTGTTTTAACCTTATAAAGTGCTACTTTTGTTATCCGTTTAATAAATTTTCCACTGGGAAAACCTTATAGTCGATAGATGAAGAAAATCACCAAAAAAACGTACTTGGATTGGTACGAGAACATGCTATTTTGGCGCAAGTTTGAAGATAAACTGGCGCAAGTATATATCAATCAAAAAGTAAGGGGTTTTCTGCACCTTTACAACGGTCAGGAAGCTGTTTTAGCAGGCGCATTGCACGCAATGGACCTTACAAAAGATAGAATGATTACCGCTTACCGAAACCACGTACAACCCATCGGGATGGGTGTAGACCCCAAAAGAGTAATGGCCGAACTTTTTGGAAAAGGAACGGGAACTTCTCAGGGTTTAGGAGGTTCGATGCACATTTTTTCTAAAGAGCATCGATTTTATGGCGGTCACGGGATTGTGGGCGGACAAATTCCATTAGGCGCTGGCTTGGCTTTTGCCGATAAGTATTTTGAAAGAGATGCTGTAACACTAACCTATATGGGCGATGGTGCAGCACGTCAAGGTTCACTTCACGAAACTTTTAACCTTGCCATGCTTTGGAAACTTCCAGTGGTTTTTTGTGTTGAAAACAACGGCTACGCAATGGGAACTTCCGTAGCGCGAACCGCAAACCATACAGACATTTGGAAGCTCGGTTTAGGATATGAAATGCCTTGTAAACCAGTGGACGCAATGAAACCCGAAGTGGTTGCAAAAGAAATGGACGAAGCAATTCAACGTGCCCGTCGCGGCGATGGCCCAACATTTTTGGAATTGCGTACTTATAGATATAGGGGACATTCCATGAGTGATGCGCAGCATTACAGAACCAAAGAAGAAGTTGCAAAAAAGCAGGAAGAAGACCCAATTACTTATGTGCTTCATCAGATATATGAAAACAAATGGGCAACCGAAGCTGAAATAAAAAAGATTGACAAAAGGGTAAAAGACTTGGTGAACGAATGTGAAAAATTTGCGGAAGAATCACCTTATCCTGAGAAGAACGTAATGTTTGATGTTGTTTACGAACAAGAGGATTATCCGTTTTTATCAGATAAATTATAAGAAATGGCAGAAGTAATAAACATGCCGCGCTTGAGCGACACAATGGAAGAAGGAACGGTGGCAACCTGGCTTAAAAAAGTGGGCGATACGGTAAAGGAAGGCGATATTCTTGCCGAAATTGAAACCGACAAAGCCACGATGGAGTTTGAATCTTTTTATGAAGGTACGCTGCTTTACATCGGAATAAAGGAAGGCGAAACCGCTCCTGTAGACTCACTTTTGGCAATTATTGGAAAAAAAGACGAAGATATTTCAGATTTGGTCAACGGAAAATCTTCAGATTCAAAATCGAAGGAAGACAACTCAAAAGAAGAAAATAGATCATCTGATAAAAAGGAAGATAAAACCAAAGCTACGAAAGTGGATGACGATAAGGCTTCCGAAAAGGATTCTGAAGAAAAATCTGAAAGTTCTTCAGATTCGGCTGAACTGCCGGAAGGCGTTGAGGTAATTACCATGCCGCGTTTGAGTGATACCATGACCGAAGGAACGGTAGCAACTTGGCTTAAAAAAGAAGGCGACAAAGTGGAAGAGGGCGATATTCTTGCTGAGATTGAAACCGATAAAGCCACCATGGAATTTGAATCGTTCTATTCCGGAATGCTTTTGAAAATTGGAATAGTTGAAGGCGAATCTGCTCCTGTTGATGCTTTATTAGCAATCATCGGCCCAAAAGGAACAGATATTTCTGGGGTTGCTGAAAATTTCAAAAATGCAGGAAAGTCTTCAGGTAAAAAGGAATCCACATCTGCAAAAACTTCTGAAAATGAGGAAAAATCTTCCGAAGAAAGCAATTCAGAAACAAAACAAGCTTCAGAAAAAGTAGAATCAAAAAAAGAAATTTCTTCAGATAAAAAATCTGACGGTCAGCAAACTTCAAACGAAGGTCGCATTTTTGCTTCCCCTTTGGCTAAAAAATTAGCTGAGGAGAAGGGAATCAATCTACGTCAAGTACATGGAAGTGGTGAAAATGGACGAATCGTAAAAAGCGATATCGAAAATTATCAACCTGCTGCTAGTGGACAAGGATACGCTCCCGTTGGAACCGAAAGTTTTGAGGAAGTGAAAAACTCGCAAATGCGCAAAACTATTGCAAAACGTTTGGGCGAATCCAAATTTTCTGCACCGGAATATTATTTAACTATCGAGTTGGATATGGACCACGCAATCGCCGCTCGCGAAGCAATAAATGCAGATCCAGATGTGAAAATATCCTTCAATGATATGGTTATAAAGGCCTGTGCGATGGCTTTAAGAAAACATCCACAAGTAAACAGCCAATGGACACCAGAAGTTACTAAAATAGCTAAGCATATTCACATTGGTGTTGCTGTTGCGGTTGATGAAGGCTTATTGGTTCCTGTATTGAAATTTGCAGACCAAATGACATTCTCTCAAATAGGCTTGCAGGTAAAAGAACTAGCTGGAAAAGCGAGAAATAAAAAAATTACTCCTCAGGAAATGGAGGGCAGTACGTTTACGGTCTCAAATCTTGGAATGTTTGGAATAACCGAATTTACTTCTATAATAAATCAGCCAAATTCTGCTATTTTATCTGTGGGTACAATTGTTCAAAAGCCAGTTGTTAAAAACGGACAAATTGCTATTGGCAATACAATGAAGGTGACTTTGGCCTGCGACCACCGAACTGTGGACGGTGCAACAGGTGCAAAATTCTTGCAAACACTGCGACAATATATTGAGAATCCTGTGACGATGTTTGTTTAATAAAATTTAATAATTAAATATAATCCCGATAGCTTCCTTTTTGGTGAATCTATTGGGATTTGTGTATATTTAAATGATGAAAAACATAATAATTACAGGAACTTCCCGAGGCATTGGTTTTGAAATGGTAAAGCTTTTTTCCGAAGCCGGTCATAACGTTTTGGCACTTTCAAGGAACTCAAAACCAGTTTCAGGTTTAAAACTGAAAAAAGTTACTGTATTGGAATTTGACATTGCCGTTGAATCTGAAATAATAAATCTCTCCACATACCTTCAAAAAGAAATGAAGAGCGTGGATATTTTAATAAACAATGCAGGTTTTTTAGTGAACAAACCCTTTTCAGAAATAACTGTCGAAGAGTTTAAAAGAAGTTATGACGTGAACGTTTTTGGCGTTGCTTCTTTAATAAAAACAGCATTGCCATTTATGAAAACTGACGGACACGTAGTGAATATTAGCAGTATGGGCGGCATACAAGGCAGTGTAAAATTTCCTGGATTGAGCGCTTACAGCAGCAGTAAAGGAGCAGTCATCACTTTAACCGAATTGCTTGCGGAAGAATACAAAGAAACCGGTCCTTCCTTCAACGTTTTGGCTTTGGGCTCTGTGCAAACCGAAATGCTTGAAGAAGCCTTTCCAGGTTTTAATGCACCGTTATCAGCGACCGAAATGGCACAATATATCATGGATTTTTCCCTTAATGGAAATAAGTTTTATAACGGGAAAATATTGCAGGTTTCAAGTACAACTCCGTAGCTTTTTGAATAGTTTTTATGACAGAAATTCTTGAAAAATATATTCCGCAAGCTTCCGTTGCTTCCACTTTTGATTTAATAAAGAACCACAACGTGCATCTGAAAATTGTAAACGAGCGCGTTACACGCCATGGTGATTACCGAAAAATGGCCAATGGCCAACACCAAATTACTGTAAATGCCTCGTTGAACAAATACCGATTTTTAATCACACTTGTCCACGAAATAGCACATTTGGAGGCATTTACTAAATATGGGCGTTTTATAAAACCGCATGGATTAGAGTGGAAACGAACTTTTCAATTGTTGATGTTGCCTTTTTTGCGGCCTGAGGTTTTTCCAAATCAATTGTTGCCTTTGTTGGCGCGTCATTTTAAAAACCCAAATGCATCCAGCGATACAGATGCAGCATTGGCTTTGGCCTTAAAGCAGTTTGACCCAGAGAACGATAAAAACTATATCTTTGAGATACCCTTTGGGGGGCATTTTAGATTGTACAACGGTAAAATTTTTAAACGCGGAAAACAGCGTGTAAAGCGCTTTGAGTGCCTAGAGGTATCAACTGGAAGAATATATCTTTTCAATCCAAATGCAGAAGTGGAGTTTTTAAAATAAAAAGAAACGCGATGCACGACTGAAGAGAAACAGGACAAAACGGAACCACGAAACACGATGAAAAGGTAATTAGTTGAACGGGTGATGAATTTTCGAAACAGATTTCATATTAGTCTGAATCTATCCTGATTCGTGCTTCCCTTAAGTCTTGGCTCAAAAAATTAAACTATGAACAAAGATTATTACACAGTAATTATGGCAGGTGGCATTGGTTCCCGCTTTTGGCCGATGAGCACCCAAGAATTTCCCAAGCAATTTCATGATATGTTGGGAACGGGGCAAACATTGCTGCAAAAAACTTTTTCGAGACTCAACAAAATTATTCCTTCAGATAATATATATATTCTTACCAATGAAATGTATTTGGATATTACACTGAAGCAATTGCCAGAAATTTCAGAAAAGCAAGTGGTATTGGAACCCGCAATGCGCAATACAGCACCATGTATTTTGCTTTCAGCCCTAAAAATAAAAAAAGAAAATCCAAATGCATTAATGCTCGTGGCGCCAAGTGACCACTGGATTGAAAATGAAAGAGCCTTTGCGAAAGATGTTCAAGCCTGTTTTGATGCAGCCCAGCGTGAGGATATCTTGTTGACCTTGGGCATCGAGCCAACATTTCCGAACACAGGTTACGGTTATATTGAAAGCGATAAAAATGATACTTCAGAAATAAAAAAAGTGAAGCAGTTTCGTGAAAAACCAGATTATCAAACAGCCAAACAATTTCTTGCTGAAGAAAATTTTCTTTGGAACGCGGGTATCTTCATTTGGAGTGTTAAAAGCATCGTCGCTTCTTTTGAAAAATATTTGGCGGAAATGAATTTGTTACTTTCGAAGGGAATGGCTGTTTTGAATACTTCCGAAGAAAAACCTTTTATTGAAAAAAATTATACCGAAGCAGAGAATATCTCTATAGACTATGGGATTCTTGAAAAAGCCGAGAATGTTTTTGTGAAAAAAGCCACTTTTGATTGGAATGATTTGGGAACTTGGGGTGCACTTTACGACAAAATGCAAAAAGACGAGGCTGGCAATTCCACTGTAAATGCTGAAACTTTATTAAAAGATTCCAAAAACAATATGATTTTTACCGCTTCGAAAAAATTGGTTGTTTTAGACGGAATTGAAGATTATATTGTAGTGGATAAAGAAGAAGTACTTTTATTGTTTCCCCAAAAAAAAGAGCAGGAAATAAAAGAACTTCTGAAAGATATTTCAGAAAAATTTGGTAAAAAATATTTGTAGATGAATACTTCCGAAAATAAGAATGATATAAAAGTAACTCCTAATGACGAGGAGTTTGAAAACTTAAAACTTAACACCTGGGAAAGCATCAAAAAATTCTTAATTGAGCTGTTTGATATCCGCACTGATTCTGATCGTGATGCTACGATTGAAGCCGTTAAAAAGGATATTTCTTTTAAAGGGCACACAGCTTGGATTCTTATTTTTTCCATTTTTGTGGCATCCATTGGGCTTAACGTGAGTAGCACGGCTGTTGTTATTGGTGCAATGCTTATTTCACCTTTAATGGGGCCAATCGTTGGTATTGGTTTATCTGTTGCAATTAATGATGTTGAAACTTTACGACGTTCTCTCATAAACCTTGGGGTGATGGTTGTTTTAAGTGTGCTAACGGCCTTTCTCTATTTTAAACTTTCACCACTAACAGAGGAAACCCCTGAGTTAATCGCCCGAACTTATCCCACAATTTTAGACGTGCTGATAGCCATTTTTGGTGGTTTGGGATTGATTGTGGCTAAAACCAAAAGTGGCACCATTGCTAGTGTAATCTTTGGTGTTGCAATTGCAACTGCGTTGATGCCTCCATTGTGTACTGTGGGTTATGGTTTGGCAGTTGGAAATGGTTCTTACGCGGGTGGTGCGCTTTATTTATTTTCCATAAATGCAGTTTTCATTGCTCTTTCTACTTTTATTGTTTCCAAAATTTTACGATTTCCGTTGGTGCGTTATGCCAATAGTAAACGGCGCAGAAGAATTGCTCAAATTGCTTCATTGATAGCCATTGCCGTGATGGTGCCAAGTGTTTGGTTATTTATTAAATTATTGAATCGACAAGTTTTTGAAAATACTACGAAGGAATTTGTGAAAAACATTATTAGATATGAAGGCGCCGAAGTGGTAAAATTTACCCAGGATTATAAATCGAGAAATATAGATGTGTATTTAATTGGTCGTCCTGTTCCACAGAATAAAATAAACGAATGGTTGGCAAAATTGGAAAAAACTAAAAAACTAGAAGAAACCCACTTACGTATTTATCAAGGTGCAGATCAAAGTGGTGAAATGGCAGAGAAGCTTTCGAGCGAAATAAAAGCAGGAATACTTGAGGATTTATATGTTAAGAATGAGCAAATAATTCAAGATAAGGATGAAAAAATAAGTTTTTTAGAAAATCAAATTGCACTAATAAAGGTTCAAAATGTTCCTTTTAAAGACTTGAGTGAAGAACTAAAAATTAATTATGAAGGAGTTGAAACTTTTAGTTATTCTAACAAGATTACTACAAACTTTCAAAAAACCGATACTTTGCCGGTAATCAATATTCGTTGGAAAAATGATGTTTCTTCAAAAGAAAGAAAGACTGATTTGAAAAAAATAGAGCAATGGCTTAAGTTTAAATTGAAGTTGGACACCCTGCAAGTTTCCGAGTATCCATAAAAAAATCCCAGTATTTTTACTGGGATTTACAGTTTTCTATTTGCTGTGAATTCACGAATATTTTTAAATAATTATTCGTGAATTCGTGGTTTTGTATAGTGTCAATTCTTAATGAATTTATAGCTGGCGGTTTTCTTTTCAACCTGAAGCATTGCAAAATAAGTACCTGTTTTTAATGCAGAAACGTTTATCGCTCCTTCGTTTGATACTTTTGTACTTAAAATTACTTTTCCGTTTATGTCTATAATTTGCACTGGAGTATTCTCAAGCCCTTTCATTGAAAAGTTAAGTATCTCTGAGGTTGGGTTTGGATATAATTTTAATCCATCTTTTATATAGTCTGTGACAGCCAATGGGTAACTTCCTTCTACGATGATGTGGGTCATGTTCATATCTGGGTTTTGAATTACATCTACCGTTCCAGAAGGCCATTCAATAATCAAGGTTTCAATGGCTGTACTGGTGCCGATCCCAAAATGGGCCAATAAGGAGTTCATGTGGCTAAATCCTTGGCCGGAACGTACTTCACGCATCTGTGTGCCCCAATCGCCAACAATTTTTACCCTAGCGCCAATTCCATTTTTGTTACTTTCAACGCCTTCCAAACCAACTTTTACCCAGTTATTGGCATTTCCGTCATTGATGTATAGGTTTCCGTCGTTAACAACGTCTAAAAAACCATCATTATTAAAATCTCCAATTCCTCCTTCGTCAAAATTTAGGTCTTGGCCAGTAAAGGTCATATCGCCATTGTTTAGGTAAAGCTCTTTGGACATTTCTGAAAAAATATCTACAAAGCCATCATTATTGAAATCGCCTGATTGGTTTTCCCAAGCACCAAGATCAGTTGGGTTTATTCCTGACCCTGCAATAACATCAGTAAACATTCCTGTCCCGTCATTTTGCATTAAACGATTTTGGAAATCGTGATTTACAATGAAAGCATCAAAATCGCCATCATTGTCAAAATCCTCAAAAACGGTTGACCATGATTGTGCATTGTCGCGCATTCCAATATCTAGGCCATTTTCAGTAAAAGTACCATCGCCGTTATTGGTGTACATCGCATTGTCACGATTTTCGTCACCAGGCAGAGCACCGCCACGACATTTGGTTAAATACATATCACTATCGCCATCGTTGTCATAATCTACCCAGATGGCGGCGTAATTTCCTGGACGGTCTAAGGTTACAATTAACGTTTGGTCCAGAATCATATTTTGGCCACCACCATTTCGGTAGGGATGGCTAAGGTCTATATCGTGGCAGATAAAGGCATCAAGTAAACCATCGTTGTTTATGTCGGCGAGGGTTGATCTTTGCGAAAAGATATAGTCTGGTTTTGGAACTTCCGTATAGGCAGTTCCATCCTCATTTGCAAATAAAAAAGAAACACGCGAATTGTTTCCAAGGAGAAGATCGTTAAACCCGTTTCCGTCAATATCGCCGGCAGCTACGCTCCAATCTGGGATATTTTGTATTGGCGTTGCAATAAACACGGAATTGAAAGTATGGTCTGCAAGCTGGAAATCTATGCCGATCCCATTTTCGGAAACCCGAACGTAATCGTCAAGATAATCTCCGTTCATATCAACAGCAACTTCAGAATAGTCTTGGTAATTACCAATTAGTCCGCTTTGGTTGGTGAATGAAACTTGAGCCGTTAAGGCAACACAGAAAAATAGAAGGTTGAGGATAAGTAATTTTTTTATCATAATATTTTAATTTGGAAACTAAAAATAGATTAAAATATTTGATAATTAAGGTAATATTAAGAAAAAAATTACTCTTCCTTCAATTGGACTTCCCTTATTTTTTTAAATAGGTCTGAGGAGTAAACAAAGTTCGTAACATCCTCATTGTCTGTTTTGAAGATTTCCTGATTAGTGCCCTGCCAAACCAACTTTCCGTGTTTAAGTAAGACCACTTTTTCTCCAATTTCCATAACTGAGTTCATATCGTGTGTAACCACGATTGTGGTAATGTTATATTCGTGTGTGATTTCTTGAATTAACGTGTCTATTAAAGTGGCTGTTTTTGGATCAAGACCAGAGTTTGGCTCGTCACAAAAAAGGTATTTGGGTTTGTTTACGATTGCGCGGGCAATGGAAACCCTTTTTTGCATCCCTCCAGAGATTTCGGCAGGAAATTTTTTGTTTACGTTTTCTAGGTTTACCCGTTTTAATACTTCGTTCACTCGTGCCAGCATATCGGTTTTATTCTGTTTAGTGAACATTCGTAGCGGGAACATAACGTTTTCTTCAATATTCATGGAATCAAACAAGGCACCGCCTTGAAAAAGCATCCCTATTTCTTCGCGAAGCTTTCGCTGTAGGTCGTCATCCATATCTTGGATAGCTTTGTCTTCATAATATATCCTTCCCTGTTCAGGTTTGAATAATCCAATAAGACACTTTAGGAAAACGGTTTTTCCACTGCCACTCTGGCCAATAATAAGATTGGTTTTTCCCCTTTCAAATTCGGTGGTTATTCCTTTTAGGATTTCTTCACCGCCTAAGCTTTTATGTACATCTTCTACTTTTATCATTAACTAAGCAATAATTGGGTTATTATGTAATTGGCCGCAATAATAAGTACACTGGTCCAAACGAATGAATTGGTACTTGCCTTTCCCACTTCCAGCGCACCACCTTTCATGTAAAAACCTTGCCAAGAAGGCACAGTGGCCAGAATGAAGGCAAAAACGAAAGTTTTAAAGAATGCATAAAAAAGTTGATAGGGAATAAAACTATCCTGCAGGCCCGAAATAAAGGCTGTAGAACTAGAAAAGCCCCCATAAACACCAGCAACCCAGCCTCCCAAAATACCCAAGAACATGGCAATAACAATTACGAAAGGGTAGAACATTAAGGCGACTATTTTTGGAAAAACCAAATAATTCAGTGAATTGATACCCATTACCTCCAATGCGTCAATCTGTTCTGTAACCCTCATAGAGCCAATGCTTGAGGTAATAAAAGAACCAACCTTTCCTGCCATAATAATTGAAATGAAAGTAGGTGCAAATTCTAAAATTACCGATTGCCGTGTAGCAAACCCAATAAGGCTTTTAGGAATCAGCGGGTTGTTCATGTTAAGGGCGGTTTGAATAGCTACCACACCCCCAACAAAGAAGGATATAAAGGCAACAATGCCCAAAGATCCAATAATAAGGTCGTTGATTTCCTTAAGGATAAGATGTTTTAGAACAGAAGATTTGGTAAAGCTGCCAAACACCTTTTTCAACATCAAAAAATAAGAACCAATATCTTGTAAATACTTCATAAAAACGATAGCTATGGCTAAAATACTAAAATTAGTGTACTGTTTTCTGAAAAAGCCTATTTTAGCTTTTATTTACCAAATAGAGCCATCATTTTATGATAAATCTCGGTACTTTCAAAAATACCACTGAAATAGGAAGCTCCAGGACCTTCCGCAAAAACAGGAACCATGGTGCCTGAATGCCCAGAGGTAGAAAAGGCAGGTTTTATTTTATTATAATCATTACCATCTGAAGCAAGTGTATAGCCCCCCGTTTCGTGATCAGCAGTAACAATTACGAGTGTTTCGCCGTTTTCTCGGGCAAAATCTAATGCCACTCCCAAAGTTTTTTCGAAATCCAAAAGTTCCTGAATTAGGTAGTCTGCATCATTGTTATGGCCGCCCCAGTCTATTTGGCTTCCTTCAACCATTAAGAAAAATCCTTTTTCATTTTTGGAAAGTTTTTCCAAAGCCAGTTTGGTAGAATTGGGCAGAAAATCGCCGCGGCCTTCACTCATTTTTGGCATTCCATCATCTGCAAGTAGAATAATTTCATTGTTTTCACTTGGTGTGCTGGGAAGTTTGTCCGTAATTACATTATACCCGTTGACTTTTATTTCTGCCAAAAGATCCTTTCCATCTTTTCGGTTATTGAAAAATTTCAAACCGCCGCCCGCAAAAAAGTTCACTCCACTATTTGGTACAAAAGTGGTAATATCTTCATAAAGACTCCGAGATTTTACGTGTGCATAAAAACTTGCTGGTGTGGCGTGCTGAATGGAAGATGTTGCAATAATGCCCGTTGCCAATCCTCTTTTTGATAATTGCTCCACGATGGTTGGAATTGGAATGGTATCCTTATTAACAGCAATCGCGCCATTATAAGTTTTTTCTCCGGTTGAAAAAACAGTTGCTCCTGCAGCGGAATCGGTAATCAATTCGTTGGCTGACGAGGTCTTGCTTAAGCCAATAGTATGGAACCGCTCAAAATTAGGGTTGCCATCTTTGTAATAAATAGCCGTTGAAACTTGGCCCAACCCCATACCATCCCCGATTAAAAGAATAATATTTTTCGGTTTTTTTACTTCTGAAGGAATTGTTGAAATAGTATTCTCTTTGACTTGCACTGAAACACAGGAAGTTGTAATTGTAGTAAAAGACAAAAGAATTATGAATAGGAAAAGCTTGATTTTCATTGAAAATTTTTATTTGCAAAAATAAAAAATATAAACCCTTAGAGTGTTAATTGAAAGTTGTTAAATCCTGAATTTACCAATGCCTAGTTTCTGTCGAATTTTCCTCCATCGTAGGTTTTTGATAAATTCGCCTTCTTTTTCGGAGACTATAAAATCCATATTTTCTTTCTGGGCTTTATAATACCCTTTTATGCAATCCATAAAGAACTGAAAACTATTTTTTTTGGAAGCCAGTTTGGAAGAAGCAATCAATGTGAGCCAAAACCCATAACGCATTTTATAAAAAGCCTCGCCTTGTTTGTATTTTGAAGTTTTTGAATAAACCTTTCCCGTAGGTTTTAAATGTTTTACGTGGAGTGAAGTGTCTGTCTTTATTTTCCAGCCATGATATTGAGCCAAAAGCTCATCCACAGTGTCCCAGCCAATGGATTTTTTTAGACCGCCGATTCCTTGAAAGCATTTTTTTCGGTATAATTTTATGGGGCCGCGCACTTTTGTTTTTTCAGAAATAGCTTCAAATTCCCAACCTTTTCCTTTTTCAACAAATAGATTGCCTCCTGCAATTCCTATTTTTTTATCAGAAGCAAATAGCTTTAAAACTTTTTCAAAATAGTCGCGTGGCAAAATAAGATCGGCATCAAATTTTCCGATAAAATCAAAACCTGTGTCAAGCGTTTCAAATCCTTTGTAAAAGGCACTGATGACTTTACTTCCAGGCTCATGGTATTGTCCTGAATTGTGAATGACACTTTTAATAAAGGAATGTTTTTCTGAAAATTGCTGAATTATATTTTGAGTGCCATCGGTTGAGGCGTCGTTCACTATAACAACATTTTTTGGAAGAATTGTCTGTTCAACAATGGATTGAAGCATATCGCCAATAAATGCTTCTTCGTTGTGGGCAGGTATGACGATGTAGAAATCCATTAATCTCTTACTGCAAAGACCAGATAATATCGTGGTGTAATTCTACGAAGAATAGGTCGTATCCCGATTTTCTTAACGGGGTTGGTAAACTTTTCACTTTTTACGATTCGCCAACCGGCTTTTTCAAGCAGCCAATCAAATTGCCAATCCTCAAACTCGTGATAGTGGCGGTCCCATTTGTCAGTCTTGCTTCTGTATGCAGATGCAAACCAAAGTTTCAAAGGAATGGAAGCAACCAGTTTTTTGGCCTGAATATCTTTCAAGACATTAAAAGGAGAAACCAAGTGTTCAAAGATTTCAAAAGCAGTAACCACATCAAATTCCTTCGTTTTTACAACGTTGGTTTCAAAGTCCAAATCTTCACCTTTTGTATTTGTGACATTAAACCCTTCTTTTGTAACTATTTCTGAAAATGGATTTGGAACGCCTAAATCAAGGATCTTTTCTTCTTTGGAAATAACTTCATTTAGAAAACGAAGGGTGTGTTTGTATCTTTTTTTCGGAAATTTACCTTCGTACATTACACTTTGTAAACTATCGAATTAATATTCATGCCCGCACCCACACTGGCAAAAATAACCACATCTCCTTTTTGGATGGAATGTCCTTCTAGCTCGCCATTCAAAACTAGGTCATACAAAGTCGGAACAGTCGCTACACTGCTATTGCCCAATTTGTTTATGCTCATAGGCATAATTTTTTCGGGAGCAGACTTGCCGTATAGTTTATAAAAGCGGTTCACGATGGCTTCGTCCATCTTTTCATTTGCTTGATGGATAAATATTTTTTTCACTTCATCAATTCCAACACCGCTTTTATCCAAACAGGTTTTCATCGCGTCAGGTACATTGTTCAGCGCAAATTCATAAATTTTTCGGCCGTACATTTTAATATAACGGCGATTGTCTTTTATCTCCAGATTGTTGCTTTCGCCAAAAAAGATGAAATGTGCTTCTTCAAAAGCATAGGTCGCGCTAAAGTGATTGAGAATACCTCCTGGCTCCTCACTTGATTCAACCACAGCCGCACCAGCGCCATCACTGTAAATCATAGAATCGCGATCATGCGGGTCAACCACACGTGAAAGGGCTTCTGCGCCAACAACTAAGCATTTTTTCGCCATTCCAGCTTTAATAAAAGCATAGGCTTGTATCATTCCTTCAATCCAGCCTGGACATCCAAAAAGCACATCGTAGCCCACACAGGTTGGATTTTGAATTTTAAGTTTGTGCTTTACACGTGTTGCAATGCTGGGTACAGTATCGCTTTGTACCGAACCATCTTTTACATCGCCATAATTATGGGCAACAATAATATAATTGAGTTCTTCTTTGTTGATTCCGGAATTTTTGATTGCATTTTCTGCCGCAAAGGAAGCTATATCTGAAGTATTGAGTTTTTTTGGAATATAGCGCCTTTCGTGAATACCGGTGATGGCTTTAAACTTTTCAATAATCACCTGATTTTCATGGCCAAAACGGGTGCCGTCTTCATTGTAAAAATGATGGTCTCCGAAATGTTCGTTCTTGGCAACTTTACTTGGAATATAACTACCGATGCCTGTTATCTTGACATTCATAAATTGAAAAGTTTCGTTAAAAGTACGAAAAGCTTTAATAATTCGGAATTCTGAATTCAGAATTCTGAGTTGTTACGCTTCCATATAAGCTTCAATCGGGTTGCAGGTACAAACCAAGTGCCTGTCACCAAATGCGTCATCTACCCTTCTAATTGAAGGCCAGAATTTATTGTCGGAAATGTATTCCAACGGAAAAGCCGCTTCCTGTCTGCTGTAAGGGAAATCCCATACATCTGCAGTCAACATTTGCAAGGTATGTGGCGAATTTTTCAGAACGTTATTAGGTTGTTCTTTATCAGCCGCTTCAATTTCTTTTCTGATGGAAAGCATCGCATCACAAAATTGATCTAAAGCCATCTTACTTTCGCTTTCTGTAGGCTCAATCATCAATGTTCCGGCAATTGGGAATGACACCGTGGGTGCGTGAAAACCATAGTCCATCAATCGTTTAGCGATGTCGGTTACTTCTATTCCCTTCGCTTTAAACGGACGGCAATCTACAATCATTTCGTGGGCTGCATGGCCATATTCGCCTGAGTATAGCACTTCATATTGACCATTTAGTCTTTCTTTAATATAGTTAGCGTTCAAAATGGCGTATTGGGTAGCTTTTTTCAAGCCATTTACACCGAGCATACAGATGTAAGCGTAACTAATTAAGCAAACCAGCGAGCTGCCATAAGGTGCTGCTGAAATTGCCGTAATTGCTTTTTCACCCCCTGTTTGGATCACTGGGTTTGAAGGCAAAAATGGAACTAGTTGCTTGGCTACACAAATTGGTCCAACACCCGGTCCGCCACCACCGTGAGGAATAGCAAAAGTTTTATGAAGGTTCAAGTGGCAAACATCCGCACCGATAGCACCGGGATTGGTCAAACCAACCTGTGCGTTCATATTTGCACCGTCCATATAAACCTGTCCGCCGTTTTCATGAACTATACTGGTTATTTCGCGAATAGCGGATTCATAAACCCCGTGTGTTGAAGGATAGGTAACCATCAAACACGAAAGATTGTCTTTGTATTTTATTGCTTTTTCGCGAAGATCATCAACGTCAATATTTCCCTCTTCGGTAGATTTTGTTACAACCACTTGCATACCTGCCATAACTGCACTCGCAGGGTTTGTTCCATGTGCTGATGATGGAATCAAGCAAATATTTCTATGGCTTTCGCCACGCGATTTGTGATATGCACGAATTACCATCAAGCCGGCATACTCACCCTGAGCGCCACTGTTTGGCTGAAGGGAAGTTCCTGCAAAACCAGTAATTTCGGTAAGTTGTTTTTCAAGTTTTTTCAGAATAATTTGGTAGCCTTCGGCTTGATCTACTGGAACGAATGGATGCATATTGCCCCACATTGGGTCGCTCAATGGCAGCATTTCCGCCGCAGCGTTCAGTTTCATGGTACATGAGCCCAATGAAATCATTGAATGAGTAAGTGAAAGATCTTTGCGTTCCAGTTTTTTAATGTAGCGCATCAAATCGGTTTCGCTGTGATACTTATTGAAAACTTCTTGTTGAAGAAATTCGGTTTTACGAGCAACTTCTTTTGGAATTTTATTGCCGGTTTCCAATTCGGTGATTTTTTGAAAATCTTTTTTAATCGCTTCGGAAAAGATTGCGAGTATTTTATTCAAATCCTTTACGGTTGTAGTTTCGTTAATTGAGATTGAAACTGTTTCGTCGTTTGGATAATAGAAATTTACTTCTTTTGCTTCCGCCAAAAATTTGATTTTGGTAGCATCAGTTTTAATTGCAATGGTGTCAAAATAGGTTTCGTTTATTTGCTCAAAGCTTAATTTTTCCAATGCGTTTGCAAGTGTTGCAGCCCCGTTGTGTACTTTTCTTGCAATATATTTCAAACCTTCTGGACCGTGATAAACTGCGTACATTCCAGCCATAACCGCTAATAAAACCTGAGCGGTACAAATGTTGGAAGTGGCCTTGTCGCGTTTAATGTGCTGTTCTCTTGTTTGAAGTGCCATTCTCAAGGCACGGTTGCCATCGGTATCTTTCGTAACACCGATGATACGTCCAGGAATACTTCGTTTGTATTCGTCTTTTGTGGCGAAGAAAGCGGCATGTGGTCCACCATAGCCTAACGGAATTCCGAAACGCTGCGTGGTTCCCACAACTACATCAACCCCGAATTGACCTGGAGATTCCAGGATCACAAGACTCAAAATGTCTGCGGCAACGGCAACTTTTATTTGGTTTTCGTTCGCTTTTTCAATGAAATTTTTAAAGTTGTAAACCTTTCCAGTTCTGCTTGGATATTGAACTATCGCTCCAAAGAATTCTTTTGAAAAATCAAAATCTTCGTGATTGCCCACTACCAATTCGATTCCCAAAGGAATTGATCGTGTTTCAAGTACTGAAAGAGTTTGCGGCAGCACTTCTTCCGAAACAAAAAACTTGAAAGCGTTGCTTTGTTTCTTGCTCTTTTCACGAACATTATAAAGCAATGCCATTGCTTCTGCGGCTGCAGTGGATTCGTCCAAAAGGGATGCGTTTGCAAGTTCCATTCCCGTTAAATCACTGATTACGGTTTGGAAATTTAGCAAAGCTTCCAGTCTGCCTTGAGCAATTTCAGCTTGGTAAGGTGTATAAGCCGTGTACCATCCTGGGTTTTCCAAAATATTCCGTTGAATAACCGGAGGCGTGATTGATTGGTTATAACCCAATCCAATATATGTTTTAAAAAGCTTGTTTTTTGTGGAAAGTTCGGTGATATGCTCAAGGTATTCCTGCTCGCTCATTGCGATGTCCAGATTCAGTGGTTTTTTCAGTATAATATCGTCTGGAACGGTTTCGTAAATAAGTTGGTTAATAGAGCTTACACCAATGGTTTTAAGCATTTCAGGAAGGTCGTTTTCCCGTGGACCGATATGCCTTAAAGCAAAAGAATCTGTGTTCATTAATTTACGATTGAAATTTAGGTGGCAAAATTACAATATTTAACCTAAAATAGGTTGCTTTTAAGTATCTGAAAAATTTAATTTTTCAACTAAATATCAAGGTTACTCACACTTTAATTATTTTTGGTGCTATGAAGGTTTTGAGAAGAGTATTTGCTTTTTATATAAACAGTAGTATTCACGTAGCTTTTGCGGTGGTTGCCTTTTTGGCAATTACGGTTATGGAGTACAATTTAACTATCCCCTTTGAACTTTGGGCATTTGTTTTTCTTGGCGCTTTAACGAGTTATAATTTTGTAAAATATGCCAAAGTCGCGGGTTTGCACCACCGAAGTTTGACAAATTCCTTAAAAACGATTCAGGTTTTTTCTGCGGTGTGTTTCGCTTTATTGGGGATTATTTCTTTTCAACTTTCCATAAACACACTTTTGGTTACCGCAGGTTTTGGATTGACAACTTTTTTTTATGCGGTCCCTTTCGTAAGAAGTAAAAATTTAAGAGGACTTTCTGGAATAAAGATTTTTGTGGTGGCTTTTGTATGGGCTGGTGTTACGGTAATTGTTCCTGTAGTTGCTTCTGAAGTTTACTTTTCTGGGGATTTGCTGCTTACTTTTTTTCAACGGATTTTGATAGTTATCGCGCTTATTCTGCCTTTCGAAATTCGCGATATGCCCTATGATGCACAAAATCTAAAAACCGTGCCGCATGAAGTTGGTGTTAAAGCCACGAAACTGATTGGAGAAGCGGTTTTGTTGCTCTGCTTGGCTTTCGAATTTTTTAAACAAGATTACGAAGTTGCCTATATTGTAAGCTTGTTGTTTTTTTGTGTGGTTTTGGGATGGTTTATTGTTGTTTCAAAAACCGAGCAATCACGTTATTTTGCTTCTTTTTGGGTGGAGGGGCTACCGATACTTTGGTATGCGCTTTTTATTCTCTTTGAAAATCTTTAGGATTGTGGACCGTTATCTATTTCTTGCCGAAGTTTGGTTTTTAATTGCTGTTTTTCTTCGGGGCGGAGCGTTTTGATATTAGCAGATTTTATCGTTTTGGTTAGTTTGCTGTTTCTTTTTGCATGGCCACGGCAAAATTTACACATAAGTATGTGCAACTTCAGCATTAACTTTTCGAAGAAGCTGGCTTCATTATATTGACTTTTGTCACATACGTGAACAGCTTTATCACACTCTAAAAAAAACTTCATATATTCTAATTAAACCAATTTTTCTCCAAACAATCAACCATTGACTTGCGTGCTCGATGAATTATTACCCAGAGATTAGACGGTGTAATGTTGTATTCTTTACAAAGAGCTTCGGTATCAAAATCTTCAATGGTTTTCTTTTTAAAGATAGTTGCCTGCTTTTCGCTCAGTTTGTCCAAACATTCTAAGATAGCAAGCCCTAACTCCTTATTTTCCATCCTGTCCTCGGCGTTTTTGTCAAAAGGGTCAGCGGCATTTTCTTCCAGCCAATCACCTTCGGCATCATCGTCTCGATAGGTAATATGTACCTCAGCCTTTCCTTTTTTGGAATTTATTTTTCTATAGTGATCAATAATTTTTCGCTTCAAGATTGAAATAAGCCACGTTCGTTCAGTAGCTTCGCCCTTAAAGTTTTTTTTCGACCTCAGACCAGCCAAAAAAGTTTCTGAAATAAGGTCTTGGGCAACAATATGGTCATTCACCCTTACTATGGTGTAATTGTAAAGGTAATCTGAATATTTATCAACCCATTGGTCGGGATTCAATAGTTCCAAATGAATAGTTTTTAGCCTATTTCAAAAATAGGGAAGTTTCTATAAACATATACGAAGATGCTGGCCAATTAGTTTAAAAATATTTTATAGCTTAAATAGTTAAACTTTGGGAAAGCGTCAATTTGTTCGGCAGATGTTTTATTTTTACAATAGTTAACTTTATAAATTTCCCAATGAAAAAATTTACTTCAGTAGTACTTTTGTACCTGTTATTTACAGTAATGGCCAATGCCCAAGCTTGTCCTTGGCCTAACAATTATACCTATGCCACGATGGATGCCGATGATGCTGTTTATATTGAAGAACTTTTCCCTGATGAAATTACCATTTTAGAAAGCAGGAATAATCAGGCTGCAGTAATTCTCACTGACAACATAATCCACAAAATCCATGACAATGTAAAAACCCATGGTCCTGGTTATATTTTTAGGGCTTCCGAAGAAAAAGCATTACAGGCGTTAGAGCCCGTAGCACGCAGAAATCCGTTAATAGATTATACCATAACCGAAGATACTTTTGTAAACGAATGTTTAGATTTGGTGGACGGAGCCAATATTGAAAACGATATTTTGAACCTACAAAATTATGGTACCCGCTACCACACCCAACCTCAAGCCGAACAAGCCGTTCTTGACCAACAGGCAAAATGGGATGTGATGATTTTGGCCTCTGGCAGAACGGATGTTCACACCCGTATTTTTGAGCATGTAAATACCCCAATGCCTTCAGTAATATTAACAATTGATGGTGCCAACACTCCAGATGAGTTTGTAATTATTGGCGGCCATATCGATTCGTTCTCCTTTCAAGGAAACAACAATGCTCCTGGCGCCGATGATAACGCTTCCGGAATTGCTTCCTTAAATGAAATGGTGCGCGTGTTATTGGAAAAAGACTTTGTGCCAAACCGAACTATTGAAGTAATGGCTTTTGCCGCAGAAGAAATAGGCCTTGTGGGCTCTGCGGAAATAGCGGAGGAATATGCCGATAATGGTGTAAATGTGGCAGCGTTCGTTCAGTTTGATATGACGGGTTATAACGGTTCAAGTGGCGATGTATATATCACGACAGATCCATACAACAGTGCTTCTTTAAACAATTATTTGACTGATTTGATGGATCACTACAATGCTTCGGGCACGCACAGTTTTACCTATGGTTTTACCGAGTGTGGTTATGGCTGCTCAGACCACTTCAGTTGGGCAGATAATGGATATGATGCCGCTTTCCCTTTTGAGGCAGCATTTGGCGAAGACAACCCCAACATTCACACCGCTGGTGATCTTTATTCTTTTTTCAACCAACCAAACCATGCAGTGAAGTTTGCAAAACTTGGACTTGAATTTTTGATTGAAGCGGCAAAACCACAGACGCTTTCCGTAAATGATTTTTCTGAAAATGCCATCCGTGTTTTTGTAAAAGACAAAACGTTGAATTACCGCCTGAACAATACGGTTTCAAATGTTAAGGAAATTTCGGTTTACAACGTGGCTGGACAAAAAATTACATCGGAAAAAGTGAATGCCGAAGCAGGAAGTCTTCAACTACAGCAATTCGCCCAAGGGTTTTATATTGCGCAGTTCACTTTGGAAAATGGGCACGCTTTTACGAGGAAATTTATATTGAATTAATATTGCTTTAAGCATTAGGCTATAAGCAATGGGTTGTTGATTAATAGACCACAGACGAGACCTGAATTAAGAATATTTAGTTTTTAATTCAGGTTTTTTTTTACTTTTTCCTTAACCAACCTAAAATTCTATCATTACTTATTTCCCATTTACCTTTTTTTTCAAGTCGGAATGATTCTCTCGATGGACCAAAAGGACCGGGATTTTGTTGGATTATTTCGATTTTGTTTTCTGTAACTTCCGAAATTATAGCAACGTGTCCGTATTTGTTAAATGTAGTTCCTGAGAAAATTAATAGGTCATCAACTTTTGGCCTAGCCTTGCTAGGATTTGAATACTGAGTCAAATCTCGTTGAGTGTTTTTCTGTCCGTCAGTTAAACTATTATCAAAAAAATCTTTTGCGTTTCCATAACTGTTAGGCATTTTATGATTTAAATTTTCATAATAATAACGTTTGACAAATTCAACGCACTGATATTTTAGCCCTAAATTATAACCCTCTGATGTAGTGTTCCGATCTTTTACATTATCAATACCACCATTATAATAAACGAAAACGCCATTTAGACTATCAACTTTTTGACCGACAGAGAAATGAGTACTATAGTTGAACTTCTTAAATGTCCAAAGTCCAACAAAACCCAAAATGAGTATTCCAATAATCAAATATGTCCACCGTTTGATTTTCAATATTTAGGCTTATTTTATAACAATCCTGCGCGTTTCAACAAAGCCTCGGGGTCTGGTTTCTGCCCGCGGAATTTTATGTAAAGTTCCATAGGATCCATAGTTCCGCCCTGCGAAAGCACAAAACCTTTGAATCTGTCGGCCACTTTTTTATTGAAAATCCCTTCCTGTTTAAAGAGGGCAAAAGCATCCGCATCCAAAACCTCAGCCCATTTGTAACTGTAATATCCCGCTGAATATCCACCTTGAAATATATGCGAAAATGAAGTGCTCATACAGTTTTCTTTTACATCGGGATAAAGTTGGGTGTCATCAAATGCAGCAACTTCAAAAGCTTTTACGCCTTTTATTCCCGAAGGATCGCTGCCGTGCCAAGCCATATCCAACATTCCAAAACTCAACTGGCGCAAGGTTGCCATGCCTTCCAAAAAGGTGGCGGAATCCTTTATTTTTTCAACATATTCCATTGGGATTACTTCACCCGTTTTGTAATGTGTTGCGAAGAGCTCCAGGGTTTCTTTTTCATAACACCAGTTCTCTAAAATCTGGCTGGGCAGTTCCACAAAATCCCAATACACACTGGTGCCGGAAAGGCTAGGGTAGTGGGTGTTTGCCAACATTCCGTGCAGTGCGTGACCGAATTCGTGGAATAGTGTTGTTACTTCATTAAAAGTTAACAATGAAGGTTTGCTAGCCGTTGGCTTGGTAAAATTACAAACGATGGAAATATGCGGACGGTCATTTTTCCCGTCCTTTATTTGTTGTGTCTTATAGGAGGTCATCCAGGCACCATTGCGTTTTCCTGCACGTGGGTGGAAGTCTGCATAAAAGATTGCGACCAACTCTCCTTCGTCGTCTTTTACTTCGTATGTTTTTACATCGGCGTGGTATTTGTCTATGTTTTGTACTTCTTCAAAATGAAGTCCGTATAGTTTTTGGGCAACGGTAAAAACCCCATTAATTACATTCTTTAACTCAAAATATGGCTTTAGCTTTTCATCATCTAGATTAAAGAGTTTTTGTTTTTGTTTTTCAGAATAATAAGCGCCGTCCCATTTTTCCAAATGGCCAATCCCATCTAATTCTTTTGCAAAAGCGGTTAACTCATCGAATTCTTTTTGGGCTGCAGGTTTTGCTTTTTCAAGCAATTCATTTAAAAATGATTTTACCTTTTCAGGTGTTTCCGCCATACGCTCTTCCAATACGAAGTGTGCGTGGCTTTTATAACCTAACAACTTAGCACGTTGGTGACGAAGCGTCGCAATCTGCAAAACGTTTTGTTGATTATCTAATGCGTCATTATGAAATCCTTTTGCACCAAATGCAATTGCCATTTTTTTTCGCAGTTCGCGGTTGTTGGCATAGGTTAAAAACGGTACGTAGCTTGGGTAATCCAATGTGAAAACCCAGCCCTCTTTTCCTTTTTCCTCAGCGGTTTGGGCAGCAGCTTCAATTACGCCTTCAGGTAAACCGGAAAGATCCTTTTCGTCGGTAATGTGAAGTTCGAACTTGTTGGTTTCTGCTAAAACGTTTTCGCCAAAGGTTAGGCTCAGTTTGGAAAGATCAGTATCTATTTTTCGCAATTCCGTTTTCTTTTCTTCAGAAAGGTTGGCGCCGTTTCTTGAAAAAGCCTTGTATTTTTTATCTAGCAGCATTCGCTGTTCTTCAGAAAGACTTAAAGAGTTTTTTTGGTTGTAAACCGTTTTTATTCTTTTAAACAAAGCCTCGTTCAATAACATATCGTTGCTGAATTCTGTTAGCATAGGCGAAACTTCTTGTGCTATTTTCTGTATTTCGTCATTGGTCTCGGCACTGTTGAGGTTGAAGAAAATACTTGTTGCTCTGTCCAATTGTTCGCCTGTGTTTTCAAGGGCTTCTATGGTATTTTTGAAAGTAGGCGCTTCATTATTTGAAGTGATTGTATCTATTTCAACCTTTGTTTCTTCAATCAATTTACTGATTGCTGGGAGGAAATGTGCATTTTCTATTTTGGAAAAGGGAGCGGTGTTGTAGGGTTGTAATAGGGGGTTGTTTTTCATAGACAATTTAAACTGCAAAATTTTAAATGATAAATTATAAAGTTAAAAGTATTCTTAGCTGATGGACTTTAGCCTTTATTATTTTTAGGCTTATCGGTTTTTCATTTTTTTCGCACCTTCCTCAACCTTCATTTTAAGGCCTTCTTTGTATGCAACTATTTTGTCCAGAACACATTTGTCTGATGCGCCGATAATCTGCGCAGCTAAAATACCAGCATTCTTTGCGCCATTCAATGCAACTGTGGCAACAGGAACACCGCCCGGCATTTGAAGGATGGAAAGGATGCTATCCCAACCATCAATGGAGTTGCTGGATTTTACGGGAACGCCAATTACTGGCAATGGCGACAGTGAGGCGATCATCCCTGGAAGGTGTGCTGCACCACCCGCTCCGGCTATTATCACAGAAATGCCGCGTTTGTGTGCATTCTTTCCGTAATCAAAAAGTTTGTCTGGCGTGCGGTGGGCGGAGACGATATCTACTTCTACCTCAATATCAAATCCTTTTAATATATCTACGGCTTCCTGCATTACTGGCAGATCGCTGGTACTTCCCATTATGATTGCTACTTTGCTCATTTATATTGGTTCTTTGTCTGGTCGAGCGCAGTCGAGACCTATTTCTTTATAGTAATTCTGCTTCACAAGGACCTCTCGACTGCGCTCGAGGGGACATTTTGGTTTCAAAGATAGTTAACATTTGCGTGTCTGGTCGAGCGCAGTCAAAACCTCTTCAGCAGTTGGCCGGTATTTTGAATGTGTCATATTTCTACATTCAGCCAATATTTGAAGCATTTCGAAATCTTCGTTTGCTAAGGCTCTTTTTTTCTGCGCACTCCAGTTTTTAATTTTCTTTTCAAAATATATGGCTTGTTTCACATCATTGAATTCTTGGTGGAATATTAATTCTAAAGGTCTTCGTTTGTATGTGAAACAAGATTTGTTTAATCCGTTTTGGTGTTCATCAAATCTTCTCGAAATATTGTTTGTGAATCCTGTATAAAGTAAACCATCTGAACATTCCAATATGTAAATGTAATATGATTTCATTTAAGAGCAGAATAGATTATTTTATTTATATGTCTGGTCGACCGCAGTCGAGACCTGCTTCTTTATTGTGATCTTGCTTAATAAGGACCTCTCGACTGCACTTCGACTGCGCTCAGTACAGTCTATTCGAGAGGACATTTATTTACTTATAACCTCAATCGTTTTCTTAACCTCCTCGGCAATTTTTCGTGCTTTGCTGAGGTCTTTGTTTACTATGGTTACATGGCCCATTTTTCTGAACGGGCGGGTTTCTTTTTTGCCATAGATGTGGGGCGTTACGCCTTCCATCGCCAAAAGACTTTCTATGTTTTTATAGACTACAGGGCCTGTGTGGCCTTCGGCACCTACTAAGTTAACCATAATGCCACCAACTTTACTATCGGTGTTTCCCAAAGGTAAGTCTAATATAGCTCTTATTTGCTGTTCAAACTGATTGGTGTAACTAGCTTCTATGCTGTAATGACCACTGTTGTGGGGGCGGGGGGCTACTTCGTTTACCAATATTTCATCATCTTCTGTCTGGAACATTTCTACTGCCAAAAGGCCTACGTGTTTAAAGGCTTCAGAGGCTTTGGTGGCAACGGCTCTTGCTTTTTGTGCCACTGCTTCGTCTATACGGGCGGGGCAGATTACGTATTCCACTTGGTTGGCTTCTGGGTGGAATTCCATTTCAACCACTGGATAGGTAGTTACTTCTCCGGAAGGGTTGCGGGCTACGATTACTGCCAGCTCGTTTTTAAAGGGAATCAATTTCTCTGCGATGCAAGCGCCTTCCGATAATGGGATTACGTCTTCGGCTTCGCGGATGATGCTTACGCCTTTGCCGTCATACCCGCCAGTGCAGCTTTTCCATACAAAGGGAAAATGGAGCTCTTTGCGAACTATGGCTTCATTCAGTTCGTTTTTGTCTTTGTAAACCTTAAAGGGCGAAGTAGGTATTTGGTGGTCTTTGTAAAACTGTTTCTGCACCCCTTTGTCCTGTATGTTGCGCAGGGTGGCGGCGCTGGGATAAACTTTTATTCCTTCGCTTTCCAGTTTTTCCAAGGCTTCAATATTTACGCCTTCAATCTCAAACGTAAGCACGTCCACCTTTTTTCCGAAGTTATAGACGGTTTCAAAATCCATCAGGTCGCCTTGCTGAAAATTGTCTGCAGCGATGCGGCAGGGGGCTTCGGCACTAGGATCTAAAACACTGGTGCGGATATCCCACTTGCGGGTTTCGTAGAGCATCATTTTGCCCAACTGCCCGCCGCCTAGAATGCCGAGGGTAAAGCTGGTGGAGAAGTAGTTCATTTGATTTTGATTGTTTGAATGTGCAAAGATAGTAAAATGAGGAGTAGGTGGGTAGTGAATTGTGTGTAGTGAATTCTGAATCGTGAGACGTTTTTTTCGAAAGCTTTGGGTTGGAGGGTTTGTGATGTGAGAATGGGAACGCGTTTTTAGCTTGTAATTTTTAGCTGATTTTACCCTTAAGTCGACCTTAAGTCGACCTTAAGTTAATCTTAAGTATCTCTTAGGTATCGTTTGAGATGAATTATTCTAAAAATAAGGTTACAGCTTGGGGGTTTTATTTCTTCCGTTTTTGACGAAAAACGGGGTTTGTTAATTCTTGTTACATTTGGAAATATATTGAAAAACGAACCCTTATATAATGAGGATAAATATTATAATGGTGTTTATCCGCATGTTAACTCCCATAGATGAATAAATCCGAAATAATCAAAATAGTATCTGCTCTATTTCATGTTGTTTCTTTGGGTATGTTGTTTATTGGAATTAGTTTGATTTTAGATTTGATCTTTAAAGGAACTGACATTATCGGTTCTGATTCTGAAAATTCTTTTAACATAACCTCTGAGGGTGTTTTTGCAATATTTGCAAATATTGTTGGATTTATAAGTATTGCGCTGATTTTGACGAATTGGATTAACAGTAAAAAAATAGAATTATATTTAGGAACAATACTCCTATCCGAATCAATACTGTGGATCGGAATTAGTCTAATCTTAATTCTGAACTAGAACTAGAGTTAACAACGTATAATAATCATGGCTTTTGAGCTGAAAAGTATTGTGTTTGCTGCAAATAATTAGCTATCTTGGTTTCTGATAAAATCGAAATAGCTTGTCTTTCCGATTCTCACGCAGCTCTGAATAATTTGTTGCCGAGGCTAAGGAAAAAGTTGTAGCTGCTGCCAGCAGCGCACTGCGCCAAGCGCCACGATTATTATACTTAACCGTCAGACTTTATTTGAAGTCAAACTGAAAAATAACAATGATAAATTAAAATACGACATTGGATTTAAGCACTTTTCTCAACATACTGAATACTGTTGCTATTATTGCCGCTGGTATTTTTGCCGCGGTCCAATTACTTCAGCTTAAAAAGCAAAGGTCAAGAGAATCTGCTTTGCAGATGTTGAATTCAGTACAAACATTAGAATTTATTGAAGCTTTAAATATAATCTACAATCTTTCTGAAGATTTGACAAAAAAGGAAATTGAAGATGAATTGGGTGACAAATTATCGAATGTTTTGGTAATGTTCGTAAAACTTGAAAGTTTGGGGCTTCTAGTATTTAAAAGAGAGATAAAATTAGATTTAGTTGCTGATTTTATGAGAGGTCCTATAATTCTATTCTGGAATAAAATGAAAAATTATTTCATTGAGACTAGGGAATTAAATAATGATGAGAATTTTGGTGAATGGGTTCAATGGTTAGCCGAGCGGATTGAAAAAGAACTAACAACAAAAAATAAAAAACCTGCTCACTTGATTTACCAAAACTGGAAAGAATAAAAATGCAAAAAATGAAAGCCGCAGTACGAAGAAGCTATGGTACACCGAAACAGCTAAACATTGAGCGTATTGAAACCCCTATTCCGAAAGCCAATGAAGCGTTAATTAAGGTTTATGCCACGACAGTAAACAGAACAGATTGTGCAAACCTTACAGCCAAACCTTTTATTATGCGGTTTGTATTGGGTTTCTTTAAACCAAGAAAAATAATATTGGGGACAGATTTTGCAGGGGAAATAGTATCTATAGGGAGCGACGTGGAGTCATTTAGCATCGGCGATAAAGTCTTTGGGTTTAATGACGTAGGTTCAGCATCGCAAGCTGAATATACAACACTAACAACAGAAAATTTATTTTTAATACCCCAAACCATAGATTACAAACAGGCAGCAGCAAGTTTAGAAGGGGCTAACTATGCGTATACTTTTATACATAAAGTACCTATTAAATCTGGGCAAAAAATTTTAATAAATGGGGCAACTGGAGGAATTGGTTCTGCGCTCTTACAATTTGTTAGGCAGTTTGATGTGGAAATAACGGCAACCTGTGCTACAAAAAACATTGAATTAATACAATCCTTAGGCGCTGACAAAATTTATGATTACACAAAGGAAGACTTTACAGCGGTTAAAGATCAATACGACTTTATATTTGACGCAGTGGGTAAAAGCACCTTTGGGAAATGTAAATCGTTGTTAACAAAAAACGGAGTTTATATCTCTTCAGAGTTAGGGCCTTACTCCCAAAATCTTTTTTATGCAGTTTCAACATCAATTTTCGGGAGTAAAAAAGTGATCTTTCCGATACCCTACAGCAAGCAGAAAACGATCCCCTATATTATTGATATGTTGAAGAAAGGAATTTTTACACCAGTAATAGACCGGGAATATGTATTGGAAGATATATCCAAAGCTTATGCGTATGTGCTGACTGGAGAGAAAACAGGGAATGTTATTATTAATATTTAAAAAACGAGTTCCCCACAGAGGTTATGCCTAATTGCTTACGCCAGTGCGCTGCGCTAGTGTCTTTTCGGCTTGTATTTGCTAAATTAGTTACTTGACCAATGCAACTACCATATTCGCAAAACGGTATTGGCTTTTTCAAAAGCTGGAAAAGCTCCCTTTAAAGACAGATTCATATGTGCCATTAAAATAGCCTGACCCCAACCGACATAGGCTGGAGTCAGGCGTAATTAAGGAATGCTAACTCTTGAAAAGAGGTTTGTATTTTTCTTTTTCAAATAGTACCAAGGTAAAATTAAGTATTGCTACTAATAATGCAGGCCAAGCATCAGAAAGATCTTGGTTTGAAATACTAAAAATTAAAAATGCTACTGATAATGGAAAAAGGACAAGTAATAAAAAAGGAGTCCACTTATTAAATACGAACAATAACCCTAAAACAACTTCAAAAAAGTAGAGAATTGGAAGGTAAATTACTATTGCATCTATAAAATCCCTAGTATTATCAGGCATTACACCGTAGCTAGTAGGCATAAAATGAAAGTATTGATTTAATGCATATACTATCAAGAATAAGCCTAATAAGATTCTAAGCCAAGTTTTAATTAATTGATTGTTTTTCATTTTATTAAATTTTAAGAAGGTTAATTTAGAATAAAAGTAAACTTTTGGAGCAAGGGAATATATGATAATTATCATAAATCGAACAAATTAATCCCTTTAGCATAATTAGGCCTGTCTGGAGGGTATTTGAAGTGAAAAAGCGTGCCTATTTAAATCAAGATTTTGGTTTTGGTTTTGGAGTAAGGTAAGGGACTGAAAAGGTGGGTTTGTTAATTTAAAATTAAAAGGTATATTTGGTACTCTCCTCATTGTTCTCCATTGCGTTTCACGACGTAGGAATCCTGCTTACTATAACTCTTTACGAAGATGCACAGCTGAATAAGTACACTATTACTGTTTTTTGTAATTGGCGTGTTTGATTATTGTTGCACTCGGAAATATATTGGAATACGAACTTGTATCTATAATGGGAATACATTCCATTATAGTATTTATTCACATAGTAACTAAACTAGATTATGAAACTAAAACTACCTATCATTCTCGTAATGTTGTCCTTAAACATATATGGCCAGACCGATTTATATATGCCAACTGAATTTAAAAAAGCATATGAAAATAAAACAAGGGCATACATTGGAAGTCCAGGGGAAAATTATTGGCAAAATTCTAGTTCGTATACTATCGCAGCAGAAATTGAGCCTGGTTCTTGGAAAATAAAAGGTACTGAAAGCATTGTGTATACCAACAATAGTCCTGATAGCTTGAGCGTAATTGTTATCAAGACCTATCCAAATCATTATAAAAAAGGAGCGGCAAGAGCTAGTCAGGTGCCATTGGAAACGCTTACCGATGGAATGATATTAACTGATTTTACCATAGATAAAGTGCCTGTTTCCCTCAAAGATGGCCCGAATGTTAGAAATTATGGCACCTACACAATGGTAAGGCTATCTAAGCCTATTGCTTCAGGTACCTCCATTACTTTGGATTTAAAATGGACTACTGAAATACCTTCGATATATGTCAATAGAATAGGAGCATATGACCCTAACAGCGCCTTTGTTGGGTATTGGTATCCTCAAATTGGCAGGTATGATGATATTGACGGATGGGACCGAATGGAATATTTAGCATCGCAAGAGTTTAATAATGATTTTGCTGATTTTAATGTAAAAATTAAAGTCCCTGGGGGTTATAATGTTTGGGCAACAGGAACCTTACAAAACCCCGATAAGGTATTAACGGCAGAAGAACTGCAGCGATATACTAAAGCTAAAACTTCCCATAGTGCGGTGACAATAGTTCCGGGCACTACTTCCCCAATAAAAAGTGAGGGAGAAGAAACGTGGCATTATACAGCATCAAACGTGAAAGACTTTGCTTTTGGAATGAGCAATACTTTTAAATGGATAAGCAATGCAGTAACCATTAACGGCAAAGAAGTGCTATCGAATGTGGTTTACGATGTCAATAAAAATGATACGGCCGAAAGGCTGTTGGAGGTTCAGGAAAAAAGCTTGGTGTTTTTATCAACTGTTGCTCCAGGAATACCTTATCCTTATCCAAGCTTCACAACTTTTATTGGTGTGACCGAGTTTGACGGGATGGAATTTCCAATGCTGGCCAATAATGGTATGGGCGATAAGGAATCCGAAGATACCGATGTGACTTTCCACGAACTGGCGCATACTTATTTTCCTTTCTTCGTGGGAATAAATGAGGTTAAATATTCTTGGATGGAAGAAGGGTGGGCAACTTTTTTTACCATAAAATTCATACAGTCTTATTACAAAGGTGGGGAAGATGAAAATGCCGAATTGAGTAGAAATTTGAATTCCTATAATAGATCGGCTGGCTCCATGTGGGATGTTCCCCTTATCACTCCTTCCTTTCTTTTAACGTTTAGGCCTTCTCATAGCCATTTGTCATATAGAAAACCTGCGTTTATGCATTTTACATTGGAAAATATGCTTGGTGAAGCAACTTTTCAAAAATGTTTGAAAACGTATATCAATCGGTGGGCAGGGAAACATCCAACGCCTTATGATTTTATGTTCACCTTTAATGAAATAAGCAATCAAAATCTCGATTGGTTCTGGAATGCGTGGGTATTTCAACCTGGATATGGAGACTTGGAGTTGACGGGCTTAGACAAGAATACATCAAAAGTTAACATCACGAATATAGGAGGGTTGCCCTTGCCCATTATCTTAAAACTTACTTATATAGATGGTACGGAACAATTGATTGAAAAAACGGCTGAGGTTTGGTCACAGGGCAATAAATCGGTAGCGATAGCGATCGAAAATAGTAAAAACCTAAAGTCCCTTCAATTAATCACAACCCATTATCCCGATGCAGACAACACTAATAACAGTTTGGAAGTGAAATTTTAAAAAATCTCCAAATTTGTATAAGACAAGAGGGTGTCTAAAAAGGTATGTTTCGATGTCCGTTCGAGCACAGTCGAGAACTATGGGTTGATTGCAATCAATAAGGTCTCGACTGCGCTCGACCAGACATTTGGACTGTGCTCGACCACAAAATTTAAAAAACTATCGCAAAAGTGTAGTCACAATAACCCCTTTGCCGTCATTCAAAACGACCGTTGATAGTTGTGTTGGTTGCTTAGTGTTAGGCGGAGACTGGTTTACATCCCCCTAGCCCTACTTCGGCAAGCTCAGCACATCGCCTTCAAAGGGGGGAATGCGTCTTGGGCTTAGTTTGTTTATAGTTGCAGAAGTGTGGTTACGATAATTCCTTTCCCGTCATCCAAGACAACAGCTGATAGTTGTGTTTCTTCCTGAACCTTAAAATTAAAGGGCGGCGACAGTAGGTTTACCCCACTTTGCACTTTTAGTCTATTTCCCTGTCCTGAAATAATGTCTTTATTGGGTACAAAAGCGCCTTTGGGGATGTGTTCTGTTAGAATAACATATTTAAAAGCAGCCAACTTGTTCACGATACTTTGTACTTCAGTATTTGATAGATGTTGAAGCACCTGCCGTAGTATGGCACAATCCCCGGAAGGCAAATCAGCTACTGCGATGTCCAGACACTGGAACTCTAAATTTGCTGCTTTAAACATTTCTTTATTTCGGGCTATCAGGCTTGGCACGATATCTACTGCAATATACTTTTTGGTATGCGTTACCAATTCCTTCCCTACATTAAAATCACCACAGCCTAAATCGCAAACCGTTAGCGGAGGTTCAAACGAAGTTAAAAATGCTGTCACTGCGGCTATATATGGATTTACTATTTCTGGACGGTGCGATCCTTCTCCTGAATAGAAATCGGCTTTGTTGCCGCCCCAAAGGTTCCTTTCATAAACCTGTTCCATGGCTAGCTTGGTGGGCCAGGGTTTCTTTTCTTTGTTCTCCACGAATAAGTTATTGGTATTCAAATGTACTATTAAAAAGGGCTAAGCTTAAGGCTTACAGCCTAAAGTTCAAATCTCAAATTCTAAATCACAAATAAATCTCAAAATTCAAATCTCAATCATATGCAATAGCTATTCAGCTCATCGATTCACTCGGTCACCGGGGTGATTGTTGCTTTGATTGGCGAGGGTCGTCATTGCGAGCGGAGCGAAGCAAGCTCATGAGACCATTTGTGGTCATGAATAGAACTACACCTCGGCAGATTGCTTCAGTCGCTCCTTGGGTCGCTCTTTCGCAATAACGATAGGAATGATAGATTGAATCGTCATTGCGAGGCCGATAGGCCGTGGCAATCTAATGAGACTATTTGTGGTCATGAATAGAACTACATCTGGGCAGATTGCTTCAGTCGCTCCTTGGGTCGCTCTTTCGCAATGACGATAGGGAATCTTTGGAAGGGGCTCGAGTGAAACACTTATGATTAACTAGGGTCGCATTGCAAATGTTATAAGTAAAGGGACACGCTTTGCAAAAGCGCGCTAGAGAGAAAAGCGTGCCAATGTATCACTGGTATTTGGATTGTGATTTTTTAATGGGAAAGGATTAATTAACTCAAAAACACGGCTTGAATTATAAAAATTCAAGCCGTCGATTTCTCAATTAATGCATATTGCTTATTATATTTGAAAATAGTCCGAGAAGAATATCGTTCGGGAAACTTTTTTTTGCACTGGTTCGCGAACGTATAAAAACATATAAATTGGGGATTTTAAAGGAGTTTTTGAATAAAATTAAAAAGGAATCCAGAGCTCAGCTTACGGAACACGCAGTAATAATTCATTTCCGCTACGGTATTGATGAACTGGATCCCTTACACCAACTTGAGAGAGTGCTTGAAAAATTGATTAGCGAAAAAGGGGTGGGGGTTTATGACGGACATGAAATAGCGATGGACTATAGCGATGGTTTTTTATATATGTACGGACCAAACGCTGAGGAACTCTTTAAGGCTGTCCAACCTATGCTAGAAAAAACCGAATTTATGAAAGGAGCCATTGCCCATTTAAGATTTGGCCCTCCTGAAGATGGCGTACGTGAAATAGAAGTGAAGTTAATGGATGGTTAAGGGTATGCACTGAAGCCTTCCAAAGTGCTGGCGCGAGCTTCTCACCCTGTTTGCTGGGAAACATAGGATATTGACAAAAGGAATATATTAAAGATGAAAAATAATATAATAGATATTAACGAATCAACCCTTAAGGATTACGTGGAATCCAAACGCCCTGAAGATCCCGAGATTCGCAAGCAATTGGATTTTGGATATTCCTATGACGGGAAAGTAGCCATATTGTATGAAATAAGGCCCGTATGGAGAAAACCGGAAGAAATACAGAATATAGAGTTCGCGAAAATTAGGTTTTACAAATCAAAACAAGAGTGGCATCTATATTGGAGGCGGGCCAATGGAAAATGGGAAGGTTATGAGCCCTTCCCCAAAGCCACCCATTTGGAAAAAATAATTGCTGTTATAAATGAGGATAAACACGGCTGTTTTTATGGATAATCCCACAAAAGAAATAATTAGGGAAATAGCCCAACATTTGGAATGTGGTTATGATTGCTACTACAATTCAACAACCAATGAAGTGGTACCCATTCCAAATTATGGTCAAATAGGCTATGAGGAGGAGTTTTGGGAAAGCTTTGAAGCGGAACTAAAAAGAGTAACTTCTGCAACTAACAATTTCATTAAAATTGAGGCACCGGAAAGCTTTGAGTCATTTAAGATTATGGGGCGTTTTGTGGAACAGCTTCCACACACCCCATTTAGGCAGGACTTGGAAAGCATTATACAAAGAAAAGCGCCTTTCCGTAATTTTAAATTTGCCATAGATAATTCGGAGTATAGACAGGAATGGTTTGCTTTCAAACAACTACAATTCGAGCGAATAGTTCAAGACCAATTAGAGTAATTAAAATGTAGGTGAAAATGATATACATATTATAAGTGTTGAAATCAAAAAAAAATAAAAAGGCAGCCTACAACACGGCATCTTATGAAAAGCACTAATCCCGTTGCCCCTTTGGCGTGCTGGTGGCTGTATTGAGTGAAGCCGAAGTGCAAAGCGTGAACCCCCTTCCGTCCCCGACGGAAAAGTCGGGGCCACCTTCCCCTTAAAGGATGTTCTTTGTTTTTATTGGGGTTTTTGTTTTTTTGGTTCCGTTTTCTTTCTTCTCCACGAATGGGTTATTGGTTTTCAAATGTACTATAATTAAAAAAACCTCTGACTTCCAACAGACAACCCACAACTCACAACCATCAACCATCAACTAACAACTCCTCATTCACAAACTCACATATTCACCCATTCACCCATTCAAAAAAGCCTAAGGCCTATAGCTTACAGCCTATTGCCTTTCTAGAATTAAAACTTTATATTTGGTATTCTCCCCGATTAAATAAGCACCCTTTTACGGTTTTCCGTACTTGGTGGGGTTAAATTGTTGTTGTTTTTGAAAAATATTGAGTAGTAACTTCCGCACATGTGTGGGATAGACGCAATTGAATTTTAAAAATATGTGTATATGTACATGTTGTGTGTAAGTAAAAAAACAGAACTGAAATTTAAAACTATAGATATGAAAGCACAATTGAATTTTACCAGACCAATGCTAAATTTATTAATCGCTGTATTTGTACTAACAGCAAGCTCTAAATTAGTAGCTCAAGAAAAAAAATCAACCGATTTAAAAGACTTCAAAGTTGTCGTGGAGAAAAAGGAAAATGGAATTAAAATGCAAAGCGTGAAAGGAAGTGCGTGGATTGACTTGTCATTTAGCCTAAACAATGACCGACCACAAGCAATTGACGAATATGGAATGACCGAATTAGACAATATTTCTTCGGACAAAGACGCCAATCTTGCGGATTTCTTATTCACAATATCTAAAACTGAAAAGGGAATTGTCCTAAAAGGTATTGAAGGAACTGCTTGGACTGATTTGAGTTTTTCCCTTCCCGAAAATGGAAAACAAGAAATTGACCAATACGGAATGGTTAACTGAAATAACACCTACACACAACACTGTGTATAAGCTATGGCTTGTCCTCGCTCATCTGGAAAATCCTGCGGATTTTCCTCTGGCAAGTATCGGTTTGGAATGTTCCGTAACGAATCCACGCCACAGTTCATACACTTAACGTAGTCATTGAAAAAAGAACAGAAAATATATGATAAACTTCTTTTAAACATTCTGAATGACCAAGACTTTACTTATAATCAAATTCTAAACCATTAATTATGAAAAACTTTACATTCTTATTATGTCTATTTCTTGCCAGTTTTTATTCCTGTAACCAAAATCCAGATAATTCAGGGTCGAAAGAAACAATGACCAAGATGGAAACAACTATTTCGGAAAAGGAGAAAGCCATCAACCAAGTTGTAAAAGATGCTTATGCTTTTATTTCTTTCGAAAAGGGAACAACACTAGACTATGAAGCTTTGAAAGCTATTTTTACTCCTGATG
>JAGXGE010000021.1 GCA_024637015.1 Aequorivita sp. | reverse complement strand
TCTGGTAGTACTTGATCGTGAAAAGCGCCGGGTCCTGACCGCCCAATATGTTAACGTCATTGTCCGTAAGATTGAAAACACCAGAGGTCGTACCGTCGTCGCACTGGTACAAATCTAACGCAGGGTTGGCGATGGGCTGGGTTGCCAATACAAGATTAAACTGAGTAGTAGCGAAGCAACTTGAAGAAGTATTGCTTTCCACACGTGCAAAAATGAATACAGAACCTGTAACTAGGTAAGGCTGTGGCAAAGGATTGTTCCCCGAAATAGCATCAGCTGGATTACTGTGATATGTAACGGTATACTGTAAAGGGCTTTGCCCGTTTAAGATTACAGTATCAAATGTGGTGTTTAAGTTAATAAACTCTTGCCCATTAGCTCCTAAATCACATACATAATGAGGACTTGCAGGAGCTGTTGCGCTAGCCGCAGCATAGATAATTTCAAAAGAATCGATAGCGAAACAGGTACCTGTAGGCTCTTCAATTCGAACCCAAATAATTTCAGAAGAACCAACTATTGGATATGCATTTGCAGGAACAATAGGGTTTGCTCCAGTGGAAGCTTCCAGTTGGCTACGGTGATAGGTTATATTAAATAAAGGATCCTGACCTCCCCGAACATCGTCATCATTCTGGGTCAAGTCAAAAATACCCGGATTTGTACCGTCATCACAGATCGAAAGATCCAAGGGAGGGCTTGCTATTATAGGTTGTGGATAGAAAACTACATCAAAAAATTGTAAATCAGTAATACCCATAGGTAAATAGACCTCTGCTTTGTAATTTCCTGTGGCAGTAACAGATAATGTAGGAGAAGTTTCAGCTGGAATAAATGGCAAATAAGTGCCTGAACCTACAGGACTTTCATAAAACCATTCATATCCTAGCGCATTTGGATTAGTAGCATCCAGAACCACTGTTTGTCCCTCACAAGCAGATGTTTGCACAATGGAGCAGTCAAAAGCATCGGGATCTCCAAATGTTAAGTTAAAAATATCAGGCGTTGCACTAAATCTATCTACTACGATTATAATCTCATCACCAGGAACCAAACTCATGAATTGAACTTGTCCATCCCCAACTGCTGTTTCACAAAAATCAGTTGCAGTAAGGTTTAAACCCGTATTATATTCACCTGGGGCTGGAGCATCGTAACTCGCCCTGTCGGCAATACCTAAGTTGTTGCAATCTGCATTTAACCAAACCGCAAAATCATAATCCACAGTGCCAGTAGGTTCAATTTGGAAGGTAAAGTTGGTAGCTTGAATTATAGCCAATCGAAACCAGATAGTTCGCGTTCCCTGTAACGTTTGACAACCAGTGTTAATAGTTACAGGAGATGGATCTATAGCATTATTCTCTAATCCATCCTGACTATCACAAATAGGGATCAAAATATCACAAACTTGAGCTTGTGCAGTAGTGAAAGTAAATAAAGAAAGTAAAAGTAAAAGTAAAAAATTTTTCATTGAGGGGATATTAATTCAATTGAGGGGCTTTTAATTTAAATCTTATTGAAAGAGATCATTTTCACCTCCATAGCATCTATTATAAAACGTATTTCATACATTCCATTTTCTAAAGTAGAAAGATCAGTTTTGACCATTTGAGGACCGTTGTCTTTATTGATATCTTTTGTCAAGATATCAATATCATTTCGACTTATTATATATCTTATTGTATTGGCTTCTAAAAACTCAAAATTTAATATTGCACTGGAAACAACTTCGGAGGGTTCCATTGAAATTGTTGAATCATAATCTAAAATAGTGTTTTCTTGCGCATAAACAAAGGATACCAAAAAGAGAGTTATTAAAGTGAGGAGCTTTTTCATGATGTTTTAAATAATTTTTCGCGAAAATTAAGAAAATTTTATGAAAATATCAGCTTTTAAGCCTTAAAAATAAGAAGATCGAGTTTTCAGTACCAAAATGCTATTATGTATCTTTGCAAGCTTATTACATATTTGAATAATGGATTTAGAAAAACAACTTAAAGAGATTGAAGCAATGGGGAATGACCACATAGGAAGTTCTACAGAAACACCTATGCGGCCAGATGCCTTTGAGATGAGCGATATTGAAAAGATTGCAAGTATCAAAAAGGATGTCCAAAATATTATGCACACTTTAGGACTTGATCTTAATGACGACAGCCTGAAAGGCACTCCAACTCGCGTTGCAAAAATGTTTGTGCAAGAGATTTTTGGAGGGCTTCACCCAGATAGAAAACCAAAAGCCTCTACTTTTGAGAATAAATACAAATATCAGGAAATGTTGGTAGAGAAGAATATTACCCTCTACTCTACCTGTGAGCATCATTTGCTTCCCATTGTTGGGAAAGCGCATATTGCTTATATTTCTAACGGCTCAGTGGTTGGGCTTTCAAAAATGAATAGAATTGTTGACTATTATGCAAAACGACCTCAGGTTCAGGAACGTTTGACTATGCAAATCGTTAAAGAGCTGCAACAGGTTCTGAATACTGAGGACGTAGCCTGCGTAATTGACGCTAAACACCTCTGTGTAAATTCCCGTGGAATTCGCGATATTGACAGTAGTACTGTAACAAGTGAATTTGGTGGCGCTTTCAAAAATGCAGAAAAACGCCGAGAATTTTTAGATTATATAAAACTGGATACTGAGTTTTAATTTCCCGAAAAAAGTCACTAAGACAAAATTCCAAAACCGAAACCTGAAACTTTGAAACAACAAGAACTATATATTTACAATTCGCTTTCAAAAAGTAAAGAAGAATTTACTCCAATTCACGAAGGTGCCGTGGGAATGTATGTCTGCGGTCCAACGGTTTATAGCAATGTTCATTTAGGCAACTGCCGGACCTTTCTTTCTTTTGACTTGGTTTTTCGCTATTTAAAACATTTGGGATACAAAGTCCGCTATGTACGGAATATTACTGACGCTGGCCATTTGGAAAACGACGGCGAAAGTGGTGATGATCCAATCCTTAAAAAAGCCCGAATTGAGCAATTGGAGCCGATGGAAATTGTCCAAAAATATACTGTGGATTTCCATACCACCATGGCAAAATTCAACGCACTCCCGCCAAGCATTGAACCCACAGCTACTGGGCATATATACGAACAAATTCATATAGTTGAAAAAATAATTAAAGAAGGTTTTGCCTATGAAAAAAACGGCTCCGTCTATTTTGATGTTTTAAAATTCAATGAAACCAACAATTACGGAAAACTGAGCGGAAGACACCTAGAAGATATGATTGCGAACACCCGCGAGCTTTCTGCACAGACCGACAAGAAAAACCCGCAGGATTTTGCCCTTTGGAAAAAAGCCGAACCTCAGCACATTATGCGCTGGCCATCGCCTTGGAGCGAAGGTTTTCCTGGATGGCATTTGGAATGTACCGCTATGAGCACCAAATATTTGGGCAATAATTTTGACATACACGGTGGTGGAATGGACTTGAAATTCCCACATCACGAATGTGAGATTGCTCAAGCTGAAGCCTGCAATCATACCTCGCCCGTAAATTATTGGATGCACGCCAATATGCTTACTCTGAACGGTAAAAAAATGTCTAAATCTACTGGAAATTTCATTCTTCCAAATGAAATGTTTACTGGCGAAAACAATGTTTTAAGCAAACCTTTCTCACCTACTGTGACTAAATTTTTTATGTATCAAGCTCATTACCGAAGCATTTTAGATTTCAGTAGTGAAGCATTAGAAGCTTCAGAAAAAGGATTTAATCGGTTGATGGATGCCTACAGAATTTTAGATTCAATCGTTACTTCAGAAAAAAGCAGCGTCAATATTGAAAGTTGGCGAAAAGCTTGTTATGATGCGATGAACGATGATTTCAATAGTCCAATTTTGATAGCACATCTTTTTGAAGCAGTGAAATTTGTGAATTCAATAAAGGAAGAAAAAGAAACCATTTCAGCAATCGATTTGGAATTGCTAAAGCAAACGATGGACGATTTCCTTTTTGATGTTTTGGGACTGGAAGATAGTGCTTCAGAAAATTCACAGGATGGTGAAAAGCTTTCTGCTACGGTAGAACTTCTTATTCAACTGAGAAACCAAGCCCGTGCCAACAAAGACTTCGCGATGAGCGATAAAATTCGCGATGAACTTTCGGCGAAAGGGATTCAACTGAAAGACGGAAAGGAAGGAACTACTTTTTCGTTGAATTAAAAAACATCCCCTAACCCTTTTCAACGGGGGGGGGAATCTTTATGAAAAAAATTTTTACATATCCGTTCATATTATTAATTAAAGGATATCAAAATTTTATTTCACCCTTAATACCCTCCAGTTGTCGCTATACGCCAACTTGTTCTCATTATGCAGTTGAAGCATTACAAACACACGGTTTATTAAAAGGTGGCTGGCTTGCAGCAAAACGAATAGCAAGCTGCAATCCTTGGGGCGGTTCTGGCTTCGACCCTGTTCCACCAAAAAAAGAAATAATAGACAAATGATATATTTGGTCCACAATACTTTTTCGCTTTTGTTATCTTTACGCTGCTCAATAAAACTCCTATTATGCACTATTTAAGTTTTACTTGGAACCCTTCCGAAGGAATTGATCTTGGTTTTTTTATGATCCGTTATTACAGTTTAATGTTCGTTGTCGCATTCACGCTGGGCTGGATTCTTACCAAAAAGATTTATGAAAGGGAAGGTCTTTCGCAAGAAAAATTAGACAGTCTGTTTATCTACATGGTTGTTGCAACTCTTGCTGGCGCACGTTTGGGACATGTTATCTTTTATCAGCCTGAGCTTTTTGTACAAGACCCGCTTTCGGTTTTTTTACCAATAAGCACTGTTCCTGAATTTGAATTTACAGGTTTTCAAGGGTTGGCTAGCCACGGGGCAGCAATTGCTATTTTAATTGCGATGTTTTTTTATTCGAAAAACGTGATCAAAAAACCTTTTTTGTGGATAATGGATCGCATTGTTATTGCTGTGGCCGCCGGTGGCATTTTCGTTCGTATCGGAAATTTTATGAATTCTGAAATCATCGGAAAACCTTCGGAAGACTTTCCGTTTGGCGTTCGTTTTGTACACGAAGGTATTCGGAAACAGGATGCCGTAAACGCAACCGGAATTAAAGAGCCTAGCAAAGCCTATGATGCTATAGTAAACAATCCACAGTTTTCCGAATTACTGAACTCTGTTCCTTTTCGCCATCCGGCACAGCTTTATGAAGCGGCGGGCTACGTAATTGTGTTTTTGGTGTGCTGGTATTTATATTGGAAAACAGAGCGCAGAAAACAGATTGGTTACATTTTCGGAGTGTTTTTGATTCTTCTTTTTATGGTCCGCTTCTTGGTAGAATATGTAAAAGCAAGCCAAGGTGGGTTTGAGTCTGCACTTGGGCTACTTTCCACTGGACAATGGCTGAGTATTCCTTTCATAATAGCAGGAATCTATATTATGTGGAACGCTTCAAAAAAACCAATTACTGAATAAAAAAACAACTGCGAATACTCGAATGATTATTTAAAAAATATTCGCGTATTCGTGATCTTTAATATTTCTTGTAATGAAAAAAATACTTATTTCCGCCGCAATTGTCGGTTCCATTTTTGCCTTTTATAATTGTAAAGACAACACAAATTCAGAAAGCAAAAGCCTCACAAAAGAAATCACTTTTACTAATGAAGGGGAGCTTTCTTTATTAAAAGCCGAAACTGATTCCATTATCGCAAAACTTGACATTGAAATTGCCGATGACGAATACTCAACCCAAACTGGACTAATGTACCGCCATTCCATGGCCGAAAACCAAGGGATGCTTTTTGTTTTTAACGATTCACGACAGCGCTCGTTCTACATGAGAAATACCGAAATTCCACTGGATATAATATATTTTAACTCCGAAAAAGAAATTATAAGCATTCAAAAAAACGCGAAACCATTTGATGAAACTTCGCTTCCTTCAGATGCAGCTTCGCAATATGTTTTGGAAGTAAATGCAGGGCTTTCCGACAAATGGAAAATTGAGAAAGGTGATAAGTTCCAGTTTACAAAAAACAACTAAACACTTTAAAAAATTGACAAAACAAAAAGACCTTTCCAAATTGGAAAGGTCTTTTTTATTTATTCCGAAGAAATAGAAACTACGCTTCTAAAGCAAGCTCATCTTCTTCTTTTTTATCGATCAAATCCTCGACTTTTTTACGTTTCACGGTATCATACATAATTGGCGTTGCGATAAACAACGATGAATATGTACCTACTACGATACCAACAACAATAGCAAACAGCAATCCGCGTATGGATTCCGCACCAAAGAAGAACATACACAACAACACGATAAGCGTGGTGAAGGAGGTGTTCAAGGTTCTTCCCAACGTGCTACTTAAGGCTACGTCAATAATTCGGTTCATTTTCCAACTTGGGTGGTCGCCAAAGTATTCACGAATACGGTCAAACACAATTACCGTATCGTTCAGCGAGTAACCAATTACGGTAAGAATTGCCGCAATAAATGCTTGGTCAATCTCCATGCTGAATGGCATAAACTTATAGGTTAAAGAGAAAACACCAAGAACAATAAGCACGTCGTGGAATACAGCCGCAACCGCACCCAAACTAAACTGCCATCTTCTAAAGCGCAATAATATGTAAAGGAAAACCACAACCAGAGAGCCAAATACTGCCCAGAAAGAGTCTCTCTTAATATCATCAGCAATGGTAGGACTCACTTTGTAGTATTCCATTCTACCAATGGTTTTTCCGTCTTGGTCGCCCACAAATTTTTCATAGGTCATATCAGCAGGCATATCCTTTTTAACGGTTTCAAAAAGCATGTGTTCTATTTCTTCATCTACATCGGTTCCAGTTTCATCAACCTTGTATTTGGTTGTGATTTTCAACTGGTTGTCACCGCCGTATGTTTTTGCTTCGGCACTACCAAATGTTTTTATCAAATCGCTTTGAATTTGGTTTGAATTTACATCTTTTGCAAAACGAACCGTGTACGTACGTCCCCCCACAAAGTCAACACCTTGGTTAAGTCCAAGCGTGAATAACGAACCAAGACTTATCAATATCATAACTCCAGAAATCACATAAGCAACCTTACGTTTTTTCAAGAATTCAATACTTACATTCTTGAACAGATCCTTTGTAAAAGAAGTTGAACAAGGCAATGATTTTCCGTTTTTCGTGTAACTGTCAATAAACAATCTTGTAATGAAAATTGCAGTAAACAATGAAGTGGCAATACCTATTAATAACGTAGTTGCAAAACCTTGAATTGGTCCCGTTCCGAATACCAAAAGAATCAAACCAGTTAAACCTGTGGTAATGTTTGCATCAAGAATGGAAGACAACGCATTGTTGAAACCATCCTTAATGGCATCTTTTTGCGCTTTTCCTTTTGCAAGTTCTTCCTTGATCCTTTCAAAGATAAGTACGTTCGCATCCACAGACATACCGATGGTCAATACAATACCTGCAATACCTGGCAAGGTAAGTACCGCGCCAAGACCCGCTAATATTCCAAAGATGAAAAGAATGTTTACCAACAAAGCGATATCAGCAAAAATACCAGCTTTTCCATAGTAGCCAATCATCCATAAAAGAACGATTACAAGTGCAATTAAGAAAGACATTACACCACTGCTTATTGCTTCGTGACCCAGTGTTGGTCCCACAACCTCTCCTTGAATAATCTCAGCAGAGGCAGGCAATTTACCGGCGCGCAATACATTGGCCAAATCCTGCCCTTGTGGCACGGTAAAGTTTCCTGAAATCTGGCTACGTCCTCCGGCAATTGGACCTGAAGTTACGCCAGGTGCAGAATAAACAATATTATCAAGCACAATAGCAATCTGGCTTTGGTCTTGGTATGCATTGCCTGTCATTTGTTCCCAAACTTTAGCTCCCTGGCCATTCATTTGCATAGAAACAACTACACGGCTCAAATTGTCAAACTCTTGTCTTGCATCTACAACTACGCTTCCGCCCAATGGAGGAAGACCGTCCTTTTCGCTTTTTATAGCATACAATGATGTAATTTCTTCGCCATTAAGCTGCGGACTGCTTTCTGGCAATCCCCACATAAATTTTGCGAAACGCAATTCGTTCGGCAACAATGATTTTATCTGTGGATTACGCAAATAACTGTTAATATCTGAAGTATCTTTTAATCTGAAAGTAGCAATCACCGGACCTCCTTGGCTACCTAATGAAACCATTTTTGAAAGTATTGGGTTTGTTTTGTTGTCATTGGCAAGAGAATCTTTTACATCTTGGCCACCCAATAGTTTGCTAACATCATCTTCTTCCGTTTTGGTAGAATCACCAACAGTTTTTGTCGTATCTGAAGACTTTGCTGTTTCAGTAGCATTTTTCGCCATAGCTATTTCGCCTGCTTTGGTATCAGCAGCTTGAAGGAAGCCTGCCATATCTTCAAATTTATAAACATACCAAAACTCAAGTTGGGCAGTACTTTGAAGCAATTTCTTCACCCTGTTCACATCTTTCGCCCCAGGAAGTTCCACAAGAATTCTTGCAGATTTCCCCAAGCGCTGGATGTTTGGCTGGGTTACCCCAAATTTATCAATACGCTTTCTCAATACCTCAAAAGCAGAAGTAATTGACTCATCAATTTTCTTTTCAATAACTGGTTTTACTTGCGCATTGGTCATCCCAATGTTAATAACATCTTCTAAATTTTTGTTGAAGAAAATATCTGGTGATGCAAGATTGTTTTCGCCAGGAAGTGCTTCAAAAGCCTTGAAGAAAGACTCTAAGTATGTGTCCTGGCTATCCTTCTGAAGAACAGCGGCGTTTTCCAACGCTTGGTTGAATGCAGGATCCTTGGTATTGTTTGCAAGACCTTTCAAGATGTCTTTAACAGAAACCTCAAGAATCACGTTGATACCACCTTTAAGATCAAGACCTTTATTCAGCTCTTTCTCTTTTGCTGTTTTGTAGTCTATTCCTAAAAATACAGTATTGTTAGCAACAGAGTCCAAGTATCGGGCCTCTGCATTATCTCTTTCGTGTGGTTGCTCTTCAGAGAATTTGCTATTGGCAAATTCTTTGGCACTGTCTTCTACTTTGTTTGCAACAAAGGTAAAAGAGAGCTGGTAAATACTCACCAATCCAAAAAGGATGGCAAATATGGTAATTAGTCCTTTATTTTGCATGTGTATATTTTTTGGTCAGATTTTTAAAAACGGGCAAATATATGATTTGCTGTTAGATCTGACAATTATCGTGGGTATATAAAATTAATTTTTTGTTGCTTCTGAATTTGAAAAACAGAAGCCAATTTTAAAGGCGAAAAAGATTAATTCAACTTCACCTTTAAATGTTATTGTGAAGTTTTTTAAGACAAAGGCCCTGCCCTTACCTCTGGAATTTTATATGAAGTATTATCTATTAAAATTGCAACATTGCGATAGTTTTTACAAACTACACTTTTAATATTGTGTTTGAAATTGAAATTAGTTTCAGAAGTACCCAAAAAAACAATTGGGTTCAAATATTGGTCTTTTACAGACTTTAATTCTATAGGCAAACCATGAAGTCCTAGGTTAGAGCCCGAATCCTTTTGGATTTTGCTAACAGCTAATTTATAGGTGTTGGATTCATTACCAAAAGGAATTTTAGAAGAATCTCCTTGGTCATCAAAATCCCGATAGCCAAACTCAAGCTTGTCCTGTTTATCAAACAAGCCTTTTATTATAGTTACATCAACGTTGCTGAAATAAGTTACTTTTAGCTTTCCGCCACGTATTTCTGAAACTTGAAACTCTTCAACGCCAACAGCTTTTAATTGGCTTGTGATATTCAAAATAACTTGCTCCGCCTCATCAGCAGTTATGGAATCAGCATTGAACTGAACAACAATTTCCTGATTGGGCACTGTAGATTGCTCCAAGCTTATTCCAAAAAAAGCAAGGGTTATTATTATTCCGATAAAGTACCATCTCCTGTTCACTCGCCAAATATAAAAAAATAAAGACTGTATATCTAAAGTCTTTGAATAATATGCATTTATCAATTAAAATATAAAAATTCCCTTCAAACAAAACTATTCTCAAAATTTGTCAACTTTTTGATGTTAATAAATTTTTAATTTATTGATAATAAGCATATTAACAATCTCTTCTTGACAACTTTAAATTTTAAATATTAAATCAGGGTTACTAATTCGTTATATTTACCTACTTTAAATTAGAATTCAAAACAACCAAAATTTTACAAAAATATGCAAGTAAAAACCGTCATCCCTACCCCAAAAAATTACACACAGGAAGAAGCTTTCAACTCCTCGGTTGAATACTTTAAAGGCGACGATCTTGCCGCCCGTGTTTGGGTGAATAAGTATGCTTTAAAAGATTCCGAAGGCAATATTTATGAAAGAACTCCAGACGACATGCACCGCCGCATCGCAAAAGAAATTGCGAGAATTGAGCAGCGTTATGAAAATCCGTTAACAGAGGAGGAAGTTTTTGAAGCAATAAAAGGTTTCAAATACATCGTCCCACAAGGCAGTCCAATGGCAGGTATCGGCAATCCATATCAGATTGCTTCGCTTTCCAACTGTTTTGTAATTGGAAATGACGGTGACTCAGATTCCTACGGTGGGATTATGAAAATAGACCAAGAGCAGGTTCAGTTGATGAAACGCCGTGGTGGTGTGGGCCACGACCTATCGCACATTCGTCCAAAAGGTTCGCCTGTGAAAAATTCGGCTTTGACTTCAACTGGAATTGTTCCATTCATGGAGCGTTACTCCAATTCAACCCGCGAAGTGGCTCAAGACGGGCGCCGTGGGGCTTTAATGCTTTCAGTTTCTATAAATCACCCTGATTCCGAAGATTTTATCGATGCGAAAATGGAGCAGGGAAAAGTAACCGGCGCCAACGTTTCCGTAAGGATGGACGATGCTTTTATGCAAGCCGTAAAAGATGGTAATAAATACACTCAGAAATATCCAATCTTCAGTGAAAACCCAAAGAATACGAAAGAAATTGAAGCTGGAAAACTTTGGAAAAAAATAGTACACAACGCTTGGAAATCTGCCGAGCCCGGCATTCTTTTTTGGGATACTATTATTAAAGAGAGTGTGCCAGATTGTTACGCAGATTTGGGATACAAAACAGTTTCTACCAATCCATGCGGCGAAATTCCGCTTTGCCCTTACGATTCCTGCCGATTGTTGGCTATCAATTTGTTTTCCTATGTTGAAAATCCATTTACGGAAAAGGCTGAATTCAATTTTGAACTCTTTAAAAAACACATCGGCATCGCCCAAAAAATTATGGACGATATCATCGATTTAGAGCTTGAAAAAGTAGATGCAATAATCGCTAAGATTGATGCAGATCCGCAAGGAGACGAAATAAAAGCTGTTGAAAAAAACCTTTGGCTAAATATTCAAAGAAAAGCCCAGGAAGGCCGAAGAACAGGAATAGGAATCACCGCGGAAGGCGATATGCTTGCAGCCTTGGGAATAAAATACGGCAGTAAGGAAGGCACTGATTTTTCTGTTGAAATTCACAAAATGATTGCTTTGGAAACATATCGCGCTTCGGTTTATGCAGCAAAAGAAAGAGGTGCTTTCAAAATTTTTGATTCTGAAAGAGAAAAGGACAATCCGTTTATTCTTCGCCTAAAAGAAGCCGATGAAAAATTGTATTACGATATGTTAGAATACGGCAGAAGAAACATTGCCTTACTTACAATCGCTCCAACCGGAACAACAAGTTTGATGACGCAGACAAGCTCTGGTATTGAACCAGTTTTTCTTCCAGTTTACAAACGAAGAAGAAAAGTGAACCCAAACGATAAAAACGCACGTATTGATTTTGTGGACGAACTGGGCGACAGTTGGGAAGAATATGTCGTTTTCCACCACCGCTTCAAGCAATGGATGGAAGTCAACGGGATTGATACTAACAAAAATTACAGCCAGGAAGAGCTGAATAAAATTGTAAAGAAATCGCCGTATTACAAAGCCACTTCCAACGATGTTGATTGGTTGAGCAAAGTGCGCATGCAAGGCGCGGTGCAGAAATGGGTGGATCATTCTATTTCTGTGACCATTAATTTACCGAACGATGCTACAGAGGAATTAGTGGGCAAATTGTACCTGGAAGCTTGGCAAGCGGGCTGTAAAGGCGTTACCGTTTACCGAGATGGCTCACGCTCCGGGGTTTTGATTTCAAATGAAGAAAAGAAAGATGAAGACAATGAAACATTGACCGCCTTCCCAACCAAACGTCCGGAAGTTTTAGACGCAGACGTCGTTCGTTTTCAAAACAGCAAAGACAAATGGATTGCCTTCATTGGTTTGATTGATGAAAAACCCTATGAAATCTTTACCGGTTTTGCAGATGATGAAGATGGAATTTTGATTCCGCGTTGGGTAAATGAAGGCGTTATCATCAAAAACCGAAACGAGGACGGAACATCGCGTTACGATTTTCAGTATAAAAACAAAAGAGGCTACAAAACCACTATTGAAGGGCTTTCGCATAAATTCAATCCAGAGTTTTGGAATTATGCAAAGTTGATTTCCAGCACGTTGCGCCACGGAATGCCAATTGAAAAAGCGGTGGAATTAATCAACAGTCTACAACTTGATAGCGAAAGTATTAATACTTGGAAAAATGGGGTTGCCCGTGCTTTGAAACGCTATGTAGCCGACGGTACTGAAGCTCGCAAACAGAAATGTGAAAACTGTAATAGTACTTCACTTATTTATCAGGAAGGATGTTTGACTTGTAAGGATTGTGGTTCTTCAAAATGCGGATAATTTTCGACTGCGCTCGAACTGACAATAATCAACTTGAATTGAAAAAGCCGGCAATCGCCGGCTTTTTCAATTCTATAAATAATTCGCTTCAAACTATAACTCAAGCAAATCATTTGTTTTACGAACACCTTCAGCACTTTCTTTCATATGAGCTTTTTCGGCATCGTTCAATTCAAGTTCAACGATTTTTTCGATACCATTTCGACCCAAAATAACTGGAGCACCGATGCAGATATCCTTCAATCCGTATTCACCGTCAAGCATTACAGAACAAGGAAACATTTTCTTTTGATCGCAGGCGATGGCTTGAACCAAAGACGAAACCGCCGCTCCTGGAGCGTACCAAGCTGAAGTTCCCAACAATTTTGTAAGTGTTGCTCCACCAACTTTGGTGTCTTCCATTACTTGATTTAATCTATCTTCAGAAATGAATTTTGTTACGGGAATACTATTTCTTGTTGCTAAACGAGTTAATGGCACCATTCCGGTATCGCTGTGACCACCGATTACCATTCCGTCCACATCGCTGATTGGAGCGCCCAACGCTTCTGCCAAACGGTATTTAAAACGTGCGCTGTCCAAAGCACCACCCATTCCGATGATTTTATTTTTATCCAAACCTGATGTTCTATGAACCAAATAGGCCATAGTATCCATTGGATTGCTTACTACGATTATAATAGTTTTAGGGGAATTTTTTACAAGGTTTGAAGATACATCCTTCACAATTCCAGCATTAATTCCTATCAGCTCCTCACGTGTCATTCCAGGTTTACGTGGAATTCCACTTGTGATTACGCAAATATCACTACCGGCAGTTTTGGAATAATCGTTTGTTACTCCAGTAATTTTGGTGTCAAAACCATTCAAAGAAGCCGTCTGCATCAAATCCATTGCCTTTCCTTCGGCGTAACCTTCTTTGATGTCTAACAAAACTACTTCGCTTGCAAAATTCTTGATGGCAATGTACTCTGCGCAACTCGCGCCCACAGCACCTGCTCCTACAACTGTTACTTTCATATTAAATGTTTATGGTTTATAGTTTTTCCGATGAAAATCGGAATTATTTTTTCTATTTTCAAGTACCCTTGAAAAGTTGTACAAAAGTACCAATATCTACTTAAAATAATGATAATAAAGGGTTAAAACTAAAAAGCCCATCTCTGATTATTTCAGAAATGGGCTTTTAGAAATTATTCACATTTAATTATGCATCAATATTAGCATAAACAGCGTTCTTCTCAATAAATTCACGTCTTGGCGGAACTTCATCCCCCATCAACATTGAGAAAATTCTATCTGCCTCTATACCATTATCTATTACAACTTGACGAAGAATTCTAAATTCAGGATTCATAGTGGTATCCCACAACTGTTCAGCATTCATTTCACCTAAACCTTTGTAACGTTGAATAGATGCGCTGCCTCCCATTTCTAAGTTTAAAGTATCGCGTTCTTTATCACTCCATGCGTATTCTTTTTTGGCTCCTTTTTTCACCAAATACAGTGGTGGAGTAGCAATATAAACACAACCAGCCTCAACCAATTCCTTCATATAGCGGAAGAAAAAAGTTAAAATCAAAGTTGCAATGTGGCTACCATCCACATCCGCATCACACATAATAACTACTTTGTGGTAGCGCAATTTTTCTAGGTTCAAAGCTTTGCTGTCCTCTTCGGTACCGATGGTTACGCCAAGAGCAGTATAAATATTTCGAATCTCTTCGTTTTCAAAAACCTTATGATGCATGGCTTTTTCCACATTGAGGATTTTTCCTCGAAGGGGAAGAATAGCCTGGAAATTACGATCACGACCTTGTTTTGCAGTCCCACCCGCAGAATCTCCCTCCACGAGAAATACTTCGCATTTTGTAGGATCCTGTTCCGAACAATCGGAAAGTTTTCCGGGCAAGCCGCCACCGCTCATCACGGTTTTGCGCTGTACCATTTCGCGGGCTTTTCGCGCTGCGTGACGCGCCTGTGCAGCAAGTATTACTTTTTGGACTATTATTTTTGCATCATTTGGATGTTCTTCCAAATAATTTTCAAGCATTTCTGAAACTGCTTGACTCACTGCCGCAGTAACTTCGCGGTTACCGAGTTTGGTCTTAGTTTGCCCTTCAAATTGTGGTTCTTGCACTTTAACCGAAATAATTGCCGTCAATCCTTCACGGAAATCGTCCCCAGCAATCTCGAATTTCAATTTATCCAGCATCCCAGAAGCATCGGCATATTTTTTCAATGTACGCGTCAAACCAGCACGGAAACCTGCAAGATGGGTTCCACCTTCATGGGTATTAATATTGTTTACGTAGGAATGAAGATTTTCGCTAAAAGAAGTGTTATAAACCATCGCAACTTCTACAGGAATATCATTTTTCTCACCTTCCATAGCAATTACATCTGTAATGATTGGCTCACGGTTTCCATCCAAAAAGCGGATAAATTCCTTTAAACCTTCGTCACTGTGAAATTTTTCTATTGCAAATTCTCCATTTTCGTCCTTTACTCTTTTATCTGTGAAGTAAATGGTGATTCCTTTATTCAAAAAAGAAAGTTCGCGCATTCTACTAGCAAGAGTATCGTAGTTGTATTCCAACGACTGTTGAAATATTTGTGGGTCTGGTCTAAAAGTAATGATAGTACCCCGGTAATCGGTCTCTCCAATAGACTTTACAGGATACAGTGCTTTACCGCGTTCGTATTCCTGTTGCCAAACTTTGCCATCGCGATGAACAGTAGCCGTTAAGTGTTCGGAAAGAGCATTCACTACAGAAACACCAACCCCGTGCAGACCTCCGGAAACTTTATAGGAATCTTTATCAAATTTTCCTCCAGCTCCAATTTTGGTCATTACAACCTGAAGTGCGGAAACACCTTCTTTTTTGTGAAGGTCAACTGGAATTCCTCGTCCATTATCTTTAACTGTTATTGAATTATCTTCATTGATCCAAATTTCAATCGTATCGCAATAACCACCCATTGCTTCATCAATGGAGTTATCAACTACTTCATAAACCAAATGGTGCAAACCGCGCACTCCAACATCTCCAATGTACATGGAGGGCCGCATGCGCACGTGCTCCATTCCTTCTAAAGCCTGAATCTGGTCGGCTCCGTAAGCGCCTTTTTTCTGTTCTTCGCTCATATTTTATTTTGAATGATTTTCGATTTTTTTCGTAACGAACAAATATAACCAAATCCCCAATAAAATTAAGGGTTTCCGCAATTTATAAGGCGCAAGTTATTAACAAATTGCTGTGGAAAAATGCCGCATTTAAAGCCTAAAGTAAGAGAATCAGAATTTGGCGTAATAGTTGCGTACTATTTTCGACTTATTAAACGTTTTAATGATATGTATTTTATTAAATTTTAAGTTCATTTAAACTTTTCACTTAAACATTTGTCCTATTTCAGTGTTCGTATTACCCCTATTTAAAACCCTTTATTTATGAAAAAAATACTCTTAATTGTTTTTATTTCTTTTTCTCCTTTCGCTTTCCAAACCCTCCAAGCACAAAGTTTTCCAGAAATGGATTCCTCTCCAATGGATCTTTCAATGGCAAGGCTTGACAAAAAAAGCCTACCCTTGGCAAGGGTTATTTACAGTCGCCCACAGAAAAAAAGTCGCGATATTTTTGGAGGTCTGGTGCCTTATGGCGAAGTGTGGCGAACTGGCGCTAATGAAGCAACGGAACTAACTATTTATACTCCTTTGAAATTTGGGAATACACTTTTAAAACCTGGAACCTATACACTTTACACAATTCCTGACAAAGAAAACTGGACTATCATCGTAAACAGCGACACCAATGTTTGGGGTGCTTTCAGCTATAAAAAGGATAAAGATGTTGCAAGAATTACGGTTCCCTGCTTACAAGCAGCTGCACCTATCGAGTCACTCTCTATGATTTTTAAAACAGATAGCAAAGGAACAACTTTGATGATTGGTTGGGACGACCATTACGTAGAAATTCCGTTTAGAAAACCTTAAATATATTTAAGGAATATTGAGGTATTTATGTGTTTGTAACGAAACTTTCCACTGCGGATTTTGCATTACATAATCCACAATTAGTGGACTCATTTTTTCGCGTTTGCTCCATTCGGGCTGTAAATACAGGATACAATCTTTATTTACTTTCGCGGCCTGTTCTTCCGCAAAACGGAAATCATCTTTATTGAAAACGATTACCTTCAATTCATTCGCGGTTTTATAAACTTCTTCTGTAGGCAATTTCATTTTTTTGGGCGAAAGGCAAATCCAATCCCAAATTCCGGTTAGTTTATAGGCGCCCGAAGTTTCAATGTGGGTCTGCATGCCTCGTTCTTTAAGCATTTCAGTTAAAGGCCCCATATCCCAAGTAAGCGGCTCGCCTCCAGTAATTACAATGGTTTTTGAATGTTTTGCGGCATTTTCAACAATGTTTTCAATAGCCGTTGGCGGATGTAGTTCTGCATTCCAACTTTCTTTTACATCGCACCAATGGCAACCCACATCACAACCGCCAACTCTTATAAAATAAGCGGCCGTTCCTTTATGGAATCCCTCTCCTTGAATGGTGTAGAATTCCTCCATCAATGGGAGCATTTCTCCTTTTTCAACTAAAATCTGTACTTCCTTTTTCATTGATGCAAAAGTACAATTATTGATGCCTAAAATTCCAAATATAAAGCTCCAAATTCCAAATTCATATAGTCTTTGTATTTTGGTGCTTTAAAAACTTTGGTGCTTTAAAAATTATTACTTTTGAATAAAATTTAAAAGATGGCAGACAAGCAAGCTTTTTTCGATTATATAAACGGCGGCTACACCACAAAAGGGGATTATATAAACCTTGGCGCAGCGATGCTTGATGGCGAAACTGTAAAGGATGCTTATGTTAAAATCCCTCTAAAAACCTTAAACCGCCACGGACTGATTGCTGGCGCTACAGGAACAGGAAAAACAAAAACACTACAGATAATTGCCGAAAACCTTTCCGAGAAAGGAGTCCCAGTACTTTTAATGGATATAAAAGGCGATTTAAGTGGAATTGCCGAACCGGGAGCTAACAATGCGAAAATTGAAGAACGCCACGCAGCCATCGGTTTTCCGTATGAAGCAAAAAAGTTTCCCTGCGAAATACTTTCACTTTCAGATCAAGAAGGCGTTCGGCTTCGCGCTACCGTGAGCGAGTTTGGGCCAGTTTTGCTATCGCGAATTCTTGATTTGAGTGATGTGCAATCGGGCATTGTTTCCGTAATATTTAAGTATTGCGATGACAACAAAATGCCGCTACTAGATTTAAAAGATTTTAAAAAAATATTGCAATACACCACAGATGAAGGAAAAGAGGAGTTTGCCGATGAATACGGCCGCATTTCTTCTTCATCTACAGGAGCAATTCTTCGTAAAGTGGTAGAATTGGAACAACAAGGCGCCGATCTCTTTTTCGGTGAAAAATCATTTGATACCGACGATTTGCTTCGCGTGGACGAAAACGGAATGGGTTATATAAACATCCTCCGTCTGACAGATATTCAGGACCGTCCGAAGCTTTTTTCGACATTTATGCTTAGCCTTTTGGCAGAAATTTACGCAACCTTTCCAGAACAAGGCGATAGTGGCAGGCCGGAGTTAGTGATATTTATTGATGAAGCACATTTAATTTTCAACGAAGCCAGCAGCGCACTGCTCAACCAAATAGAAAGCATTGTAAAATTGATACGTTCCAAAGGCGTCGGACTTTATTTTGTAACCCAAGACCCCACAGATGTTCCCGATGCTGTTTTGAGCCAGTTGGGTTTGAAAATTCAGCACGCACTTAGAGCATTTACAGCAAAAGACCGAAAAGCGATCAAATTGACAGCTGAAAATTATCCACTTTCCGATTATTATAAAACCGATGAAGTATTGACAGCTTTGGGAATTGGGGAAGCTTTGGTAAGCGCTTTGAATGAGAAAGGAATCCCTACTCCATTAGCCCGAACAATGTTACGAGCACCAATGAGCCGCATGGATATTTTGACTGATGGTGAATTGAAAGATTTATTAAAGACTTCAAGACTCATCCCAAAATACAACGAAGTAACTGACCGCGAGAGTGCTTACGAAATGTTGACTGAAAAAATAGAGATTGCCAACAAAGAAGAAGCAAAGGAAAAGGCTCAAAAAGAAAAAGAAGCTGCAAGAAAAAATACTTCAAGGCGCAGTTCATCTAGCCGCAGGAGCACTTCAAATCCTTGGATAAAAACACTTTCCAGCCCGACTGTAATAAGGAGTGTATTGGGAATTTTGGGGAAGATGATGCGATGATTAATTAGACAGTAGTAATTTTTTTAAAATAACATAATAACTAAAAAACATAAATGAAAAAGACACTTTTAATAATCTCAATAGTTTCACTTGCTTTTGTTCAATGCGGGAAGGACAGCGATCCTTTTGCAATTAAAAATGGTTCGATAGGTAACCTGAACAATGAAATAAAAATCAAGCAAATCGATTCCATTTTTGCGGAAGATTCCATTGTAAAAATAAACTCATCTCCCAACGCTTTGGAAACACAAGGCGAAGTTGAAATTTATGAAAAAGGCGGAAAAAAACTGTTATTGCTTTCACCCGATGATGAATTGAGTCCGAATTCAACCATTAAAAACATACAAGTTTTTGATTCCAGATATAAAACCGAAAAAGGTTTAACTACAACTAGCACTTGGAAGGATGTTAAAGCCAATTATACTATAGACAATATTGAAACTACCATTAATGCAGTGGTAATTTTCCTAAAAGAAACAGACGTTTATTTGACGATTGATAAGAAAAGCCTTCCGGAAGAGCTTCGCTACAACATGGACATTGAAATTGAAGCCAGTCAAATTCCCGACAATGCCCCTATTAAATACTTTATGATTGGGTGGGAACCTACTGCTGAGTAATATTTTCCTGTAAATGTTTTGTTAAGGTTTATTACTGAATGAACTAATTCCTTTAATTTTAATTTAATTAACCATCAAATTTATATAATCATGATTAAGATTTTAGGATTTATTTTAACCATTGCTGGCGGAATAGGTCTAGTAATGGGAATACTTGGAGTATTCGGCAGTATGGAAGTCGGAATGAGCCCTTGGGCATTGATAATTCTAGGAATAATATTCTTTTTTGCAGGCATTGGACTGCTAAAACATAGGAAAGATTCAGATCAAACATAATTATTCATTTTGAAAACCCTTTGTAATACAAAGGGTTTTTTGTTTAAAACTAATTGTTATGCCAAATTCACGAATCAAGAACGAGGATCAATACGAAACTCTAATCGATAAAGGCTATAGCAAAGAGAAAGCCGCACGTATTGCAAACACTCCAAATGCCGGAAAAAAAGGCGGCAAAGCTAAGCCTTATGAAGAATGGACCAAAGAAGTGCTATATCAACAAGCAAAAGACGTTGGTATCGAAGGCCGTTCAAAAATGAAGAAGAAAGAACTAATCTATGCTTTAAGAAACAATTAATGAGCAACCAATTGAGACCTTTCCATCTAGCAATTCCTGTAGACAATCTGGAAGTTTGCAGAAAATTTTATAGGGACGTTCTGGAACTTTCAGAAGGGAGAAGCAGCGACCATTGGGTAGATTTTGACTTTTTTGGGCATCAGCTTGTTATTCATCTAAAGGGAAAAAATCCTGAAGAAAAAGAAACTATAAATCCTGTGGATGGCAAGGACGTACCGATACCACATTTTGGGGTAGTGCTGGACATGAAAACCTTTAAGGATTTTTCAGAAAAATTAATCCAAAAAAATATTACCTTCATCATCGCCCCATATATACGTTTTGAAGGACAAGTGGGAGAGCAGGCCACAATGTTTTTTAAGGACCCGTCCGGAAACGCGTTGGAATTTAAAGCATTTAACGACTTAACTCAATTATTCGCCAAATGATTAAGCAAATACCCCCTCAAATAATCAGACAAATATTTGTCATTTTGCTCATTTTGTTAATGGGCAGTCTTATTTTTAGGGAATTGCTTCCATATCTCACGGGTGTTTTGGGTGCGATAACTATTTATGTTCTTATGCGTAAATGGATGTCAAAATTAGTCAACAAGAAAAAATGGAATCCATCATTAGCTGCTACGGTCTTGATGATAATTTCCTTTTTTTTAATTCTTATACCTATTGCCGGAATAATTTTAATGCTGACTAACAAAATTGGAAAGGCTGTTCAAAATTCTGAAGAAGTAGTAAATGCGGTCAAGGAACAGTTGGGCAAAATGGAAGATAAGATAGGGTATGATCTAAATTCGCAAATTGACCCTTCTGCGATAACGAGTTGGCTTTCTGAAAATCTTCAAAATTTGGCGGGTGGTACATTCAATGCTTTCATTGCGATTGGTTTAATGTATTTTATGCTCTACTATATGTTTACAAATCGCATTGATTTAAGAGAATCCCTCAAGGAATATATTCCAATGGGCCAGGAAAATCTAAAGGAAATAGGTACTGAAGTGCAGGCAATGGTACACTCAAATGCACTAGGCATCCCTTTGGTTGCTGTAGCTCAGGGATTTGTAGCGCTTATAGGTTTTCTTATTTTCGGAATTGAGGATCCTTTCTTCTGGTTTGTTATTGTTACCATTGGTAGTATGATTCCATTTGTGGGAACTTTGGTTGGTATTCTGCCTGTTTTTGTGCTCACACTTTCCACAGGACACAGCTTTCAGGCATGGGGAATACTTCTTTACGGCTTTGTGGTCGTGGGTTCAACGGACAATATAATTAGGCTTTACATACTGAAAAAGCTTGACAATGTTCACCCGCTTATTACACTTGTTGGTGTTATTGTTGGTGTGCCCCTATTTGGTTTTATCGGGTTAATTTTTGGCCCATTACTTATCAGTCTTTTTATAGTGATTGTACGAATATATAGGAAAGAATACGGAAAAGAAGAAATAACCTCAAAAGAAGAAAAACTGTAAATTTTATTTTACAAATAATTTATTTATCCTTTCAAAAGTATTTATAACATAATTTTAAAAGTATTCGCATTTCCATTCATTACTTTTAAAATAAAAAAACAAAAATCATGCTTTTCGGAAAAAAGAAAAATAAAAAAACTTCAAATATTGCTGTGATGGACTCCAAAATCAACGAAGATTACGTTGAGGAAAAAGTGACTAAAATTAAGGGCGAAGATATTGAAATAGTCATGGACAATGAAGAAGCTATTTCAGAAAAACTGAGCAACGCCAGCCCCTTGCGCAAGTATGTAGAACTTGGAAAAATCATGTTCGCCATGTTAAAAGATGTAAAAAAAGGTAATTACCCAAACATGCCGTGGTTTACAATTGCCTCTATTGCGGTTGCTTTATTATACGTATTTAACCCCTTTGATTTGGTTCCCGATTTTATTCCAGGCATTGGTTACATAGATGATTTAGCAGTACTCTCCATTAGTATGGGCTGGATAGAAACAGATTTACATAAATATTTGGATTGGCGTTTGGCTGAAGGAGAAAAAGCTTAACGCTTTCTCTGCTCTCTCGCCAAAAGTGTATTTTTTAAAAGCATCGCAATGGTCATCGGGCCCACCCCACCAGGAACTGGAGTTATGAAGGACGCTTTTGTGCTTACGTTTTCAAAATCAACATCCCCAGTTATTACATAGCCTTTTGGATGGCTACTATCTTCTACCCTTGTAATTCCAACATCTATAATAACTACGCCATCTTTTACCATTTCGGCCTTCAGGAAATTGGGAACTCCCAATGCCGAAATAATAATATCGGCCTGTTTTGTTATTTGTGAAATGTTTTTTGTGCTGCTGTGGGTTAGCGTAACCGTACTATTTCCAGGCCAACCTTTACGACTCATCAAAATACTCATCGGGCGGCCCACAATGTGGCTCCTTCCAATAACCACTGTGTGTTTCCCTTTAGTTTCTATATTATATCTTCGAAGTAATTCAAGAATTCCAAAAGGCGTTGCTGGAATAAAAGTATCCATATCCAGTGCCATTTTCCCAAAGTTTTCCGGATGGAAACCATCGACATCTTTTGAAGGATTTACGGTAAGCAATACTTTTTGTGTGTCAATTTGAGGAGGCAAAGGAAGTTGAACTATGAAGCCGTCAATATTGTCGTCTTCGTTAAGTTCTTTAATTTTTTTTAGTAATTCCAACTCGCTGGTTGTTTCTGGCATCTTCACCATTGTTGATTCAAAACCAACGCGTTCGCAAGCTCTTACTTTGCTTCCAACATATGTAAGACTAGCGCCATCATTTCCCACAATAATAGCTGCAAGATGTGGAACTTTTTCGCCATTAGCTTTCATCTTATCGACTTCAGCCGCAATTTCGTTTTTAATGTCATTGCTTACTTTTTTTCCGTCTAGAATGGTCATACTTCCTATAATTAAATATTAAAACCTCTCGACTACGCTCGAGGTGACATCTTAAAACTTACCTCATTTTGCCCATTGCCTGCATCATCTTTCTTCCGCCACCACCTTGCATCATTTTCATCATTTTGCTCATTTGGTCGAACTGCTTTAAAAGCTGATTCACTTGTTGAACACTTGTTCCACTTCCAGCGGCTATTCGCTTTTTGCGACTTCCGTTTATTACGGAAGGCTGGGTCCTTTCGGTTGGCGTCATAGAATGAATTATTGCCTCAATCCCTTTGAAAGCATCGTCATCGATATCTACATCTTTTAAAGCTTTTCCAGCGCCGGGAATCATTCCCACTAAATCTTTCATGCTTCCCATTTTCTTAACCTGTTGTATTTGGTTAAGGAAATCATCAAACCCGAATTGGTTCTTCGCTATTTTCTTTTGAAGTTTTCTCGCTTCTTCTTCATCAAATTGTTCCTGTGCTCTTTCAACAAGCGAAACAACATCTCCCATCCCCAAAATACGGTCGGCCATACGGGCAGGGTGGAACACATCAATGGCGTCCATCTTTTCACCAGTACCAATGAATTTGATAGGCTTATCAACTACACTTTTTATCGAAATTGCAGCACCGCCACGAGTATCACCATCTAATTTTGTAAGCACTACGCCATCAAAATTTAATCTTTCATTAAAGGCTTTGGCAGTATTAACAGCATCTTGCCCCGTCATTGCATCAACAACAAAAAGAGTTTCCTGCGGGTTGATAGCTTTATGAACGTTCGCAATTTCAGTCATCATAACTTCGTCTATAGCTAGACGACCAGCTGTATCGACAATTACAACATTGAAGCCATTTTGTTTTGCATGTTCAATAGCGTTTTGCGCAATTTGAACTGGGTTTTTATTTTCGGGTTCGCTGTAAACCTCAACACCTACTTGATCACCAACTACATGTAATTGGTTTATTGCTGCTGGGCGATAAATATCACAAGCAACCAAAAGTGGTTTTTTGGTTTTTTTCGTTTTTAAATAATTAGCAAGCTTCCCAGAAAAAGTGGTTTTACCACTACCCTGTAGACCGGACATTAAAATAACTGTTGGGGTTCCGCTTAAATTGATTCCGGCGGTTTCTCCACCCATCAGTTCGGTAAGTTCATCCTTTACCAACTTCACCATCAATTGGCCTGGTTGCAACGTAGTAAGCACGTTCTGGCCCAGTGCCTTTTCCTTTACAGTATTGGTAAATTCCTTTGCGGTTTTGAAATTAACATCGGCATCCAAAAGTGCGCGACGCACTTCTTTTAAAGTCTCGGCTACGTTTACTTCGGTGATGCTGCCATGACCTTTCAGTACGTGTAGCGCTTTGTCTAGCTTATCGCTTAAATTATCGAACATATTCTTGCTATCTTTTTAAGAGTTGCAAAGATAACATTCTGAAAGGGAGTATCAAAAAAAGTATTCAGTATTCAGTGGCAGCATTTATTTGTTTCTTTTTCTTGAAATAGTGAGTGAAGAAAAAAATCTAAGTGGGTTTTGTATCTTGCAAACTCGGAAAAAACCATGATAAAAGAAAAAATACTCTCCCCTTTTCAAAAATTCGTCAACCTTCAAAGTTCTAGTGGGATTCTTCTATTGGCAACAACCATAATCGCATTGGTATGGGCAAATTCAGCTTTTTCAGAAAGCTATCAATCTTTTTGGCAATATGAAATTGGTTTTATTTCGGACAGTTTTGAACTCAAAAAACCTTTAATTCTTTGGGTGAATGACGGACTCATGGCAGTTTTCTTTTTTTTGATTGGGTTGGAAATAAAGCGTGAATTTTTGATTGGGGAGCTCAATTCAACCAAAAAAATTATGTTTCCGCTGTTTGGGGCAATCGGTGGAATTGCACTTCCTGTATTGATTTATATAATTTTAAATCAAAATCCTGAAACATTGAAAGGCTGGGGAATACCGATGGCTACGGATATTGCTTTTTCATTGGCAATCTTAAAAGTTTTGGGTAATAGAGTGCCGTTGAGCCTAAAAATATTTCTTACAGCCTTTGCCATTGTTGATGATTTGGGTGCGGTATTGGTAATTGCAATTTTTTATAGTAGCAGTTTGAATTTAGTGTTACTCGGTTCTGCTTTGGGGTTATTGGCGGTCATATACTTCTTGAGCTATAAAGGTTTGTATTTTGAATTTTTAACCATTGTTTCTGGAATTATAGTTTGGTTATTGTTTTTGAAAGCGGGACTCCATCCTACTTTGGCTGGAATCTTAATGGCGTTTGCCATTCCCGTTAGACAAAAAATAAGCACCCACGAGTTTACGGACAAGCTGGAAAGCATCGTGTATAAAATCAAAGAAAGCACAATTCTTCAAAAACCTTTGCTCTCACCAAAACAATTGGGACTAATAGACGACCTGGAAGATTGGTCCGATAAATACCGATCTCCCTTGCAGAATTTGGAACACAAACTTCACAATTGGGTGGCTTACTTGATAATTCCGATTTTTGCACTTGCAAACGCCGGAGTTGCTATAAGCAGTGATGGCGGATTGGAAACGGCGCTAATAGTTAACATAGTAGTCTGCTTGGTTCTAGGGAAGAGTATTGGTATTTCTACAGTTATCTTTTTGGCAAAAAAATTCAAAATCATCGAAGTGCCATCAGATATTACCAACAAACAAATAGTCGGCGTCTCTTTCTTGGCCGGAATTGGCTTCACTATGGCCATCTTTATTGCAAGTCTAGCTTTTAATAGCAGCCCTGAATATATAGATTCAGCTAAAATTGGAATCTTAATTGGGTCCTTTATTTCGGCGATTATTGGCTTTGATATACTTCGTTTCAATACAATGAAGGAAAAGTTTGATCATTCCCCTTTGAGTAAAAAAGACTAAGCGAACATTAGTTTAAATATTTATCGAGATTTAATTCCCTATTTATTATTCTCCAGCACATAGTTCAACACCTTTGTCATTAAATGCACCCGATCCTTTCCGCGAACATTGTGTTCGTGCATTGGGTATACAAAGAAGTCCATTTGTTTTTCATTATCCACAAAAGATTTGATTAAAGATAAATCGTGTTGCATGACAACCACGGGGTCTATAGAGCCGTGGATTGTCATCAATTTTCCTGTTAGGTTCTGTGTTTTGTTCAACAAACTTGCGGTTTCGTAGCCTTCTGGGTTTTGTTGCGGCGTATCCATATAACGCTCGCCGTACATTACTTCGTAATATTTCCAGTCAGTTACTGGTCCTCCAGCAACACCAGTTGTGAAAACTCCAGGATTGCGAAGCATCATCGACACAGTCATAAACCCACCAAAGCTCCAACCGTGAATTGCCAAACGGTCTGCATCTACATAGGGAAGTGATTTTAAATAGTCCACACCTACTAATTGGTCTTTCAATTCCTCAGTGCCCAATTGTCTGTGGATAACACTTTCAAAAGCAAAACCTCTGTTTGCAGAACCTCTTCCATCTAAAGTGAAAACAAGATAACCTTGTTCCGCCATCCATTTCATCCATAGTGATGCGCCGTCGTTCCAAGCATTAGTAATCAATTGTGCATGCGTACCTCCGTAAACATAAACTAAAACCGGGTACTTTTTATTTGGGTCGAAGTTGGACGGTTTAATTAAACGTGTGTAAAGATCAAAACCGTCGTGCGATTTTAATTTTCCAATCTCCGTAGCTCCCATTTTATAATCGGTCATTGGATTATCGGCTTTCACAAACGTTTGGACTGTTTTTCCTTTTTTGTCCAATAACTGCGCAATGTTGGGTGTTTCGTGATTTGAATATTGGTCAAAAATATATTTCCCATCGGCAGAAATGCTGGCCTTGTGAATGCCACTTGTTTCTGTGAGACAAATTTGTTTTCCATTTGAAATTGAAACCGAATATAGTTTAGTGTCTAAAGGTGATTCCCCTGTTCCAGTGAAGTAAATTTCAGTTCCTTTAGGGTTATTTCCAACTATTTCTTCAGCTACCCATTTGTTTTTGGTAAGTTGTTTTACGACACCTTTTGTTGCATTGCATAAATAAAGATTCATAAAACCATCTTTTTCACTCATCCAAATGAAGTCTTCAGAAGAATCTGAATAAAAATAGGCAGGGTGCTCTGGCTCTACCCACTTATCGTTCTTCTCTTCAAGAATTGTACGGACCAACTTTCCTGTTAACGCATCAAAAAGATTTAGTCTCATATGGTTTTGGTCGCGGTTCAGTTCTGCAATCACCACATTTTTTTCATCGGGTGTCCAAGATAAGTTTGTTAGATAATCGTCAATATTTCCTGTTGGGGAAATAAAAACGGTTTGTTTGGTTGCCAAATTATAAACTCCAACTTTTGGGCGCTCACTTTTCTGTCCAGCCATTGGGTACTTAATTGAATTTAACTCTCCGGGAGTTGGGTTTATGTTGAAAAGCGGATAATTTGCAACATCGGTTTCATCTTTTTGGTAAAAGGCTAACAGGTTTCCCTCTGGCGACCAGAAAATACCGTTGGTAATTCCAAATTCACTTCGGGCAATGGCTTGGCCAGAAACAATATTTTTATCAGTGTTATTTGTAACCATTACTGTTGTGCCATCTGACTTCTGAATATATAAATTATTCTCGATGGTATATGCCACATTTCCGGTCTCATTTTGAAGTGTGCTATTCTCTGCGGAATCGTCAATTTTTGAAATTAGCTGACCATTTTTCTGTTTATAATTGTATAAGTAATAGGAATTATTAGCTACCAAATAGAATGCATCCTCATTTTTCCAAGTCATTCCTGAAAACCGTTTTAGATCGCTATTCAATGTTTGGTTTAACTCACTAATTGAAAGCTTTTCATCTTCCTTACTATTCTCGGCAGATGATTTTTTAAGAGTTGTGCCATTTTCAAGATAGGTATAGGAAGCAGTGCCGGGAATCCACTGAAAACCTTGAATTTGCTCAGGGTTGAATTTAGCATATTGTTCCGATACGGCGTCATTTAGCGTCAGTTCTTTTTGTTGGGCGTTGTTGTTGACAAAGCATAAAATGAAAAATAGGATGGCAAAATAATGTTTCATAATTTTATTTTTATGGAGGGAAAAGGCAAAAATAAATTTTAAGTATTCTAAATCTTTTTGGAATAGGCTAAGATAAAAAACCTTTATTATCTTTAGATTCTAAGTAGCGATTATTTAAATAGACAAAACCAACCAATTCATAACTACAATAAATGATTCAACTAAAACGAACAGATTCAACAAACAAAGATTTTCTTGAACTCGTGAAACATCTTGACACAGACCTTGCCATCCGCGATGGCGACGACCATCCTTTTTACGACCAATTCAACAAATTAGATTCCATTAAATATACAGTTGTTGCTTATGATGAAAGCAACCGCGCAGTTGGTTGTGGAGCCATCAAGGAATTTGAGTCTAAAACCATGGAAGTAAAGCGCATGTTTGTTCCTTTGGAGCTGCGCGGGAAAGGAATAGCTCTAAAAATTCTACAAGAATTGGAAACTTGGGCAATTGAACTGGGTAACAGAAAATGCATATTGGAAACAGGCATCAAACAACCAGAAGCTATTTCACTCTATAAAAAAAGCGGTTATAAATTTATAGATAACTATGGTCAATATGCTGGGGTGGAAAACAGTGTATGTTTTGAGAAACTTCTGAGACCATTACAATAAATTTGATAAAATATTTTAAAAATTAGATAGTGGTAAATTTATTAATCGTAATATTGCAATAAATATATATAACGATTATGGGAATCACTAAAACAGAAATGTTTACAGACCAGCAAAACCAAGTAGCAACTTTTGCCAAGGCCTTCGGCCATCCTGCACGAGTGGCTATTCTTCAGCATTTATTTAAAATAAATGCTTGCATTTGTGGCGATTTGGTAGAAGAAATTGGCTTGGCCCAACCTACCATCAGCCAACATTTAAAGGAGCTTAAGAATCTTGGTTTGATAAAGGGAAATATTGAAGGCACTAGTATCTGCTATTGCATACATGCAGAAAACTGGGTTGCAATGAAGGCAGTGATGAGCCAATTTTTAGACCAAGACATAGAAAATAAAATCAATTGTTGCTAATTTTTAAACCGCATTATTATGAAACTATCAGAAATCAAGCATCATTTAAATAGTTTAGAACAAATAACTTTTATGCTTCCAAATAACGAATTGGTGCCCACCCACTTTCACGTTACTGAAGTAGGGAAAATAACCAAGCACTTTATAGACTGTGGCGGCACGGTGCGCAATGAAGAAGTTGTGAATTTTCAGCTGTGGAACGCTAACGATTATAACCATAGGTTACACCCAGAAAAACTAATGAAAATCATTAATCTTTCAGAAAAAGTTTTGGGACTTGAAGATTTAGAAATTGAAGTGGAATATCAAGGTGACACTATTGGTAAGTTTGGATTGGACTTTGACGGGACCAATTTTCTTCTTAGCACCAAACAAACAGATTGCCTAGCTAAAGAAAGTTGTGGCGTTCCTTCAGAAAAACCTAAAATAAGGTTTTCTGAACTCCAGGAAACCGAGTCTTGTTGCTCCCCAAACTCAGGTTGCTGTTAGTATGAATTTCAATTAAATATGAAAAAATGAAAAACGAACAAGAATTAAAGGACATAGTGAAAGAGCGTTACGCAAAAATTGCCGAACAGGGCAAAGCTGAAAACGCTTCCTCCTGTTGTGGTGCGACAACGCCCTCCAATAAAGTTTACAACATTATGATGGACGACTACTCCGAAACGGATGGCTATGCGGAAGACGCCGATTTAGGATTGGGGTGTGGTCTTCCAACTCAATTCGCCAAAATAAACAAGGGTGATACTGTAATTGATTTGGGGTCTGGTGCTGGCAATGATTGCTTTGTAGCACGACACGAAACAGGAATTGAAGGGAAAGTAATAGGGGTAGATTTTACACCAATAATGATCCAAAAAGCCCGTGTCAATGCAGAGAAATTGGGATACAACAACGTAGAGTTTAGAGAAGGTGATATTGATGCAATGCCCGTGAGCAATGATGTTGCCGACGTAATTGTGAGTAACTGTGTTTTAAACCTTGTGCCCGACAAGCAAAAAGTGATTGGTGAAATTTTTAGGGTTTTAAAACCTGGTGGTCATTTCAGCATTTCAGATATTGTTTTAGTTGGAAATCTTCCAGAGGCCTTGAAAGAAGATGCCGAAATGTATGCAGGTTGTGTAGCGGGTGCAATCCAAAAAACGGAATATTTACAATTCATAAAAGATGCAGGTTTTCAAAATGTGCAAATCCAGAAAGAAAAACCAATTGTAATTCCAGGTGATATCCTTGAAAAGTATCTTTCTTCGGAAGAAGTGAAGAACTTTAACAATTCGGATACTGGCATTTTCAGTATCACTGTTTATGGAGAAAAACCGGGAACAAAAGAGGAAAAACCAAAGGTTAAAATTGCAGAAATAGATGATGAACCCTGTTGCTCGCCAGAAGGCAATTGTTGCTAGTATGATAGTTATTGAAATTTCAGAAGAAAACTATCCTGAAGTCGCCAGAATTTATGATGAAGGCTTAAAAACAGGTACCGCAACTTTTGAAACTACTATTCCTACTTGGGAAAAGTGGGATACTGGGCATCTTTCCTTCGGAAGAATAATGGCTGTGGATGAAAACAACTATTTAGGTTGGGCTGCCCTCTCTCCTGTTTCAAGTCGCTGCGTTTATGGAGGTGTTGCCGAAGTAAGCGTTTACATATCAGAATCTGCGAGAGGAAAAGGTGTTGGAGAATTTCTTTTAAAGAACTTAATTGAAATAAGCGAAGCTAATAATATCTGGACGCTTCAATCTGGAATCTTTCGCGACAATATGGCTAGCCATAAATTACACATAAAATGTGGTTTTCGAGAAATTGGCTTTAAGGAAAGGGTTGGCCAATTAAAAGGCATTTGGAAAGACAATGTGCTTTTGGAGCGACGCAGTAAAATAGTTGGAATTTAAAAACCGTCATCTATCAAATGAAACTATTAAAACCTATACGAGAATACATTGAAACGCTAGACACAGCAAGACTTTCCGAAGAACGGAAAAGCATTTTACAACCTCTCGTTGACTACGTCAATTTAAAAGCACAATCAAATCAAATAATTCAGCTGAATTTTATCTGCACACACAATTCGCGGCGCAGCCATTTGGCTCAGGTTTGGGCACAGACGATGTCTGAATATTTCAAAGTTCCAAATATTCAATGCTATTCTGGCGGTACGGAAGCCACCGCGGTTTACCCCATGGTAGTGCAAACTTTGGAAAATGCTGGCTTTCAAATTTCCAAAAAAACCTCAGCCGAAAATCCTGTCTATCACATTACATACGCCACTAACAAAGATCCCTTACTTGCCTTTTCAAAAAAATATGACGACGATTTCAACCCCAAAAGTGGCTTTGCTGCAGTAATGACCTGTTCGCAGGCCGATGCTGGTTGTCCCTTTGTTGCTGGATCGGAAAAGCGTATTTCCGTAATGTATGAAGATCCAAAAGTTTCAGACGGCACACCCCAGCAACAGCAAATTTATAAAGACCGTAGCGAGCAGATTGCTACAGAAATAAAATACGTATTCTCAAAAATCAATTTATAAAATGGCAACTCCCAAGAAATTAAGCTTTTTAGACAGCTACCTAACCCTTTGGATTTTTATAGCAATGGCTATAGGTGTGGTTATTGGTTATTTTGTTCCTTCCTTTCCAGAATTGTTGAATTCTTTTAATAGCGGCAGTACAAATATCCCCATTGCAATTGGTTTAATTTTAATGATGTATCCGCCCCTGGCCAAGGTCAATTATGCCCTTTTGCCAAAAGTATTTAAGGATGTAAAAGTGCTTTCTATCTCTTTGGTGTTAAACTGGATTATCGGCCCCGTGCTCATGTTTGTACTCGCAATAACCTTTCTTCGGGATTACCCCGAATATATGGTAGGGCTTATTTTAATTGGCCTTGCCCGTTGTATAGCCATGGTTTTAGTATGGAACGATCTTGCAGAAGGAAGTAGTGAGTACGGCGCAGGATTGGTAGCGCTTAATAGTATTTTTCAGGTGTTTGCATATAGTTTTTACGCTTGGATTTTCATTACCATCCTTCCGCCCTATTTTGGGTTTGAAGGCGCTATTGTTGAAATCTCTATTGCAACCATAGCCGAAAGTGTTGCTATTTATTTAGGTATTCCATTTGTACTTGGCATTTTGAGTAGAGTGATTTTGGTGCCTTGGAAAGGCGCCGAATGGTACACAACCAAGTTTATTCCTGCAATTTCGCCAATTACGCTTATTGCTTTGTTATTTACTATTGTTGTGATGTTCTCTTTGAAAGGAGAAATGATCGTGGAAATCCCAATGGATGTGCTGCTCATTGCAGTGCCGTTGCTAATTTATTTCACTTTAATGTTTCTTATAGGATTCTTCTTTTCAAAAGCAATGGGCACAACCTACGATAAAACCGCTTCCATAGCCTTCACTGCGGCAGGAAACAATTTTGAATTGGCCATAGCTGTTGCCATAGCCGTCTTTGGATTAAATTCGGGACAAGCTTTTACGGGAGTGGTGGGACCTTTGGTGGAAGTTCCAGCACTTATTATATTAGTGAGGGTGTCATTTTGGTTGCGGAAGAAGTATTTCCGGAAGAAAACATTTATGAATTAAAACTAACTTATAATTTTCAAAAAAATACTTTATAAACATCCTGTTACGGGTTGTTGATTTGAAAGAAAAAAAATTATGAAAATTTCCGCTCCTTAATTATCCAAAAACTTTTCCACAAAAGGTTTTCGTAATTCAAACTCACGGGGCGTAATATTTTCTAAAACCGGTTTCAGCAATACATTTTTAATCTTTGAAGTATGTCGCGCAAATAGTGTCATCGGAACAGGCACCGCGCCAACGGCACTTTTTATTAGTTCGCTGGTCCGGCCCAACTGCAATTCCGAAACTCTTAGGACGATTGCCTCTTCCACATAATCATACAACAGACGTTCGTAAATCGCATATTTGGTATTGTAGTTATAATCAATGCCTACATAATTGGCTTCCAAGGTATCCCCATTTACAAAAGCGGTGCTAAATGCAATCAATTTATCATCCAAGAACACTCCTTTGCAAATAAACAAATCCCCTAGATTTTCCTTTAAAGCCGCAAATGAAGCAGGATAGTTTTCGCCATAACGATATTCAGATTTATTGAGAACATTTGAAAATAATTGGTGAATCGGCCTCTGCTGCTGTATTACTTCCTCGGAAGAAAGGGAGCGAATGGAAAGATTTTCTGACTTTTTATAGGCACTGTTCGCTTTGGTACGATATTTTGCTTTCATACTTTGTAGATAGTCGGCAAAGGTTTTACAAGAAGGATGAAGCTTCAACACCATATTTACATCGGCCTGAAAAGAGCGGTATTTATGATTTTCCAAAACACTAGCATTTGTTAGTGAAGCCGGCCAAAACTCCTTAAAGAGAATCACTTTAAACAGATCCTCCCAACGAGTATCTTTTTGAATTTGTTTTGCGGCCTTGGCAAGTAGCTCGAGTGCTTTTTGTTTTGAAATTTTTTCTGAATACGCAAACCCCTTTTCCCCAGTAGCAAAGATATTTCCGCACACCAATCCTTTGATTGAAAAACTGTCATCGGCATTTCTGCAATCCTGAAAAAGTTTTATGAACAGATTTTGTTGTGAGGTTTTTTTATAGGTAAAAGTGGCTAACGGAAAAACACCGGCTACAATATGTTCGTTTTCCGAATTATAAATCAAGACATAAATATTCTTCAGAGTATCTTTTTAGGGTTTCTTCCAAAGCCTTCAAATAAGACAATTTTAAATATACTTGCTGCTCGCTCACCAAATCGTTCCAATGTAAATGTGGTATTTTATGAACAGATTGAAAGAATGAAAAACTATGAGCAATGTTTTTGGGCATAAAAGAATTTGAGTGGAGTTAAAGATAGTAACTGTTTTGATCGTGATGGATAATAGAGTGTATTTTATAAAATACTAATCGATTCTAAATTTGATTTGCGAGAACCTTAATATGAAATATTGAGAACATATTATACATAAGTATTTAATTTCCAGTTAAAAACATTGTCAAAAATTTGAAAAAGAAAAAATTTATTTTCTATTTTTGATTTACCAATTTAAACCAATTAAAATTATGAAAAAACGACTATTAACGTTTGCTGTACTATGTATCATTTTGGCAGCATGCAATTCTGAAAAAAAGGAGAAATCGACAACAAAAATATATGAAACCAAACCATCTGAACCAGATATATCTGCTATAAAAAGAGGGGAAATGTTGGTTACCGCCGTGGGTTGCCACGATTGCCATTCTCCAAAAAAAATGACGGACATGGGTCCAATACCCGATCCAGATCGTTTGCTTTCTGGACATCCCGCCAATGACCAATTAGGCGAATATGACTTGAATACCGCAAAATCCTTTATCTTATTTTCTCCTGGCCTAACGGCCGCCATTGGTCCGTGGGGCACATCTTTTGCCGCTAACCTAACCCCGGACGATACGGGCATTGGAAGTTGGACCGAAGCGCAGTTTTTAACCGCCATTAAACACGGAAAATACAAAGGGATGGAAAACAGTAGAGCTTTGTTGCCACCCATGCCTTGGCAAACAATTTCGCATTTACCGGATTCCGATCTCAAAGCTATGTTTGCCTATTTGAAAACTATAAAACCCGTACAAAATATTGTACCGGCGCCTATTCCGCCAAAAGCATAATTTATAGGTAGCAATTTTTATACTTTAGCCTTCTTGAGTATTAATATATTGGTTTTTCTATCTTTCAGCTTGTTCTGTTAGCATGAAAAACCAATATTTTTTTGAATATCTTTGATAGAATGGGCAAACCATTCACCTAAATAATCCTAATGAATTCAAAAAAACTACCCGATTTACCTTTTGAAAGTTGGAATGAAACACGAATCACAGTTCCTATAATTCTTCAAATTATAGGAAAAACAAGGCTTGCTTCTAGTCCAAGGAAAAATCATTGGTGGAATATAACCCTTTATGTTTCACCAAGAGGATTCAGCACGTTCAATATTCCAGTTAATGAAGGAATAGACAGTGTTGAGATAGCGTTCAACATTGCCAGAAAAGCTGTGATAATATCACAAAGCGCGGGAGCGGAAATTGTTATTTCTCTTGCGCAAAACCCCACCATTGCCGATTTTTATAAGGAATATACTTCCAAATTAATAGGTACGGGCCTAAGCATCGATTTTGTTGAAAAACCTTTTGATGTCGATATTGAAAAACCGTTCAACAGCATAACCGAATACCATCATTTTGATTGGAATTATATAGAAAAATTCTGGAAAATTATGCAATGGAACAACAGTATCTTTCAGGAATTTAGCGGTAGGTTTTATGGGAAATCCTGCCCCGTTCATATCTATTGGCATCATTTGGATTTGGTAGTAACACGATTTTCAGGAAAAAAATTACCGCCTATGGACGCTTCTGCCAGAGTTTTGGAAAAAGATGCTTATTCGCATGAACAGATCAGTTTTGGGTTTTGGATAGGCGATAAAAATGTGCAGGAACCTATGTATTATTCATACAGCTACCCTTCTCCAAAAGGTATTGATGACGAAATCCTGCTTCCTGAAGGTGCAAAATGGCAAGACAGCAATGGCAGCCCCATGGCACTATTAAGCTATGAAACAGTTAAAAGTTCAGCAACCCAAGAAAGGCTGTTTTGGATTTCTTGGAAAGTGCGTATCAAGCCGGAGCAAAATGTGCAAATTGGAAAATAGAGGAACTTAGAGTGCCAGATTTGGATAAATTATAAATACAATTCACCAGCCGTGTATTATCTTTTGTTCCTTCCCCGGTTACTTTTGGTTTTAGCATGCGTATTCACCTTAGTCCCCGCATTCCGGCCACGACTGTGTCGCTGTGCTTTTTGTTGTTTCTTTTCTTCCTCGGCAGCTTTTACATCGGCCATGGTTTCTGTGAGCTGAAAATCTGGAAGGGTTTTGGGTTGAAGGCGTTCGCCTATCAATTTTTCAATATCCTTTAAATAACCAACTTCGTCCAAACTTACTAGCGAAAGCGCTTCGCCACTGGCTCCTGCCCTACCTGTTCTTCCAATTCGGTGAACGTAATCTTCGGAAATGTTAGGAAGTTCAAAATTAATAACGTGTGGTAGTAATGGAATATCCAATCCACGTGCTGCAATATCGGTAGCAACCAAAACGCGTACTTTACCTTCCTTAAATCCAGATAATGCTCTTGTTCTCGCGCCTTGGCTTTTGTTTCCGTGGATTGCTGCGGAAGTAATTTTTGCTTTTTCAAGCTTTTCGCTCAAACGGTTTGCACCGTGTTTGGTTCTAGTAAAAACCAAAACCTGTTGCCAATTTCCTTCGGAAATAAGTTTTATAATTAAGTCTGTTTTTTGAGATTTATCAACACGGTAAACAGTTTGATCAATTTTTTCAACCGTGGTATTTTCTGGTGTGGCTTCCACCATAACCGGATGGTGCAGAAACTCATTGGCCAGTTTTTTTATTTCTTTTGAAAAGGTTGCCGAAAACAGTAAGTTCTGTCTTCTTGAAGGTAGCAATGCAAGTATCTTTTTAATATCGCGAAGGAAACCCATATCGAGCATTCTATCGGCTTCGTCCAAAACAAGGATTTCCACTTTTGAAAGCGTTAGTGCACGTTGATTCACTAAGTCCAGCAAGCGACCGGGGGTGGCTACCAGAATATCCACCCCATTACGAAGGGCACGGATTTGTGGATTTGCACCCACGCCACCAAAAATAACGGTGGAACGAAGATCAGTAAATTCGCTGTATTCCCTAAACTCGTCCTGCACTTGTGCGGCAAGTTCGCGAGTTGGGGTAAGTATTAAAGCGCGAACGGGCCGTTGGCGCAAAGTGGGTTGACTGTTCAATATTTGTAACATTGGCAATGCAAAACCAGCTGTTTTACCACTTCCGGTTTGTGCGGAGGCCAGTACATCTTTTCGTTCTAAAATTAAAGGGATTGCTTTTTGTTGAATTGCCGAAGGCGTTTCATACCCTTTTTTGCTGATTGCTTTCAGTAGGGCATCGGACAGCCCAAGAGATTTAAATGACATATAGTATTTTGATTATTGGAGCGCTTCGCTTTTGGATTCTTCGATTTTTAGAACCCTGAAACTTTACGCTTTGTATTTTTTAGACCGCTGCGCTTGGAGATAGTATATCGCGGCGCTTTTAGAATTCGGTCTTTTTAAAAACCATTAAAACTAAGAAGACGGTTTTAATAAGGCGCGAAGGTACGGTTAATTTTCTCCACGGAAATTTTTATTTAAAAAACAATCAAACCCAAAACTTAAAAAATGCAAAAACCTAGTTTATATATTTTTAGCATTTGATTATAAAATTAATCTCCCTATATTTATAAGCAACTAACAACCAATCATCACAACAAATGAAACGACTATTACTCTTTGTAGTATTAGCTTGCGTTTCGTGGAGCAGTCTCCCCACAGCTTCTTCCCAAACACAAGAAGACACTCTTAAAAATTCCTATTTAGAAAAGGAAAAAAATATTTCGATAGCTAAGGACACGCTTCAGGAATATAACAACTTCAAGAAAAATATCCAACTTTCCACAAAAAATAAAGATTTTGAATCTCTTGGAAAGGCATATATCGGTTTGGCAAAATGGCGCGAAGACCACACAGTGATCGATTCTTCCATAGTTTATTTGCAAAAGGCCATTTCCCTTTATAAAAAAGAGGAAATGACAAAACAATTGGCAGACACTTACCTTTTATTAGTGGTCAACTTCAGCGGCACAGCCGAATATGACAAAGGTTCTGAAGCTGTTTATAAAGCATTGGCTCTTTATGAAAAAATGGGCGACAATCAAGGCGTTGCTAAATGTTACACAAAAATCAGCGACTTACTATATTATTCTGACAGCTATGCGGAAGGTGCTGAATATTGCAAAAAAGCGATCGCCATTCAAGAAAAAAATGGTTATGAGGAAGATATGGCACTCTCCTACCGGCGGCTTGCAGAAAATCAACTGTTTTTGGGAAATCTTGACGAAAGTCTGCAAAACATGAACACTGCCATCAATCTTTATAAAAAAATTGGTGAAGACGGACCACCCCTCTTGGCCTGCTACAACGGTCGTGGCAATATTTACAAATACATGGAACGCTATGAGGAAGCCATTGCGGATTATAACCGCTGCTATGAAGGAGCTAAAAAAATAGGGCTTACCCGTTATATGATTCCACCTACGGCAAACATTGGCCATGTTTTTATCTTACAGGGAAAATATGCCCAAGCGCTACCCTATAATTTGAGAGCAATAGAAATAATGAAACGCATTGGCAACACTAAAAATCTTTGGGAAAACTATATGCACGTTTCCAACATATACAGTCAGTTGGGCGATTATAAAAATGCCTTGGAATATCACGAGTTATATGAACAAGGCCATTCGGAATACCTCAACACCATCATAGCGCGGAAGGATAGCGAACTGCAAGTAAAATATGAAACCGCTCAAAAGGATTTGGAAATTTTGGACAAAGAGGCAAAAATTTCGCAACAGCGAAAAACGCAAATCCTCTATATTGGTATAGCCGGATTACTTGCCATTATTCTCTTCGGAATGTATTTCACACTGAAAAACATTCGCAAAAAAAGAAAAGCTCTTTCCTTATTGAATGTAGAGCTGGACGCCAAAAACAAACAAAATGAACTGTTGTTGAAAGAAATACACCACCGTGTAAAAAACAATCTGGAAATGGTTAAAAGTCTTATCGCGCTTCAATCGTCAAAACTGGAAGATGGCGCCAGCAAGGAAGCCATGCTTGCCAGTCAAAATCGCGTACAGAGTATGGGCATTATTCACCAAAAACTGTATCAAGGCGAAAACTTAGGCAGTATTGAAATGAAGGATTATTTTATAAACCTAGGCGAAGGCATTCTGGACACTTTTAATGCCGAGGAAAAGGTAAAAATTGAATGTGCAATGGACGACTTAAACTTAGATGTGGACACTGCCGTTCCAATTGGTTTGATCGTAAATGAATTACTTACAAATGCCCTGAAATATGCCTTCCCGGAAGATAAAAGCGGAACCATACAAATAAGTTTATCACAATCCACTTCCGAAATTTTAACCTTAAAAGTAGCAGATAACGGTGTAGGTAAAGTGAGGGGGTTTAGCACCCCGGGGATCTGGTTTTGGATCCCAACTCATTCAATTATTAACACAACAGCTCAACGGAACCATGCTTGAAAAATTAGAAAAAGGCACAACCGTTGAATTTCAGTTTAAAATTAAAGCTGCAGCCTGATGGAAATAATTCAAGATAGTATATGGTTAAATTTTAAAACCTTATATGTTAACAACAAATTGGTTTTTATTTAAAGTCTTATATGATTAAAAAAAATACGGTTCATACCAACCCAACTGGCAAGACGATGACACAAACCTATATTAAATTCGTAATATGGTATGCTGCTTTACTCCTGCATTTGAGCGGATTTTCACAAAATAACAAACTTAAAAGTAATAGTCCAAAAGCTGCACTTGAATTAAGTAAAACCTATACTGAAAAAGCTTCTTGGTTTACCAATATGCCTCAATACAACAAGGACAGCTCTCTTTTTTATGCAAATAAAGCTACTAAGGTATTAGATGGCAAGGAGCCTCTTCATCAAACAGCACTTAAAAGTTTACAATTAAAAAAAATGAGTGCTGGACAAGACCTTTCATCTAATCAAGTTTCTGATTTGAGTAGAGCCTACCAGAACAAGGCATTGTGGTTTAGAGAAATGCCGCATTTTAACCGCGACAGTACTGTTTTTTATTTTGATATGGCTGCTCTCCTACTCCAAAATAGCAAGCCCTTACAATATGAAAGGTTGGCTGATTTGTATCTTGATATAACTGATAGAGCAAATAGGTCTCATAACTTTAATGTTGTGGATTC
>JAGXGE010000020.1 GCA_024637015.1 Aequorivita sp. | reverse complement strand
ATATAAACTTCCTTTTTGTGTGGTCATTCAGAAATTATTGAACCATTAATTTTTTTACGGTGGATTGTCCTTTTTCTGAAGTTATTTTCGCGAAATAAATTCCAGAGTTCAAATTCTCAATCGAAACCGTTTTTTCATTGCGGGCAATGTTTTTTTGCGAATAGACCAAACTACCGCGAATGTCAAAAAGTTGAATAGCATTCAGATTATCATTTTTTAAACTGAAAACCACATTTTCCGAAGCCGGATTTGGAAGCATAGTAAGCGAATTTTGTAAAGAAAAATCTTCTGTTCCGGCAATTTCCCCTCCTGTTATTTTGTAGACAGAACCACCAATATCGATAATATAAAGCTCTTTGTTTACGTCTTCCCCAAAAGAAACCCAATTGCCAGAAAAATTTCCGTGATCAATTAAATTTCCAGCGCTGTCAACCGTGCCGATAAGGCCACTGCAATAATCTGCATAAAAATATAGTCCTTCTATGTCTAAGTAAGTTGTGCCCCTATAAACATAACCACCAGTTATGGAGCAGTTTCCTGAGCCGCTGCTTGATGAGTATTCAGCAAAGGGAAAGGTTAAATCTCCGGCAGGGGGACAACCGGAAGTATTGAATGGTTGTGAGCCTTCATAACATCTCCAACCATAATTTAAACCAGCTGCAGAAGTAGGTTCGCGATCTATTTCTTCAACATCACCTTGACCAACATCGCCAATCCAAATATTATTTTCTGTAAAGTCAAAAGAGAATCGCCATGGATTTCTTAAACCATAAGCCCAGATTTCTTCACGGGCATTAGGGTTTCCAATAAAAGGATTGTCAGCGGGAATGCCATAATTATTTCCTCCCGATGGGTTGTCCACATCTATACGCAGCAATTTTCCAAGCAATAAATTTATATTTTGGGCCCTATTTCCAGGATCGCCGCCACTTCCTCCATCACCGGATGAAATATAAAGATAGCCATCAGGTCCAAAAGCTAAATTACCTCCATTGTGGTTTGAAAATGGTTGTGTATATCCTATAATGGGCAATTCAGAATTTTCATCCGCCAAATCAGGATTTCCGGCATCCACAGAAAATCGCGAAACTTGAGTGTCCCCGTTTGGGTTGGTATAATTCACAAAAAAATAGCCGTTGTTAGCATAATCGGGGTGAAAGGCTAGCCCAAGAAGACCGCGCTCATTACCGCTTGAAATCTGCCCTGAAATGTCGAGGAAAGGAACTGGGTTCACAGTTCCATCACCCTGAATTATTTTTATCCTACCTCCCTGTTCAACCACAAAAAGTCTATCATCATTGACGTGTTGTAAATTTAATGGATCGGTAAAACCGTCTTTGAAAAGTTCTATATCAACATCCTGTGCAAAAGCAAAAAAGGAAAATAAAAGCGAGACTAGAATGGGTAGTAATTTTTTCATGGCTTTTTTTTAGAGAAAGTACTAAAATAGGAAAATCAGCCGGATAAACGAGTTAAAGTCGCTTTGCAATTTGCTCACAGGCTTCATCAAGCATTTTGAAAACATTTTCAAAACCACTATCTCCGCCAAAATAAGGATCGGGAACATCCACGTTCTCTCCCGGAAAAATTTCATCGAGAATTAGTCTAACTTTTTCTTTATGTGAATCGGTTTGCGCCAAAGCCAAAACATTCTCTTTGTTGGAATTATCCATCACATAAATAATATCAAAATCATCAAAATCCTTTATGCTGAACTGTCTTCCGCGTTGCTGAGTAATGTCTATGTTATATTTTTTTCCAACGGAAATACTTCTTTTGTCGGGCTCATCGCCCACGTGCCAATGACCTGTTCCAGCGGAATCAACTAAGACTTTTGAAGCTTCAATCTTTGATTTTAAAATACCCTCCGCCAAAGGGGAACGGCAAATATTGCCAAGACAGACCATTAAAATTCGAGTTTGCATTTTTGGAAAGTAAAAAGATTTATATTCCGAATAAAAGTAAGGAATGTAAAGAAATTAAAGAGTCAACTTTTTGTTAAGGTCTTCCACATACTTGCGGAATTGCTTGTCGGTAGTTGAAAGATTGTCAACAGTTTTACAGGCGTGAAGCACGGTTGCGTGATCGCGCTGCCCAATTTGGGAACCGATGGAAGCAAGGGAAGCTTTGGTGAATTTCTTCGCGAAAAACATAGCTAATTGACGCGCCTGCACTATGTGTCTTTTTCGGGTTTTAGACTGCAATGTGTCTACATCCATTTGGAAGTAATCGCTCACCACCTTTTGAATGTAGTCTATAGAAACTTCGCGTTTGGTGTGTTTTACGTAATTGTCAACAATCTTGCGAGCAAGATCAATTGTGATTTCTTTTCTATTGAAAGAGGAATGTGCAATAAGCGAAATAATGGCACCTTCCAGTTCTCGAATATTTGTTTTGATGTTGTTCGCCAAAAATTCTACAATATCGTCAGGCATTTCCACGCCATCGCGATAGAGTTTGTTTTTGATGATTGCAACACGGGTATCGTAATCTGGGTGGTTCAATTCTGCTGAAAGCCCCCATTTAAAACGGGAAAGCAAACGCTGTTCAATGTCAATCATATCTACCGGAGCTTTGTCGCTGGTTAAAATTACCTGCTTGCCGTTTTGGTGTAAATGGTTGAAAATATGGAAGAAAACATCCTGTGTCCCAGCCTTGCCGGAAAGTAGTTGAATGTCATCCACAATAAGTACATCTATAATTTGATAGAAGTGAATAAAATCGTTGCGGTTGTTCTTTTTTACCGATTCAATATATTGCTGTGTAAACTTTTCCGCAGAAATATAAAGCACGGTTTTTTCGGGATATTTATCTTTTATGTCAACCCCGATTGCGTGGCCCAAATGCGTTTTTCCCAAACCAACGCCACCAAAAACAAGTAGTGGATTGAAGGAAGTCCCGCCTGGTTTATTGGCTACAGCTAAACCAGCTGAACGCGCTAAACGATTTGATTCCCCTTCAAGGAAATTTTCAAAATTATAATTCGGATTTAGTTGCGATTCAATCTTTACATTGCGAATTCCAGGAATAACAAACGGGTTTTTCAGTTCCGGGCTTTTGTTTTTCAATGGAACGTCAACTTCCTGTGATTGCAGGTTGCTTCGGTTGGAACTTGGTATTTTTTCGGTGAAAGGTTGCTTGTTGCCGTAGGTGTTTTCCATCCTTATGATGTATACTAATTTGGCATTAGTCCCCAACTCTTTTGTAAGAGCAACTTTTAAAATCTTTACGTAATGTTCCTCAAGCCATTCGTAAAAAAACTTGCTGGGAACCTGGATACTAAGAGCATTGTCAGTTAACTTTACGGCTTTAATAGGCTCGAACCAAGTTTTGTATGCTTGCGAAGTAATATTATCTTCGATGAAGGCCAAACAATTGTTCCAAACCGATTCCGCAGTTTTGCTCATAGTTAATAATTCTGTTTTTAATTTTTAAAAAGGTGTGGTCAAAAAATAGGGGATGGAGTGTTTCCGAGCTATTTATTAACAATGCAAATATGTGAACAAAAAAGTTATAAAAAAAACTACATTAGGGTTGAATTTTTAGTTTTTTTTTCTCATACTTCCCTTTCGATAAAACTACAAAAAAACTTTCTTTAATTAACAAAAAATTTTGAAGAATACACTTACAAAGATTAGAGTACGCTACGGCGAAACAGACCAAATGGGAATAGTTTATTACGGTAACTATGCCCAGTACTTGGAACAGGGGCGTACAGAATGGCTTCGCGAACTTGGATTTTCATATAAATGGATGGAAGCTAATAATATTCATCTTCCGGTCGTGCATTTGAGCATTGATTATAAGTTACCCGCATTTTATGATGATTTACTTACAGTGAAAACTACTTTGAAGCAAATACCCTCGGTAAAAATTGAATTTCAGTATGAAATTTATAATGAATCCAAACAACTTTTGGTTATAGCGACAACTGTTTTGGTTTTTGTGAACAGTACTACAAAAAAGTTGATGAAAGCACCAGATTATTTAATCGAAAAGTTGAATGAAGAGTAGTTAATTTTCTAATCGCTTAATAGTCACTTTGTATGTGTTTTCAAACAACTCAAAAACTCGTTCGGCTTCCTTTTTACGAACAGTAATTTCAAACTCACAATCCAATTCCATTTTTTGATTTATGAGTTTGATGTCTTCGTCTTTGATGATTCGTATCATGGTGTTCATTTCGGGATATTCAAATTTTAAAAGAAAAGCTTCATCAATAGTTCTTTTTACAATCCTGCAGGTTTCCAAAGCCATTTGTGCTGTAGTTTTGTAGGCTTGAATCAATCCGCCAACGCCAAGTTTTGTCCCACCAAAATAACGAACCACTACAACTAAAGTATTTGTAACATCAAAAGATTGTAATTGTCCATAAATTGGCATCCCAGCACTGTTTGAAGGTTCGCCATCATCATTGGCGCGATAATGTTCATAGCTTTTTCCGAGCTGCCAAGCATAGCACCAATGGCGTGCACTGTGGTGTTGTTTTTTTAAGCTCTCTATGTGTTCTTTTACTTCTTCTTCAGAAGAAACCGGAAATGCATAGCCAAAGAATTTGCTTCCCTTTTCTTTATAAAGCACTTCTTCTGAAACCTTTATAATGGTTTTGTATGTGTCCTTTTCAACTTCCAACTTAAAACTTAAATTTCATTTTTACCATTTTTCGAAAGCAATTAATAAAATCCCAAGAATGGCTAACCCAATCCCGATCCAATTTTTTGGTAAGAGTTTTTCCTTGAAAAGTAAAATACCCAATAAGGTTGAAATCATTACAATGGCAACATTATTAACGGTGAAAATTCCTGAACTTTCTAAAATATTACTACGAAGCGCTTGTACCAAAAAATAAATCGAGAAATAATTGGGAATTCCTAAAGCGATACCACCCAAAATATTTTTCAACTTAAATTGAAACTTTCCTTGAATTGCTTGAAAAATTAGAAGTAAGATTCCAAGTAAGCCAGCCATTGCAAAAATTGTTGCTGAAAAAATAGGGGTGTCATCTTTGGCAATGTATTCGCTTTCCAAATATTTAATGGTTGTATCAATAATTCCACTGCCTAAAAAAACCAAAACCGGAAAGATAATATTGGCGGGTTTTATCTTTAAACCGTCCTGTTTTTTTATGGAAGCCAGATAAACAGCGATTAATGCTAAAATTATTCCTATAACCTTAAAAAAACCAAGACTCTCTCTGTAATAAAGCAATCCAAAAAGAATAGGAATAACAACACTCATTTTTGTGGCTACCGAAACAACAGATAGCCCACTGCGTTGTGTTGTAATTGCCATTAGGTTAAAGACAATTATAAACATGGCGCCTAAGCCCAATGCAAAAGGAAACCAGGAAAATTGTGGTATCTCAGCAATATCTATGGCGCTTTCCTGAAAAATAATACCGCAAAAACAGGCTGCAATATAATTCATCACGATAGCTTGCATTGTGTTAATTTTAAACCTTGAAAAAAGTTTAAAAACCACAAAAATCATTGTGGACGAAAGGATGCTGAGCGCTAGTGCTATCAAATATTAGGATTTTTAAAAATTCGTAATGTATCGTTTTTTATTTTTTTATCGGAAATCAAAACGCCTTTAAAAATTGGCGCTTTAATTCCTTCTCCAAAACTTATGCTTCCATTAAAGACAAATGCTTCATCCCAAAGATTGTCATCAATAAAGGATTGCAGTGTTTTGGTACCTCCCTCAATGATAACCGACTGAATATTTCTTCGGAAAAGTACTTCGCAGATTTGCTGCGGAATTTCTTTGAAAAAATCAATTTTTTCAAAATCTAGTTTTTCAGAATTGGTTGTTTGCTTTTCATTAAAAACAATCGTTTTTGAACTTGTATCAAAAACTGATAAATCCTGCGGAATTTTTAAATTTCTGTCAATAACAATTCGCGTTGGATTTTCTCCCGCCCAATCCCGAACGGTGAGCGATGGATTATCCTCCAAAACTGTATTGGTGCCAACTAAAATTGCCTGTTCCTGAGCCCTCATTTTATGAACTAATTGCCGTGAAAACTCATTAGTGATCCAAACTGGTTTTGTTTCTTTTCGGCTTTCATTTTCAGGCGAAATAAACCCATCTGCCGTCTGTGCCCATTTCAAAAAAATATAAGGCCGTTTTTTTTGGTGAAATGTAAAAAACCGTTTGTTCAATTCATCACACTCCTTGTCCAAAACACCCACTATCACTTCACAGCCAGCCTCCATTAATTTTTTAATACCGCGTCCTGCTACTTTTGGATTTGGATCCAAACTACCTACAATTACTTTTTTTATACCGCTTTGTATAATCAAATCGGCGCAGGGTGGAGTTTTCCCAAAATGACTGCACGGTTCCAAACTAACGTAGATTGTTGCGTCTTTCAGCAATTGTTGGTTCTCAACACTTTTAATTGCATTTACTTCGGCGTGTGGTTGTCCAGCTTTGTAATGCCAGCCTTCGCCAATAATTTTATTTTCGTGAACAATCACGCTACCCACCAACGGATTTGGATAGGTGGTTCCCAGCCCGTTTTTGGCTAGTTGGATGCAGCGGGACATATATTTTTCGTGTATCTTCACAGCGTAAAAATACAAGGATTTAATTAGAATGAACACACCAATAATTCGTCTTATTGAAAAGAAGGATAACCTTCAAATTGCCAAAGTGATACGCAGTGTTTTAGAAGATTTCAACGTTCCGAAAATAGGAACTGCTTATGCAGATGCTTCTTTGGATTGTATGTTTGAAAACTATCAAAAACCGAATGCTGTTTATTTTGTGGTGGAAGAAAACGGTAAAATTATTGGTGGCGCTGGGGTTGCAAAATTGGATAATTTTGATGGCAACGTTTGCGAACTTCAAAAAATGTACTTTCTGCCCGAAGCGCGTGGAAGGGGGGTTGGCATGCAAATGATGGGATTTTGTTTGGCTAAGGCGCGCGAGTTTGGTTTCGAAAAAATATATCTCGAAACGATGGGATATATGACACACGCCCAAAAACTATATAAACAAGCAGGTTTTGAATATATATATTGCGCTATGGGAGACACTGGCCATTATTCCTGCCCAGTGCATATGCTGAAAACACTATAGTTTTGATAATAAAAGAATTAAAGTCAGACTTCAAAAATTCCCTTATAGGTTTATACCCTTCGGAAGAAATACAATCATTTTTCAATATCCTTTCTGAAAAATATTTAGGTCTTTCCCGAATAGAAATCGCTTTAAATCCCGAAAATATAGTTTCTGAAGAAGATTCAGAAGACTTTCAAAAAGCACTAATTCGACTAAAAAACCATGAACCTATTCAATATATAATAGGAGAGGCTCAGTTTTATGGACTTCCCTTTAAAGTGAATAAACACACCCTAATTCCACGTCCAGAAACGGAAGAGCTCGTAGAATGGATTCTTTCGAAACAAAAACTCATAACTCATAACTCAAAACCCATAACTATATTAGACATTGGAACTGGCAGTGGCTGCATCGCTATTTCCTTAGCAAAGAACCTTCCCGGTTCAAAAATATCCGCATTAGATATTTCAGAAGAAGCTTTAAAAGTTGCCCAACAAAATGCGGAACTAAACAAGGTGGAAGTTGAATTTTTTCAAGCTGATATTTTAAAAACGAAAAGGCTTCCGAAGCAATACGATGTAATAGTTTCTAACCCACCGTATGTTCGGGAACTGGAAAAAAAGCAAATGCAGCAAAACGTTTTAAAGCATGAGCCCGATTCAGCTTTGTTCGTTAAAGATGATGACCCATTGCTTTTTTATCACACCATTTCACATTTGGCGAAAACCAATTTAAAGGCAAACGGAAAACTCTTTTTCGAGATTAATGAGTACCTTGCTGATGAATTGCCCCAGCTTTTAAAAAACGAAGGCTTTCAAAATATTGAAGTGAAGAAAGACATCTTCGGAAAAAACCGAATGATAAAATGTAGTCTAAATGAACCAACTTAATAAAATATGCGTCTTCTGCGGTAGTAGTGACGGAAATGACCTCGCCATAACCGATGCAGCCAAAAAACTGGGTGAAATCTTTGCAGAAAGAAACATAACTTTGGTTTACGGCGCTGCGAAAATAGGAGTGATGGGAATTATTGCTAAAAGTGTTTTGGATAACAAAGGAAGGGTAATCGGTATCATTCCAAATTTTTTAAAAAAGAAAGAAGTTGTGCATCTGGGCTTAACGGAGCTAATCACTACCCAAAACATGCACGAGCGTAAATTGAAAATGCAGGAAGAAAGCGATGCATTTATCGCTCTTCCTGGCGGAATGGGTACTTTGGAAGAGCTTTTTGAAATAATAACCTGGCTACAGTTGGGCCTGCACCAAAAGCCCATAGGGTTGCTTAATATAAATGGTTTTTATAACGAGCTTATCAAAATGCTCGAAACCATGGTTCGAAAGGGCTTTCTTTCCATGGATAACTACAATCTCCTTTTGGTGGATTCCAATCCGATACAGCTTCTTAAAAAAATGGAGGAATTTAAAACTCCCCTACAGCCAAAATGGTTAAACCCTGACAGGACTTAACACGTTATCAATAATTTACGGGAATTATAAACAAAAATATTTTCAGAAAGGTATTTTGTTAAATTTATATATCTAACCTTTAAAAAGGTAAATTATAAATTCCTTAAAAAAAGTATTTTGCTGAAGCGCTCGGCACTTTTGCATTAGTTTTATTTGGCTATGGAGCTGCAACTATTGCTAGCGTAACACATTCCGGTCCCGCTGGAATTGGTTTATTGGGTATTTCCCTTGCTTTTGGTTTTACGGTTTTGGTTATGGTCTATACCATCGGGCCAATTACTGGAACTTCCGTTAATCCAGCCCGTAGTTTGGGTCCTGCGCTCTTTGCAGGGGAGTGGCGCTACAGCAACTGTGGCTTTTCATTGTCGCTCCAATTGCAGAAGGACTTTGTGCCACTATGGTTCGCAACATCTTTTTGGATGATTGATTTTTAAAACTTTGTTGAAAATTTCATTGATAAACCTCACAGTTTTTAAAAAGCTGTGAGGTTTAAAATTTTATATTTGTTGCATGAACATCGAACAACATATCACCACCCTTCGCAACGAACTACGTGAACATAACTATAACTATTACGTACTGGATAACCCTACTATTTCCGACTTTGAATTTGACAAAAAACTAAAGCAACTACAGGAGCTAGAAAAGGCACATCCTGAGTTTTACGATGCCAATTCACCAACTTTACGGGTTGGGGGTGAAATCACCAAGAATTTTGAAACCGTTCCACATACCTATAGAATGTTCTCTTTGGATAATTCCTATTCAAAAGAAGATTTGGAAGATTGGGAAAAACGTATCGAAAAAATGGTCGATGGGAAGGTTGAATTTACCTGCGAGCTTAAATATGACGGTGCTTCCATAAGTTTAACCTATGAGGATGGAAAGTTGAAAAAAGCAGTAACTCGCGGCGACGGTTTTCAGGGAGATGACATTACAGCGAATGTAAAAACCATTCGCTCGGTACCGTTGCAGTTAAAGGGAGATTTTCCTCCACTTTTTGAAATTCGCGGTGAAATAGTTTTACCCTTTGAAGGTTTCGCAAAGATGAATGCTGAAAGAGTTGATTTGGGTGAAGAGCCTTATAGAAATCCAAGAAACACCGCATCCGGTAGTTTAAAATTGCAGGATAGCTCCGAAGTTGCCAAACGCCCATTAGATTGTCTTTTATACAGTTTGAAAGGTGAAAGACTTCCCATAAAAACACAATTTGAAAGTTTGGAAAAAGCACGTGACTGGGGTTTCAAAGTCCCCGAAGCCGCCAAACTCGCCAAAAATCTGGATGAGGTTTTGGAATTCGTGAATTATTGGGATGTACACCGCCACAAGCTTCCCTACGAAACCGATGGGGTAGTGGTTAAAGTAAACAATTTACAGCAACAAGAAGAACTCGGTTATACCGCAAAATCACCACGATGGGCGATGGCCTATAAATTTAAGGCCGAACAAGTTTCCACCGTTTTAAATCAGATAACCTATCAAGTGGGAAGAACCGGTGCAATCACGCCTGTTGCAAACTTAGAGCCTGTTGAATTAGCCGGGACTATTGTAAAACGTGCTTCATTGCACAACGCAGACCAAATAGAAAAGCTTGACATCCGCGAAGACGATACCGTTTTTGTTGAAAAAGGTGGCGAAATTATTCCAAAGATAATCGGGGTCGATTTTACACAACGCGACCCAAATTCAAAACCAACAAAGTACATAACCGAATGCCCAGAATGTGGAACCCCATTGGTTCGCACTGAAGGTGAAGCACAACATTACTGCACAAATACTGAAGGATGTCCGCCACAGATTATTGGCCGTATCCAGCATTTCATTTCCCGAAAAGCAATGGATATTGAAGGATTGGGTGGAGAAACCGTTGTGCTTTTAGTAAATAACGGTTTAATAAACAATTATGCCGATCTTTATTTGTTGAAAGAGGGGCAGATAGTTCCTTTGGAACGCATGGCGCAAAAAAGTGCCGAGAATATGATAAAAGGAATTGAAGCATCAAAAGAGATTCCTTTCGAAAGAGTTCTTTTCGGTTTGGGAATTCGTTATGTAGGTGAAACCGTTGCAAAAAAACTTGCAAAACATTACAAAACAGTTGATGCGTTGAAAAATGCTTCCGAAGAAGAATTGATAACCGTTGATGAAATTGGTGAGCGTATTGCACAAAGCGTAGTTTCATTTTTTGCTTCCGAAGAAAATATAGCCATCATTGAACGCTTAAAAAGTTATGGGGTTCAATTGGAGATTTCCGCAGAAAAACTAGCTAATCAAACCGATACTTTGAAAGGACAAACTTTCGTTGTTTCTGGAGTATTTACAAAAGTTTCTCGAGACGAACTAAAAAAACTGATTGAGGACAACGGTGGAAAAATTTCCAGTTCTATTTCTGCAAAAACAAATTATGTGGTTGCTGGCGACAATATGGGCCCGAGAAAGAAAACTAAGGCAGAAAGTTTGGGTGTTGCAATCATTTCCGAAGATGATTTTTTGCAAATGATTTCTTAATTGAAAGTAGAAAAGGCTTGAAAAAAACTATTTTTGCAGCTCAAAAGTTTGGCTCTCCATGTTGAAAAAAGTAAAACACCATTCTTTAAAAAAACATACAGACAAAAGTCTGATGCAACGCGATATTTCACAACGCAACGCCCCTTTGAAATATTTAGGGTTTTTGGTTGACGAAACTTTTTTTGACAATTTTGAATTGTTTTATGAATTTGGAAAGGAACTTGGTTTGCAACGAAAGGATGTAAAATTATTCACTTTCGTAGAAACAAAGCGAAAAATTCCATCGCTTCGGCAGAACCAAATAACCAATAAAGAATTTACGTGGCGCGGCGAAATACAAAACCAAAATGCACAAGAATTTCTAGATTTTCCCTTTGATGTGCTGATTGGTTTTTATAATGGTAAGCATGAATATCTGAGCGCAATGGTAGCACAGAGCAAAGCAAAATTTAAAATTGGGTTCAACGGAGCAGATGAGCGACTTTACGATTTATTACTTACGGTGGATATTCAAAAGCCCGAACTTTTTAAAAGCGAAGTAAAAAAATACTTGCAAATCTTCAAGAAGATTTAGAATCATTTAAACAATGGCATCCAAAGAATCAACAAAATAAAAAAAAATGAAAGAATTAATAGGAACTGGCGTAGCATTGATCACTCCATTTAAAAGTGATTTTTCCGTTGATGTGGAGGGATTAAAGAAAGTGGTGAATTTCAATATCGAAAACGGAATCGACTATTTAGTTGTTTTGGGAACAACTGCCGAAAGCGCAACTCTTTCAAAGGAAGAAAAGCAAGTTGTGATTGATACAATTATTTCTGCAAACAACGGGCGTTTACCTTTGGTTTTGGGCATTGGCAGCAACAATACACAGGAAGTGATCGCTGAAATGAAAACCCGTGACCTTTCAGCTTTCACGGCTATACTTTCAGTTTCGCCATATTACAACAAACCCACACAGGAAGGAATTTATCAACACTTTGCGGCTATCGCGAAATCAGCTCCACTGCCAATAATATTGTATAATGTTCCGGGAAGAACGGCTTCAAACATGCTTCCGGAAACTGTAATTCGACTGGCAAATGATTTTGATAAAATTGTGGCAATAAAAGAAGCCGCTGGCGATATTGTACAAGCAATGCGACTAATTTCCGGCTGTCCAAAAGATTTCTTGGTAATTTCTGGGGATGATATGATAACATTACCAATGGTGCTCGCTGGTGGAGCGGGAGTAATCTCGGTAATCGGCGAAGGTTTTCCAAAGGGGTTTTCAGAAATGGTGAAGCTCGGTTTGGACAAAAAAGCAGATGAAGCCTATGAAATTCATTATAAAATAGCACCAGCAATCGATTATATTTTTGCGGAAGGAAATCCTGCTGGAATAAAGACGGTTTTTAAATCTTTGGGAATTTGTGGCGACACGGTAAGGCTTCCTTTAGTGGGAGTTAGCGATAGTTTGAGAGCCAAAATTGAAGCTTTCACCAAAAATTTTTAAAATAATTCTTTTTGTTTGGAAGTTAAATATTTCAAAAGGCTTGCAAATATTAGCCTTCAGCACAATATTTTAGCCAAATAATAAGTTTGTCCAATCATGTTTAATTCCCTATTTTTGCACGATGTTTTTTAAGCCCATGCGATTACCAATTTTTATCATACTCTGTCTTACTATTTTTCTTTCGTCTTGTAGCCAATACCAAAAGGTACTTCGGAAGGACGATATGGGAAAAAAATATGCCTTTGCCGATTCTCTTTACAGAATAGGAAAATACAAAAAAGGTCTTAAATTGATGGAGCAATTGGTGCCTGCATACAGAGGGAAGCCACAAGGTGAAAAGCTAATGTTTATTTATGCCAACACTTATTATAATTTGGAAGATTACTACCTTTCTGGCTATCAGTTTGAGCGTTTTACGCAGGCTTATCCTCAAAGCGATAGTGCAGAAGTGGCTTCTTTTAAAGGAGCTAAGAGTTTTTACCAGCTTTCGCCAAGATATTCTTTGGATCAAAAAGATACTGATAAGGGGCTTGAAAAGTTACAGGAATTCATCAACCAATACCCTAATTCTGATAAAAGGATGGAGGCAAACGCACTTGTAGCAGAGCTTAGGCAGAAATTGGAAAAGAAAGATTACGAAACTGCAAAACAATATTTAAGGATAGAGGATTATAAAGCTGCCATTGGCGCTTTTGATAACTTCATAACAGACCATCCCGGATCATCTTTCAGAAAAGATGCCTTTTATGGAAGGTTTTTAGCAGCATATAAACTTGCAATAAACAGTATACCTATCTTAGTTCAGGAGCGCCTTGTTGCTGCAAAAGGATACTACAATAATTTTATAAAATATTACAAGGATACAGACTTGGCGCCTGAAGCTATGGAGCTTTATCAGGATATAGAGAGCAGACTTGTACCAATGGAAACAGAACCCACTATTTAATAAATTTTACTATGGATATTAAAAATTCAGATGCACCCATCAATACCGTTACGCTTGACAAGAACTTGATCGATGCGCCAACCAATAATATTTATGAGGCTATTTCGATTATTTCGAAAAGAGCTTCACAAATAAACGGCGACATCAAAAAAGAACTACTTGAAAAGCTTGATGAGTTTGCTACTTACAACGATAGTTTGGAAGAAATTTTTGAAAACAAAGAGCAAATAGAGGTTTCAAAATTCTACGAAAAACTTCCTAAGCCACACGCGTTGGCAGTGCAGGAATGGTTGGAAAATAAAATCTACTACAGAAACACTGCAGACGAAGTAGTAGAATAATAGGCTTCCTAAAACCTTAAGAGGGGATTCGGAATATACCTAACTGAATACTGACAACTTAAAACTGAAACATGTCTGTTTTGAACGGGAAAAACATCTTGCTTGGCGTTACCGGCGGGATTGCCGCGTACAAAGCAGCTTTTTTAGTTAGGCTTTTAGTGAAAAAAGGAGCTAACGTAAAAGTTGTGATGACGCCTTCTGCGAAAGAATTTGTTACACCGCTCACGCTTTCCACCCTTTCAAAAAACGAAGTATTTTCTTCTTTCACAAATGAAGAAAACGAGAATGCCCAATGGAACAACCACGTGGAGTTGGCCCTTTGGGCAGACTTGTTTTTAGTGGCTCCCGCTACCGCAAACACGCTTTCAAAAATGGCCAATGGCACATCTGACAATCTTTTGCTGGCCTGTTATCTTTCGGCGAAATGCCCTGTTTATTATGCGCCAGCAATGGATTTGGATATGTATAAGCATCCAACAACGGCAGCGACATTTGAGAAATTGAACAGCTTTGGAAATATCCAAATTCCAGCTGCTTTTGGTGAACTTGCCAGTGGTTTGATGGGGCATGGCAGAATGGCAGAACCTGAAGAAATAGTCTCGTTTTTAGAAAATGATATTCTGAAAAAGCTTCCCCTTCGCGGCAAATTTTTTTTGATTACCGCAGGACCAACCTATGAAGCAATTGACCCCGTTCGTTTCATTGGAAACCATTCCAGTGGAAAAATGGGCTTTGCCATTGCGGAAGCTGCAGCTATACTTGGGGCTGAGGTTGTTTTAATATCTGGTCCGACTGCTTTAAAACTTGAAAACGATTTCGTTAAAATAATTCGCGTTACTTCAGCATCAGAAATGTATGAAGCTGCTCACGAATATTTCGATCAAACCGATGTTGCCATTTTAAGCGCTGCAGTGGCCGATTATCGTCCTTCTGAAGTGGCTTCGGAAAAAATTAAAAAGAAAGATAAAGACTTAACACTTCAGCTTACAAAAACCAAGGATATTCTTGCTTCACTTGGCGAAATAAAGAAAAAACAATTTTTGGTCGGCTTTGCGCTGGAAACGGAAAACGAAGAAGAAAACGCAAAATCGAAACTCAAAAAAAAGAATTTAGATTTAATTGTGTTAAATTCGCTTCGCGACAAGGGCGCGGGTTTTAAAACCGACACCAACAAAATTACTTTGATAACCAAAGACAATAAAGTGCTTCCTTTTACTGTTAAATCTAAAAAAGAAGTAGCAAAAGATATTTTAGAATATATTATAGAACAGACAAATGCGTAAAATTTTACTTTCCTTACTATGTATTATTGCTGTGTTTTCAGCAATGGCTCAAGAACTTAACTGTACGGTAAACATTGACGCCGAACAAACCGGGCAGCCTAATTTGCAAATATTTCGAACACTCGAAACCCAATTGTTGGAATTTGTAAACAACACAAAATGGACCAATAAGGAATACAAAAATCAAGAGCGAATAGACTGCAATATGACTTTGGTGATAAGCCAATATGATGGTAATACTTTTAACGCCACATTGCAAATTCAATCATCAAGACCTGTTTTTGACTCTACTTATGACAGTCCGGTTTACAATTATTATGATAAGCAGGCAAACTTCACTTACAAGGAATTTGAGCCGTTAAATTTCAATATTAATAGCTTTGGATCAAATCTCGTTTCGGTAATTGCTTTTCACGTATACACCGTTTTAGGATTAGATGCAGATACTTATACACCAAATGGAGGCGAGCAATATTTTGAAATTGCAAAGCAAATAACTAATACAGCGGCTTCAAGTCCATTTACGGGATGGAAAGCAAACGATGGAACACAGTCTAGGTTTCGTTATAACGATGCATTGCTTTCTACAGTTTATAAAGAATTTCATGATGCGATGTATCAATACCACCGCGAGGGATTGGATATTATGTCCACAAACCCAAAAGATGCAAAACAGAAAATTGCCGACGCAATTAACAAACTGAAAGGCATTAACGATAGACGTCCAAACTCTTTTTTAGTTCGCACCTTTTTTGATGCCAAAAGCGATGAGATACAAGCTATTTTCAGTGGAGGGCCTCAGGTTGATATCACTAGGTTGGTTGAAAACCTAAACAGAATGGCACCTACAAAACAAACCAACTGGGCAGAGATAAAGTTTTAAAACTTAAAAAGAAAACCTGGTCTTTTTAATTACTGCTTTTCGTTTTAACCTATTGGCTTTTTATATAACATCTTTTCATTAATTTTAAGTTCCAAAATCCAATTTAGTGATAACAACACTTGCCATAAAAAACTATGCACTTATTGAAGATATTCGCGTGGAACTTAATGAAGGGTTAACGATTATTACTGGTGAAACGGGTGCTGGAAAGTCAATAATTCTTGGTGCATTGGCACTTTTGCTGGGAAAAAGAGCAGATTTAAGCAGTGTGAAAGACGCTTCCAAAAAATGTGTTGTTGAAGGTCATTTTTCTATTGGAAACTATAGTTTGGAAAGCGTTTTTGAAGAAAACGATTTGGATTATGAGCCACATACAATCATCCGTCGTGAAATTCTACCGGGTGGCAAATCACGTGCTTTTGTGAATGATACGCCCGTTGCCTTAACACAGCTTCAGGCACTTTCTCCTTATTTAATAGATGTTCATAGCCAGCACGAAACACTTGAAGTGGTTTCGGAAAGTTTTCAAATGGAAGTGATTGATGCGTTGGCCGGGAATAGCTCACTTTTGAAATCTTATAAGGCTCAATTTGAGGATTTCAAAAAGATTTCGGAAGAACTCTCCGCTTTAAAACAACAAAAGGAAAGTGCCTCGAAAGAGCTGGACTACAATACTTTTCTTTACAACGAACTTCAGCAGGCGGGTTTAAAAAAACTGAACCAGCAAGAACTTGAAGAAACCTTTGAAACCCTTGATAATGCAGAGGCAATTCAAGAAGCGCTTGCCAATGTTAACCAACTTTTGCAAGAAGAAAAGATTGGCGCTTTAGAAACTTCAAAGGAGGCCCGAATTGTTTTGGGACGGATAAAAGAATTTTCAAAAACATTTGAGGATTTTTGGCAGCGGTTGAACAGTGTTATCATTGAATTGGAAGATATTGCCAATGAGATGAACAATTCCGCTGAAAAAATTGAGGCAGATCCCGAAATGCTTTTTCAGGTAAATGAAAAACTACAAACACTTTATAAGCTGCAACAAAAACATACTGTTTCTAGTGTTTCAGAATTAATTGAGATAGAGGGGCGGCTTGAAGATAAAGTGAATACCACTTTGGGTCTAGATGCCCAAATTGAAAATCTGGAAAAACAAAAAAGTATTTTACGGGAAACTGGATTGAAAACTGCCACCCAGCTTCACAATAAAAGAGAGGAAGCCATTCCCATTCTTAAAAAGAAGCTTGAGGAAACACTCTTTCCTTTGGGTTTACCCAATGCAAGGTTTCAGTTTGAGCTTATTGCTTCCGAAGATTTTAAAAATAATGGAACCGATGCGCTGCAATTACTGTTCACAGCCAACAAAGGATTGGCTTTTGGTCCTTTAAAAAAAGTAGCTTCCGGTGGCGAAATGAGTCGAATAATGCTCGCAATTAAATCAGTTTTGGCTGAATATAAAAAACTACCAACCATTGTTTTTGATGAAATTGACACTGGGGTTTCGGGCGAAATAGCAAACAAAATGGCTGATATTATGCACCGAATGAGCAAAACGATGCAGCTTTTGAGTATAACACATTTGCCACAAATTGCAGCTAAAGGCGACTATCATATAAAAGTTTATAAAGAAGACAGTAACGAGGTTACTGCGACTCACTTAAAAATTTTGAACAAGGACGAGCGCATTGTTGAGATAGCGCAAATGCTGGGTGGCAAAAATGTTTCGGAAGCAGCAATTGCAAATGCAAAAGAATTATTGAATTAAAATGTATCTTTACTTTTTAAAATTTAAGTTTGAAAAAACGAGAATCTATTCAACCATAAAACATTATAAAAATGTCGTATAATTTATTAAAAGGAAAACGGGGAATCATTTTTGGGGCGTTGGACGAAAATTCCATTGCTTGGAAAACCGCTGAGCGCATTCACGAAGAAGGTGGGAAATTTGTGCTTACCAATGCGCCCATTGCTTTACGAATGGGTCAGATAAAGGAACTGGCGGAAAAGACAAACTCTGAAGTTATTCCTGCGGATGCCACAAGTATAGAAGATCTTGAAAACTTGGTAACAAAAGCTACGGAGATTTTGGGAGGAAAACTAGATTTTGTGCTGCACTCCATAGGTATGTCTGTAAATGTTCGAAAAGGAAATCACTACACAAACCAGAATTATGATTTTACGCATAAAGGTTGGGATATTTCTGCGGGCTCTTTTCATAAAACAATGCAAGTACTTTATCAAAAAGATGCCATGAATGAGTGGGGAAGCATTATAGCACTTACTTATATGGCTTCTCAACGCGTTTTCCCAGATTACAACGATATGGCAGACAACAAAGCATATTTGGAAAGCATTGCGCGCAGTTTTGGATATTTCTTCGGAAGAGATAAAAAGGTTCGCGTAAACACTATTTCGCAATCACCAACGCCAACTACTGCCGGACAAGGTGTTAAAGGCTTTGATGGTTTCATTAGTTATGCCGATAAAATGTCGCCGTTGGGCAATGCTACTGCTTTGGATTGTGCAAACTATACCGTGGCAATGTTCAGTGATTTGACTAAACGTGTAACACTTCAAAATTTATATAACGATGGCGGCTTTTCCAATATGGGAGTGAGCGATGCTGTTATGGAAGCATTTGTAGAAACAAAATAATTTTTCTTATTTATAAAATTTAATCCTGCCCATTTTTTTTGGGTGGGATTTTTTTACTTAATAATCCAAAAGTAGTTGTTTCAAAAGTTTGTTTTTAACATTTTTTTAGATACTTTTAAGGTGTTATTAACTAAAATTTTATAGAATTATGAAAAAAATTACTATGCTAATTTTGCTGATGGTATGTGCTATAGGTTATAGCCAGTCGGATGCAAAATCGATGGGAGTAAGCAGTCCTGTAACGATCAAGAAACAGCAGAAAAAACCACAAGCTGTTCAACAACCACAAAAAGAATTCATATATAAGGGTTCTTCTGCATCAGATTTAGGGATTGACACTTCAGAATCTCGAAAGCAAAATGCTACAAGCAATGTGCCTCAAGGTTTATTTTTTAACTCTAATGTACAGGAAGAAATTCTTGCGAATCAATTAGCGATGGTAAACCAGCCAGTTAATTATAATGTTTCGCCACAAAATTATGGAAATAGAAATCCACAAGCGGATATCATTCCTACTGCGGGAGCTACCGAAACTTTCAACCCTTCTACAGGTGACCACTTTTTTGATCCGGGAGGACCAGGAGGTGGTGCTGATGGAACTCCAGGAAATTATCCTAACTGTGGCTGCGACACGCAATCAACATTGGCGGGTGTTACGGAAATTGAATTTCTTGATTTTGGTGTTTTTGCCACATTTGATTATTTAAGAATTTATGATGGAACCGATGCAACTGGTACTTTATTATATGATAATGGATCAGGCGGTCCAAATTCAGGAGATAATACATTAGCTGATATGATTGCTTCCAACGGTTCATCTACTTTTACTTCTGCTTCGGGAAATTTCTTTTTCTTTTTTCACTCCAGTACAGTAGTAAATCGTTTGGGTTGGGATGTAGAAATCCTTTCCACTGGCGGAGGCGGCGGAGGCGGCGACCCTACAGTTTTTGGTCTTAATTTAAGAGCATCTTGTTCTAATGATTTTGGCAGCTTTCCATTAACAGGGCCTTATACAATTAATCCAATTGCAACTAACACTAATCCTATTTATGGTGGTGATTTTGATGGAAGCGGAAATTTATACGCTTTTAATGCTACAGCAGTTACATTGTTAACTTTAGATACTACAACTGGAGCTGAAACTACAGTAGCACCCATAACCGGACTGCTTGCTGGTGAAGGCTTACGAGGTATTGCTTGGAACGAATCTAATAGTACAATGTACTTGATGGCAGGGCTAGGTGATGTAGGTTCTATTTATACAGTTGATTTAACGAGTGGAGCGGCAACGTTGGTAGGTAGTACTACAGTTGTTGGTTGGCTTCCAATCTGGTTGGCAATAGACTCCAACGGGAATGCTTTTATGGCTGAGTTAGCAGCAGATAATCTTTATTCGGTAAATTTAACAACTGGTACCGCAACCTTAGTTGGGCCCTTAGGCATTAATATTAATTTTGCACAGGATGCCGACTTTGACCCTGATACCGATACATTATATATGGGTGCTTATTTAGGAGGCGGAGTAAATCAATTCTGTTCCGTAAATACCACTACAGGTGCTGTAACCCAATTAGGATCGGTTAACTCAGATTGTGCTGAAATGGGAATAGTAGCCATATTAGGCACCGGCGGCGGCGGCGGTGGCGCAGCTTGTAGCCAAGACAACCCTGAGAATGCTTTTGAGAACGGTTACACAACCTCTTCCAACCAGGCTCAGCGAATTGCCTTTGACATTACGGTTCCTGCGGACACTGACTTCACATTAAATACAGCAACCGTTGACATTTGGATGGATCCAGGTTCAACAGTTACTTCATCTGATATTACGTTCTACAGTGATGCAGGTGGAGCGCCAGGTGCTGTGATAAGCACTCAGGCCGCTGTGGTACCTACTTCCCAGGCTGTCATAGGCAGTAATTTTGGTTTTGATATTTCAGAAGTTGTTTTTGACATTACCCCAGAAATGCTAGCTGGACAGGCCGGTGTTGAGACTACCTATTGGGTTGTCTTTACCCCTACTATTTCAGCTGGAGACGGTTTTATCAGTGCCACAACTGCTACTATCGAGGGCTTTGAGGCTTACTTTTCACCAGATGCTGGTGTTACCTGGGTACTTATTGCAGGAAATGACATCGTTTACAACTTTGAAGGCGACTGCGAGCCAATTGGCGGTGGCGGTGGCTGTACACCAGATAGTTTAGAGACACTTTTTGCTGGAGGAAACAATGGTAGTCAAGGAGGAGCTGTATATTTTGATATTACAGTAGGAGCTTCAGATCTTGATATCACAAGTTTTGATATGAATACGGCAGATCCTGGCTCCTTCACCATGGATGTATATGTATTCGAAGGTACATATGTTGGTAATCAAGGCAATCCTGCACCTTGGGGTACTGCAGTAGCTACAGGATCAGGTACTGGAGCTGGGGTTGGACTTCCTTCAACAGCTACATTGGATGTTCCGGTTACAATGTCGGCAAGTACTACATATGCAGTTGCATTGGTTTTTGATGCAACGCATGGGCATACGTATACTAACGGAGATGGAACAAATCAAAACTATTCAAATGGTGATATAACATTAAATTTGGGATCAGCAAGTAATGCACCTTTTACGAATCCTATTTTTGACCCACGTGTTTGGAATGGGAACGTTGAATACTGCGTTGGCGGCGGCGGCGGAACCTATGACGATTGTTCTGGTGCTATTGCCCTTGCATGTGGCGACAGTGTGACTGGTGAGACTTTGACAGCTACGGATTCAGGCGGTAACCCTGCTCCTGACGTGTTCTATAAGTTCACGGGAACTGGTACCCCACAATTGGTTACCATATCGCTTTGTGCCGCTACGGACTATGATTCATATCTTCGTGTTTTTGACGACTGTGATCTTGCCAACGAGCTAGCTGCGAACGATGATTTCTGCGGTCTTCAGAGCCAGGTTACCTTCCAGTCTGACGGTACCTCTACCTATTAT
>JAGXGE010000019.1 GCA_024637015.1 Aequorivita sp. | reverse complement strand
TACACAATATTTACCTTTCAATGACAAAGTCACGTATGATTTCTATAGACTTTATGAAAAAGAAGTGTATGCTGAAATTGAAAAATAAAAACGTTTGCTAACACCATATATAATTTATTGCTAGTACGAGCCTATTTACGAATCCCGATAGCTATCGGGACTCGCGGATTTTTACCTGCCTGCCGGCAGGCAGGCGCAACTAATCTAATACAAAACCATTGGCTTTCATTATGACCAACCAATAACCAATGATAAAATTCTTTAGAAAAATACGATACGACCTTATGGAAAAAAACAAAACTGGAAAGCAACAAATTCGGCCACTACCGGAACAAGTTATAATTACTTTGATTCGACCGATATGATATGGAACCAACTATGGATAAGTAATACTGGAAATTTGTTAAGTTTAAAAGGAACCATTAGCAAGGACGGCCATATGGTTCTTAAAAGTCAGCTCGTCAATGGAGCGAAGGGTGCTTATTATAACCAAATTACCTAGTCAAAAAACAGTGATGGTTCCGTAACACAACTTTGGGAAATCCTCAATGAGCACAACGAACCTATAAGCAGTGCCTTTGAAGGAATCTATAAAAAAACAATTACAGATTAATTATTTAAAATCATTGTGGGGTTTTATTTTAGAAAAAAGACATCATTCCCTTTATGGATAGCAAGTAATAAATCCTTCTCACCTCTTCCGAATATTCTGTGTCACTAACAATGCAATTCATCACTTCTGATTTACACTAGGTTGTTTTTTAGAAATTCTTTGGCACTAATTTTAGGTGCCTACTCTCTTTATTTGGCGAATTGCAACACAAAAGGATTTTTAAGGTAATCTCGGTTGCCAACCTTGATAAAGTTATTTATTAGTTGTTGGTCTTTTATGACCTAAATCATATTTCGGCAAAAAGAGATTTTACACCTTTACCGCTTTACAATTTAAATCCACCTTTTAATGCAAAATACCAGTCCGCACACTTTCCATATTCCCGTGATGGGAATTGCCTACACCATCGATACTCCCATAAAGGTTGCTAGTTACGGCATCAATTCAGCAATTTCGATAATTGAGGACAATTTATTGGAAGTGATGCGGAAATACTACTACCAAAAAAACGACGAACCCTATGTTCCCATAACGATAAAAGAAGAGGATTATAGGACACGTCGTATTACCGACTATCTCAACTTGATGCAGCGCATAGTTCATTCTAAAATGGAAAAATTAAAAGCAGCTACTTTTGAAACAGGATCAGATCTTATCAACTATTTTGAAATGCTTCCAGATGCAAGCACGTTAAAAGAAAAGTATCACGAATGGCTTTTTACATCAAACCCCGAAAAAAAAGGTTTATTGGAAAAGTTTCTACTCAAGCTTGTTGTTCCGGGTGCTATTGAGGTTAATATAATGACCAAGGTGGACAAGAACAATCTGGATAAAAACAAGGAGTTGATTGAAATTGGTTCAGATGCGTTGACGGCCCTAAAAGGATATGCACAGAGTGAGCTGACCAATTCGTCCGTTATTTTTTCTGCTGGAATGAATCCCCGTCTTTACAATTACATGGAAAATTTCACAGCCTTTGATGCATACCAATGGGGCTGTTTTCACAAAAAAGTGATTATAAAAGTAAGTGATTACCGTTCGGCCTTGATACAAGGGAAATATTTGGCAAAAAAAGGAATTTGGGTTAGTGAGTTCCGAATAGAGTCTGGACTCAATTGTGGCGGCCACGTTTTTGCTACCCAAGGATTGCTTATGGGCCCAATACTTCAAGAATTTAAGGAGAAAAAACAAGAGTTGCAGGACAACCTTTTTGAACTTTACAATCCCGCCATTATGGCTAAAGGAAAAACTAATTTTCACAAACCCCACCCTATAAAAATAACCGTTCAGGGAGGAATTGGAACCAGTGAGGAAGACAGTTTTTTGCGTGAGTATTATCAAGTGGACGGCACTGGTTGGGGCACACCATTTTTACTTTGCCCAGAAGCAACAACCGTTGATAAGAATACGCTGGAATTATTAATTCAATCCAAGGAAAATGATGTAATTCGCAGTAAAGCATCCCCTCTGGGAGTGCAATTCAATTATTTAAAGGGTACTACGGCCGAAAAGGAACGTCTTGACCGAATAGCACAAGATAAACCTGGGAGTCCGTGTACCGAAAAACTATTGGTTTCAAACACAGAATTTACCAAAACGCCCATATGTACTGCTTCAAGTAAATATCAAAAGCTGAAGCTAGAACAGTTGCAAACCGCGAATCTGCCTGAATCGGAATACCAACGACAAAGAGAGGATGTTTTAAGCAAAGAATGTCTTTGCATAGGATTGAGTAATGCCGCACCCATAAGCAATGAGGTTCCATTTCTTAAAAAACTAACGGCCATTACTATTTGCCCTGGGCCGAACATTGTCAATTTTTCAAAGATTACTAGTCTTCTTGATATGACCAACCATATTTATGGACGAAAAGATATTATGCAGCAACCCAATAGACCTTTGATGTTTGTTACAGAATTAAGACTCTATATCGATTTTCTGAAAAGGGAAATAGGCAGCTATTTAGCCCCATCTCCCCGTGATATTAAAAACTGGGAGAATTTTTGCAACAATCTTTTAGATGGAATTGAGCATTATCGTCTAATAGTGTCACATTATGCTTTGATGAATACCGCTCAACTTGAAAAAGATTTGATTCAAGCTCGCAGTCAGATTATGAAATTACAAGAAACTCATTTACAAGCCGTTTGACAAACAAGGTGAGGCTCATCAAGGAGATTTAGGAAAAGTAGTCTCTTTGGTTTTTTATTTATTATTTCTTCTGGTCAGCTGGCTTACCAAGAGCTCCGTGTGTCAACTCATGGATTGAATAGATACATGGCCATACCCTTATCTTTGCACCCATCACTGGAAATGCTAAATTAAAAGAGACTTTTATCTTAATAACTGATAAATGTCATACTTATTTTTTGAATCAAAGTCTAATTTTGAGCACTTAAAAAGTAGCTAGAATACTATGAATTTGGCACAGAAAATAACTGATTTAAAGAAAGAAAAGAACGCCATTATTCTCGCGCACTATTACCAAGTGCCCGAAATTCAGGAAGTGGCGGATTATGTGGGTGATAGTTTGGGTCTTTCGCAAAAAGCCGCCGAAACCGATGCTGAAATCATCGTATTTGCTGGCGTACATTTTATGGCTGAAACCGCCAAAATATTAAACCCAACAAAAAAAGTGTTGTTGCCCGATTTAATGGCAGGCTGTTCTCTGGCAGATTCATGTTCGCCCGATTCTTTTAAGAAATTAGTTGAGGCATACCCGAATCATATGGTGATTACATATGTTAATTGCTCGGCTGGAGTAAAAGCTTTAAGCGATATAATTTGCACTTCTTCCAATGCAGAAAAAATTGTGAATTCAGTTCCTAAACATGTCCCGATAATTTTCGCTCCCGATAAAAACTTGGGAAACTATATCCAAAAAAAAACCGGAAGACAAATGCTGCTATGGGACGGTGCGTGCATAGTACATGAAGCATTTTCAATAGATAAACTTTTGAAATTATACAAAGAACATCCGGGTTCAAAAATTATTGCACACCCAGAGAGCGAGAGCCATATTTTGGAAACCGCGACTTATATAGGCTCCACGGCAGGAATGATTGATTATGTAAAAAAGCATCATTCGGAAAAATTTATAGTTGCAACCGAAGCAGGAATTCTTCATAAAATGCAAAAAGAAGTGCCACATACTATTTTAATTCCTGCTCCAGCAGTAGAGGACAACACTTGTGCTTGCAGTGAATGTGCTTTTATGAAAATGAACACTTTGCAAAAACTCTATAACTGTCTGTTGAATGAAACCCCACAGATAGAGGTTTCTGAAGAAATACGAAAAAAGGCCATTCTGCCCATTGAGAGAATGCTGGAATTATCAAAATAATGATGGACACTCATTTTTTAATTATCGGTTCGGGAGCAGCAGGTTTAACATTAGCGGTGAAACTGGCCGAGACATTTCCAAAGAAAAAAATAACGGTTGTAACCAAATCAGATGAGGCCGAATCTAACACCAAATATGCCCAAGGCGGCGTAGCCGCTGTTTTCGATTTAAGAGAAGATTCTTTCCAAAAGCACATAGAAGACACACTCATTTCGGGCGACGGACTTTGCGACAAAGCTGTTGTGAACATGGTTATCAAAAACGGCCCCAAGAGATTGAGGGAATTGATGGACTGGGGTGCCAATTTTGACACCGATGCCGATGGAAAACTAAAGTTGGGAAGGGAAGGTGGTCATTTAGAATTCAGGGTAATTCATCATAAAGATAGCACTGGTTATGAAATTGAACGCACTCTTTTAGCCCGTGTAAACTATTTGAAAAACATCACACTGCTGCCCCATCATTTTGCAATAGATTTAATTACCGGACATCATTTATCCATTAGTAAAAGCGAAGAAATTTCGTGTTACGGGGCTTATGTTTTAGATCAGATTTCAGGAGCTATTTTTACCATTAAAGCAGATTGCACTACACTCGCTTCGGGTGGAATGGGACAAGTTTACGGTCACACTACAAATCCTGTAGTTGCCACAGGCGACGGTATTGCAATGGCGTATCGTGCCAAAGCTCGAATTAAAAATATGGAATTTATCCAGTTTCACCCCACAGCGCTGTATGATGGAAACAACGGAGCGTCCTTTTTGATTTCGGAAGCCGTGCGTGGGTTTGGGGCTTTACTTCGCAACAAAAATGGCGAACGGTTTATGCTGAATTATGACGAACGGGGCGAATTGGCCTCTCGGGATATCGTTTCGCGTGCCATTGTTTTTGAGATGAAAAAATCTGGTGTTGATTGTGTTTATTTGGATTGTACACATCTCGATATTGAAGAATTAAAGAAACATTTTCCCAATATTTATCAAACCTGTTTACAAAACGATATTAACGTTGCAAAGGATTGGATTCCGGTAGTTCCGGCGGCGCACTATTTGTGCGGCGGAATCGAGGTGGATAAAAACGGAAAAACTTCCATCAAAAATCTTTTTGCCTGCGGCGAGTGTTCATACACAGGTTTGCACGGCGCCAATCGGCTGGCATCCAATTCGTTGCTAGAGGCATTGGTTTATTCGAACCGCATTTTTAATTATCTCTGTAAACATCCACCTTCACGGGCGACCAAAACCATTCCAGAATGGAATGATGAAGGCACGGTTTTGTTGAGAGGTCCAGAAAACCTTCAACAAAAAACTGATGAATTGCAACAGCTGATGCGAAGATTTGCGGGTGTTGTCCGAAATAATGATGATTTGAAAAAGGCTTCTCTTCAACTTGAAAAATTATATAACGAAACGGAAATCCTTTATCAAAAACACAATTTGAATACAACACTTTCACAACTTCGGAATATGATAAATGTGGCGTATTTGATTATTCAACAATCCTTAAAACGAAAAGAAAACCGTGGAGGATATTACAACGAAGATTACACCAAAAAATACTTAAAGGAATAAATATGAATCATTTAATGACTTAATTAGCCTATTGCGAAGGAAAAAGCTGCACGGATAATACCCCAACTGAAAATTCTACAGTAAAATGGATTCCAAACGAAAATTGCTGCTTCAGTTCGCTTTATTCGCCATTTTAATGGCAAAAAGTATTTATGATGTGTTTTACAATTGCTCGTGTCTCGCACACAAAATCGCATTATTCATAATCAACCTTACTAGTCATCAACTAAAAGGCTAAGTCCCTACAACTTCTTTCCTAAAATGCATCCCCCAATTAATTAACTCGTCTACCATTTTTTCCATAGACAATCTTAATGGCGTCAATGAATATTCTACTGTAACTGGCATGCTATCATAAAGCGTTCGATTAATAATCTTATTCATTTCCAAAGCCTTTAATTCTTGCGATAGCATTTTTGGAGAAATATCTGAAATGTCTCTTTGTATTTCACCAAATCGTTTGTTGCCATGCGTCAATGAAATAATAATTGGCAAACGCCATTTCCCTTGGACAACTTCCAAAGCATCTCTCGAAACCATCAACCTATAACGGCACACATCCTCTTTTTGACCCATAACTATTTGATTTACAAATTACTTACTTATAGGTAACTACTTACCACGAGGTAACAACTATCCTTTAGATAGCAAGGTTATCTAATTTTATGCTATAAATAATTAAAAAATCATGACAAATTTAACAACATGGGTAATTGACCCATTGCACTCTGAAGTGCAATTTAAAATTAAGCATTTAGTAATCTCTACTGTAATAGGTTCGTTCAGGAAGTTTGAAGGAAAGATAATTACCGAAGGTTCTCATTTTAACAATGCAAACGTATCGACTACAATAGATGTAAAGAGTATAGACACAAATCAATCACAACGTGATGAACACTTAAAAAGTGGTGATTTCTTTTCAGCCGATGTATATCCAAAAATCAGTTTTGAGTCCACATCGTTTGAAAATATAGCAGGTAATGATTACAAAATGAGTGGCAATTTGACACTCAAAGGCGTTACCAAAACAATTGAATTGAATGTTGGATATGGAGGCTCGGAAGATAATGGGCACGGTGTCCTAAAACATGGTTTTGAAATCAACGATACCATCAATGGTATCGAATTGGCAGCACGTATTAAAAATTATTGTAGCACTCCAATTATTTTTGTTACTTCACATATTGATAAGGAAACTTTTTGGAAAGCAAAGTTGACGACGCCTCATGCATTCATTACTAAACCATACGAAACACGAAGTTTGCAGATAGCTATTGAACTGGCATTATTGAACGCTGACCGAACGCAGCCAATCGCTCAAAATTCTAACGCTCAAGGAGGCAGCTTTTTTATAAAAGATAACGGAAGTCTACATAAGGTAAATCCTACGGATTTTCCTCTGGTTCGTTCCATTTTTAGTAAGTTAGTTGCTTGCGCACGCAACTAACCTTACACATAAACATTATATGCCATTTGGCGAAAACACGCAATAGAAATGAAAAAGGATTGAAAATGGAAATAAAATCACTTGGAAAAATAGACTTTGAAACAATATTAGTAGCATTTAGTAAGGCGTTTGCCGACTATGACATTCAACTAAACGCCGACGAACTCAAAACTATGTGGAAAAGGCGTGGTTT
>JAGXGE010000018.1 GCA_024637015.1 Aequorivita sp. | reverse complement strand
CAGTTCCTGTAAGTGGTTTGCCGGATCGAAGCTCTTCGCCCATTTGTTTTATGAGTGCTTCCATATCTAAATTACTTTCTGTACTTTTCATATGTCTAATTTATTAAATTATAAATTGACACACTTAATTGAATAGACTCAAAATAATTTATTCGCTTTTCGCTATTTCATTTTCGCTTTAAACTTTTAACTTTAGGCTTTTAACTTCAAATGATCCACCAATCAAAAAGCTACATAAAATTCGTCCGGCTTTCAAAAAATAAGCATGGCGTCCACTCCCCTTTTGTATATGATTTGGTGACGAAATGTTTTAACGATAAAACGAGATATCCCGAATATGATATTTTGAAATCTCATCGGAAAACATTGCGAGGCGATGCTTCAATGATTGAAATGAAGGATTTTGGTCAAGGTTCAAGAGTTTTTAAAGGCAATGCCCGAAAAGTTTCTGCTGTTGTGAAGAATGCTGGGATGAAAAAGAAACGGCAAAAACTGCTCTTCCGTTTGGCTTCCTATTTTAAAAGTGAAAATATTTTGGAATTGGGAACTTCCCTTGGATTAGGAACAGTTGCCCTTTCACTTTCAAATGAATTTACCGCGATCCATACCGTTGAAGGTTGCCCCAATACACTAAGAAAAGCACAGGGTTATTTTGAAAAATTCAATCTGCACAATATTGAAATCCATCAAAAAATATTCAGTGATTTTCTTCCGGAAAATACCCAAAAGTTTGACCTCATCTTTATAGACGGCGATCACAATGGCGAGCGGACATTGGGTTATTTCAACTCGCTTTTAAAAAACGTGCATAATGATTCCATAATTATTTTTGACGATATTTACTGGAGCAAGGACATGACGGAGGCTTGGCAACGAATAATTGCAAATGAAAGCGTGACCGTGAGCATAGACACCTTTCAATGGGGAATGGTCTTTTTCAGAAAAGAACAACCAAAGCAGCATTTTGTAATACGTGTGTAAATTAGGAATTTGAATCTTTATCAACAACATCCCCCCAGCCCACTATAAAGGGGGCGTTTTTTTGCTTTAATGAAAAACTGTAAATCAAATTTTAGTTAATTTTTAGAATTTGTGATTTATTTGTTATTTGGGTTTTGTCATTTGGAATTTATTTCTTTGTAACAACCCTTGTACCTTTGCGTCCTATAGGGCATATTGAAAAACGTCTATGAGTTTAATAATAAAAATTCGAAATATCACCCGCGATTTTCCGCTTGGGAATGAAATAGTTAAAGTTTTAAAAGGAATAGATCTGGACATTGAACGCGGTGAATACTTAGCCTTGATGGGCCCTTCCGGTTCGGGGAAATCTACTTTGATGAACCTTTTAGGGTGTTTGGACACTCCTACTTCGGGCTCTTACGAACTAAACGGAAAAGACGTTAGCAATATGACCGACGACGAATTGGCCGAAATTCGCAATAAAGAAATTGGCTTCGTTTTTCAAACTTTTAACCTCCTACCCCGCACCACTGCACTCGAAAACGTGGCATTGCCAATGATTTATGCAGGTGCCTCAAAAAGCGAACGTACTGAACGCGCCAAACAAGTTTTGACTGATGTTGGCCTTTCAGACCGAATGGACCACAAACCCAACCAACTTTCCGGAGGCCAGCGCCAACGTGTGGCCATTGGCAGAGCTTTGGTGAACAAACCTTCTATTATTTTAGCCGATGAACCTACGGGAAATTTAGATTCCAAAACTTCGGAAGAGATCATGAAACTTTTTGGTGATATACACAAAGCGGGAAATACCGTAATCCTAGTAACCCACGAAGAGGAAATTGCAAAAAATGCAAATCGTATTATTCGGCTTCGCGATGGAATGGTGGAAAGTGATACGAAAAAGGAAGTAGTGAGTAGTGAGTAGTGAGTAGTGAGTCTTGGCTCTTGTCTCTTGGCTCTTTAATTCAAAAAAAAATATTTCTAATTTCGCACTTCCCATTTCAAATTTTATCTTTGAAGCATGAACGTTGACCTTTCAAACCCTATTGTTTTAATAATTGGTGGAATACTTCTTTTGGCCATTCTCTATTTTTGGAACAAACGCAATACTACCAAGCAAAGACAGCGAAAACAAAAAAGTTTCCGAAGCAATTATTACAAACGGAAAAAAGAAAGGGAGAAAGAAAGCGGACAGTAGACAGGCACAGTTGGCAGTGATTACATTGCAATATTCTTCGGGTTATTCGTAAATTTGGAACCCATAAACCAGAAACCTATAATGAAAATATATACCAAAACCGGAGATTCAGGCACCACTGCCCTTTTCGGCGGGACACGGGTTCCCAAACACAACATCCGCATTGAAAGTTACGGAACAGTGGATGAGCTTAATTCTCATCTCGGATTGATTCGCACCCAAGATATAGACCAACACAGCAAGGAAACATTAATTCACATTCAGGATAGGTTATTCACCCTTGGAGCCATTTTAGCAACCGATCCAGCAAAGGCAAAGCTAAAAAGTGGAAAGGAACGTTTAAACATTCCAAGAATTGATGATGAAGATATCGAGCTTTTGGAAAAAGAAATGGACAGAATGAACGATGCCCTGCCAGAGATGACACATTTTATCTTACCAGGAGGAAACACAACTGTGTCATATTGTCACATAGCCCGAACCGTCTGCCGTCGCGCAGAACGCCGCGCAACGCTTTTAAATGAAAATGAGCCAATTGACGAGCGGGTGCTAATGTATTTAAACCGACTATCTGACTACCTATTTGTGCTGGCACGGAAGTTGTCCAAAGACCTAAACGCAGAAGAAACGCAATGGATTCCTAAGAAGCTATAAATTTCTATAAATTAAAAATTAATAAGTCCTGATTTTCAGGCGTTTACATAAGTTCTTTAAAATATAGCAAAAATAATTTCGATTTTTCTTGACTTTTTAATCTAAAAAATTACTTTTGCAGAAAATTAAACCCTAAAGTGTTATGTACTGGACATTAGAATTAGCATCCTACTTAAGTGATGCACCCTGGCCCGCAACCAAAGATGAATTGATTGATTACGCGATCAGGACCGGTGCTCCGCTGGAAGTAGTTGAAAACCTTCAGGCAATTGAAGACGAAGGCGACTCCTATGACTCTATTGAAGAGATATGGGCAGACTACCCTACAGACGACGATTATCTCTGGAATGAGGATGAATATTAATCCCAAGATTTTGGGAAACAATTAAAAATAGTATAAAAAGTCTCTTTTAGGAGGCTTTTTTTTATTTAAAAAGTATTGAAAATAAAATATGTTCCCTGTCTGGTCGAGAGCAGTCAAGACCTTTCTGGCAAACGTAAAACAAAATTGACAAAACAGTGCTGCGCTATAGCACTTCAAAATAAATTAACATCATGGGATTATTAGATAATGTATTAAAAGTTTTTGTAGGCGATAAATCAAAAAAGGATATAGGCGAAATACAGCCGCTGGTAAATGAAGTAAAAAAACATGAAGCGGCAATTGAAAAACTCTCCCACGATGAACTACGTGCGAAGTCAGATTTCTTCAGAAAGGAAATAAAGGACGCCCAAAAAGAAGTTCAAGACCAGATTGATGCTCTCGAAAAACAATCTGAAGATGAGCAGGACATCAATATAAAAGAAGATTACTACAACCAAATAGACAAATTAAAGGACGATCGCTACGAAATTGAAAAAGCGACCCTTACCAAAATACTCCCTGAAGCCTTTGCCGTAATGAAAGAAACCGCAAAACGCTTTAAACACAACGAAACCATTACCGTTACCGCAAGCCCATTCGACCGCGAAATTTCAGCAGATAAAGATTACGTAATTCTTGAAGACGATAAAGCCGTATGGAAAAATTCCTGGGATGCAGCCGGAAAACCAATCACTTGGGATATGGTTCACTACGACGTTCAGCTTATTGGTGGAGTTGCACTTCACGAAGGAAAAGTAGCGGAAATGCAAACAGGGGAAGGTAAAACCTTGGTTGCAACGCTTCCAATGTACCTCAACGCCCTTGCAGGAAACGGAGTTCACCTCGTAACTGTAAACGACTATCTTGCAAAACGTGATAGTGCTTGGATGGCGCCATTGTTCGAGTTTCACGGAATGACCGTTGATTGTATCGACAATCACCGCCCCAATTCCGAAGCGAGAAGAAAAGCTTATATGTCTGATATTACCTACGGAACCAACAACGAGTTCGGTTTTGATTACCTGCGTGACAATATGGCCCACTCCCCAGATGATCTTGTTCAGCGTCCGCACCACTACGCCATTGTGGATGAGGTGGATTCAGTTTTGATTGATGATGCACGTACACCGTTGATTATTTCTGGTCCTGTGCCAGAAGGTGATCGTCACGAATTCAACGAACTGAAACCCAAAATCAACAATATAGTTGAAGTTCAGAAAAAATATTTAACTGGCGTTTTAGCAGAAGCTAAAAAACTTATAAAGGAAGGTGACCATAAAGAAGGTGGCTTCCAATTATTACGTGTTTTCCGAGGTTTACCTAAAAACAAAGCACTGATAAAATATCTTTCTGAAGAAGGTGTGAAACAAATTCTTCAGAAAACTGAAAACCATTATATGAGCGACAACAACCGTGAAATGCCAAAGGTTGATGCTGAGCTCTATTTCGTTATTGACGAAAAAAACAACCAGATTGAACTTTCCGATAAAGGTGTAGATTTTCTTTCTGGCGAAGGCGATCCAGATTTCTTCGTAATGCCTGAAATTGGAACCGAAATAGCGGAGATTGAAAAAAAAGGTCTTGACAAGGAAGAAGAAATTGCACAAAAAGACGAGCTTTTCCGTGAATTCTCTGTGAAAAGTGAACGTATCCATACCATGAACCAGCTTTTGAAAGCATACACGCTTTTTGAAAAAGACGATCAGTATGTGGTGATGGAAAACAAAGTAATGATTGTTGATGAGCAAACCGGCCGTATTATGGACGGGCGCCGTTACAGTGACGGACTTCACCAAGCAATTGAAGCAAAAGAGGACGTGAAAATCGAAGCCATGACCCAGACTTTTGCTACAATTACACTTCAGAATTACTTCCGTATGTACCGCAAACTTTCGGGAATGACGGGTACTGCAGTTACAGAAGCCGGCGAACTTTGGGAAATCTATAAATTGGATGTGGTTGAAATTCCAACTAACCGCCCCATTGCACGTTTTGACCGCGAAGATAAAATTTATAAGACAAAAAGAGAGAAATACAACGCTGTTGGCGAGGAAGTAGTTGCACTTTCACAAGCAGGACGACCTGTTTTGATTGGAACCACTTCCGTGGAAATTTCAGAATTATTAAGCAGGATGTTGAGTATTAGAAATATTCCCCATAACGTATTGAACGCGAAACTTCACAAACGTGAGGCAGATATTGTTGCCGAAGCAGGAAAGAGCGGAATCGTAACTATAGCCACCAACATGGCGGGTCGTGGTACGGATATTAAATTGAGCGAGGAAGTGAAAAAAGCTGGTGGTCTTGCAATTGTAGGTACCGAGCGTCACGATTCACGTCGCGTGGACAGACAGTTGCGCGGACGTAGTGGTCGTCAAGGAGATCCGGGAAGCTCGCAGTTCTATGTTTCCTTGGAAGACAACTTGATGCGCCTTTTCGGAAGTGAGCGAATTGCAAAAATGATGGACCGTATGGGCTTGAAGGAAGGCGAAGTAATACAACACAGTATGATTTCAAAATCCATTGAGCGCGCGCAGAAAAAAGTGGAAGAAAACAACTTCGGAATCCGTAAGCGTTTGCTAGAATATGATGATGTAATGAACGCCCAACGTGAGGTAGTTTACAAACGTAGATATCACGCTCTATTCGGCGACCGTCTTCGCGTGGATATAGCAAATATGATTTTTGACACTGCCGAAGTAATTGCCGAGAGCAACAAAATGGCGCAGGATTATAAGAACTTTGAATTTGAGCTCATCCGTTTCTTCTCCATGAGTTCTCCTATTTCTGAAAAGGAATTTGAGAAAATGGACAGCAAGGAGATTGCCGGAAAAGTATATAAAGCCGCTTTTCTTCACTATCAGGATAAAATGGTGAGCAATGCCGAAATGGCCTTTCCCGTAATCAAAAATGTTTACGAAACACAGAAAGATAAGTACAAGCGAATCCTTGTTCCTTTTACCGATGGTGTAAAAACATTGAACGTAGCTACCGATCTTGAAAAAGCTTACGAAACCGAAGGAAAACAATTGGTGAACGATTTTGAAAAGAACATCACACTTGCCATTATTGACGATTCCTGGAAAACGCACCTTCGCAAAATGGACGAGTTAAAGCAGTCTGTTCAGCTTGCAGTTCACGAACAGAAAGATCCTTTGCTTATCTATAAGTTTGAAGCTTTTGAGCTTTTCAAGGCGATGATTGAAAAAGTGAATAAAGAGGTAATCTCTTTCCTTTTCAAAGGAGAATTGCCACAGGAAAACCAACAGCAAATCCAGGAAGCACGGGAAGTGAAGCGAAAAGAAAACCTGAGCGAGCAGAAAGATGAAATCCCGAATATGGATGAGCGTGCCGCACAGTCACGAGCCGCTGGCAATACACAGTCGCAGCACCAACAGGTTACGGAAACCATTGTGCGCGAACGCCCAAAAATTAACCGTAATGATAAAGTTACCATTAAGCACGTAATGAGCGGAGAGAACAAAACGATGAAATTTAAGCAGGCAATCCCGATGCTCGATAAAGGCGATTGGGTGCTTGTGGATGAATAATAAGTGATCCCATTATCTTAATAAAGCCCTTATAATTTAAAATTGTAAGGGCTTTTCTTTATAATATTAAATTTGGTGAAATTTATAAAAGTGGCACTTGCAGCACAATTTTAAAGCCACTTTCTGTCGCAATTTTTAAATCTCCGTTTATCTTTTTAGCACGAAGATCCATATTGGTAAGACCAAGACCGGATGTTTTCATATCAGCTGCTGTAGTCCCATTGTCTGCGATTTCCAAATAAAGCTCAGACTTGGAGCACTTAAATACAATTTCCACCTTATTGCCATTGCAGTGCTTCAAACAATTGGCAATAGCTTCCTTAAAAATAAGATATACATTTTGCCGGACAATGGGATTTAAAGGTTGTTCCGTTTTTGTTTCTTTTCCTTTTACAAAATGAAATGAAAGACGTTCATTATCCTGAAAAATATCCGATGTAAAATCTTTCATTCGAGACAACAAACTACCCATATTGTCTTTTTTGGAATCTATACTCCACACGGTATCCCGCATCCTGCTCATCGCTTCCCTGCTAAGACTGCCAATACGTTTGAGTTTCTCGCTTTCATATGCCTTCTCTTTATTTCCCAAAATTTCCGATTGCATGGCTACGGCAGTTAAAATACTTCCTACATCGTCGTGCAGATCACTAGATATTTTGTTGCGCAAACCTGCCAATTCCCGTTCTTTTTGTAGGCGCAAACGATACCTATAATTTATGAGCAACGTAATCAGCATAACCAAAATAATGATAAAAACCAGCTGAGAATACCAGCGCAAATACCAATATTGAGCTTTATAGATGTGAAGGATTTTAATATTATGTGGAGAATTTGAAGTACGTAATTCAAGAGTATATTCGCCCGGAGCAATCCCTAAAAGATTCAGCTTTCTTTCATTGGAATAATCACTCCAGTTTTCATTTCCACCGATAATTCTATGACTGTACAATACTTCTTTTTCTTCCTGAAGTGCATCGTAATAGACTTCTATACTTACATCATTGGGAGCAAGAGTTAAAGTGTTTGTCTGGTTCATATCTTCAAACAAATGCCTATAGCCCCCACTGTCATTAAAAACAGAAACTAAATTGATGCGAATGTTTTTATCCTCTTCATTATCAATATCCCATTCTAGCTCCTCTGGAAAAAAGGAATAAACACCATCGGTCGTGCCTACATAAAATTCATTTTTAGAAGATTCAAAATTGCTATTTCTATTAAACTCCTTAACTGAAAGTTGTTGATTTCTTTTTAATTCAAAATATTTTTTTGTTTTCTTATTGAACAAAATGAGTCCATAATCTGTACCCAAATAAAACTCATCTTTGTTTAACGGTTGGATAAAAAAGACCTTCCTGTTAGAAAGTTCCTTCCAATTTTGACTGTCTGGAAATTCATATAACGTTACTTCTTTAGTCTCAGTATTAAAAGTCCCCAAGCCATTCGAGCCCCCATACCACAAAAATGGCTTTTCATAAAACAAATCTGTTATTCCATTATCTTGATTGCTGTTTAAAAGATCTGTATTATAATTTTCTATAAGTACACCCTGCTTACTTATAAGAGATATTCCGTTTAAGCTTGCAACCCAAAAATGCTTTCCGCTTTCATCCGGAGTAATTGCATTAAGTACATTAAAACGCACTTGGGGACAGTTCTTTGTATTTATATTATAAACTTTAGAGGTTTTCCTTGCAAGATCATATACTTCAAGATTATCTCCCCACCAGGGATATAACCATAAAGAATCACCCTTCAAATATTGAGTGGTATGTCCATATTGTCTATTAGTTGATAATGCCTCAATTTGATTGTTTTTTAAATCTAATAACGTATTGTTCCATATCAGCTTAGCATTATAAGCTGCTATGCTAAAAGTACTCTCCAATCTTATGTTTGGGTTTTTTGGAATATTGCACACCTCAAATTGCTGTGCATCCTTACTCTTTTTTGCTATTCCTGCATCATAATAAGTTACATAAATACTGCCAGAAGCATCTTCAGTAAACCCCCTAGTACTAGGCTGATTAGCAAGTCCTACAATTGGTTTTTTTAGATCGATGGCAGATTTTTTAGTTTCAGTTAAATGGTAAATATTTTTATTTTCTGTCAATAAAAAACCACCTGCATGATCTATGGAAATACTATTAATGTCTATTCTACTAGCTTCTTTATTGGCCTTACTTGACGATGGGTCAATATTTGAAAATATTTTTTGATACGTTCTATTTTTTAGATTGTATACATAAAGTCCATCTCCGTTATAACAGACTAAAGTTTCTTTGTGAATTAAGAAAACAGAGTAGGTACTATGAAATGTATTTGGAAAAAGAAAATAGGGCTTTAGTTCATTTTTTTGAAAGTCCCAAATCATCATTTGTCCAGTAAGTTCATTTAATATATAAAAATTGTTTTCATCATTATAAGCAAAAGGCCAACTCGCCCATTGGGAAGTCAAGGGCTCCTTTTTCAATAGGTTTCCTGCTTTATCCAAAAAGTAGATATAGGTATCTGTAAGTATGAAAATTTTATTTCTGAATAAATGCAGTGAAATAACCTTATCGTCCTTTCCTTCAATTTTAGGTAGGGCAAAAAGACCTTTTTTTGTTCTTTCTGAAGTTGCCTTAAATAATGTTACTTCTTTACTGTCTATATCTTTGGTTATGTAATACAACTCATTATTTTCATCTACACTAAAAATCGATTCTTCAAAAAGCATAGCTTTCTTGAAACTATATATTTCTTTTAGTTTGCGATGGATGGGATCATAACGTAAAAAAATGTTTTTTCCATAAATGGAGGTTAATAAGTCTCCAGTCTTGTCTTGGATTAATCCAAAGAAATTTGAAGAAATACTATTCTTAAGCATAGGAAACTTTTCTGAACCATTTAAATATTGTGTGGAAGTAACCCCATTGTATACCCACAAGCCATTATTGGTTGTAATCCAATAATAGCCTTCATTGTCTAATTGAACTTTATCAATTATTAGGCGCTTATTGGTTATATCCAAATTTAATTTTGAAAGCTTGTAAGTAGGAGCAACTTCTTTAAACGAATTTTCTTGGCCATTTAGAGTTCCGCAAACAACTGAAAGCAGAGAAGCCATTAAAAAAATCCTTATCCCCATGAAACGAATATATATAAAATAATTAAGCACCACATATTTATGTGGTTGAAATACTGGGTTTTGACACATACTTTTATTTTTATAATTAAACCCAAGTGCTCGATTATGAAAAAGTTTCATTCCACTAACTATTACCCGCTCTTATTACTTTTATTTTTTTTATTTTCCCTAGGATGTGCCAAGGACGATTCTTCTCTGACTCTGGATGAAGAAGTACTTGAAGACCCTGGCAATACCATAGGCCGCTTTTCCGATTATCTTAGTTGCGACATCATTGCAGTGCCTGAGGCTGTGGGTTTAAACAATTATTACACAAAATATATAAATTGCTCTGGTATACCCGTGATAGGCTCTGCCGCAGTTCCAGACGAAGCCCTTTATGCAGCTGATAAAACAGTAGAATTTATGCTTACCAGCTTGGGAAGTGTCCGGTCCAAACTGATAAAAGATGGCAATTATATAGCCCTATACCCCGAAGGGAGCAATATTACAGATTTGCCAGAACCCTTTGTCGCAAACAGTAACAATGGTGGTGCATATACATGGCTAGGTTCCGGCCCAAACGATCTAAGGGCTATGGCTAGTGATGTTCCCAGTTTATTATGTTATCCCGATAGCCAAGTGGGACATATTTTTGTACACGAAATAGCACACATGATTCATGTCGGGGCTTATAGGTTAATAGAAAGTTCTTTCGAAAGTGAAATAGAATCCATTTATAACCAATCCATTTCCAGTGGAAAATGGAACAATACCTATGCAAGTACTAATCGGGCTGAGTTTCTCGCTGAAGCTGTTACCATTTACTATGGAGTAAACTGGATAGGTCCCGTGGGCGGTGATGGTTTTAGGAATGAAATAGGGACCCGGGCACAACTGCAAGATTATGATCCTGCACTCTATAATTTTGTAAACTCCCATTATAATAACAGTACTGCACTGCCAGGCTGTAGAGAACCCGTTATTTTTGGGGTTACGGCCAATTGCCCTGCTACCGTAACCGATATAGATGGTAATGTTTATGAAATTGTAAACATTGGCCCCATGTGCTGGCTCAAGGAAAATCTGAACACCACGCGTTATAAAGACGGGTCGCCCATTGCACATTTACCAGATAATACTGACTGGCAAAACACCACAAGTGGAGCTTGGGGAAGTCCTGGTGATGACCCTGCGAATGATGCCATTTATGGAAAGCTTTACAATGGATATGCCATTACCGACCCCTCGAAAATTTGCCCAGAAGGGTGGCGTGTGCCCAGTTTACAGGAACTTCAGGATTTAGTGAATTATACTGGAGGAGACCATGCCAGTTTTAATTTGAAATCTACCAATTTATGGGGGTCTTCCCAGTTTCCCGGTACAGACCTCTACGGTTTTACAGCCCTTCCTGCTGGCGACCGAAATGCTGAAGGTGTTGCCGGAGGTGTGGGCAGTGGTGCCCGTTTTGGCTCAAACACATCCTCAAGTATTGAATATTATGGAAAATCTATTTTTAACAATAATGTTTTTATTTTCAATTTTAATGAATCGAAAAATATGGGGGTTTCCTGTAGATGCATTAAAGAGTGAAATCGAAATGTAGTTGAAGTTGAAAATATTGGAGTGGCTTTACCAAATCCCGAATTTATAATCATCAGAGCCACATCTTTATGTGGTTGAAACACTTTGCAATGCGTCATAAATTTGTACAATACATTATTTCTAACTAAATATTTTAATTATGAAAAAAATCTACATTTTGGCCTTTATGGCTTTCGGTTTTACTTTTACGGCATCTGCTCAAATTTATTTTGAAAACTTTGAAGGCTTCAACTTAGGGGATATTTCTTCACAAAGCCCGCACTGGAGAACTTGGTCCGGAAACAATGGTGGCGCTGAAGATGCTGATGTTGTTAGTGGCGGTCAAGAAGGAGTCCGATCATTACTAATTGATGGTTCTCAAATAACCGATCAACTTCTGCTGATTCCAGGCAATCCTTCTTCAGGAAAGTTTGCAGTTGGATTTTATTTGGCCATGCATCCAGGAAAAAGCTTTTATTTTAATATGCAAGCAGCACTTACCCCTGGGTCTGACCCATGGCAACAAGCTCTGATGGGCGGAAACGTTTATTTTAACTGTGATGGCAGTAGTGATGGCGTGGGTATTGTAACTGGCACCACAGATTGCTCCGCACCAGACCAAACATTCAGCTATCCTGTGGATATATATTTCAGGGTAACCTGTTATTATGACTTAGACAATCAAACTTGGTCCATGCGCATTAATAGTAATTTGGTATTTGAAAACCAACCATTTGCTTTTGGATCACAAACTTTTGAATCACTTGCCGCAATTGATTTTTATTCCGCTTCAGCAACAAATGAAGGATTTATTGATGTTGTGGAAATCCTAGATCAAACTACTGTCGGAACTGATGAATTTGATGCAGCGGTTTTCAATAGCTATCCAAACCCTGTTAAAAATGTTTTGAACATACAATCAAGAGATGTAGTTGATAGTGTTGAAGTTTATGACATTATGGGTAAATTGGTTATATCTGAAAAACCGGGTACTATTTCTCCTGCCATAAATACAAGTAGCCTTTCTCCTGGCACTTATCTAGCAAAAGTGACCATTGGCGATGCCTCAAAAACGATGAAGATTATAAAGCTGTAAACACCAAACTAACCAATTTATAAGCAAGAGTGCCATCTTAAAATGAATTTAAGTTTTAAATGGCATTTTTTGTTTTGTCTAATTTCAACTAAAAAATACAGCCACATCTTTATGTAGTTGAAACCCTTTGCTTAACGCTATAGATTTGCATCAACAACTAGACAATTTATTAACCATTAAGTTTTTAATTATGAAAACACTTTACATCTCATTGCTTTTGCTCTGCATATTTCCATTGCAATTTAATGCCCAAACGTTAATTTTTGGTGACGATTTCAGTACCTACCCTTTAGGACCACTTCACCAAGGTCATTGGTCAAGCTGGAGTGGAAATCCAGGTCCTGAAGATATTAATGTGGTCATTGAGAATGGCCCTCAAAAAACTGGTAAAATAGGGAATAATGAGGTTCAGGACGCACTGCTTTTATTAGGAGACCGTGTAGGAGGCCAATATTCCCTTAATTTCCTTTTAATACTACCTGTGGGCAATACGGCCTATTTTAATTTTCAGGAATTTGAAGCTCCAGGAGATTATGGTATAGAAGTATATTTTAACGAAGATGGAGCATCGGCTGGCCAGGGTCAAATATATTCTGAAGGCAATACCTTTAGTTTTTCCTATGATGCAAATGATCCATTAATAAGTATTGAAATAGATATGAATCTCGATGACGAAACAATGGTATTGAGACAGAACAATAATGAAATATACAGTGGGGATAATTATATGACTGATAAATGGGGCGCAATGGATTTCTATTCAGTCTCTCCAAATACAACCTATTATTTATGGGGGGTTGAGTTTTACCTAGATGCTACAGCCGGAATAGACAATTTTGCCGAAGATGTTTTCAGTGTTTACCCAAACCCAGTAAAAGATGTATTGAACATACAGTCGCAAGCTGTTGTTGATGCTGTTGTGGTTTACGATGTTTTGGGGAAGATGGCACTATCCCAAAAACCATCCATTACTTCTCCATCTATAAACACAAGCAGCTTGGCACCTGGCTCCTATTTGGCAAAAGTGACCATTGGGGAAGTCTCAAAAACAGTGAAAATTATCAAACAATAATTCAAATAATCCAAAGATCAATTTTAAAATAACAATCAAACTAAAACAATTTAACAAATGAAAAAATTAATTCTAGTAATAAGTGTAGTAGCAATCACTTTTTTTAGCGGATGCAATAAAGATGATGATAAAGAAGTTGTGGCCACTTGTTCAGACGGCATACAAAACGGTACTGAAACCGGCATAGATTGTGGCGGAATCTGTAATTCCTGCTCGGGCCTGGCGTGGACACAAATAGCAACAGACCCATCTGGTGATGCTGCAAATAATGGCTTGGATGCCATAGGATTAGAATACCAATATGATAATGTAGCCGATGTTGTAAAGTTCAGGGTTGAATTTTCAAATTTATCCTCTTTTAGCGATAGCCCCTCTGCAGATTTCTCTTTTGGCTTACCAAACGGTACGGACAATAATGATCCTTCAGGCTATCACTGGACAGATACAAACCATGTAACACCTGTTCATCGCACAGCAGCCATCTATTGTGATACAGGGGGAACCCCACCATCAAATTACACCTATACCCAAAATCAGGCAACAAATAGTATCTATCTAACGGCTACTCCAAGCTCCGTTTCCTGCCAAAACTGTATAGCTATTGTAGTTGATGGTGCCACCAACTTTATTGTCTACACCATAGACAGAAACAAGATAATTACCAATACCGAAATGGGCGGCAACACTGCTACCATAAAATTAGTAGCCAATGTGGGCCATAATATTGGATGGGATGATAACATTACGCTAACAGGGGTTTTTACGATAGCTATGCCATAAAAATTCCATTTTAGATGAATCAAGTTTTTCTTGAAATAGTACCATTTAGAAATTTTAAAAAAAATTTAAATGGTACTTCATTTTAAATATTTTTAAGGCATCCCATCATATTTTCCAATAACACTACCACATCTTTATGTGGTTGAAACCCTTTAGCTATCCTAATAACTTTGTAGCTAACTAACTATTTTAAAATTACAAATAATGAAAAAAATTACTACACTTCTATTATTGCTTATCACCCTGTCGCTTTTTGCGCAGGACAAGATTTATCAACACAAAGTTTTGCCTTCTAATGTGGTAAACGGAGCTCCTCATGCAACTCTTTTGGACCACCCCGATTTGAACGGCAACCCAAACGCCAAAATAGTTGTAAAAGCAACACAATTGGGCAACCAAGTGGTTAACAATCACCAAATTGATTTGTTCTATAGTACGAATCTATCAAAATGGATCATTGAAAATACTGATTTTTCAAACATTGTAATAAATAGTGGCTTCAATGTTTTTATTGGAGGAAACGATGCCACACTGGTCCGTCATTCAACTAATGCCTCTAACACCAATGGTATTATAACCCAAATTGATAATCCCATTTTCAATGGGATTAATCCAGGGCCTTATGCAATCATAACATCCACTACCGACGATTCAAACAGAATTGTGGTGCCGTTTGCATTTGACTATGGAGAAACGCCGGGGTTCCGTTGGATTTACACCGAAGACCTAAGCACTTTCCCAATGGATGTGGATTTTAATATCGTACTTCCGGGTTCGGGCAGTACCACTATGACCCATATTAGCAACAATAGCAATATGGAAGTAAACCAGACTAGATTGGATCATCCATTGTTAAATGGAAACCCAGATGCAACCTTTGTATTTGAACATTACTACGGTGTAGGAGGTTCTTCTACCAATGTAGATTTCCCACACTTCCTGTCCTCCCGCTATGATAACAACACAAACCAATGGACAATCTATACTACAGATGGATCTTTCTTTGTTGAAAATGTAGCCTTCCATGTAGTCATCGCTCCAAGACAAATACTTGGAACAGAAGACACTCAAATAGATATTGCTGTAACCCTTTATCCAAACCCAGCAAAAAACCAAACAACTATTAAAACCAATAGTATTGTAAATAAAGTCTCTGTTTTCAATATTCTAGGCCAAGAAATTTTTAATACTGACAATGACACAGCTGAATTACAACTAGATCTTTCAAATTGGGAAATTGGCACTTATTTCGCAAAAGTCCAAACAGAAAGTGGGTTACAAACCATAAAGCTCATTAAAAATTAAATAAAGGAGCCTGCTATTTCATTAAATTTTGTTTGCTATTGATGTTAAAGGCTCTCGAATTTTTATAATTAGAGAGCCTTTTTAACTATCTTTAAAAACTGATTAACCATATGGAAAACATACACTTAGCCATTGTAGAGGACGATATCCTTATAAAAGAATCACTGGAAAGTTATTTAGGTGAAAACAAAAACATCACAATAACTTTTATAGCCAATAGTGTGGAAGATTTTTTAAAAGCCATCGATGTTTCCCGAGACCCTAAAATAGATGTTGTGCTATTAGATATTGGTCTCCCGGGAATTTCAGGCCTTAAAGGCATCCGGCCAATTAAAAAAAGATTGCCAAAGGCAAACATCATTATGCTAACCACCTATGAAGAAGATGATAAAATCTTCAAAGCACTTTGTGCGGGAGCTGTTTCATATATTTCAAAAAGAACGCCACTAACCAAGATTGAGGAAGCTATTATTACCATTTATCGTGGAGGTTCATACATGTCTCCCTCCATTGCTAGAAAAGTGATCAATTATTTTGCACCTACACAGGAAAAAGAGGAAAGCAAGCTAACACTCAGACAAGAGCAGATTGTTCAGGGAGTGCTAGATGGTCTAAGCTATAAAATGATTGCTGATAGATACCTTATCTCTGTTGACACTGTAAGAGACCATATAAAGAAAATCTATTTAATTCTTAACATACACAGCAAAGGAGAATTAATAAAAAAAATGCAGTCCGGTTTTTTAAAATAAAGACAGACACACTAAATATCCTATAATTACACCTCCTCATAAACTCCTAATAATCAGATATATTTATTTTTTTAACAGTTTCTTCATAAATTAGCTTGCACAAACAATCTTAAAATCAACACTTATGAAAAAATTATTGATTCTATTTTCAGTTGCTTTCCTTTGTTTTGTTTCTTGTAAAAATGAAACAAAAGAACCCATGGAAACTGAAACCACTGTTGTAACAGACACTACCGCCACAGAACAGGCCGAAATGATAGAGAAACCCATGGACTCTCTTGCCATGCAAAAAGCCTGGGAAGCCTACATGACTCCTGGCGAGCCTCACAAAAGGATGGCCGCTGATGAAGGCAAATGGAATGATGAACTGACCTTTTGGATGGGACCCGATGCGCCACCAGAAAAAGCTACAGCAACCGAAGACATCAAAATGATCATGGGCGGCCGCTATCAAGTTAGCACCACCACTGGAGAAATGATGGGAATGACGTTTGAAGGCAGATCGACCTTAGCGTATGACAATGCTACCAATGAATATATTTCCACTTGGATAGATAATATGGGTACAGGATTGGCTGTTATGAGGGGTAAATATGACGAAGCTAGCAAATCCACAATATTTACCGGCTCGATGGTAGACCCCATGACAGGTAAAGAAAAGCAGATGAAACAAGTATATACCATTGTAGATGATAATACACGTAAAATGGAAATGTTTGAAATATCCCAAGGAGGAAAAGAAATCAAGAATATGGAAATCTTGATGAAGAGAGCATAATTATTTCACAGAATAATATATTTCAAATCCCGAGGCATCGTCCTCGGGATTTTTTTTGGTAAAAAAAGCTATCTTTAATAAAAATTGCAACAAAAAAGAAATACTGTTATACTTCAATGAAAAAAATATTCATAGAATTTAAGTGGGCAATAATTTTTACCATCGCGATACTTTCGTGGATGTTGCTTGAAAAAACCTTGGGCTGGCATGAGGAACAGATTTCAGACCATTGGTGGCTCACAATGCTTTTCGTTCCCTTTGCTATTTTAATGTTCCTATTGGAAATGCGAGAAAAAAGAAGACGGGTGCACGATGGAAAAATGACTTGGCTACAGGGCTTTCTTTCGGGTGTATTACTAAGTATTTTTGTGGCACTACTCTCCCCTTTGGCGCAATACATCACGCATAACTATATAACTCCTCAGTACTTCAACAGTGTGATTGGATATTCCGTTACAAATGATTTATTGACTCGCACCAGGGTCAATGATTATTTCAATATAAACAGTTACATGTGGCAATCTGCATTCGGGACATTAGGCTTTGGGACTTTAATAGCAGCAATTGTCGCTATTTTTGTGCGGAAAAAATAAAAAACCTTGTACTCAAAAAAATAATTTTTGTTTCATGGTCAATCGAAAGCGAAACTTGTAAATTATAAACCAAGGAAAGCCTTAAGCTCCTATTTGTTTTTGGAATAGGGATTTTTTTGAAGTAGTTATTTAAAAGGAAATCTGGAAAGTATTTTTCAATTCATACAAAAATATTATTGAAGTGAAACATTGCTATAAGTGGAGTTAATAGTAATGGTTTTATTCGAACTATTATTTTGGTTAAACCCTTTTACCACAACCCTGTCAGCACTTTTTGATTCTTTTAGTTGAAGTGATTTTGGATATTTCAAAGTAGATTTCTTTCCTTTAAAATAAAATGAAAACGCCCCCACTGGCACCCTCACTTTGGCGTCTGTGTTTTCCAAACTGATGTCTAAAGTTTCAAAACTGTCGGAAATCCTATCTATTTTTAAATTCCCGAAAGAACCGGAAAGGAAAGCTTGATTGGTAATATTTCCAATCCGAACATCGCTTGAATTGGCCTGTAAGTTTATATTTTGAACAGTCTCAATGGAGCATTTATCTACATATTTTACGCTCAGCACTCCTTGCTTCCAAGTGTTTATGGTCACTGGCCCATAAGAAGCACTGATGAGGGTTTGCCCCCCATCAATGCTGTTTGCTTTAAACGGTGTGTAATCCAAATTGGCTTTCAAGTTGTTTGCATCTGCCATTTTTAAATTGCCATGGCGAATGTTTACATTGGTTTTGGCGTTTTTTGGCAACCGGATGATAATGGTTTTTTTTGCATTGCCATTACTTGAATTACTGCTTCGGTTTCCTTGGATAATAATGGAGGTACCATTGGGGCTTTTGGTTACTGTTTTTGTATAATTGTCGCCTTCCTTTTCATACTTCTTTTCAATCTGGCTTGCCCACGCTTCCATTTTTTTACCGTATTCCTCGCCCCAGGCTTCCATCTTTTTTCCGTAAGCTTCACCCCAAGCCTCCATCTTCTTTCCATAGGCTTCACCAATGCTGTCGGCCTTTTTATCATCCCAAGAGTTCTCAAAGCTCTCGCCCCATTTTTCCATCTTTTTTTGAAAATCCTTTCCGAATTTCTTGTCCATCTGCGCTTCAAACTTTTTCATATAACCTTCTTCATCTTTTTGGTATTCGTCATAATCAAATTGAATATTGCCGAGATTTTCCAACAAGTCTTCCGGAAGTGGTGGCACCTGTATGTTTTGGATCATTGGCATAATCATATCCTCCATCAACGGACCAATAAAATCCATTTGAGGCATATCCCCCATCGCAAAACTTTGATTTCCGGCGTTGGAGCTGATACTAACCTTTTTACTGTTTCCGGTGATGTTCAAATCCCAGTTTTTCATCAGGTCCTGCTTCTCCTTCTCCGTAAGTTTTTCACCTTCAATATAGGCTTCCACTTCAACTTTGTTTTTGTTCCAAGTTTCAAAAACGATGTTTGTATAGGAAGTATTTACAGAGACTTCCACATCATCGGCTACATTAAAACTTTCCACCTGTTTTTGTTGTGAATAGCCTAACGAGCCAATCAATAGCAGCAAAAGGACCGCTGTTTTACGTTTGTATAGCTTTAAATTCTTCATTGTTTTGATTTTTAAGTTCTTTTAATTTGTTTTTAAGTTTGAACAGCAAATCCAAACGCATTTTCAAATTATCGATCAACGCAGTTACGGTAGCTTCTGAAGGGCCTACTTTGGTCATTTCAGCATTGAGCGAAGTGTATTCCTTGTCCAATTCTGCAAGCCTCTTCATATAACCATCAACCAATTCCTTGTTCTCATCGGTTATTTTTAAAGACGCTAACTGCACGTTAATACTGGTCATATAATACTCCTCTACTTTTTTAAGATCTGGTGAAAGATCGGCCAACGTAAGTTTGGTTGCTTCGTTATTTTCAAGCTTTTTAGTATTGTTTTCAACTATAGCATTTGTAGAATCTCCTGTGATTTTCGGACCCGTTTTAGACAATTGTTGGTATCCAAAAAAGCTCACTGCAAAAAAGACAATTGCCACCGCGGCTATTTTCAGCCAAGGAGTGGAAGTGTTTTTTTCTTCAGAAATGTTTTCTGAAAAAGCCTTGTCCAATTTAGCCGCAAAACGTGCTTCGTGGCCCTGTGGGAGCTCTGAAGACTCTGGTGTGTAATTCTCAAACATTTTTTTAATATCCCGTGCCATAGCGCAAGTGTTTTAGTTTTTCTTTCAATTTCGTTTTCCCACGATGAAGGTAGGTTCGCGATGCATTTTCAGAAATCTGCAGTATTTCTGAAATTTCCTGATGGTCATACCCATCAATCAAAAATAATTTCACCGTTGTTCTATAATTGTCAGGCAGTTCATCAATGGCAGCCAAAACTTCCGAAACCGTCGTTTCATTAGCAATGGACCAATTATCTTCTACTTCAACAATTGTAAAAATCTCTTCATTTATGGATTCCGTTTCAAGCTTTCTCGCTTTGATTGTATCTAGGCAAGTGTTGATAACAATCCTTTTTATCCAAGCCCCAAAAGTGACGTCTCCTTTAAATTGGCCCAGTTTTTGAAATGCCTTGATAAAGGCTTCCTGCATCGCGTCTTCCGCGGCCGCGGTGTCCTTTAAATACCTATTGGCTATGACAAACATGCCGTCGCAATATTTTCCATAGAGCGCCATTTGCGCTTTTCGGTTGCTCTGTTTGCATTGCTCGATGAGTAATAGATCGGACAAACTTGATGGGTTTTTTTGGTTGCTGTTCAATTAAAAGACGACAAAAGAAATACGATGTTGCAATTTATGGTGAATTTTTTTATGAAATATTTGAGAATTAGAATGTTAAATACACCCTATTTAGATTAACTTTGATTAAATTATACAATTATGAAAAAGAAATACGCAGATTTTGATAAACTTAACCGCTTACTTGTGGCCTGTTTTGAAGCAGAAAAATTGTATTACAACGCTGCTCAAGATGCTCAAACTACAGACTTGAAACGCTTTTTGAATTATATGACCGTTGAACGTAATAGAATGAGCCATGATATTTCTAACGAACTTTGCTCTCATGACATTGTACCTCTGAAAGAAGATTCGGAAAAGGGAAGGATTTATCGCACTTGGCAAGAAATAAAAGAAGCGTTAGAACATTTTGACGCTGAATTCATTGTGAATTCTTGTATAAACCGAGACCGAAACAATATTAAGAGGTATGATGAGCTTTTGGAACGCAAAGAATTGCCAGATGGTATTCTTGAACTTTTGGAAAAACAAAAATATCAACTGGAATGGTACATAAAACAGGCAGCACAACAACCTAAGAAAACTCCTTTTGTGGAAGTAAAGAAAGAGGAAAAAAAAGAGGAACCGCCAAAAGAAAATGAACCTGGAAAGGTTATAAACTTAAAAGCGATGTAATTAAAAAGCCCTGAATTCAGGGCTTTTTAATTAATATATCTTAAATAAGATTATTTATTCATCAAGTAATAAATTTAAGTTTACTGTAATATTATCTTGTGTAGCTTTTGAAAATGGACAAATTTTATGTGCATTCTTAATAATACTCTCCCCCGTTTTCACATCTACCCCTGGAAGATAACAATCAAGTGTAGCTTCCAAAAAAGCCCCGTCCTCATCTTCGCAGTAACCAATGGTAGCAGTAATGCTAAAATCGTCAGAAAGCTCAATTTTTTTCTTTTTGGCTATCACTTGCACAGCACCACCAAAACAAGCTGCATAAGCACCACCAAAAAGTTGCTCAGGATTGGTGCCTTTTCCTCCATCGCCGCCCATTTCTTTAGGTACTGACAAATCAAAATCGAGTTTTCCGTCATCCGTATTTAAATGTCCTTTTCTTCCACCAACTACAGTAGTTGTTGCTTCATATAATGTTTTCATTATTTTTAATTTTTAAATTAAATGTGAGTCAATATACCACCGAAAACTGGCTTTTTAAAAAACATATTCATAAAATTGTCCTAAATTCACGCTGTGGCAGAGAAGAAGAAAAATATAAGTGCTTTAAACGAAAAAGAAGGGGTTTCTCAACCAAAAACCCTAAATAAGGATGTTGTGGAACATTTTAAAAACTTCAAAAAGAAATCCCAAACCGTTGGTGAATTGATTTCTGGAATCTTAAATCAGAACCAAACCGCACTAAGCCGAGCCATTACTATAATTGAAAGTACGGCCCAAAAACATCAGCAACAAGCAAAGGAAATCATAGAAAAATGCTTACCGCACGCCAACAAATCAATCCGCATTGGAATTACGGGCGTTCCGGGTGTGGGAAAAAGTACTTTTATTGAAAGCTTTGGAAAGCTGTTAATTTCCGAAGGAAAAAAGGTTGCAGTTCTCACCGTAGATCCCAGCAGCAGTATAAGCAAAGGAAGTATTTTGGGCGATAAAACCCGAATGGAAGATTTGGTCAAAGAACCCAATGCTTTTATACGTCCCTCGGCCAGTGGCGATACTTTGGGAGGTGTAGCCAGAAAAACCCGGGAAACAATTATTCTCTGTGAAGCTGCAGGTTTTGATGTTATTTTGATTGAAACCGTAGGCGTGGGCCAAAGCGAAACTTCAGTACACTCAATGACCGATTTCTTTTTATTATTGAAACTCTCTGGCGCTGGCGACGAACTGCAAGGAATAAAACGCGGTATTATGGAAATGGCAGATTCCATTATAATAAATAAAGCCGATGGAGAAAATCTGAAAGCCGCCAAAATGGCCAAAAATGAATTTAACCGTGCTTTACATCTGTACCCTCCAAAAGAAAGTGATTGGACGCCTAAAACGCTTTTGTGCAGTGCCATCAAAAATGAAGGCACTTCTGAAATATGGGAAGTAATTTCAACGTATTTTGAAACCGTAAAAAAGAACGGCTATTTTCAGCATAAAAGAAAAGAGCAGAACAAATTCTGGTTGATGCAGACTATTGAAAGCAGATTAAAAAGTGAATTTTACGCAAATCCATCAATTAAAAAAGAATTGGAAAAACAGTTAAAGGCCTTGGATGAAAACTTAACAACGCCTTTTGAAGCTGCTGAGAAATTATTGTCCCTATCCAAATAGCAAATACTTGATTAGTATCTCAAATGATTTGTTTTATTACTTTATTGAACACAGACATTCAAGTTCTTTGGATGAATTGCAATCTCAATTTTTGGTTCTTTCGGAATAAAAAATTCGCCATCTTTCTGCGCTTTTAAAATGATATTATCCAAACTTTTAATCTCCAAACCAGTAACTTGCCTAAACCGTACTTCTTTTATCAAGTGGTGCTTTTTGAAAAGAAATAAAAATGTAAAAATGAAAAGTTTAAAATTTGAAAGCTTGGGCACGATAACCAAGTCTAACAAACCATCCTGCAGCGATGCACGCGGGGTTAAACTCATTTTATAACCCGTTTCATTGGAATTTGAAACAAAAAGTAGAAAGGGCGAAATCAATTCTGTGGTTCCGTTGTATTTCAATTCCACCACATTTTTATAGTGATACTTTTTCAGCGTCCGCAACGTAGATTTCACATAACTTAAAAGCCTCCGAGTAGTATTTTTCTCAAAATCAGAGATAACGTGTGCATCAAAACCAACGCCCATATTGCTGAAAAATGGTTCGCCATTGATAGTTCCTGTGTCAATTGCAATTATATTTCGGTTTTTGATAATTGAGAGTGCTTTTTTTAAATTCTTCGGAATTTTTAAATGGGAAGCCAACCCATTGCCCGAACCCATTGGCAAGATACCCAGAACCACTGACGTATCTACTAAAGAGGAAGCTACCTCGTTAATAGTGCCATCGCCGCCACAAGAAACGATTATTTGTGCTTCTTCTTCAACTGAAGCCTTTGCGAGCGCAGCTGCGTGAAGTACAAATTCAGTTTTCTTTATTGAAATTGAATAGTCTGATTTTTGAAAAAAATTTTCCAAAAAAGCTTCTGAAAGCTCATTTTTACCCTTGCCAGCAATAGGGTTGACAATGAAATGTATATTAGTCTTCAAGACCCAAACTTTTTAGTTTCAACCCCCCGTTTGAAAATAAATAATCCGTGGTTTGATAGTTTGAAATGATATCTTTTAAGAAAGCTTCGTTTTCCTTTAATGGCACCAGTTCATTGCTTTCTCGATTCCATTGATAGAAGTTTGAAACCCTTTGGTCGCCCAATACCATTACTTTATCATCGGCCTTTAGCAAGCCAAGTTTTCGGTAAGTGCCAATAAAAGCACGTTCTTCCCCAGGTTTCATTTTAAGAATATCTGTGCCGTAAAGATTGGAGTTATAATTCCAGTTTAAAACTGAAAAAAGCGTTGGAAAAATATCTATCTGCGAAGCCATTTTATCTACCTTTTGCGGAGCAGTATTCGGCAGGTTTAACATCAATGCGGGAATGTGATAGTTTTTCATATCTAGTTCTTGGTGTCCAGCGCTAGAAGCGCAGTGGTCTGCCATAATAATGATAACCGTATTTTTGTACCAATCTTTTTGTTGGGCTTTTCGTAAAAATTCACCAATTGCGTAATCGGTATATTTAACTGCTCCACTTCTCCCCGAGCCCGATGGGATATCTATTTTCCCTTCAGGATACGTATAGGGGCGATGGTTAGAAGTTGTCATCACAAAATCGAAAAAGGGTTTTCCAGCGTTATGGGCTTCATCAGCAATTTTGATTATTTTATTGTAAAGATCTCCGTCGGCAATTCCCCAGGCGTTTTCAAAGGTTACTTCTTCGTCATCAATATTTGTTCGGGTAGTGGTAATGCTTTCATCCATTAAAAAGCCACGGCCGCGATCCACAATATTAAAACCGTTTCCACCAAAAAAACTGTTCATATTGTCAAAATAACCATCGCCGCCGTAAAAGAAATTGCGTTCGTAGCCTTTCTGTTTAAAAACTTCTCCAATAGTGAAGAGATGCTGATTATTTTCACGTTTCACTATACTGCGGCCCGGCGTAGGCGGAATGGACAGGGTAATGGCCTCCATGCCACGAACGGTTCGGGTGCCAATGGCGAAAAGATTATTGAAAAACAAACTTTGATTTGCCAAGGAATCCAAATTTTCGGTATTTCCAAAGCTTCCCAGAAACTTTGCACTAAGGCTTTCAACACAAATAAAAATGACATTGGGCTTAGCTTCCGGAAGTGAATCTATATTGCTAATATTTCTGTAAACCAATTCCTTTTCGGGGAAAAGCAAACTGTCTCCACGTTTTTTGAATTCGTTTTTAACTTCAGCAAAAGCCTCTTTTACAGGAAGGGTTTTATAAAAATCAGTAAACGAAAGTTCATTGTTCTGAAATGCCGCAAAGAAGGAATAGATTCCTGTTTTTGCAATTTCGTTATTGTATCGGTTTTCAAATTGCTCTGCATCTTTGTTTTTTACAAAGAATGCAAAAATTAAGGCAATGGTTATAAAAAATGCCGTTGGCAGCAACTTTTCTTTAAAAGTGGTTTCGTTATGAAACGTTTTTTGAAAAACGCCCTTCCGCTTCGTAATAAAAAGAAGTAAGCCCGTCAACAACAAGATACCACCCACCAATAAAGGGATTGGATAGGATTCGTTGATATTTTTTACAACTTCGTAAGTGTATATCAAATAATCAACAGCAATAAAATTAAAGCGGTTTTTGAACTCTTCCCAAAAAGTGATTTCTGCAAAAAAGGAAAACAGAAAAATAACGAGCCCAAGTGTATAGGCAAACCAAGTGACTATCCTATCAAACAGCGAACCGTACCACCTTTTGGGAAATATTAGCAAATACAGGGCATATGGGACGGCAAAAAATGAGGCCGTACCAACATCAAACCAAAAACCGATAATTAAGGTATTACCTAATTTGAAAAAAGAAGTATCAACTTCCCCCAACATCCAAAAAATAAAAACGAGACGAATGATTGTGGAAAGAATGATAAAAGTCCCAACAAAATACCATAAAAGCCGAAACCTTTTTGGGGAAAACCTTGAAAATAATGCCATTGAAAAAATTGATTAATTATACTGTGAACGGAATTTTATACTTTGATTAAAAGTTTACTAAAAATTAACCCGTTGAGAGTAATTCTTTAAAAAATGTTATTTTGACATCACTCTGTCACTTAAATTTAGGGCATAATTGACTTTTGAAACTACTTTAACAGACAATCATTTAATGATAAATATTATTCTTGAACCACTCAGTCTGTGCTATCAACCCTTCTTTTAACGAAGTCTGTGGGTTATACCCAAGTAATTTTCTAGCTTTATCGATATTCGCCTTAGTTCGCGACTGGTCTCCGTCACGGGGTGGTTTTTTTTCTGTTTCAATTTTCTTTTGAAGAATTTCTTCAAAAGTACTTATTCCTTGTGCGGTTGTGCTTTCGGTCTCCGTTCCCAAGTTGAAAATCTCACCATTGCAAACAGTTTCCTTTCCAATAACGCTTACAATGCCATCTACAATATCCTGAACATAGGTAAAACTGCGCAAATGTTTTTCACTTCCTTCAAACAACGGAAATGGTTTATTGTTCATACCACAATCTATCAAACGTGTGTAAAGTTTGTCAGGTCTTTCGCGAGGCCCGTAAACAGAAAACAAACGGAAGGATGTCCCCTCCAGTTTATTTTCACGGCTTTTAGCCAAAACCAATTGCTCTGCGGCAAGTTTAGTAACACCATACCAAGAAGCAGGCTTGGGCGGAACACTTTCCGGAAAAGTAGCTTCCAAACCGTAAATTGAAGAAGTGGCAATATTCACAAAAAAAGGTTTTTTGGGTAGCTGTTCAGCAAATTCAAGTAATCGTTGGGTTGCCAAAATATTATTGCTGAAATAATCCTCAAACGTGGAGGTATTTGAAATACCGGGATGCGCTGCAAAGTGGAAAATATAGTCCAAATCTTTTGGAAGTTTTCCTGACAGATCATCGCTTCGTAAATCAATTTTGAGAACTTCAATATTTTTTTCTAAAAGCGTCTTGGCATTCAACTTTTTCAAGGCAAGATCATAATAAGGTGAAAAGTTATCCACTCCCACAACATCATTCCCAAGTTCCTTTAATCTTTCCGAAGTGTGCGAGCCTATAAACCCCGCTGCTCCTGTAACTAAAATTTTCATACAATTAATTTCACATGCAAAATAACATCTTTTTTAACGTTCTGCGGTATTCTTCAAAAAAGAAATACTTTTGCAGAAACCTTTTCAAAAAACTAAATGTACGAATTCACCATAATTGTACCCCTTTACAACGAAGAAGAAAACCTGCACCGGGTTGAAAAGGAATTGCTGGCCTACACTAAAATAGCCACTAAAAAAACCTCCATCCTTTTTGTGAACGATGGCTCCAAAGACAACAGCCAAGCCTTAGTTGAAGAAATTTGCGCCAGAAACGAAGCCTTTCATTTTATTTCCTTTAAGGAAAACCGAGGTTTGAGCGCCGCCATAAAAGCGGGTTTTGATACTGTGGAAACTCCTTTGGTGGGCTATATTGACAGCGATCTTCAGACCGATCCGGCAGATTTCAATCTTTTACTGGAACATATTGGCGAATACGATTTGGTTACAGGCTTTCGCTCTGAAAGAAAGGATAAATTCGTAAAAAATATGTCATCTAAAATCGCAAACGGCATCCGTCGCGCTTTTACCCACGATGGCATGGACGACACTGGTTGCCCACTGAAAGTAATAAAAACTGATTATGCCAAACGCATCCCAATGTTCAATGGGCTTCATCGATTTTTACCTGCAATGATTCTTTTGCAAAATGGGAAAATATTACAAATTCCCGTAAAGCATTTTCCGCGTATGGCGGGAACGGCAAAGTTTGGACTTTGGAACCGGCTTTTGGGTCCATTGATGGACTGTTTCGCTTACCTTTGGATGAAGAAAAAATACATCAACTACGAAATCAAAAGTAAAGGATGAGCAATTGGATTGTGTACGGCATTGGTTTTTTGGCACAAATCCTTTTCAGCGGAAGGCTTTTCGTTCAATGGGTTCTTTCTGAAAAAAGCAAACGCATCATCACCCCTTCCGCCTTTTGGAAACTGAGCTTGCTCGCTTCTTTTTTATTATTTGTTTATGGCCATTTGCGTGATGATTTTGCCATTATGCTTGGCCAAGCGTTGACCTATTATATATATATTCGAAATCTACAGTTACAGGGCGAATGGCAGAAATCGCCAAAATGGTTGCAGATATTTCTATATATTTTTCCAATACTTGTAGTTATTTACGCTTATAATAATGGTGAATACGACATTGAAAAACTTTTCAAAAATGATGCAATCCCTTTGTGGCTATTACTTTTAGGAATCATTTCCCAAGTTATTTTTACACTTCGGTTTGTGTACCAATGGATTGTTTCCGAAAAAACCAAAACCTCACAACTACCAGTAGGCTTTTGGCGAATGAGCGTTTTGGGAGCCTCTCTTATTTTAACTTATGCTATTTTCAGAAAAGACCCGGTATTGTTTGTGGGCCATATTGCCGGCCTGATTATTTACGTTCGCAATATTTTCATTTGGAAAAAACAAATGCGCTATGAAATGCCCATTAAAGATTATAAACCAACCGAAAATGAATAACTTGGGCATTACTCACAACGTGAAGATTAAAAAAAAGGAGTTCGTGAACCTTCGGTTTCCATCTTCCTCTTTATCAAATATTTAATACAGATGAAAGTTGAAAAAAACTATTTATTACTTCTTTTACTAACCTGCGCGGCTATTTTCTTTGTGAATTTAGACTCGCTGCCTGTAAACATTATGGAAGCGCGCAATTTCATCACTGCCCGCGAAATGCTCCACGACGGCAATTGGCTTTTAACCACCATAAACGGGGAACCGCGCTACCAAAAACCACCGCTTCCCACATGGCTCACAGCTTTTTCCGCAGCTATTTTCGGATTAAAAAGTATTTGGGCACTGCGCCTTCCATCTGCAATAATGACGCTTTTCTTGGTTTTGTTTTCATATAAACTCGCCAAAAAACTCACCACTTTCTCCCCTTTAGGGGGAGACCAAGATGGGGACAATCGATATGCCTTTATCAGTTCGCTGGTAATGGCAACCTCTTTTTACATCGTTGCCTCGGCGCGCGATGGGCAATGGGATATTTACACCCACGGGTTTATGGTGGTCTGCATTTACCTGCTCTATCTATTTTTTACCGAAGAAACACACAAGTACCGAAACGCACTTTTGGCAGGACTTTTCTTTGGGTTTTCTTTCTTGAGTAAAGGCCCTGTTTCTATGTACGGCCTACTCCTGCCCTTTTTGATTGCTTTTGGAATCGTTTATAAATACAAAAACTTTAAATCGCGCTGGTTACCTTTAGCAGCCTTTTTAATTGTTGCTACAATAGTTTCAACCTGGTGGCATTGGTACACGCTTAAATTCGACCCCGCCGCCGCTGAAATCACCAAAAACGAAACAACCAATTGGATCAGTTACGAAACAAAACCTTTTTATTATTACTGGAGTTTCTTTACACAGAGCGGCGTTTGGACCATTCCCGCGTTTATAGCACTTTTATACCCGTATTTAAAAAATAGGGTCTTCAATAAAAAAGCATACTTGTTTACCTTTCTATGGACGATGCTTTCGGTAATATTACTGTCATTAATTCCTGAGAAAAAGTCACGCTATCTTTTGCCAGTACTAATCCCAATGGCACTGAACACTGGGTTTTATATTGAATATCTTTTCCGAAGATTTAAAGAATTAAAAGATAAAAAAGAGACATTTCCAGTCTATTTCAACTTTGGGCTGATTGCTTTTATAGGAATTGTTTTCCCTATTGGAGGCTATATTTTTCTGAAAGACGGTCTTATGGGAAACTGGATGTGGTTTGTGCTACTTTCTATTGCCTTACTTGGCATCGGAATTTTTATGTTCCGCAATCTTTTCCTAAAAAACATTGCAACTGTTTTCTATTTAACCATAGCTTTTATTGTGACATTTATTTGGTTCGGACTTCCGCTGAGCAAAGCCATTACGATAAATTCTGATTACAAGCCGTTTTCAGAATTACACGTTTGGGAAGAAAAAGAAGGCATAAAGGTGTATGAGTTTTCAGGAATGACACCTGAACTTATTTGGGACTATGGCAAAAAAATGAAGGTTTTAAAAGAAGGCGAAAATATTACAGTTCCCGAAGAAAATCAATTTGGCGTTTTGGTGCAGGAGGAAAAATTGCAAGCCTTTAAAGAGACCTTTCCCAATTTCCGAAGAGAGCGCGTAACCCGTTACGATATGAACCCAAAGGGTCCTGACAGCCGCACTCACAAAACTAGGCTTTACAGGGAATTGTTTATTGTTACAAAAAAATAAAAATGTCCGGTCGAGCGCAGTCGAGACCTCAGTTTATTGAAGTCTTAAACTTTTTCTGCCCCCACTTCTGCAAAAGATAAAAAAGCCAACCAGTCAAACCACCAAAGGCCATCCCTGAAATCACATCTAGCGGATAATGAACGCCTAAATAGATTCGGCTGTACCCAGTAATCACAGCCCAAATTAGCAATAGAAAAGGTAAATATTTATACCATTTTTGAAGACTCAACCCTAAAAACACAGCTGCAGCCATAGAGCTTGCCGCGTGTGCAGAGAAATATCCAAACCTTCCACAGCCATCAGCAACATAACGCATTTGCTCCTTCAGTTCTGCAACTTGGCAAGGTCGTGGACGACGAACGCCATGTTTAAACAAACTTGCTATTTGATCCGTAGCCGTAATCATAAGTGCAACGCTCACCAAAATCACAAGCGTTCCCTTCCATCCGTAATTTTTATAAATCAAATATAGAAGAAAAGCGTAGATAGGAATGGACGACCACTTTTCAGTCACAAAAAGCCAAAATCCGTCCCAAGAAGTATTTCCCAGGTTGTTTAGAAAAAGGAAAAATTCAGTATCGTATTTTAAAAGTTCGTCAAGCATTATTATTAATTCTTAAGCAAAACAAAAATTGAAACATCCATTCACCAATTCACCAATTCACCAATTCACCAATTCACCAATTCAACAATTCAACAATTACACAATTCAACAATTACACAAACTCACCCATTCACAAATTCACGCACTCACATATTCACTCACTCCTCATCATATAGCGAAATCTCCCGATCGTAAAAGTCGGTAGCGCCTTGAATCAAATTTTCAGCTTCAGCCTCCAATTCCTTCTGGTCTTCTGCATCAAAATCTTCCAGCCATTCCACCTCATCGTTTTCAAGGTTGATAATGAAACGCGGAAATTCAGTATGTATAACAAAAATTGCTGTGGAATAATCGCTGTTGTCGCCTAATAAATATTTTGGAAAGTCCATTTTTTCTAGTTGTTAGTTGATGGTTGATGGTTGATGGTTGATGGTTGATGGTTGATGGTTGATGGTTGATGGTTGATGGTTGATGGTTGATGGTTGATGGTTGATGGT
>JAGXGE010000017.1 GCA_024637015.1 Aequorivita sp. | reverse complement strand
TTTAAATACAATAAATCATGCTAATAAAGAAGAATTTATTGATATTATTTTTCTCGATATCAACATGCCCGAAATGGATGGATTTGATTTTCTGGATGAGTTAATAAAATTCCCGGAAGAGATCATTGCTAAAACTTCTGTATTCATGCTCACTTCTTCCGACGACCCTAAAGATATAAATCGTGCAACACAATATTCTGTAGTAAAAAAATACCTTGTCAAGCCATTAACCGATGATATTCTGAACGAGCTAAAGTAAAATAACAGCTTCTTATTCTTGAGAAAATAAATAATAAGCCATTTTTTTTGTCTATAAAACCGCTTTTCACCCCAGAAAAACACAAACCGCCAACAAACAAACCCGAACAGCCACCTGAAAAAGCAGGAGGGTCAAAATGGTGCACAACGTGTTTTTATATGGAAAGTTGCGTGTTTGAGTGCGAGGAATTTCCGAAGGAAAATCAGAAGCTAGCAAACAAAGCAACTACCAGACGGTTAAACCAAAATAAGCAATTTTTTATATACGGCTTAAGCTTTATTTTCAAATATTCCGACAGCTCTAACAGGTGAACCTGTTCCTCCTTTAATTTTCAGAGGAAACCCTATAAACCTAAATCTGCCTTTTCCAATTAATAAATGAAGATTTATCATATTTTCGTAATGCGTAAAATTCAATTCTCCACAAATATGATGAACTTCCTTATTTGATATTCCCTGGACACCTGGTGAAATAGTTTCAACTCCAAAAGCAGTAAAACTTTCTTCCCTCAGCGTCAGCCAAACATCTTAAGAAGGGTTTCTTTTTTAAGAGGCTTTTCTATAAAATCTATGATAAGAGGATTTTCTTTAGCACGGTTTATGTCTTTTGGGTCAACTGAGGAAGAGAGGATGTAAATATCGAATTGTTTTTTTATTGAGGCATCAAAAAGTTCAAACTCTTCGAGGTATTCCCATCCTGACATTGTTGGCATGTTGATGTCGAGAAAAAGTGTTGTTTTTCCATCGGGAAGATTATGGCTGTGTTCTGATTTCATAAATTCCAATCCATTTTCTGGCATAGTAAAGTCGTTAATATGCAATTCGTCAAATGATTTTTTCAGTATCATTTTTGTGAGGGAATTGCTTATTGGGTCATCGTCAACGAGGAGGAACCGTTTTTTTATTTCTGTCATCTTACTTCAAATTCTATTGTAAATTCAGTTCCTTTATTGAGTTCGCTCGCAATTGATATTTTTCCACCGAGCGATTCTACTTGTGTTTTCACCATAAATAGCCCCATGCCTTTGCCTTCAACATGTGAATGGAAGCGATTGTATAGACCGAAAATTTTATCGCATTTGGTTTTCATGTCAAGACCCAATCCATTGTCTTTAAATATAAGGGTTATTTTTCCGTTTTCTTTTTTGCTTTTTATTTCTATGCGTGGTTGTTCGTTTGGTTTGCTGTATTTAATGCTATTGCTTATGAGGTTATAGAAGATACTGTATATATAAACTTTGAGTGAATAGATTTCGTCCACTTCTGAAAAGTCACGTTTGATGAGTACGCCATGTTTGTAAATTAGATTACCTATACTCATCATGATATCGTTCACAAGTTTAGAAAAGATTACGGTTTCCTTTTTCTCGTGGACTTCACGTTCAATCTGCAAGATGATGTTGATATCTTTGATGATGGTATCGAGTCCTGTTACGGATGCTGAAAGTCCTTGTAGAATTTCTTTTTGCTCCTGCGGCGTAAGTGTTTCATCCTCTAAAATTTCTGCGAAACCTATAATGTTGGCAGTAGGTGCACGAAGGTTGTGCGATACCATATAAGAAAACTGCTCCAGATCGCTATTGCGTTGAACAATATCGGACATCATTTTTGCGCGTTCATTCTCTGCTTTTTTTTCTTTCGTCAGATCTCTTAATATACCGTATATGTAAAGAGGATTGCCCTGGGAGTCAAACTCAAACTTCCATTCGGATAATGCGTATCCTGTTTCACCATTTTTTTTTATAAATCGAAAATGTAATGATGAATCTGCATAAATGGAGAAAGCGACTTCCATATTGCTTATGGCCATCGCCCTGTCATCGGGGTGAACAAATGATATGAAAGCTTCACCAGAAGGCGTAACATATTCATTTATTCCTAAAATCTTGTAAAATTCATCAGACCAACTATGTTCATTGGTTACCATATCTACTTCCCAACTACCCACCTGGGCAATATGCTGCGCTACTTTTAGTTTTGCTTCGCTTCTTATTACTTTGTCTGCTGCTTTTTTGCTTGCCGTAATATCCTGGCACGTACCAACCGCAACCATAGGAATACCCTTTTTATCGCTGGTAATAGACCAATTTTCTTCTACCCATTTTTCGATGCCTTGCAAGGTAATAATGCGGTGTTCCAAAGAACTAGAACCGCTTTTATGGAGCGAATCCATAAAGGCTTTATCTAACATTTTCCTGTCTTCAGGATGAACAAAACTTTGAATAGGTTCATAGGATGGTTCAAAATTATTAGGATCCGTTCCATAAAGACGGTACATTTCTTCTGACCAGTTTACTTGCCACGTTTGCAAATCTGTTTCCCAACTGCCTACTTTGGCAACTGACTGTGCTATAATGAGACGTGTTCGTTCAGCTTCCAATTTAACAAGTGCGTCGGAAAGTTTAATTTCTACGACTTTGCGCTCGGTAATGTCCCGAATAAAAGCACAAAAGAACACTTCTTTCCCCTGTTTTATTGGTATTATAGTTAATTCAATTGGAAATTCTTTTCCACTTTTCCTAATAGCCTTTAATTCCAATAAAGTATTGATGGCCTTTCCTTCTCCTGTTTTAAGATAATGTTTTATTCCTTCCGTATGGTATCTGCGGAACGGTTCAGGTACAATAATTTCAGATAACAGCTTTCCCATCACTTCCGCTTCTTTCCATCCAAAAACAACTTCAGCTTGGGGATTCCAAAACGTTATAGTATCATTGGTGTCAATGCAGATGATTGCGTCTAATGCACCGCTCATGATTAGTTTTCTTTTTTCCTCGCTGTCTCTAATAGCCTCTTCCGCTTTTTTGAGATTGTCAATATCCTGGAAACTGCCATAGATCTTTATACATTTCCCATTTAAAAATTCTCCTTCACCAATTGTACGCACCCATTTATGATTCCCTTTAAAAGTGATTATTTGCAATTCTTCATCCCATGGAGTACCATTTTCCATACATTCCTGTACTTTTCGGCTAATGGTATCTTTATGAATACCTTCTTTAAAATAACTTATTCCCACATCTAAGCGCGGAATATAATTTTTATCCACTTCGCGTATTTCCTTTGTAATGTCTGACCAAAAAACGGTTCCTTTTACTACATCAATTTCCCAACTACCAATTGCTGCAAGCCTATTAGTTTTCTCTAAAAGTTCTTCCAATTTTTTTATTTCAGTAATATCAGAGGAAATTCCAATGATACCGGATAATTTATTTTGTTCATCATAAATTGGAGAATTGGTGATCAGGGCAGGAAAAATGGTTCCATCCTTTTTCCGCACTTTAAATTCTCCCGACCATGTATTCCCTTTTTTCAGATCTTCCATTATCTGGATAGCTTGTTCATTGGTGGCCTCAGAAGATGTTAGGTCAATTATATGTTTTCCTAAAGCTTCGTCTTTTGTCCAGCCATAAATAGTTTCGGCTGCCCGGTTCCAATAATTTACAATCCCATTTATATCTGTTGCTATTGCCGCCTGCCCAATAGTTTTTAATAAATTTGCTTTAAACCTGTTCTCTTCATCTGCTTTTTTCTTTTCGGTAATATCAGAAACCATTCCCAATGACCCTTTAAAATTTCCCATATCATCAAAAATAGGATTGGCTGATACATTAGTGAGAACGTGTTTTCCATTTTTAGAAATAAAACCAAATTCTATATTTTCTGCTATTCCCTTTTTTCTTCTCTGCAAAGCAATCACAGCTTTTTTCTTTCCATCGGTATCCATATAATGAAAATGCTCTTTACCCATTAATTCCTCTTCAGTGTATTCAAGTATCTCGCACATCTTTTTATTTACAAAAGTTGTCCTACTGTTTTCATCGATCAGCCAAATTCCCTCCTGTGCCGTTTCTACAATTTGACGGTATTTTTTCTCGCTTTTTTCTATTGCTTTCCGTGATAGTATTTGTTCAGTAGTGTCATTTATAAAAAAGAAAACGCCTTCAATTTCTCCTTCAGCATTTCTGTATGCCTGATAAACGAAGTTTATATATAAATCAGTCAATTTACCATTTCCTTCTGTATCTACCTTAACTAATTTCTCCGTGCCAATGTAAGATTCGCCGGTCTGGTAAACTAGATCTAGAATGCTAACGAACCCTTGTTCAACTACTTCCGGAAGTACTTCTGCCACTGTTTTTCCTATAATATCTTTTTTGCCTGTCAATTGTAAATAAAGGGGATTAGCCATTTCAAAAACATGGTTTGCACCTTTCAACATGCCAATAGCCGATGGAGCTTTTGAAAACATTTCAAAGAACTGATCTCTTTCAGTTTCTACTGCTTTCTCCAATCTTTTTTTCTCCGTTACATCTTTGGCGATGCAAAACATTAATTGAAGTTTCTCGTCCCAATTAACTGACCATAGTAGTGGAACGATCCTTCCGCTTTTATGCAAGAACCTGTTTTCAAATATTGGAACTTGGATATTATTTGCAATTTTTTCTGCTACTTTTAAGGTAATATCAGCATCTTCATGATACACAAGGTTCATAAATCTGCTTCCGATAAGCTCTTCGGGTGTGTAGCCCCAAACCTTTTTTGATGCTGGGCTAACATTCACAAACTCCCCATCAGCATTAATTGTACAAATAACATCTAATGAAGAATCCAGTATTTTATTAAGATCAGTAAGTGTTTTTTGCAACTCAACTGAAGTTTTACTGAGGTTAATTTCAGCGATCTTTTTTTCGGTAATGTTTTGGTGTGAGATCACTACCTTAGAATCATCTTCACCAAATGGCGATACATTTAGTATATACCAACGTTCTTTCTCAGGAGAATGGCAGGGATACTCCAGCTGAAAAGATGGTTTTTCTTTGTTGAATACCGATAAAATGCCATCCAACGTTTGCTTTACATCATTTTCACCTGAAGCGATTGCATTTTTACAGACGGTAAAATAATTGCTTCCCACCGAGGTATCTGAAAGATGAACCGGTCCATTAGCTTTAGCAAAATCATCCCACGCTTTGTTTACGGCTATGAGGGTCCCGCTTTTATCTATCACGGTTATATGTGTGCTTATCGAAGATAGAACTCCCTTATTGAATGCTTCACTTTCGTACAGTTGCTGCTCCGCACTTTTTTTCTCCATTGCATTCAGTACTGCCTGTGGCAGGCGATGCAAGCGGTCTTTAAGGATATAATCATCCGCCCCAGCTTTCATTAATTCCACAGCATATTCATCTGATACAGTTGATGTAACCAATATGAAAGGAATTTTGACATCTTGTCGTTTCAATAATCTTAGTGCTTCAAATGAATCGAAGGAAGAAAGTGTGTGGTTGGCTAAAATAAGGTCGGGAGTAAATTCTAAAAGAGCTTTTTCAAAATCTGTTTTAGTAGCAACAACCAATTTCTCAAATTGAATATTTCCTTTTTTCAATTCTCTTTCTACTAATTCAGCATCAGCAGGCGAATCTTCGAGGTGAAGTATTTTTAATTTAGTTTTCAATTTGGGGGGATATTGTTTCTTTGATTAAACTGGAGGTCATTCATCAAAAGTCAATCGAATAGGCTTTTCTTTATATAATAAATAAATCAAATGACTTTCCATTTTCATTAATCTGCAAATGTAAGTAAACAATCCTTTTTCCTACAAGTTAAATTTTCCCCAATACATCTTTCAAAACATTGAGATTGAACCTGTTTAAAATAGAATTAGGATAACTAAGAGCCCTCCTAAATTTCATTTTATCGAATATTGGATAGCTACTATAATTACCCGGAAAGTTCCTTTATAAAACTCAAACAGTATGCTGACAACAAAAAATAATTGTTATTAAATAGCCCCATCCATAATCTCCTGGACCACCTCTGGGTTTAGCAGGGTAGAGATATCACCCATATTGTTGGTGTCCTTTTCTGCAATCTTTCTTAAAATTCGGCGCATTATTTTACCGCTTCTGGTTTTGGGCAGGCCAGTGGTAAACTGGATTTTGTCCAGTTTTGCAATAGGGCCAATATGCTCTGTGATTATTTGGTTTATCTCTTTACGCAGGTTTTCGTGCACACGAGTTTCTCCAATTTCCTTCAATATAACAAAACCGTAGAGCGCATTCCCCTTCACATCGTGCGGGAACCCTACAATGGCACTTTCTGCCACCGCTGGATGCTCGTTTATGGCATCCTCAATAGGTGCAGTGCCGAGGTTATGACCAGAAACAATAATTACATCATCCACACGCCCCGTGATACGGTAATAGCCCGTGCTGTCTCGCAGTGCACCATCACCTGTAAAGTATTTGTTCTCAAAAGCCGAAAAATAGGTTTCGCGGTACCGTTCGTGGTTGCCCCAAATGGTTCGTGCCATAGCTGGCCAAGGGAATTTAATACATAAACGGCCACTAACTTGATTGCCTTTCAGTTCCTCTCCATTTTCGTCCATTAATGCAATTTGAACGCCCGGTAACGGCAAGGTGGCATAAGTTGGTATAGTTGGTGTGGAGTAGGGAATGGGCGAAATCATAATACCACCTGTTTCGGTCTGCCACCAAGTGTCTACAATAGGGCAGTTTTTCTTTCCGATATTGTCATTATACCAGTGCCAAGCTTCTTCGTTAATCGGTTCGCCAACACTGCCCAGAATTTTAAGTGAGGAAAGATCGTAGTTTTCAGAAAAATCAAGCCGTTCCTTTGCCAAGGCACGAATAGCGGTTGGCGCGGTGTAAAACTGATTCACTTTGTGTTTTTCCACTACCTGCCAAAAACGTCCAAAATCTGGGTAGGAGGGAACGCCCTCAAACATCACTGTAGTGGCACCATTTGCCAACGGACCATAAACAATGTAGCTATGGCCGGTAATCCAGCCAATATCTGCAGTACACCAAAAAACATCGTTCTCGCGGTATTGAAATACGTTTTTAAAAGTATAGGCTGTATAAACCATATAGCCTGCCGTGGTATGAACCATTCCTTTAGGTTTTCCTGTGGAGCCAGAAGTGTACAGAATAAACAATGGATCTTCGGCGTCCATAATTACAGGTTCGCAATCATGATAAGCTTCATCTAGTAATGGTTGTAGCCATTTGTCGCGGTTTGTTTTCATTGGTATTTCTGAATTGATACGTTTGGCAACCAAAACAGTTTGTACACTTGGGCAGGACTCCAAGGCTTCGTCTACAATACCTTTTAAATCTATGGTTTTATTGCCTCGATAGGAGCCATCGCTGGTAATAACCATTTTACAGTCAGAATCATTGATTCTAGTAGAAAGCGCTGTAGCAGAAAATCCTGCAAAAACCACCGAGTGTATAGCGCCAATACGTGCACACGCTAAGAGTGAAACCGCCAGTTCGGGAATCATCGGTAGATAGATGCATACTCTGTCGCCTTTTTCTATTCCGTGATTTTTCAACACATTGGCAAACCTACAAACGCGTTCGTGAAGCTGTTTGTAACTTATATGTTCTGCCTCTTCAGAAGGATCGTTGGGTTCAAAAATGATGGCTGTTTTGTCACCACGCGTGTATAAATGACGGTCTATACAGTTTTCGGTAATGTTCAGTTTTGCACCTTTATACCAAGAGACTTCGGGTTTTGAAAGGTCATACTCCAGCACTTTATCCCATCGCTTGCGCCACATAAAATTTTCTTCTGCAATTTCTTCCCAGAAACTTTCTGGATCGCGGACTGATTTTCTGTAAACCTGAAAATATTCTTCTAAATTTTTAATGTGGTAATTGCTCATAATTAAGAGTATTTGTAAAGTAATTCTGAATGAACGGATTTAATTCAGAAATATATCCAAATATGGCGACTCTTAAAACTAAAAGCTAAATTTTATGACGAATTTATTTAGAAGCGTAATTGCGGTAGCGGTTTTTCAATTAAAAAACTCAGGCACCTCTTCAAGCCGAACGTAGGGATAACGGACTAATTTAGTTAGTGAGTAATAGGTGTTGAGTCCTGAAATACCTATTCCGTTTGAGCCTTCCAAGTTTATATCATCGTCTGTATAGGCTGTTTTTGGTATAATTAAATCTTCTACTTCGCCTATAATCATAACAGTTCCGTTGATTGGGATTTCAATTTTTTCCCGAAACCGAAGTCCCATCTTAAAGTTGCTTTCCTTTACAAAGGGCGCCTTAAAACCTTCAATGTATTCTTCCGTAAGCCCACAGCGGTCAAACTCAGAAACCTCTTTATCGAACTTACCTGAAGTATAATGTGCATTTTTCACAAATTCTGGATGAATGTGATTTATGGTGTAAACTTCATTCTCCATTATGTTGCTATAAGTATGACCTACATCTTCAGTACGAGGACGTGAAATGAAACCCAAAAACGCCGGATTACTTCCCAAATGCACAACACTGCTGAAAATGGCTACATTGGTTCGTCCTTCGCAATCAATGCTGCCAATTAGGTTTGCAGGCTTTATTCCAGTTACCGAGTTGATGATTTTCAATCGGGTAATGCGGTCTAAGTTTTCGATGTCTTTTTTACTGTAATGCATCTTTTGTAGGATTGCGTAAATTATCTTTTACTTATTTTGTTTCCTGATATTGCTTTCTGTCGTGAACATTTAAAACGGTTAATTTCAGAACTTCTTTTTTTGAGGTGTTTTTTGCTTACGCCGCTATTTACCCGTTTTCGCCACAACTTAAAACTACTTTCCTTTAGGTTGCCCCGCATAATCTTTATAACCTCTTTCTCTGGAAATCCAAACTGGAATTCAATGGCTTCAAACGGCGTACGGTCTTCCCAAGCCATTTCTATAATTCGATCCATTTGTCGCTCAGTCAAATCTTTTTCAATCATGCCCCATTTACTTTTTCCCAGGTTTGGTCCACATTCAGATAAAAGCTACCAATATGTTTAAAATTGCATTGCTCTGGCGCAATTAGGGAAAGAAAACTAGTGCCTTTTTCCCTTTGATATAGGTGGTAAACTTCACCTATAACAGGCTCAAAACTAAATTCTGAATTGAAAATGAGTGTGTTGTATTCAAACTCATTTATCATTTTTTCATATTCGGCTTTCAGCTCCAAATACTTGGCATTTATTTTATGGTTTACCTTATTGATGCTCCTGTTTTTCCAAGCAGTAGTGTCCGTTGAAGTGATTACGGGAGCTCCCACGGAAGTTGCATAAGGCTTTAGCGCAGCATCGTAACGTTTGTTTTCAGTATTAAAAACTACGTTGTCCGGTTTTTTTTCTTCGGTCATTATGAGCTATTGTTCAGTTCAACTTTTCGAGCTGTTTCATAACTTCTTCGGCTTCAAACGCTTTTTGATCGCTCAGTTTTCTGTTGGTGGTTGAAAGATTGAATGATTCTTTCTGTAGTTTTTGATATTTTTCCTGCAATTTTTCTTTCTCTGATTTCTTTTTGAATAGTCCAAACATAGTATTGTTTTGATAGAATTGATTAACCAATTTCTTTGTGGGCGAAGATACAAAATGTTTAACTTGCGGATTGGTTTGTTAAACAAAAATTAACTATCAGAAGTGCTTTCTAAAGAAGTTATTACTGAACATGCTTAGGAGCGTTATACTTTTGGGATAATCTTGATTCCACTTGTTTACAGGGCTAAAACCCTTCAAGCTTTTATAACGTCCAAATTCGTGTATTTTAATCATAAAACTTTCGTATTCAGGGAAATATTACATTTATCACCTTTTACTGATTTATATAACTATACTTTTACGCGATAAAATGGCCCCAAATCCTTTTTTTGCCTTGAAACAAAAAGTATAAATTAATTGTTATTAAAATTCATTGCTTTTTACTAGACAATTATTGCCAAAGTTTATATCCACACTTTCGCAAACATGGATTCTAATATAATCTGTTATTGTAGAAAGATTAAATCTTCAGATTAAATAAAGGGAAACCAAGTTGAATGATTTATCTTAACTAGCTTTAAACATATTTTGTGTTTAAAATTAATTAGGGGTAAATTAAGTTGAATCCCTCTTAGTTTTTTCTTCATTGATTTAATGTTTTCAGCTCATTTTTTTATTGAAAGGATTTTATAGGTGATAGATACTATTAAAAGTATTTTAGGCTATATTCTTCATTTACTCTTTTATCGAGATGTCTATAAGTATTTATAAATAAGATTGTTGAGTAAAATGGCTCTGTACTCATAAAGATAGTGTACTTTTGCAATCTGTAAGGCTCTTTATTTTATTTTCACTAGAAATTTTGAACGACCTTGTTCAAACAGCCAATTCAAACTGATTGGTTCCTGTTTATTTCTCGCCTTACGTTTTTTGGTATTATTACCTTTTACACAAAAACAATCCTTTATATTTTTTTGGTTTAACGAACTACTGATTAATCAATATCACATCCTACTTTAAGTGATTATTTTGACTATTCAGATAGTATTTGTATCCCTCTTTTTTGAATATAATTTATTTAAACCTTAAAACAACACATTATTAATTTATAAAAAAGCCCCAATGAAAAATATTTTAATACGCTCTTTAATACCTCTTATTTTATTGACCTCGGTCAGTCTTTATGCGCAAGTGGGCATTGGCACTACAAGTCCAGCTGCTTCATCTATGCTGGATATAGCTTCTTCTGCCAAAGGAATGTTGGCGCCTCGAATGACTTCTATAGAAAAAGCTGCCATTGCAACACCAGCTAGCGGACTATTGGTGTATGATACTACCTTGGGGAAGTTTAGTTATTTTACAGGCTCTGCGTGGGTAAATATTGACGCTAATATTGGACGAGATAATTATGTGTTAGTGAAATCGGCCACCGATTTTCCTGCGGCTGTTGGCGGAGTGATCACTTTAGCTGCAAATACATTGTATGAAATAAACGGTTCGATAACTTTAACAAGCAAAATAGATCTCAATAATTCAATGCTCATTGGAATTGACTGGTTAAATGATAAACTGATATATACTCCTTCATCTGGTGAATTATTTACTGGGACACATGGTGGCATAATCAATGGACTTACTTTAACGGCTGCAACAGCGGGTGCTAAATTATTTAACTTGGATGCCGGAGGTGCTGCAGTGAACCTGATTGTGTACCAATGTTTTATTGTTGGCTGCAATGATGTAGGTCTGATAAAAGGATTTGACGGGAACCTGATTTTTCAAACTATTAAGTATGTTTCGAATGTAAATGGAATCACCTTTCAGAATATATCAAATTTGCATGAAGCTAACGTCTACTGGGAGTCCAACAATAGCAATACCTATGAAAAATTTATCGGCATGTTTAATCAACTTGAGATTACAGGAGGAGACCGAAATGTACTATCTGCCAATTCTGCGATCGCCCTAGATGTTTCCGGAATCACTTCGATTACCACCGCTGGGGAATTAAAGGCAGTTTTATTCACCGGTACCGGCACCTTTGTTAGTGGTACTTTTTCCAACAAATGGGAAGTTGAAGCCTATGGGCTGAATACTGAAAAAGATGATGTGGCATCCGGCAATATTTATATATCCTCATCTGCCGAGACAACTATTGCAACAAAGGACATCCCTGTAAAAATTGCAGGAATCACCACCGCAGCGAGTTTATTCAGAGTGACCATGCCCAATAACAATCGGTTGGCTTATATCGGCACTAAAACAAGGCGATTCCAGGTAATAGTTTCGCTTACCGCATCAGCCGCTGCAAAGAACAGGAATTTTTCATTTCACATCTTTAAGAACGGGAGCAAATTGCCTGAATCAACCCAATCCATGAAATTATCAGCTGATGTAAGTGCGGGATCATTAACTCTTTCATGCACCTTATCATTAGCCACCAATGATTACCTTGAAGTTTGGACTGAAAACAACACTGATAACTTAAATATAACCGTGGATAATCTTAACTTCTCGATCAAATAATGGATGCCGGCCCGTTAATTGAAATTGTAAAATTTTCTTTTGTAGGCGAAACCAATCAATATATTTCTATACAATAAAGCCAAAGAGCATACTGAAATCTTTTATAAATTAGATATTCAAACAATTATTGTATAACCTTCTAGAAAATTTCACGAAATCTCTTTAAAATTTAAAAATGGGCAGATAGATGAGTGAGAACTGTCAACTACTCTGTCAACTATAATAAGAAAGCCCCGTCATCATTACGATAACGGGGCTTTTTGCGGAGAAAGAGGGATTCGAACCCCCGGAGGTGTGACCCTCAACAGTTTTCAAGACTGCCGCATTCGACCACTCTGCCATTTCTCCAGTGGTATGCGTTCTCTAAGCGTTTTGCTTAAGAGGTTGCAAATATAAAAAGCTTTTTTAAATATTCTATTCCTTTTTTATGTTTTTATTTCCTAAATAAAATATCATTGAATATGACTTAAAATATTATAAAAGTTAAGATGATTATTCTATAATCTTTCAGTGGCTTCGACTATTATATTTTTAGTATTTTTAATTGCTAACTAATTCTAGATGAAACCTATAAATCTACTTTTTCTTTTATTGTTTCCTACCCTTGCTTTTTCCCAAAACAATAAGCAGGTAGCTTTTCGTGAGCTTACAGTAGAACAGGGGCTGTCTCAAAACAGTGTGGTAAGCATTGTTCAGGACAGTACAGGTTTTATGTGGTTTGCCACACAGGATGGTTTAAACAAATATGACGGACGTGATTTTATGCATTTTGATATTCAGTTTGAAGATGTTACACGGCCTACCTATAGCAAACTTGGTAAAATATATGTAGCAAAAAATGGCGAACTGTGGATAGTTTCAAATTCAGGAATACTGAAAAAATACAATGCCATTAGTGCTGCATTCGAAACGATCTCAAACGTTAATAAAGTGAGCAATATCACTCAAGATGAAGCTTTTAACTATTATTTAGGAACCTATGGAAACGGTATTTATAAGATTAATAATCAAACCAACGATACTCTTCAATTTTTAAGACCAAAAGATTCCAAGCGGACGATTTATGAGTTTCTTGAAACAAACGGGAAAACCATTTTAGCGACAACAGACAACGGTTTCTTCGAAATAAATAATGATAAATATGTGTTTCGGGAAATTATGCCCAATACAAACTTTAGTGCACTTTCCCAGTCAAAAAAAAATGTTCTCTACGTGGGGAGCTATGGAAAAGGACTTTTTATAAAACATCCAAACGAATCAGATTATAAACAATTTAAAGGTTTTGAAGCTGGGGGAGTGCCCGAAGATTTGATTATTCAGGATCTTTTGGTTGATAGACGAAACCAACTATGGGTTGCAACCTACGGCCAAGGCGTTTATTTGATAAATTTTGAAAAGCAAACCATTCAGCAATTCACCGAAAACAAAAACAACCCTTATGCCCTGCATTATAACGACGTGCTTTGTTTGTTTGAAGACAATACTGGAACCATCTGGTTGGGAACCGACGGCGCCGGACTTAGTTATTACGATGAATATTTGGTGAAGTTTAATGTGCTAACCAATGATCAGGTGCCACTAAATGTAAATGTGGACGTTATTAGGGCGATAACAAAAGATGCTGAAAACAATATATGGGTGGGAACCTCCGGAAAAGGATTGACCCGTTTAAACTTTGACAAACAGAATTTTTATACCTACACCGCTCAAAATTCCAATCTTTTGGGAGACAGGATAATGAGCTTATTGATTGACGATAGTATGCTTTGGATTGGCCATCAAACCCATGGTCTGCAGTTAATGGATACCAAAGGAAAAATTACTTCCTTTAAAGAAACGACTTCATTTACTATTTGGAAAATTTATAAAGGTGAAAACGGTATGCTCTGGCTTGGGACCAGAGATCACGGACTTATTCAATTTGATAAAAACCTTGGAATTATTCAACAATATACAACGACGAATTCAAACCTTACTACAAATAATATCAGAACCATTGAAAGTGGAAAAGCTGGCGAATTATGGATTGGGACAGAAACCGACGGGCTGTTTAAACTCAATTTAAACAACCACACCTTTGAAAAAGTAAAAAGTATTGACACTAACGTAAAATCACTATACTTTGATGGTTCGGTTCTTTTAATTGGCACCAATGGTGATGGGCTGCAAGTTTTTAATCCGATAGAAAATACCGTTCAAAAATTCACAACCAAAGAAGGTCTGCCCAATAATGTTGTTTATGGTATTCTTCCTGATGATGAAGGGTACATATGGATAAGTAGCAATAAGGGTATTTCAAAATTGAAATTTAAAAATAATACTATTTCGGTTATTGAAAATTACAGTAATTACGATGGACTGCAAGCTTTTGAGTTCAACACGGGAGCCTATTTTAGAGACAAAAATGGTATTCTGTATTTTGGTGGATTAGAAGGAATTAATTGGTTTAACCCAAACCAGTTGTCGTTTAACCCTATAAAACCTAAAACAGTCATTTCAGGTTTTGAAGTGTTCAATAAAGACCGAAAACTCACTCCAAACCAAAGTCTTCAATATGATGAAAACACGGTGACGTTTACATTTTCGTCTCTTCATTTTTCGCAACCAGAGAGGAACCAATACAAATATAAATTGGTAAACAATGACGCCGATTGGATTGCTGCAGGAAATAACAACTTTGCCCATTACACAAACCTACCTCCCGATCAGTATGAATTTCAGGTTATTTCCAGTAATTATGATGGCGTTTGGAATACAGAGCCGGCAACCTATTCATTTACAATTTTAAAACCTTGGTACGGAACTAATTTGGCAAAAGCCATGTATGTAATTTTGTTTCTTTTGTTATCGTTTTATCTCTATAGGTATTTAAAATGGCGTTGGGAAATAAAAAACCAGTTACGGTTGGAACATGAAGAGACCGCCCGTCTTAAAAAATTGGATGAATTCAAGACGAAACTCTACACAAATATTTCGCACGAGTTCCGTACACCATTGACGCTCATTTCAGGACCTATTGAGAACCAACTTGCGAAAAGCAAAATTTCCAAAGAAGATAAAAAAGAACTTTCACTAGTAAAACAAAACGCAGATAGACTGCTTAGTTTAGTTGATCAAATGCTTGATTTGTCAATGATAGATTCTGGACAACGAAAATTAGTTATAAAACAAGGAAATCTTTCTATTCTGCTTAAACAACTTATTAGCGCTTTTCAATATAAAGCAACCGAGAAAAAGATTCGTATTTCAAGCAATATTCAAGATTTGAAAAATGTTTGGTTTGATAAGGATATTATTGAAAAAGTAACTTCAAACCTTTTGTTGAACGCCATAAAATATTCGCCCAAGAACAGTACTATCCTTTTTGAGGCAAGTAAACAGGAGGCAATTTTAGTGCTCTCAATAATCAATAAAAGCGACCATGTTGGGAAGAAGGACTTAAGCAAGCTCTTTCAACGTTTTTATCAAGACAACAAACTCTCAGATGGTGTGGGTGTTGGGCTAGCATTGGTTAGGGAATTGGTGGAGCTATCAAACGGGACCATTATTGCTAACAATATTGATGACGATAAAATTCAGTTTACGGTGTCTCTTCCCATAAATAAAGATGCTTTCGAAGATGAGGTTTTTATTGCAAATGAAGAAATTGTAATTACTGAGCCGAATGTAGATAAAACAATTAAAAGTTCAGATAAAGAAAAACCGCTTCTGTTGGTTGTTGAAGACGATGTCGATATTCGAGCCTTTATTATTTCAATTTTGAAGAAAGATTATCAAATTATTGAAGCTGAGAATGGAGAAATAGGAATAGAAAAAGCTTTAAAAGAAATGCCAGACTTGATTATAAGCGACATTATGATGCCAGAAATTGACGGTATTCAGCTTTGCAACACACTTAAAACGAATGAGCTTACCAGCCACATCCCCATAATCCTCCTCACAGCAAAAGTGGGTGAAGAAAACGAAATTGAAGGCATTAAAACAGGCGCTGATGCATACATTACCAAACCTTTCAACAGTGAAAAACTATCAATTAGGGTCGAAAAACTTATTGAAAACAGAAGGCAATTACAAAAGCATTTCAGTAAAACCCTAAGCATCAATCCAGAATTGGCAATAACTTCAGCAGAAACTGAATTTTTAAAACGTTTGCAAACAGTTTTGGATGAACACATAACAGATTCCGAATTCTCAAGTGATCGTTTTGGAAAGCTAATGCACATGAGCCGTACCCAACTTCATCGAAAACTAAAGGCCATTATAGGAATGTCTGCCAGTGAATTTATACGTTCACAACGATTGAAATTGGCCATACGTTTACTTAAGGAATCTGACGCTACAATTTCAGAAATAGCCTATCAAGTCGGGTTCAATACCCCTTCCTATTTCAGTAAATGCTTTAAAGAAGTATACAATTGTACACCCAACGAATATCTTTCAAACAACCTTTAAACACTCTAAATCAGATTAATTTTTATTGCTGAAACATTTCTTCTATGTTTTGGAACATCTCTACTATCCTCTATTTTTCTTTACCTATAAATTTGGTAACAATAAAAGATTTATCAATGAAAAATTCCCCTGACAGCAATAAAAACGATGATGTTATTTACATGAGTATCGATCACCTTAAACAGGGTAAATATGAATTGAAAATTCTTTTGAACAATAAAGTGATGAAATCCATAAAAATTTCCAAGAAATGAAAACTGCACTTAAATTCCTTTCTATACTAATTCTGTTTTCTTGCAATGAAAAGCAAAAAAAGGAAGTGGCTATTCCTGATGAAAAGGATATTGTCTTTCAAACCAATGCTATGGAGTTTTCGGGCCCAGATACCATACCTTCTGGCTGGAACACCATAAAGTATATTAATTCTTCAAATGAAACACATTTTATTCTCTTCGAAAAATATCCTGAAGGGAAAGATAGCGAAGATACAAAGGCCGAAGTTTTTCCGGTATTTGACAAGGGAATGACTTTGATAAACGAAGGCGATGCTGCAGCAGGCTTCAAGGCTTTTGATTCGCTTCCAGCTTGGTACTTTAATGTTATTGTAACTGGCGGAGTGGGTTTGACGGCGCCAAAATCAACTTCAAAATCAACAATAAAACTGGACCCTGGCACATATTTGATGGAATGTTATGTGAAAATGACCAACGGGAAATTTCACTCGGTTATGGGAATGTATAAACCACTAATTGTTACTGGACAAAGTAGTGAAGAAAAAGAGCCAACTCCCACGGTGAACCTTGAAATATCGAGCGAGAAAGGCATTGTATACAATGATACAATTAAGCCAGGAAATCAAATTATCAAGGTCACCTATATAGATCAGAAACTTCACGAAAATTTTGTGGGTCACGATGTAAATCTGGTAAAATTAGCTCCTGATGCCGATGTGGACAGTTTGGATGTCTGGATGAATTGGGCAAATCCAACAGGATTAATTACGCCTGTCCCAAAAGGAGCCACATTTATGGGGGGTGTTGAGGAAATGCCAGACAACAACGCGGGTTATTTTTATGCAAATTTCACCCCAGGCACTTATGCTTTTATTTCAGAAGTACCTGCACCCAAGAGCAAAGGGATGTTAAGGGTTTTTAACGTTAAAAATTAATAATTATGAAAAATAAAATGCTAATACTATTTGGAACCATTACACTATTTATTTCTTGTGGAGTATCAGATTATGAAAGATCTCAATGTGCCCTTGATGTTGATGATACGTTACGTGCATTCGCTACTGATTATGAATATAAATTAATGAATGCAGTGGACAGTAATGGAAATACACAATCCGTAGAAGCCTGTTATATAAGAAGAGGTTACACGGAAGATTATATTGAGGATTTAGGCAGAAGAAAGGGTTTTATGAATTCCAATGGTGAATGTACTGGAGATGAAAAAGCAGAGCTCAATGCACAAATTAATAGTAAGATAGAGGAATTACAACAAGCCTTAGTGGATGTTTACGTCTGTGAATAAATTTTTGTAAGAGTTGAATTAAATATATTAATTATTTAAATAAAATAATATGGAAACGCCAGAAACAAAAGCAGTTACAACCGAAGAAAACATTTCAATATCTGAAGGAAAATCTATTGCTACCATTGCATATCTAACCATAGTGGGGCTTATTATCGCATTTGTGATGAATAGCGATAAGAAAAACGAATTCGCCAAATATCACATCCGCCAGTCATTGGGCTTAGCCGTAACGGGATTGGTACTAGGTATTATTGGCCTGATACCCATTTTGGGCTGGATTATCAACATACTTGGTTTTATTGTATTAGTTTATATGTGGGTGATTGGCCTGATGAATGCCATCAATGAAAAACAAAAACCTGTGCCTCTTTTGGGTAAAAAATACGAAGAGTGGTTTAAGAATATTTGAAAAATGAACAATACAACATTAAAATATAAATCTAAAAATTATGAAATCTAAATTATTATTACTTATGGCAGTACTTACACTATTTATTTCCTGTGGACTAGAAGATGCGGGAAAATCTCAATGCGCCATTGATCTTGAAGATAGCCTTGAGTCCTACGATGATACTTATCAGTACAATATGACCAATGCTAAGGACAGTAAAGGAAATGGAACATCCTTAGAAGCTTGTTTGATTAGAAAAGGCCTGACTGAAGATTATATTCAATATTTAGAAAGAAAACAGGATTCTTTGTATTTTGATGGAGGCTGTACTAGCGATGAAAAATCAAGACTCAATACGCAAATCAATGACCGTCTAAGGGATTTAAATGAGGACATGGAAAGTACTTGGAACCGCTGCGAGGAAGTATATGGTGGCTAATTAAATTATAAACCGATATTTATTGATTAAACTTTCAATAACAATTTTAAAAACGAATCCATGAAAACTAAACTATTGTTACTGTTTGTAATACTTGCATTTATTTTTTCCTGTGGTAAAGACGGTGAAGGTCCCCCTGAATGTTTGTTGTATATGAGTCAAGCTTTATCAGACATTAGAGTTGAACATCTAGATAAAATTAATAATGTTAGATGTAGTTTGGACCATACAAATTGCAGGGAGACTTGTATAGAAAGGAGCGGTTTACAAATTACCCATATGAATTATATTAGTCAAAACATTGTTGCGATTGAAAATGGAAGGGAAGACGAAGTATGTACTGAAGAAGAAAAGATAATAGTCATACAAAACCTAAGAGATTATTATGATTCTCTTGAAGAAACTTACATTTTTAGCTATGCAGATTGTGAGGGAGATTATCCACCACATAATTGATATTCATTTTATTGCCAATAAGTGCTAAAATAAGATTTAAAATATAGAATGAATGGCAAAAGATTTTGAGGAAGAAGATAGCGGAATGAAGGAGCGTGGATACAACTTCCTTATTTCGGGTACAATGGACATTATTCAACTAAAATAAAAATAATGAAAATTAAGATTCTATTATTATTAGCATTAATACTATTTATTTCTTGTGGAATAGAGGATGCTGGTCCATCAGACTGTGCAAAATATTACGATGATTACTATATTGATCGAGATGTTCAATACCAGTATGACATGATGCACGTAGTTGACTCCGAAGGCCTCTCAAATTCCTGTGAAGCATGTATTATTAAACGAGGGATTACAAATGAATATAAACAAGATCTAGAGCAAGAAAAAAGCAGTTTAAATGCAGCTACTGATGGCTGCACAGATGAGGAAAGAATAAATATTCTTGATCGATTTAATGGTAGAATAGGGGAGTTAGAATATTCATTGGAAATAGTTTATGATCGTTGTGAAGAAATTTACCAGGATTGTGATTAAGCATTAGGTAAAAAAATAAAAAAGATGAAATCAAAAAAACGAAACAATATGAAATTTAAATTTTTTCTGCTACTATTGGTTACCATATCATTCTCTTTAAGTTGTGGTTCAGAAGATGATGAACCATCACAATGTTATACTGCTGGTCTAAATGAAATCCAGGATGCAATCGATGCATATGATACTGAAATTATAGCAATCCGCGATCCTGATGGTAACTGGCATACTCATGAACAATGCGTGCAACAACATGATGTTGCTGCCCTTTACCTACAAAGTGCAACTGATTTTTACGCAATTGCGAATTTTGCTAACAGCGGTTGCTCAGAAAACGAAATAAGAGAACTAAACAGTCGAATTGAAGCTCATATTTCAGCGCTTCAGTTCGATGTAGATGTAACTTATAGCTGTGACTAAAAAATTCAATCAAACTAAAATCAAAAATTTTAAAATGAAAATATACTTTCCATGTTTTATAATGACAGGTTTGCAGTAGCTATTGAAACCATCGAAATAGCCCACAAAGAGCTTGACCAAATAGTATCCGAATTAAATTTGGTAGCATTAAGTAAGTTTTAGTTGTTTAATTAGTAGTGGGGTGATAGCGATAAAAACACAAAATTTTTATCGCTATTTTTGTGACTCATACTAATTCATTTTTTTAATGTCTTCAAAAACAATTGAAAAACTACAATGGCGTTATGCCACTAAACGGTTTGATTCTTCGAAAATCCTTTCTCAAGAAAAACTTAATATTTTAAAGGAAACCTTTAACCTTACTGCAACCTCTTTCGGTTTGCAGCCTTTAAAGCTTGTAATAGTCAGTAATTCCAACTTAAAGGGACAATTGATGCCGCTTACCTACAATCAGCCACAAGTTCGTGATGCTTCACATGTTTTGGTGTTATGTATTGAAAAAAATATTAATGAAGATTTCATTATAGATCATTTCAAAAGAGTAGAGGGGACCCGCAATACACCACGTACTATTTTGGAGCCTTTCGAGAAAAACCTGATTGCTTCCTTTACAGAAAAAAATACCTTAGAAATAAGGGATTGGATGATAAACCAACTCTACTTAACCCTTGGGGCGCTTTTAACCGTTTGTGCGGTTGAAAACATTGATGCCTGTCCCATAGAAGGTTTTGAGCCAAAAAAATATGATGAACTACTCGGTTTGGATGAAAAGGGCTTGGAGTCTGTAATTGTATTACCTGTAGGCTATCGCGACGAATCAGACTTTTTCATCAATTTAAAAAAAGTGCGCCGTGGTGTTGACGAACTTATTATAGAAGTAAACTAATTTTTTAAAATTCATTCCACATACTTTTGAGCTGAACACGCAACTCTTACCTTTGGCAATCATCTTCAGTAAAGACCCAATAGAAAATAAAGAATAACACTAAACAATAATAAATGCCAGGATTTGAAATTTTCGGCGCCGAAGAGCGCAAACAAGTAAACGATGTATTGGAAACTGGTGTTTTGATGCGCTATGGTTTTGACGGAATGCGAAACAACCACTGGAAAGCTAAGGAATTTGAAAACGCTTTTGCCAAAAGGATGGGTGCTGAATATTGCCAACTACTTTCAAGCGGAACAGCTTCATTGACAGTCGCCTTGGCTTCCGCAGGTATTGGCGCAGGCGATGAGGTTATAATGCCAACCTTCACTTTTGTAGCGAGTTTTGAATCTATTTTGGCCTTGGGAGCTATTCCGATTTTAGTTGATATCGACGATACTCTAACTCTTGATCCAAAGGCTGTGCAAGAGGCAATTACTCCAAAAACCAAATGCGTAATGCCAGTGCATATGTGCGGCTCTATGGCAGATTTGAGAGCTTTAAAAGCAATTTGTGATATACATAATTTAATCCTTTTAGAAGACGCTTGCCAAGCCATTGGTGGAACTTACGAAGGGAAACCTTTGGGAAGCTATGGAGATCTGGGCTGTTTTTCATTTGATTATGTAAAAACCATTACCTGCGGCGAAGGTGGGGCAGTTATAACCAATAAAGCAAAGTTTGCTCAACATGCAGACCATTACCAAGACCACGGCCACGACCACATCGGCAATGATCGCGGGGCGGAAAACCATCCTTTTTTAGGCTATAACTTCAGAATTTCTGAATTGAATGCGGCTGTTGGTTTAGCGCAGCTTGAAAAATTAGACGGAATTTTAAAAACACAAAAAGAAAACTACACAGTTCTTCGCAAAGCTTTAGAAAGTATAGAGGGTGTTACTTTTAGAAGAGTGCCAGAAGGTGGCGAAGAAAACTATTCGTTTTTGAATTTCTTTCTACCAAATGAGGAACTAACCAAAAAAGCACATAAAGCTTTATCAGATGCTAGCGTAGATGCCTGCTTTTATTGGTACACCAACAATTGGCACTACATAAACGGCTGGGAACATTTAAGGAATTTAAAGTCATTGGGAAATCTTTCTTCCGAAGTTAGAAACCAGATGCAAGACCTTAATAAAACTGATTTTTCAAAAAGCGATGCCATTATGGGTAGAACTATTTCATCATTAGTAAAAATTGGCTGGACGGAAAAGCAAGTTAAAGATAGGGCAGAAGCTATGAAAAATGCTATAGCTTCCGTGGTTTAATAGCCTACGTATTCCGTAATCTCCAATCCATATCCAATCATCCCAACCCGTTTGGTCTGTTCACTGTTTGACACAAGACGAATTTTATGGATTCCCAAATCGTGTAGAATTTGGGCCCCAATCCCAAAATCCTTGCTGTCCATTTCAATACGTGTTGCTTTGGCAATTTCATTAGGTTTTTGAGCTTCTTTCAATTCTTTTAAACGAGTTAAAAGATTAAGTGATTGGCTTTGTTGGTTTATAAAAACTATGGCCCCTTTTCCTTCGTTATTGATTACGTTGAACATGTCATCCAACTTTTTTTCAGTATTGTTGGTAAGGGTTCCCAAGATGTCACCATTTACCAAAGTAGCATTTACACGAACCAAGACAGGTTCATTTTCTTTCCAAGTTCCCTTTGTTAACGCTATATGGATTTGGTCGTTTGTAGTTTGTTTGTATGCGCGAAGTCTAAAACCTCCAAATTTTGTATTTATTTTGAAATCTTCTTTTTTCTCAATCAAAGAATCGTGCTCCATTCGGTATTTTACCAAATCTTCGATTGAAATAAGTTTTAGATCAAACTTCTGGGCAACTTTCATCAATTGTGGAAGCCGTGCCATGGTTCCGTCTTCATTTAAAATTTCAACCAAAATTCCAGCTGGTTTCAAACCTGCTAATCGCGCTAAATCAATTGCAGCTTCGGTATGGCCAGTTCTTCTTAAAACCCCACCTTCCTTTGCCCGTAAAGGGAAAATGTGTCCTGGCCTTCCTAAGTCACCAGCTTTTGTATTTTCATCTACCAGTGCTTTAATTGTTTTTGAACGGTCGTGCACAGAAATTCCTGTAGTACAGCCGTGACCAATCAAATCTACCGAAACTGTAAACTGCGTGTGGTGCAGCACGGTGTTGTTTTCCACCATCATATTTAAATCGAGGTCGTTACAACGTTCTTCGGTTAATGGCGCACAGATAAGCCCTCTGCCGTGGGTGGCCATAAAATTTATCATTTCTGGCGTAGCCATTTCTGCAGCGGCAATAAAGTCTCCTTCGTTTTCCCGGTTTTCGTCATCCACTACAATAATTATCTTTCCATTGCGAATATCTTCAATGGCTTCTTCAATTGTATTAAGTTGAACGGATTTTTCTTTTTGTGTGGAAATCATAGCTTTAAATATGTGGTGCAAAGATATAAAATGTAGAATTGTAATTGGTTAAAACAGGTTTTGGATTATAGTTTTCCTATTCTGATTTCTTTTTTCGTTTTATTCCAAATAAACGCCCAATGCGCTGCATAAAGGAATCAAAATCAAAAATACCTTGGTCTGTAGTAGCGCGATAAGTGAGCCAAACGCTAAGCGGAAGCATAATTCCCGTACTTAGCCAAGTGGCAATAAACGGGTGCATCGTACCATCTTCGGCGCTGTTTTTTGCAAAAATCCCAATAAAATGATACGTTAGAAAAAGCAAAATCGCAACAACCATAGGTAGCCCCATTCCTCCTTTGCGAATAATAGCTCCCAATGGTGCCCCAACAAAAAAGAGAATGATACAGGCAATACCGAGCGCATATTTTTCATGCAAGGCAATCTCAGTCTTGTTTAATCTTTTAGTTTTGTTTTTAAATTCTTCCTTTTTTGCATCAACAGTCTGAAGTGTTCCTTTAGCATTGTTTAAAGCTAATTTAACAATCTGTAACTGCTGCCCAGGGTTATAAATGTCCAGAATTGTATTGACAGTAGGCGATTTACTGGTGTCACTAACTTTGTTCTCTTTAAATTTTTCTACACCGCTTCGGTAATACATATTTTTGGTATAGGATTCAATATCGGTAGAATAGCTATTGGAAAGTGAGTCTATTTCTACTCGCAACTCACTGATATTGTACATATTCTGATTATTCAGATTATTTTCTTTGTCAACATCTTTATTGTTTAATTCAGTAAGGTCAATATTTATGGAATATTCGTCAAAGTAGCTTTTGGCAAAGGGCTCATTTTTTTGTTTTGCAGGATTTTTGTTTTGGATTTCCTCGTAATAATTTCCTTCTTTTAAAATAAGTGATAGGGTATTACTGCCCTCTTCGCTGGCGAGTTCCCCTTTATTTGCAATAATTACGGTATAATTACCATTGGGTTTGCTTTCATTTTTTTTATGAATAACCACATCTTTTAAATATTGGTCCCGGTCGCCGCTTTTCTCTTCAACTTTAATATTGAACATATCTCCAATCTGGCTGAATTGTCCTTCGGAAATAACCATGGAAGGCTGAAATTGCGAAATATTCCGCCGCAGGTTCTGCCATTTGTATTCGGAATAGGGGATAACGTTATTTGCGAAAAAGAATGCTGTAATTGAAAGCACTACAATAAAACCTATTACGCTTCCCATAGCACGCTGCAATGAGATTCCAGTAGATTTCATCGCGGCAAATTCATACTTTTCAGCAAAACTTCCAAAAACCATTAAGGAAGTAACCAAAATAGTAAGTGGAAGTACCAGCGGAATCAATCTTGGGGAAACATACCAAAGGAATTTAAGGACTATCCAAACGTCTAGATCCTTTCCTGCAAGTTCAGATATGTAGAGCCAAATGGTCTGAAGGACAAATATGAACATTAAAATAATGAAGACGCTCAAGAACGTCTTCAAATAAGTAACCAATATATACCTGTCTAGTATTTTCACCTGCGTGCGGCTAGATTTTGTTTATGTAGTAACCGCTTTTTTTATATTTTGCCTCGTCAAAAGTAAACAAGGTTTTGGAAACAGGTTGATTTGTTTTAAAAGAATTTACGGTAAGCGTATATTTGGTGCCTTTAGCATCTGTCTGAATCAATTTGTAAATGTGTTTTGTTTGCACATCAATCCCCAAAAGTATGTCTTTTATCTCTGCTTTTGAATCGATTGGGATAAGCTTTATAAACTGAATTTTTCTTCCTTTTACATTTTGCTCAATGTCCATTTTGTAAGTGTAACCCTTTTCATAAAAAGTCAACATTTTTGAAGGGGTGATTTCTTTGTCGTCACTTGGATTGTATGCAGAAATTGTAACTTCTTCATCCTCGGGAACGATGGTGTAAATGTTTTTTCCGTCGAAAATACGAGTAGTACCAAGCATATTTAAAACATATTTATCGCCTTGAAGCGTAACATCACCACGCGTTTCTTGGTTTACATTTTCTTTGGTATTGTTCAAATTATATTTGAAATCTATTGAAATGTTATCGTAGCTTTTTGCTTTCGCGGAAACTTCTTTTAGCAAAGATTTTGCATTCTGTGCTTGTGAAAAAGAAGTCATAAAAAGAGCGAATAAAATAATACTGAATTTTTTCATTTTAATTATTAGTTTCATAAGTAGTTAATATTGAATAAATAGGAAGATGCAATGCCACATATTCAGTTTCATTTGTCTTTCTAATTATCATTTGGCATTTCATTATCTAAAAGTTGATTTAAAGCATCGATTGTTGGAACCAAAACCTGGCGTGCCTTGCTGCCCTCAAAGGGACCAACAATACCAGCCGCTTCCAATTGGTCAACTATACGTCCTGCACGGTTATACCCCAATTTTAGCTTTCGCTGTAATAAAGAAGCTGAACCTTGTTGGGCAATAACCAATACTTCTGCGGCCTCACGGAACATTTTGTCTCGTTCCTCGATGTTAATATCAACATTTGTGCCACCTTCTTCGCCAACATATTCAGGAAGCAAATGTGCGTCGGGATATGCTTTTTGTGAACCGATAAATTCAGTTATATCAGCAACTTCCGGTGTATCAACAAAGGCACATTGAATTCGTGTCAATTCGTTCCCTTGCGTATAAAGCATGTCGCCACGACCAATAAGTTGATCAGCTCCAGAACTGTCCAAAATAGTCCGGGAATCAATTTTACTGGTTACCCTAAAAGCAATCCGAGCTGGAAAGTTTGCTTTTATAATACCCGTAATTACATTTACCGAAGGCCGTTGCGTGGCGATTATCAAATGGATTCCAATAGCTCGCGCTAGCTGGGCCAAACGAGCGATAGGTGTTTCTACTTCTTTTCCGGCGGTCATAATCAAATCGGCAAATTCGTCAATTACCAAAACAATATATGGCAAATAGCGGTGTCCTTCGTTCGGGTTCAGTTTTCTGTTTTTGAACTTAGTGTTGTATTCTTTGATGTTACGCACCATTGCATCCTTAAGCAAATCATATCGCGCGTCCATTTCAATGCAAAGTGAGTTTAATGTGTGGATTACTTTTGTAGTATCAGTAATAATAGCCTCTTCGGTATCGGGAAGCTTTGCCAAATAGTGCCGCTCAATTTTATTAAATAGCGTAAGTTCCACTTTCTTCGGATCTACTAAAACAAACTTTACTTCCGCGGGATGTTTTTTGTATAAAAGTGAAGTCAGTACAGCATTTAAACCAACAGACTTTCCTTGCCCAGTAGCACCAGCCATTAGCATATGAGGCATTTTTGCGAGGTCAACCACAAAGGTTTCATTGCTGATTGTTTTTCCAAAAGCTATGGGTAGCTCCATTTCTGCATTTTGAAATTTTGCCGAAGCAATCACGGAACGCATGGAAACAATTTTTGCATTTTTGTTAGGCACTTCAATACCAATGGTGCCGCGCCCTGGAATTGGCGCTATAATACGAATACCCAAAGCTGACAGCGAAAGCGCAATATCATCTTCGAGGTTTTTAATTTTTGAAATACGGATACCAGCGTCGGGAACTATTTCATAAAGCGTAACAGTCGGTCCAACCGTCGCTTTAATATTCGCGATACCAATTTTATAATTGCTCAAGGTTTCAACAATTCTGTTTTTATTTTCCTCAAGTTCTTCTTGGTCAATCGTAATACCAGCGCCAACAGTGTGGTCTCGAAGCAGTTCAATACTTGGAAATTTATAGTTGCTCAATTCCAGTCTAGGATCAAATTCACCAAAATCCTTTACCAGCTTGTCACTCAGGTTTTCAATTTCCTCTTCCTCATCGGGAGCTTGCTCAACCTCCATTTCCACATCACCTACTATATCAGATTTTAAAATTAATTTTTCAGCTACAGGAGGTGGTGGAGTAACTTTTTCTTCAATATGGGGCTCAGGAATTTCTTCTTCGTCTTCCTCTTCCTTGTCTATTTCTGAAACTCTTTCGGAACCCTGACCTTTTTTTTCATTAGAAATAAATTCTGAAGCTATTTGTTTTTTGGAACTTTTGAAGGCATCGATGACCAATTCTGGAGTAAGTTTTAATCTAACAACCAAATAGACAATCAAAATAAAAATCATAACCAGCATTGCGCCTACCAAGCCTAAATAATCCTGAATAAGATCGTTGGTTTCATAGCCAATAATTCCGCTAAAAAGGTTTGTTTCTTCTCCGAAGAAACCGAAAAATATCGAAATCCAAAGCATTAATAGCAATCCCCAAAACCAAAACTTGGCCAATTGTTTTTTCGCATAATCAAAGAAATAGTAAATACCCGTTAGGGTAACTAGGAATGCGAAAATAAAAGCTGAGATACCGAAACCATCGTAAATGAAGAAATGCGCCACATTGGCGCCAAATTTATTAAGCCAGTTTTTAGCCTGCATTTCCCGTTCTGCCAAATTTCCAATTTCGCTTTGGTCTGCCTGCCATGTGAAAAAGTAGGAGACAAAGGAAAATAAAAGCGCCAGCCCCAACAAAAACAAAAAGCTACCCAAAATAATTTTTTGTTGTTTGGATAGCGAAAAGCTTATTTTTTTGCGCGGTGTTTTAGTGGTTGTTTTTTTCTTTTTGGCCATTAATGGAACGGTTGTCTTTTAAGCAAAAATACAAATATCAACGTGTAAAATTTAAAATTACAAAAAACAAATTCCAAATAAATTTTAATTCCATTAAAACTTAGGAATGTAAATGATAAAGCCAATAATAACGGCAGTAATAGCGGCAAAGAATACCGCCCCAGCTGCAACATCTTTTATAAAGCCAATTTTATTGTGAAAGTCAGGGTGTACAAAATCTGCAATTTCTTCTGCAGCGGTATTTAATCCTTCAATACTCATCACCAAACCGATTGCGAAAACTTGCAGCATCCATTCAATAGCGGAAATTTCAAAGTAAAAACCAGCAAAAGTCATGATTACGGCAATTCCGGCTTGCACTTGAATGCTCGCCTCGTGGCGCAATAAAAGCAAAGCGCCTTTGAATGCGTATCCGCATCCCTTAAGGCGCTTTCCTAAAAATGAATTCCACATTACTGCAACGCTTTTATTGCCGAAGCGTAATCGGGTTCGTTACTAATTTCAGGAACTTGCTCAGAATAAATTAATTTATTGTTTTCATCCAATACTATTACCACTCTTGAGAGCAGCCCTTGAAAGGCTCCGTTTGTAATTTCTAATCCATAGTTTTTTCCAAAACTACCATCTTTAAAATCAGATAACATTTCTACATTTTCAATGCCCTCTGCCGCACAAAAGCTTTTTTGCGCAAAAGGAAGATCCCTGGAAATACAAAGAATTTTGGTGTTGGTGAGCTTTGATGCTTCTTCATTGAATTTTCTTGCTGAAGCAGCGCAAACGCCCGTACCCACACTTGGAAAGATATTAAGTATTTTTCGCTGTCTTCCATAATCTGAAAGTGATTTTGATGACAATTCAGTTGTTGTTAAGTTGAAATCGGGTGCTTTGGAACCAATTTTAGGTATGCTTCCAATAGTTTCTGTGGGTGTTCCGCCGAGTGTGATAGATGCCATATTTTTTTATCTTTTTAAGAAACATAAAAATACATAAAGCATTTCAGTAAAATTATAAAAGATTTCATAAAAAAACAGCCCCTATCATAAAAGAAAAGGACTGTTTCGGTAACATTATAAAGCTCAAATTAATTCAGATGTTCGCTAAGATATTCAGCAACACCTTCACGATTAGCGTTCATAGCCGTTTCACCTTCTTGCCAGTTTGCTGGGCAAACCTCACCGTTTTTTTGAACATGAGAATATGCATCTATCAATCTCAAAAATTCTGAAACATTTCTGCCCAATGGCATGTGATTTACACTTTCGTGGAAAACAGTTCCTTCCTCATCTATTAGGTAAGTTGCCCGGTAGGTTACGTTATCCCCATCAACCATTAGCATTCCAGTTTCATCGTCATAGCGCTCATTAGTGCTGTCCAGAATTCCTAATTGTGAAGAAAGATTACGGTTAGTGTCAGCAATAAGTGGGTAAGTAACACCTTCAATCCCGCCATTATTTTTTGGTGTGTTCAACCAGGCAAAGTGAACTTCAGCTGAATCACAAGATGCTCCAATTACAATTGTATTTCTTTTCTCAAATTCTTCTAATGCCGCTTGAAAGGCTAGAAGCTCTGTTGGACAAACAAACGTAAAGTCCTTTGGATACCAAAAAAGAATTACCTTTTTTCCTTCTTTTTTTGCAGTTTCTAATATGTTTATGTTTTGGGCAATACCTTTACTGTTTATAGTATTAACAGCTAAATTTGGAAATTTTCTTCCTACTAATGTCATAGTAATTTACTTTTAAATTTTAGTCATTTTTTGAAGGTGCAAAAGTACCCATTCAAATGGCCAATAAAAAGTAAAGCCTATTTAAAGTTTTATTAAAGTATAAGCAAAATAAATGATTGAATTTTTAGTTCCTAAAGCACAAATCATTAGAAGTTTTATCCTTTTAAATTTTTGCTGTTTTTGCTTCGGAAAGCTGTCTAATTTTAATTCTAAAAGCTGCAAAAAGTAAAGTCATAATTGGACTTAGCCAATTGAAAACAGCATAACCAGCATAGTGAAGTGTATCTACACCCAGAACGCTACTTTGGTACGCGCCACAAGTATTCCAAGGCACTAATACGGAGGTTACTGTTCCACTATCTTCCAAGGTTCTGCTCAAATTTTCTGGTGCCAAGCCACGATCGTGATATGCTTGTTTGAACATTTTTCCTGGAATTACTATAGCTAAATATTGGTCGGAAGCTATTATATTAAGTCCTAAACAACTCAATACCGTACTGGCGAAAAGCCCAAAAATAGTGTGGGCAAGTTTTAGTAAGGATTTAGTAATTCGTGCCAAAGCACCAATCCCATCCATAATTCCTCCAAAGACCATGGCGCATAAAATCAAATAAATAGTCCACAGCATTCCCTGCATTCCTCCTGATGTAAAAAGCTCGTTAAGCTTTTCATTTTCTGTAGTTATACTGATGTCAGTAAAGATAGATTTTACGATTGCTCCAAAACTTGAATTGGAAATAGCACTCAAAATCTGGGGCTGGAATACAATAGCAAATATTGCTGCGGAAAGCACCCCAATGCCTAATGCTAAAAGTGGTTTTGTCTTTAAAAGAATTAAAATAATTACTAAACCCGGAACTACAAAAAGCCAAGGACTTATATTAAAGGTAGTATCGATTGTTGCCAATAACCCACTAATGTCTGCATTGCCATGGGTTTCTACCGTTGCACTCAAAATGGAAAAAACAATAAGCGTGATTATATAAGTAGGAACAGTAGTAAAAGCCATATATCGAATATGTGTAAACAAATCTGTCCCAGCCATAGCAGGTGCTAAATTTGTGGTATCGCTTAGCGGTGACATTTTATCTCCAAAATATGCGCCAGAAATTACAGCTCCTGCGACCATTCCTGGTGAAATACCCAATGCGGTTCCAATACCCACCAAGGCTATTCCCACAGTAGCTGAAGTAGTCCAGCTACTGCCAGTTGCAATCGATATTATTGAAGCAATAATTACCGAGGCTGGAAGAAAAAATGAAGGGCTTAAAACTTGAAGTCCATAATATACCATAGCAGGAATAACACCACTTATCAACCAAGTACCCGCTAAAGCCCCAACTAAAAATAAGATCATAATTGGTACAAATACACTTTTAAGATTTTCATATACTTCGGCCATCATTATGGCTACAGTACTTTTATTGAAAAAACCGACAATTGCGGCCACCACGCCACCCATTAATAATATTAATTGGTTTGAATATTCACCAAACCATTCTCCATCTGCAAAAAAAATATTATACGCCAATAATGACATTAAGATTATAACAGGAATCAAAGCCTCCCATATATTGAGTTCTATATTTTCAACTATATGTTCATTTTCAGGATGAGGGCGAAGGTTTTGGTTTTCCATAGTTTGGAATATTTATTTTTTAGGATTGTAATGTTACGATTTTGTAAAAACCTATGCAAATTAAAAAAGGGAACAGATTATCTGTTCCCTTTTAAAAATTATTTTAAAATAGTTTAGTTATAGAATACCAACTTCCACCATACATTCACGCATCATTTGGTAGGTACGCTTAATATCATTGTCCAAACCAATTGAAAATCGAATCAGACCATCGCTAAGGCCCATTTCTTTTTGCTCTTCTTCAGGAATTTCTGAAGATGTAGAAGAGCCCCGCTCCCGCGCTCCCGAGACTTCGGGAGCATCGCGTGGTCTGCATCCCCCGCTCCCGCGCTCCCGAGACTTCGGGAGCATCGCGTGGTCTCCTGCATCCTGAAATTCTAAAATATAATTATCTTTAGATTATGAGTCGTAATTATAAGTTTCATAATCCGGAAGGGCTGTACTTTGTGAGCTTTGCAGTTGTAGAATGGCTGGATGTTTTTACTCGCAATGAGTACAAGGATATTCTATTGCAAAGTCTTTCGTATTTCGTCTTTCGTACTTCGTCGTTCTATTGAGTTGTGGAGCAATAAAGTTATTTGGGAGAAAATTAGTTATGTTCACAATAATCCAGTGGCGGCAGGTTTGGTTTATAGAGCTCAAGATTATGTTTATAGCAGTGCATCAGATTATGCAGATGAAAAAGGACTATTGGACGGTATTGTGGTATTTCGTTATTATGGTTGAGTCGGAAAGGAACGCGATACAATCGCGCACTAGCGGGGGTATTGGCCTGAGTAATATTCGGGAAGTTTTAAGGAGTTCGCCTTTGGAGGTGCTTCGGAAGAGTGGGTGATCAGTTGTGAGTTGTGGGTTGTCTGTTGTCTGTTGTGGGTTTGAGGCTACTTGCCGTCATGAATAGAACTGCACCTGGGCAGATTGCTTCAGTCGCTCCTTGGGTCGCTCCTTCGCAATGACGTCAAACAATCATGAGCAAAACCGTCATTGCGAGCGCAGCGTGGCAATCTCATGAGGCTACTTGCCGTCATGAATAGAACTACACCACAACAGATTGCCACAGTCGTAAACTCCTTCGCAATGACGACTCCGATGATGGAATGGTCTTGTTCGGGTGCTACGCAGCTTATAGGTTGAAGGGGTGCAGTTAATCGAATAATTGGTGGAAAAGGGGCGGGAGGCTCAAGTTTTTTTTTATATTTGGATATAAGCTTCGTGCTTTATTCTCCCCTTTTAATTAAATCCCGTTCGCAGGCTATGGCTTGTTTGGGTTTGGTATGCTTTAAAATTTTGAAAGAATAATAAATAAAAATCATGGAACACATGTGTGGGATAACGGCAATAGGTTTGTCGTATATACACATGTTAGCCACAAGCTAAAATTGAAGAGTTATGAAAAATTTAATTTTATTAATATTTCTTCTAAGTAGTATTCATAGTATTGCTCAAGATCCAGACCTATATCAGTCTTGGCACCTAAAAGACATGTTTATTGAGTTTGGTCCCCCATTGGATTTAATGGAACCACCTGTTTATGCTATACTAACAATTTCGGAAAATCACGATTTTAGTGGACTAGGATCTTGTAATACATTTACGGGATCTTATACATATGATTCAGTCCTTGATTCCTTCTTTTACGATGAATTTGAAGCCACTACTGAAGACTGTGTATTTCCATATCACAATAACTTTGAACAGGAA
>JAGXGE010000016.1 GCA_024637015.1 Aequorivita sp. | reverse complement strand
CAGTTCCTGTAAGTGGTTTGCCGGATCGAAGCTCTTCGCCCATTTGTTTTATGAGTGCTTCCATATCTAAATTACTTTCTGTACTTTTCATATGTCTAATTTATTAAATTATAAATTGACACACTTAATTGAATAGACTCTTCTACACTAATCAACAATCAACAATCAACAATCAACAATCAACAATCAACAATCAACAATCAACAATCAACAATCAACAATCAACAATCAACCATCAACAATCAACCATCAACCATCAACAATCAACAATCAACAATCAACAATCAACAATCAACAATCAACAATCAACCATCAACCATCAACCATCAACCATATACTTTTCCTAAAGAATTTATAAAACTTTGCCGTTGAACAATATCTCCATTAACTTTAAAAATTAAACCAACTATTATGAAAAACTCATACTCATCACTCTCAGTTGCAATTGAAGATTTGCAGAACCACGGTTTTACCGAAGATTTTAATCTCGTAGGTGAAGGCATAGAATCAAAATCACTTAAAAAAAAGTGGAAGGCTGGCGAATTGGATATTGTTAAATTCTATCGTTTTGAAGGAATGACCGACCCAGGAGACAATACTATTCTCTATTTAATTGAAGCGCATGACGGAACCAAAGGCTTGCTTGTAGATGCTTACGGCGCAGATCAAGGTGAAATTTCTCCAGAAATGATTAAAAAACTTACCATCCATCATGACGAATAATCTTTCTTGGGCCGACTTTGAAAAGGTTGAAATGCGTGTGGGAACAATTCTTGAAGCCAATGACTTTCTGGAAGCGAGAAATCCTTCCTATCAGCTTTTAGTAGATTTTGGGAGTGAACTAGGAGAGCGAAAAACTTCCGCTCAGATTACTTCAGTTTATACTAAAGAGGAGTTGATTGGTAAACAAGTGGTTGCTGTGGTGAATTTTCCTAAGAAACAAATCGCAAATTTTATGAGCGAATGTCTTGTTTTGGGTGCTGTGGAAGGAAAAAACGTAACACTTTTACAGCCTGGAAAAGAAGTTCAGAATGGACTAAGAATATTATAGATCAAAGCTTTTTTTGATACCTTCGCCCAACAAAACCTGACCACTATGAAAAAGTATTTACTTTTTGTATTGCTTCCATTGCTGCTTAATTCCTGTAAAAATAATTCAGAAACACAGCAGTCTGATACTGAAACCGCTGGAGAGAAATTTGAAAAAATTGACCAACTGCAATGGCTTTTGGGAACTTGGACTAATGAATCAGGAGAAGAGTTTTCTCAAGAAACTTGGTCAAAGGAAAATGAAAATAGCTTTACGGCATTTAGTTTTACGCAGAAGGGAAAAGAAACAGTTTTTGCAGAAACTATGGCTTTGGAGCAAAAGGGGGAAAACGTTTTGTTGACAGTGGTAACAGTCAATCAAAATGATGAAAAGCCTATTACATTTAAAATGGTTTCTTCTGAAAAGGGACTAGTTACTTTTGAGAATAAAGAGCACGATTTCCCGCACCGCATTACTTATTCAAATCCTGTTAAAGATTCCTTACACGCTTGGATTGAAGGAACGGTAAATGGGGAAGCAAAGAAAGTTGATTTCTACTTTAAAAGAAAAAACTAAAGTCTATTTAGGCTTCCGCATCCAGTGTATCTGTAACCACATAATACCGTGGATCTTCAATAGAATCTTCAATAAAAGCTTCAAACTCTGGATTCCATTTTAAAAGAAGTGACTTGCAATCTGGGCTGAGGTGTGTGAGTTTCACTTTCTTTCCGCTATCAATATATTTATTGGCAATATTTCGAACTGCTTCTACACCGGAATGGTCGGAGATCTTGGATTCTATAAAATCAATTTCAATTGAATTTGGATCGGTGGAAACATCAAATTTGCTATTAAAAGTTGTGGTTGAACCAAAAAATAGTGGTCCCCAGATTTCATAAACTTTCGTACCATCCTCTTTAATTCTTTTTCTGGCTCTAATCATAGTGGCACTTTTCCAAGCAAAAACAAGAGCACTCATAATTACACCTACAAGTACCGCAATTGCCAAATCTTGCCAAACGGTTACAGCCGAAACCGTAATCAAAACGATAGCATCTGCCACTGGAATTTTATGAAGAATCCTAAAACTGCTCCACGCAAAGGTGCCAATTACCACCATAAACATTACGCCCACTAAAGCTGCAATAGGGATTTGCTCAATTAAAGGTGCACCAAAAAGCACAAAGCATAAAAGCGCAATTGCTGCCGTAGCACCCGAAAGCCTTCCGCGACCACCAGAACTTACGTTGATAATGGATTGTCCGATCATTGCGCAACCACCCATTCCACCGAAAAGTCCGTTCAATATATTTGCGCCACCTTGAGCAACACATTCGCGGTTTCCGCTTCCGCGGGTTTCGGTCATTTCATCAATTAAATTAAGCGTCATCAAAGATTCAATTAAACCAACAGCAGCCAATAAAAATGCTGTGGAAATGATCAAATCCCAATGCCCATTCAAAGTGTCTAAAAACCCAAAAATCTGTGTTTGAAATACTGGCAGTGATCCTTTTAAACCACTTCCACCGCCATCGTGGATGAATGAGCTTACCGTACTAACGTCAAGGTTTCCAAATATGGTAATACAGGCTACTACAGCTATAGCGATTAATGCTGCAGGAAGTTTTTTGGTAAGTTTTGGCAAACCGAACATAATGCCCATTGTTAAGGCTACAAGCGCCAACATAACCCAAAGATCGAGCCCATTAAGCCATTGCGGAACGGTGCCGCGACTTTCTTTAAAAAGTCCTAACTGTGAAAGAAATATAACGATAGCTAAACCATTCACAAATCCCATCATTACTGGGTGCGGAATAAGCCTGACAAATTTTCCAAGTTTAAAAACGCCTGCCATAATTTGAATGGCGCCTACAAACAAAAGCGTTATAAAAAGCCATTGCAATCCCAGATATTGAACCGGTTCGGTCAAAGTTAAACCAACTTCATTTCCTTTTTGAATTAAATGCACCATTACCACGGCCATCGCTCCCGTAGCTCCAGAAATCATTCCGGGACGGCCACCAAAAAGAGCGGTTACAATTCCCATGATAAAAGCACCGTATAATCCCACTAAAGGGTCAATTCCAGCAACAAAGGCAAAGGCAACGGCTTCTGGTATCAAGGCTAAAGCTACGGTAAGCCCAGAAAGTATATCGTTTTTTGGGTTTTGGGTAAAGTTCTTAAGTGTTTTTGCTAGCATCATATCCGTTTAAAAAAGCGGCAAATATAGGGTTTTCTTTTTGGACGCCAATAGGCAGATTTATTCGTTTCATTAATAAGACTTAGGAATTTTTAGAGGTTCTGATTTCCTTAAAAATCTTCCAAGAACGAAGTTTCAAAATAGCCGTGGCGCACAATAACCCCGACAGCATGGCGCCCGCAACACCAACTAGCGTTATATCTTGGCCAGTAAGAAACAATCCTTTTATTTTGGTTTTCGGCCTTAAAAAAGGAAGCGTAAATCGTTCAGGTGAATGTGCCAGTCCATATATTTCGCCGCTTTTGTAATTGGTAAAGTTTTCTGTTGAAAGCGGGGTTGAAACTTCAGATGCCACAATAGTTCCTTCAATTTGGGGAAAAAATTTGAAGAGAACCTTTAACATTTCGGTTTCAAAATTCTTTTTAAGCTTCAAATACTCATCGCCACGTTTCATCCAATGTGAGTCTTTATAAGCTTTAAACCAATCTATATTCCCCACGGAAATGGCTTGAATAGTTGCAGTGCTAGGGTTTTTGGTTTCCCAATTAGGATCTTTGGCAGAAGGGAAAGAGATGTAAGCGAAATTTTCAGGAGCGTTTTCCAAGGTAGCTTCATCAAAAATTTTATCGATACCGTCGTGTTTATAATACCAAAGATTGTGTTTCGGAAGGTTCAAAGCTTTGCTGGATTTGTTCAAACCGAGATACAAACAAATATGCGCACTTGCAGCTTGCACATTTTTCAGACTAAAATTGCAAACTTTCCTATCAGCTTCTGAAAGTAAATGGTTAAAAGTATTGTTCACCCCAACATTACTTATTACACTTTTGCAGGCAATAAATTTTTCACCGAGTTGTATTCCTTTAACACGATTGTTTTCTGTAACAATTTTTGTGACATCTGCGTTTATAAAAACTTTTCCGCCATTTGCCGTAAAGACTTCGAGCGTTTTTTCACAAATTTGATCCGCACCGCCAATAGGGTAGTAGCCTCCTTCCAAAAAATGACCGATTACCATTGTGTGTGTGCCGAAACTACTGTTCTTTGGCGATAGGCCATAATTTCCACACTGTGCACAAAGCACGGCAATCAAGCGTTCATTTTTTGTGATTTCACTTAAAACTTCCCAAGTAGTTTTTTGTGAATATTTTGAATATCTTTTTCTAAAAATCCAGCCGATTGCCTTACTGAACCAAGGTTCGAATATTTTTTCAAAGTAAAAAACACTCGCGCGGCTGTTGGTTTTTTTAATGAGTTTTAAGTAGGTGTCAATGGCTTTTTCTTCTTCGGGAAAATAATTGAGGATTTGTTTTCTGAAGTTTTCCTTTCCAGCTTTGAATTTATATTCAGTGCCATCAATATTTGCCACATCATAAATTTCACCCATCGATTCCCATTCCAGTTTTCCGTCAGTTAAAAAGTCGAAAAAATCACGGAGTGAAGAACCTTCTGCCATATTACCAACGTAATGAACGCCAACATCCCACTGAAAACCGTCCTTTCTCTTGAAACTGTGCGTGAATCCGCCTGGAACGTAATGTCTTTCAAAAATTGCAACTTTTTTTCCAGCCTTAGCAAGCCAAGTGGCAACAGTTAATCCGCCCATTCCACTGCCAATCACAATATGATCCAACCCTGAAAAATCCAGATTAGGCCTGTAGGGTTGGTATAGTTTTTTGACCATAGAAAGAATTTGTTTTTGTGGTTTTCAACATTGAAAAATAAGCAAAGTATTTAAGCTTAAAAATAAAAAAACCAGCAACAGTTTTACCTGTGCCGGTTTTATCTTTTTTGAGTTAAAATTTATATATCGTCAAATTCTATATCGGTGAAATTGCTTGTGTCTGTTTCTCCATTTTCTGAAGTTGATTCGGAAGCTATCGGCATTTCGTCAGTTTCTTTTTTGTAATCTTTTTGGTGGCGTTCGCTTATTACTTCTTCGCCTTTTTCATCGATTACGTAGTTTATCATTTCATCCAAAGTGTCTTTAAACTCAATGAAATCCTCTTTGTAAAGATAAATTTTGTGTTTTTTGTAATGGTAGGAACCATCATCATTTGTGAATTTTTTGCTCTCGGTAATGGTAAGGTAAAAATCCCCTGCTTTTGTGGACCTTACATCAAAAAAGTAGGTGCGTCTTCCGGCGCGCATAACTTTTGAAAAAATCTCTTCTTGCTCCATCGTATAGTGGTCACTCATAATTTCTATTTTTTGGCTTACGTTTTGCCAAAAATCCAAAAAAAATTTAAACCAACCAAAGTAAATTTACATTTCTTTTTCCAAAAGCTGTTTTGCGTAGAGTTCCTTGTAATAGCCTTCGGTATTTACCAATTCATTGTGCGTACCACTTTGTATGATTTTTCCTTCTTCCAGCACAATTATCTTGGTGGCATTCTTGACAGAAGAGATCCGGTGGCTAACAATGATAGTGGTTTTTTCTTTTGAAATTTTATTCAGGTTTTGAAGTATTTCTTCCTCGGTTTCAGTATCTACAGCTGAAAGGCAGTCGTCAAATAACAAAATCTGAGGATCTTTTATAATTGCACGCGCAATTGAAACACGCTGCTTTTGCCCACCGCTCAAAGTGATTCCGCGTTCGCCCAAGATTGTATCATACCCTTTGGTGAAACCGACGATGTTTCTGTGAACTGCTGCATTTTTTGCGGCTTCTATCACTTCTTCTTCGGAAGCTTTTTCTTTTCCAAAACGAATATTGTTCCGAATGGTATCACTGAAAAGGAAAGCATCTTGCGGCACATAACCAATGCTCTCTCGCAAATCCTCGAGATTTAGATTTCTTATTGCCATATCATCAATCTTCAACATTCCTTCTTCAACATCGTATAGTCTTCCAATTAATTCCAAAATGGTAGATTTCCCTGAACCTGTGTTTCCAACAATTGCCAATGTTTCGCCTGGCTTTACAGTGAAGGAAACATTTTTGAGAGCCGTAATTCCAGTATCTGGGTATGTAAAGGTGAGGTTGTTGAATTCAATATTTCCATCTACTGGCGTGTTTTCATCTACCAAATTTTGAATGGAAGGTTCGGTTTCCAAAAATTCGTTGATACGTTTTTGTGAAGCTTCGGCCTGCTGCACCATTGAGGTAACCCAACCTACAACGGCAACGGGCCATGTGAGCATATTCACATAAATTAAAAATTCTACAATCGTTCCAAATTCTGCAATTTGCCCGCTAATGTAGCGCGTGCCTCCAATGTAAATAACCAAAATGTTACTTACGCCAATCAAAAGCATCATAAGTGGGAAAAATAAGGCTTGAACTTTTGCCAAATCAATATTTTTTACTTTGCTACCTTCGGCAAGTTCTTCAAAATTTGTATTGGTTCGTGGCTCAATTCCGTAGGCTTTTATAACCGCAATTCCACTAAAACTTTCTTGCGTAAAGGTGGTAAGTTTTGAAAGGTATTGCTGAACAATAGTGGTTCGGTGGTTGATGAGGACGCTTAATTTATAGATTGCTACTGATAAAATGGGTAATGGCGCAATTGCATATAAAGTTAGCGTAGGCGCTTTGTAAAACATATAGCTCACTACCACTATAAAAAGCGTAATTGTAGTAATGCTATACATTAAAGCGGGTCCAACGTACATTCGTACTTTGGAAACATCTTCACTAATACGATTCATCAAATCGCCCGTGCGGTTTTGTTTGTAGAAACCGAGGGAAAGTTTCTCGTAATGTTGAAAAATTTCGTTTTTAAGGTCATATTCCACATAACGGGAAACCACGATAAAAGTCTGTCGCATCATAAAAGTGAAAAACGCAGAAAGTAATGCAGCGCCCAAAAGCATTAAAATATTAATGAGAAGTTCGTGTTCAACAACACCGATATCGGTTATTTCCCCGTTCATATATTGTTTTACTGCAGTTACAGAATCGCCCACTTTCATAGGCACCACCAGTTTGAAAGCCGTTGCAATGATGGTTATGAAAACGCCCAATAACAGTCGCCCCCTGTATTTTATGAAATATTTATTTAGGTATTTTAGTTCTTTCATTTCGAAAAAAAACAATGTTTTTAAAATTCTTAAATTAACAGCCGATGTTTTGTGAAATTGACAACAAAAAGTTACTTTTGCACCGCCTTTTTAGAGGATGAACAAAATAATTAAAAAGCTATGATAACTGAGGTAATCAATACAAACGAACTTCACAAGATGGACCCAGTTTTTGGGCAACTTTCTTTTGACAATCACGAACAAATCGTTTTTTGCAACGACAAAGATACTGGTTTAAAAGCAATAATTGGTATCCACAATACGGTTTTGGGACCAGCTTTGGGAGGAACAAGAATGTGGAACTATGGCAGTGAGTGGGAAGCGTTGAATGACGTACTTCGCTTATCGCGCGGAATGACTTATAAAAGTGCAATCACGGGGCTTAACCTTGGTGGCGGAAAAGCAGTTTTGATAGGTGATGCAAAAACACAAAAAACGCCTGAGCTTATGTTGAAGTTTGGTGAGTTTGTAAACTCATTAGGCGGAAAATATATTACTGCTGAAGACGTTGGGATGGCAACTTCTGATATGGATTTGGTAAGAACTGTTACTCCTTACGTTACTGGTATTTCAGAATCAAAAGGTGGTGCCGGAAATCCTTCCCCAATTACAGCTTACGGTGTTTTTATGGGAATGAAAGCCGCTGCAAAATACACTTTTGGAAGCGATGTGCTTGAAGATAAAGTTGTTTTTGTTCAGGGAATTGGAAACGTAGGTGAAGCTTTGGTTGAAAACCTGAGCAACGAAGGTGCCAAAGTTTATATTTCAGACATCAACCAAGACCGTTTGGAAGAAGTTCGCGACAAATACAGCGTTGAGATTTACGGCGGAAACAACCTTTACGCAGAAAAAATGGATATCTACGCTCCTTGTGCTTTGGGCGCAACTATAAACGATTTCACCATCAATCAATTGAATACAAAAATAATTGCTGGTGCTGCAAACAATCAGTTGGCTGAAGAGCAGAAGCACGGAAAGATGCTTCGCGAAAAAGGAATTGTTTACGCTCCAGATTTCTTGATAAATGCTGGTGGAATTATAAACGTTTATGCTGAACTTGAAAATTATGACCGAAAGGAAATAATGCGTAAGACCGAAAACATTTACAATACCACGCTTGAAATATTGAAAAAAGCTGAGTTGGAAAATATTACAACCCATCAAGCAGCGTTTAATGTGGCCCAAGCCAGAATTGATGCAAGAAAAAACGAAAAATAGGTTTCGGTTTTCTTAAAACACTATCTTTGCAACGCACAGGGAATTCTTGTGCGTTGTTACTTTAAAAAAGTTCTTTCAAAAAAATATGCTTACAAGAAGACATATCCGAGTAAAAGTTTTGCAGTCCGTTTACGCCTATAACCAACGTGAAAACCCGAATATCGATTCACAGGAAAAATTTCTGCTGCACAGTATAGACCAAATGCAGGACCTCTATTTATTGATGTTACAGCTGCTTTTGGCGCTTCAACAACAAGCTGATAGTTTTCTTACAAAGTCCCAAAAAAAACATCTTGCCACTGCTCTGGAAAAAGACCCGAGCCGCACCTTTGTGGAAAATAAACTGCTTCAGGTAATTGCCAATAACACTACTTTTTCTGATATTATTGAAAAGAAAAAACTTAATTACTGGCATTTGGATGGGGAATATGTTAATATCATATTCAACGAACTACGTAAATTGGAGTGGTATAATGATTACCTCTCAAAAAAAGAAACTACCTATAAAGAAGATCAAGATTTTGTCATTAAAGTTTTTAAGGAAGTAGTTGCTCCCAATGACAAACTTTATGAATATATAGAAGACAAACGCCTTACTTGGGTTGATGATTTTCCGATAGTGAACACTGCCATTGTTAAAATGCTTGGAAAGCTTTCAGAAAAAAATGCTTCTGCGCTTTTGGTCCCTAATCTTTATAAAAATGATGAAGACCGCGAATATGCACTGCAACTTTTCAGAAAAGTAATTCTAAACGAAGACAAGCTTAACGCCCAAATAGAAGGCAAGACCCCAAACTGGGACCAAGATCGCATCGCTGATATAGATTTGATTATTTTAAAAATGGGCATCGCTGAATTTTTATACTTTCCTTCAATTCCTGTTAGGGCCACAATCAACGAATACTTGGAAGTTTCCAAAGAATATTCAACCCCAAAAAGTAGCATCTTCGTCAACGGAATTTTGGATAAAATTGTTAAAGAGTTTTCAGAAAACGGTAAACTGAATAAAATTGGACGAGGACTTCAATAAAAGCAAAAAAATACATACTTTTGGCGTGCTAAAAACATAAAAATTTTAAATACCATGAAAAAATCAGTTTTAATAGTAGCAATACTATCTGTTTTTGCCTTTTCTTCTTGTAAAGACAATGCTGCAGACAAAGTAAATGAGGAAAATGTTGCCACTGCCGCAGATCGCGATGCAGAATCTGGTAAATTCCCAACAATCGCTTTTGAAGAAAGTCAGTTCGATTTCGGAACTATCGATCAAGGAACCAATGTAGAACACGTGTTTAAATTCAAAAACACGGGCGAAGCTCCTTTGATGATCGTAAACGCAAAAAGTAGCTGTGGTTGCACAATCCCAGAATACACTAAAGAACCAGTTGCTCCAGGTGAGTCAGGTGAGTTATTGGTAAAATTCAACGGAAGCGGTCAAAACCAAGTAAGCAAAACAGTAACCCTTACAACCAATACCAAAGCTGGAACCGAAACTTTAACCATTAAAGCTTTTGTAACTCCAAAAGCCGGTGGTGCCGCTACTCCAGTAAAAACCCCAACATCCAAATAATTAATTTTTTGGATCACTAAAAATTGCTATGGAACAAATACAAAGTTTTTTACCGATAATATTATTGTTTTTGGTTATGTATCTATTTTTGATACGTCCCCAAATGAAAAAAGCCAAACAGGAAAAACAGTTTGCAGCCCAACTTAAAAAAGGCGACAAAGTAATTACCACTGGTGGAATACACGGTAAAGTACTGGAGCTTAATGACGATGGAACCTGTATTATTGAATGTGGTGCCGGAAAAATAAAGTTTGAAAGATCTGCCATTTCTATGGAAAGAACTGCAAAAATTAACGCTCCTGAAAAAGAAAAGAAATAGTAAATTGTTCCTTTTTTAAATAAAAACTCCCTCATTATTTTTAAATAGTTGAGGGAGTTTCTTTTTTGAGGATGTTATTTTAAAATTTACTCATCTTCTTTTTTGAATTTTGAAAGATCCTGCGCTGTCAACTCTGCAATGTTCACAATTACTTCCACAGCCTTTTGCATACTTTCAACGGGAACGTATTCATACCTTCCATGAAAGTTGTGGCCTCCAGCAAAAATATTAGGACACGGAAGCCCCATAAAGCTTAGCTGCGAACCATCCGTTCCTCCACGTATTGGCTTTATTAAAGGTTCGATACCGGCTTTTTCCATTGCTTGTTTTGCGATTTTCACAATGTGCATTACCGGCTCAATCTTTTCACGCATGTTAAAATATTGGTCTTTTATTTCAACAGTAACGACTTCCATTTCAAATTGCTCGTTTAGATCGTCTGCCAATCTTTGAACCATTTCTTTTCTAGCCTCAAAGTGTTTCTTGTCGTGATCGCGGATGATGTATTGAATTTTAGTTTCATCAACAGATCCTTTTATACCATGAAGGTGAAAAAATCCTTCACGTCCTTCCGTATGTTCTGGAGTTTCAAGTCTTGGAAGCGAATTGATATAGTCGGTGGCAATGTACATACTGTTTACCATTTTTCCCTTGGCATACCCTGGGTGTACTATTTTTCCTTTTACAGTTATTACCGCGCTGGCTGCATTGAAGTTTTCATATTCCAGTTCACCCACTTGGCTACCGTCCATTGTGTATGCCCAATCTGCACCGAATTTTTTCACATCAAACTTATGTGCGCCTCGACCAATTTCTTCATCGGGAGTAAAACCTACACGGATTTTTCCGTGCTTAATTTCGGGATGATTTATTAGGTATTCCATTGCGGAAACTATTTCGGTAATTCCAGCTTTATCATCGGCACCCAAAAGCGTTGTTCCATCAGTTGTGATTAACGTCTGTCCTTTATAAAGCAACAAATCCTCAAAATAATCTGGCGAAAGAATGATGTCCTTTTCTTTATTAAGAACAATATCCTTTCCGTTGTAGTTCTCAATTATTTGTGGATTCACGTTCGCTCCTGTAAAATCTGGCGAAGTATCAAAGTGTGAAACGAAACCAATCACAGGAACAGGATGCGAAACATTGGAAGGCAAAGTAGCCATTATGTAAGCGTTTTCGTCAATGCTCACATCTTCCATTCCTATCTGTTTCAGTTCTTCGGCCAATTTATTGGCGAGATCCCATTGTTTTTTAGTGCTGGGTGTGGTATCACTGTTTGGATCACTTTCGGTGTCAATAGTAACATAACTTTTGAAGCGATCAATAATGTGTTGTTTTTCAATCATAACTTTTCTTTTACAATGCAAAATAAAGCATATTCAAAATAACAAATACATAGTTTAGTGTATTTTTGTACCACATTTTTCAACCATGTACAAAACCATCATCCGTCGCATATTTTTTACCTTCGATCCTGAGAAAATTCATCATTTTACATTTTCGTTGATTCGTTTTTTCCATAAAATTGGCTTTGGAAGTATTTTCCGAAGTATATATAAAATTGAAAACACTAAACTGGAACGAGAACTTTTTGGGTTGAAGTTTCCCAATCCCGTTGGACTTGCTGCAGGTTTTGATAAAGATGCGAAGCTTTACAAAGAACTTTCAAATTTTGGGTTCGGTTTTATTGAAATAGGGACCGTTACCCCAAAACCACAACCTGGAAACGACAAACCGCGTTTGTTCAGACTGAAAGAAGATTCAGCCATAATTAACCGAATGGGTTTTAATAATGGTGGAGTGGAAGAAGCGGTTGAAAGATTGAAGAGTAATACAAATGTTTTAATTGGTGGAAACATAGGCAAGAATAAAGTCACACCCAATGAAGAAGCGGTCAACGATTACATAATCTGTTTTGAGGCGCTTTTTGATTATGTAGATTATTTTGTTGTAAACGTTAGCTCACCAAACACACCAAACCTTCGTGCTTTACAGGAAAAGAAACCTTTGACAGATTTGTTGCAAACACTTCAAGATAGAAATAATTCAAAAGAAAAACGAAAACCAATTCTTCTTAAAATCGCACCCGATTTAACGGATGAGCAACTTTTGAATATTATCGAAATTGTTGCAGTAACAGAAATTGACGGCGTTATAGCAACCAACACTACTATTTCACGCGAAGGAATTTCTTCGGAAAATAAAAAGGAAATGGGTGGCTTGAGCGGAAAACCTTTGACTGAAAGAGCTACTGAAGTAATCCGTTTTCTTTCGGAAAAGAGCAATAAGGCATTTCCAATTATTGGCGTTGGCGGGATCCATTCCGCAGAAGATGCTTTGGAAAAACTGGATGCTGGCGCAAGCTTGGTGCAGCTTTACACGGGTTTTATTTATGAAGGTCCAGCCTTGTTAAAAGAAATAAACAAAGCGATTTTGAAGCGAAGATGATTGAAACCCTAATTTCCTTTTCAATCGCCACACTTGCACTGGCCATTTCTCCGGGACCAGACAATATTTATGTACTTACACAATCGTTGGTTAATGGCACCAAAAGCGGTATCGCAACCACTGCGGGATTGATAAGTGGTTGTATTGTACACACAACACTTTTAGCATTTGGTATTTCTGCAATTATAACCGCTTCGGAAGAAATTTTTTACGCAATAAAAGTTTTGGGCGCTTGTTACTTGCTTTATTTGGCATACAAAGTATATAAAAGCGATGATCACATTTCGTTGTCTGAAAATGCTCCTAAAAAATCGTACTCTCAGCTTTTCAAAACAGGTGTAATCATGAATTTGGTAAACCCAAAAGTTATGATTTTCTTTTTGGCATTTTTTCCTGGTTTTCTTTGGGATAAAGGTGGAAATACCGTGCTACAATTCTATACTTTAGGAATTACTTTTATGATAGTTTCCTTTTTAACTTTTAGCACTATCGCAATGGCCGCGGGGCGAATTTCTGTATTGCTTTTGGAATGGAAAAGCATGGGTGTTGTATTGAAATGGTTGCAAATAATCGTTTTTGTGGGAATTGCCATTTTTATATTGTTGCCCTAAAAGCTTAATTCTTTTTTAAAGTTGAACAATTCCTCCCTTCACAGGAATTGCTATCTTTGGGGCAATGCAGCAAGTAAAAATTATAGAATGTCCACGCGATGCCATGCAAGGCATCAGAGATTGGATTCCCACCGAGCAAAAAGTGAAATACATACAATCGCTTTTACGATGTGGTTTTGATACAATTGATTTTGGAAGCTTTGTTTCACCCAAAGCAATTCCGCAAATGCAGGACACTGCAGAAGTGCTATCAAAACTGGACCTTTCTGCTACAAAAAGTAAATTACTTGCCATTATTGCCAACCTTCGCGGTGCTGAAGATGCCGTGAAACATTCTGAAATTGATTATTTGGGCTATCCCTTTTCAATTTCTGAAAACTTCCAAATGCGGAATACGCACAAAACAATCACTGAATCTTTGGTAATACTTCAGGAAATTTTAAACCTTGCTCATAAAAACAATAAAGAAGTAGTAGCCTATCTTTCCATGGGCTTCGGAAATCCCTACGGCGACCCGTGGAATGTTGAGATAGTAGGAGAGTGGACCGAAAAGCTTTCCGCAATGGGCGTTAAAATTCTTTCGCTTAGCGATACCGTGGGTTCATCCACGCCAGATATTATTTCATATTTATTTACTAACTTGATACACAAATATCCCCACATAGAATTTGGCGCGCATTTGCACACCACTCCAAAAGCTTGGCACGAAAAAGTTGACGCCGCCTTTAAGGCAGGTTGTAACCGTTTTGATGGTGCCATTCAAGGCTTTGGAGGCTGCCCGATGGCGAAAGACGAATTAACAGGAAATATGCCCACCGAAAAAATGCTCAGCTATTTTACAGCTGAAAAAGTTTCGAGCAGCATAAACCCAATGTCTTTTGAAAGCGCTCATAATGAAGCAACTAAAATTTTTACTAAATACCATTAAATGAGAAAATTTTTACTTTTAGCTATAGTGGGCTATTTTTCTGTAAGCTGTGAAATTCTTCAGCTAGCTCCCGATGACCCAATAAAAGGCGCAGGCGCCATTACCCTTAAATTTGTTCAAATAAATGACGTTTATGAAATAGCACCTTTGAATGGAGGTGAATACGGCGGATTAGCCCGAGTGGCTCATATTCGCGATTCCATTAAAGAAATATTTCCAAATACATATTTGTTTTTGGCTGGCGATTTTTTAAATCCATCCTTACTAGGAACGCTTAAAGTTGATGACGAACGCGTTAATGGAAAGCAGATGGTAGATGTGCTCAATGCAATGGATGTAGATTTGGTGACCTTCGGAAACCATGAGTTTGATTTGAGTGAAAAGGATCTGCAAAAACGGTTGAATGAGTCAAATTTCACTTGGACTACAGCCAACGTGCGTCACGTAACCGAAAAGGGTATTGTACCTTTTACAACCAAATGGGACTACACTAGTGTACCTACATCAGATTACTCTACATTTAATGCTATGGATGCCGACGGAAACAAAATGAAATTTGGCGTGTTTGGTGTAACTATTCCTTCAAATCCGCAGGCATATGTTTCCTATGGTGATATATATGAAAACGCGGTGAGAGCATATGATTTGGCTATTCAAAAATCTGATTTTGTCGTGGGTTTGACTCACGTTTCTGTGGAAGAAGATAAAGATATTGCCAGGCAATTGCGATCTCTTCCTTTGATAATGGGCGGCCACGAGCATTACAACATGTTAGAGAAAGAGGGTAGAACCATTATAGCCAAAGCAGACGCAAATGCAAAAAGTGTGTATGTACATACCCTTATTTATAATCTGCGAACAAAATATCTTCATATCAATTCAGAATTGATGATGGTTACCGATAAAATAGCTTCTTCTGCCAAAGTGGAACGTGTGGTTAACAAATGGACCGATCTTTTGGATGAGAAACTAAAAGAAGTGGTGGATAATCCTAATGAAGTAATCTATTATGCAGCAACGCCACTTGATGGCACAGATACCGCAAACCGAAGCAAACAAACCAATATTGGTGATCTAATTACACGTTCAATGGCCTATGTTTACAATGATAAAGTAGATGGAGCCATAGTAAACGGAGGTTCAATAAGAATAGACGATAGATTGGTGGGTGATATAACCAGTACTGATATTTTTAGGGTGCTTCCCTTTGGAGGTAGTGTTTTGAAAGTTGATTTAAAAGGAAATCTTTTAAAAGAAGTTTTGGAATACGGAAAATCTCAAAGTGGAGAGGGGGCGTACCTTCAGCGCTATAATTTTTCCCAAAATAAGGATGACGAATGGCAAATAGGGGATAAAGTAATTAGTGACTCAAAAACCTATACAGTTGCATTTAGCGATTTTTTGCTGAAAGGATTGGATATTCCTTTTTTAACTCCTGAAAACAAGGGTATTGTAAAAGTTTATACACCAAAAGAAAACGAAACTGCTGCCGATATTCGGAAATCAATCATTTTCTATTTAAATTCGAAAAAAAATTAACAATGTTTAAAAGAGTTATAAAAATCGTTCTCATTGTGGCACTTATTGCGTTAGTGGCCATTCAGTTTATTCGTCCAGAAAAAAACAATGAAGGTTACAAAAGTGTTGCTTCTTTTGAAGCCGAAACCAAACCATCGGCAAAAGTTGCTTCCATATTAAAAGAAAACTGTTACGATTGCCACAGCAATCAAACCCAATATCCTTGGTATGCTGAAATTGCGCCCTTTTCACTTTGGCTCGATGATCATATTGAAGAAGGAAAGGAACATCTCAATGTATCTGCTTGGGAAAACTATACAGTGAAAAAGAAGGAACACAAGCTTGAAGAGCTTATTGAGATGGTGGAAGATGGTGAAATGCCATTGCAGTCCTACACCATTATTCATGGCAATCTTTCTGAAGATGACAAAAAATTATTGCTTCAATGGGCTGGTTTAGCAAGGCTTAAATATAAACATCAATTGGAGGTTTCTTCAACTAAATAATTAATTATCTAATTTATTTAAATTAAATCTAAATAAACTTGTGAGGTTTTATAATCACTATTATTTTTGCATCTGAAAAACCAACCTATTTTAATTCAGTCTAAATAATAACTATGAAAAAAAGCATCACTTTACCTTTTTTGTTTTTTAGTGCCATTTCCTTTTCGCAAATCAATTCTGATTCAATTTCATCAAATAATCCCCAAGAACAACAAAATTCCAGCCAACGCATTCTTTCTGGTAATTTTGGAAAAGCAGTGACCCTTAGTGGTTATGGTGAAATGGTTTATAACCAGCCAGAGGGCGACAACGGTACCCTTGATGTACACCGTTTGGTGCTGCTTTTTGGCTATAAATTTGATGAAAAAACACAGTTCGTTACCGAGATTGAAGTGGAACATGTGGAAGAAATATACATAGAACAAGCTTTTGTAAACTACGCCTTAAGCAATAATGTAAACCTTCGCGGAGGGCTTATGTTAGTTCCAATGGGTATAATCAATGAATACCACGAGCCCACCACATTTAACGGTACAGATCGTCCTGCCGTGGACCACGATATAGTGCCGACTACTTGGCGTGAATTGGGAGTAGGGATAAGCGGGCGTTTCCCCGAAATATCATTGGGTTACCAAGCTTACATTTTTAATGGTTTCAAATCCACTGCCCCAGACAATTCTGGAGGGATAAAAGGATTTTTAAAAGGCAAAGATGGTCTGCGAGGAGGACGTCAAAAAGGGATAGAATCCACCGTAGACAGCCCAACTTTTTCAGCAAAATTGGATTACTATGGAATTCCAGGGTTACGATTTGGGTTAGCTGGGTATTTTGGAAAAACACAGGCTGATGATGAAGTGGAAGATTTGGACGGTGCAAATATTGGCATTTCTATGGTTGGTTTCGACGTTCGTTATGCTTTCCGTAAATTTACCGCCCGTGGCGAATTTATTTATGCATCCCTTACTGATACAGACCAATACAACACCCTTACTGGAAAGGACTTGGGCAGTGCCCTAATGGGATATTATGTAGAAGGGGCGTATAATTTGCTACCTCTTACCGCCAAACAAAAACTTTTTGCATTTGCCAGGTATGAACAGTATGACACACACGCCGACACAGAAAGCGGTTTGGATCGCAACGATGCCTATAACCGTCAAACTTTAACAACAGGTTTATCCTACCACATCGCCCCTGGAGTGGTGATTAAAGGCGATTACCAAATTAAGGACAATGCGCTGAATGGAGCTGAGGTGTCGAACCAACTCAATTTCGGGATTGGCATTTGGTTCTAATACACCTTAGTAAACACTATTTTAAATATGGTTCAACATAATTTTTGAAATCAATACCTTTGCTTTATGAAAACAAGAGTATCCTTCCTTTTAATTACAGCACTTGCTTTTGCAGCTTTTTCCGTTCCGGATAATGTGGCCAAAAAGGCCCATAAAGAGATGGTGAGATTTTATGAGACCGTAAATTTATCGAAAGAAATCATTTCGGTCCCTAAGGATTTGAATGCAAAGACCCTGTCGGAATTTGGAGATGAAAACCTATTTAAGATCTATACGGAGGGTAAACTTTTAGGTTATGGATATATTGGGAATGCACCCAGTAAAACCGCTACTTTTGATTATTTGGTGTTGTTTGATAAAAACTTCGTCGTTACAACTAGCAAAGTGCTGTTTTACCGCGAAGAGTACGGCGGCGAAATAAGCAGCAAACGTTGGCTGAAACAGTTTGTAGGCGCATCTCCCACTTCCAAAGAACTTGTTTACAACCGCAATATCATCCCCATCAGTGGGGCTACAATTTCGGTAAAGTCCTTGACCACAGAAATGAACCTACTATTAAAGAGTATTGCAATCCTGCAAAAATCAAAAGTGTTATAAATGCAACTTCATGGCCGTATCCATAGCCTCCCTCGTTACGCAAAACAGTTTATTGCGGCATTTGTTATTGTTTTAAGCGTGGGATATTTCACGGGCCTGAACTTTGTTCGCGAAACGGGCTCGGTAAACCCGCATGGCCTTAAGGAAAACTACCTTGGCAATGAGGAAGTTGAAGATGTCGCGGTAATGAAATTTAAAAAAGGGGAGCGCGAAATGCTTACCATCCTGCATACCCACATTCTTTCCATTTCGTTTATCTTCTTTTTGCTTGGTGGCTTGGTGGCTATCACTTCACTTCCTTCAAAATTAAAATCTTTTTTAATGATTGAACCTTTTTTTTCTATCCTTCTGACCTTCGGTGGAATATATTTTATGTGGAAGGGCATACTGTGGATGAATTGGGTTGTCATGATTTCGGGCATCTTGATGACAGTAGTTTATGTGATAGCGGTGGGAGCAGTGCTAATGCAATTGTTTGTTTCAGAAAAGAAATAATATTTTCATCTTTTCAACTGTTGCACTTATTGTTTGAATTTAGTATTCATATTTCTGAATTAAATACCGTACATTTGCACGCAATTAATCCATAATCACTTTCGTAACTTTCGGAAGTTAATTTAATTGCAATGACTGCACACGATAACAAAATTTTAGGAGAAGGACTTACTTATGACGACGTACTATTAGTTCCCGCATATTCTGAAGTTTTACCACGCGAGGTTTCCATCGCCACCAAATTTTCACGAAATATTACACTGAATGTTCCTATTGTTTCCGCAGCAATGGATACAGTTACAGAAAGTGCCATGGCTATTGCTATTGCACGGGAAGGTGGAATTGGGGTGCTTCATAAAAACATGAGCATTGAAGACCAAGCCGCCGAAGTACGCAAAGTGAAACGTGCCGAAAGTGGAATGATCATCGATCCAGTAACATTGAAAAAATCAAACACTGTAGGCGATGCCCAAAAAACAATGCGTGAATACAGTATTGGCGGAATACCCATTATTGACGATGCCGGAAAATTGATAGGGATTGTCACCAATCGTGACCTTCGTTTTGAAAAAGATATGAAACGCCCACTGCACGAAGTAATGACTTCCGAGAATTTGGTTACCGTGGCGCAGGGAACTTCTTTAAAGGAGGCTGAAATAATTCTTCAGAAAAACAAAATTGAAAAATTGCCAGTGGTAAACGATGACGGAAAACTTTTGGGACTTATTACTTTTAGGGATATTACAAAGCTTACCCAAAAACCAATTGCCAATAAAGACCAATACGGAAGACTTCGCGTTGCCGCTGCACTTGGTGTAACTCCAGATGCTGTGGAAAGGGCAGAAGCATTAGTATATGCACAGATTGATGCAGTAATTATTGATACTGCCCACGGCCATACAAAGGGTGTGGTTGAGGTTTTGAAAAAGGTAAAACAAAAATTTCCAGACTTAGATGTAATTGTTGGAAACATTGCTACAGCCGATGCTGCCAAATATTTGGTAGAAGCTGGTGCCGATGCTGTGAAGGTGGGGATTGGTCCTGGTTCAATTTGCACTACACGTGTAGTTGCAGGGGTAGGTTTTCCTCAATTTTCGGCGGTGTTGGAAGTTGCTGCAGCCCTAAAAGGTAGCGGAGTTCCCGTAATTGCTGATGGTGGAATTCGTTATACGGGTGATATTCCTAAGGCTATTGCTGCTGGGGCGGATTGTGTGATGCTTGGTTCATTGTTAGCCGGCACAAAGGAATCTCCTGGGGAAACTATTATTTACGAAGGAAGAAAATTTAAATCATACAGAGGAATGGGTTCTGTAGAAGCGATGAAACAAGGTTCCAAAGACCGTTATTTCCAAGATGTTGAAGATGATATAAAAAAACTGGTTCCCGAAGGAATTGTGGGCCGTGTGCCTTACAAAGGTGAATTGGTTGAAAGTATGACACAGTTTATTGGTGGATTAAGAGCTGGAATGGGCTATTGTGGTGCTAAGGATATTGAGGCATTGAAAGAAAATGGAAAGTTTGTGAAAATAACTTTCTCAGGAATTGCAGAAAGCCATCCGCATGATGTTACCATTACCAAAGAAGCTCCAAATTATAGTAGATAAGACCTAAATTATTAAAAAATAAAGAATAAAAAAGCGCTGGAAATTTTCTAGCGCTTTTTATTTAGAAGTAATTAGTAGTGCTTCAAAATAGTTGATTATTTTTTTTAGGTGATCCACTTCTTTTTTCTTAATTGTTGCAGTATAATATATTTGGTTGTTTTCGCAAATTAGTTTGGAAGCTGGATATTGGAGTAAGGGTGTTGTGTATTTGTTTGAAAGCAACTTTTCTGTGAGCTCGGTTCGTTTTCCTCTTAGACTGTAGTTAGGATAGCGTGCAATTATACTTACCAATTGCATTTTTCGAATTTCACATACATCTTTACTTTGGAATAAATACTGAGCAGGTTTTACTTCTATATGAATTCGCCGTTTCCATGTATAGGTAACGCTATAATCTTGACCATGTATTTTAATTTTTTCAGATTTAATACCTGAAGGATTTTGGAGAATATGTTCAATGATTTTTTCAGACATTGAGGAAGTTTATTTTTTCTTCAAGAATTTTTAGAATTGTGATGAAGTATTCAAATTCAGTTTCAGTTTCAATTCCTCTTGCGGGTGTAAGAATGATTTTTGAAGTGTTTTCTTTAGGAATGCGGATGTAAATTCTTTGTTTTTTGAGTTTGCTGACAATTGATTTTTCTTTTATCAAATCTTGAATTAACTTCTTATCTCCTTTAAAAATATAGTGGTCTTTGATTGTTATACTCTTAGAAGGAAAAACACTTTGAAGTATTCTTTCCCAAAAGGGAATTGGGTATATTTCTAAGGTATTTTCGCACTTATTATGTAAATGAAGTATTATTCTGAAAGGTTCCGCTGTTGGAATTGCGCCACCAACTTCATTAAGATTTACCGAGATTTTTGATCCAGCAATAATAAAATATGCACTCTTGGGTTGATAAATCATTTTGCCAATGGGCGAAAAGGCTTCTTTTATGACTTCTTCTGTATAAGTTCCATTATTTTTTTCGACAAAATTTTTAAGAAGATTCACAGAAAACAACTCTAAAGCTCTTCAAATATAACTATTTCAAAAGTTTGTTAAAAAAAACGTGAAGCCGAATGGCTCCACGTTTTCTGTTTTTTTAAGGAAAATGTTGAATTATTTCCCTTCCTCTTCTACTGTAATAGTAATACCAAGCTCTGTTAAAATTGGCACCGTAAGATCATAATTTGGATCCAAATAAACCAAATCTGTGTTTGTCTGCATCACTTGGGTGTAATTTTGTGCCTTTGCCACTTTGTTGAGTGCCTCTCCAATTTTTTTATAAAGAGGCTGCAGGTATTCTTTTTGTTTGATATCCATGAGCTTGGCGCCATTTTCCTGAAACTTTTGGATGTCTGTATCCAAATTTACTAGAGCAGTTTGTTTTTCCTTTTTCTCTACAGGTGTAAAAGTGGCCTCACCCTTTTTGTATTCTTCTGCGAGTTTTTTGTATTCATCTATTTTTTTATTGAGGTCTGTATCCAACTGTTGTCCGTACGTTTGTAATTGTGTTTGTACGGTAATCATTTCGGGCATTTTGGAAAGGATGTAATCTACATCAACAGCACCTACTTTACCCTGTGCGAAAGTGGTAATTCCAATAAAAAATATGGCAATTTTTAAAAAATTCATTGTGTTTGTTTTTAAAGTATTTAAAGCGCAATATTACTATAAATATTACAAATAAACAGAATGTGACTTTATCGTTTATAAAAAATATAATCCGTCACTATAGGTTCGACGCCTTTTACTTTCAGTTGGCTAACAAGTTGCCCACGGTGGTAGTTGCTATGATTGATTATATGAAAAAAAATTTCTTCGGCTGTATTTGTGAAATTTTGACCTTTGCTATTTGAGTAATCTATAGGTTCTTTTAAGTTCTTTTTTTGAAGAAGCTCTTTGGTGTGTTCAAAATTTTCCTCATTAATGGCATCCAAATGATTAAGATCCAAAATTTGCCAAACCGAAAGTGCTGTGGCAACACCAAATATTCTGTGATTCCAAATATGATGGGCATTTAAAGTGTGGCTTGCCAAAAGGCTGATTTTTTCTTTATAGGTTTCTGGATTTTTTCGCAACAGTTCAATAAGCAATCTGTTGCAATGCTTTGTATATTCAAATTTGTCTAAAAAGAAGGCTTTCATTATTCCTCATAAATTTGTCCACGTGTGGGCTTAAGGGTTTCCCGTAAGGTATTCATCAAAGATTTTTCTACTACCATATAAGCGATGTGATGCATCGGGGTAATTTCCTCATTTCCGGTAATGGTGTTCTGCAATTTGTCAGTTTCGGCAAACTCGGCAAGGTGTTTTGCGTGATGTATGGCAATGGGCTGGGCATTTGGACCGCGAAAATCCCATATAAGTTTTACTCTTTCAGTCATTTACATTTAGTTGTGATGAAATTATCCTGGTTCTAAATAAAAGAGAAATTCTCTTTTATTTTAAATATAAGGCAAGGTACGGGTTTTTGAGAATATTTTAAAAAGCAGAAAACACTATAATTATATTAAATTCGTTAGCTTTTCTGATGTATGTTACCATACCTTTTTGTTATTTTTGCACCTTTGTTCTCCAAAGCTTAAGCAAAAGCAAATTACTTCAATAAAAATAAACATTAAAAAAATGAAAAATTTTCTTTCCGTATTCATTTTGGCACTTTTGAGCGCCACCACCGTTTTTTCACAAAACAAAAAAGAAGTATTAATGACCATTGATGGCAAACCAGTGTATGCCAGCGAATTCAAACGGGTTTATAATAAAAACCTTGATTTGGTTCAGGACGAGTCGCAAAAAGATATAGATGGCTATCTGGAACTTTTTATTGATTACAAACTGAAAATTGCCGAAGCCCAAGCACAGGATTTGGATAAAGAGAATTCATATAAAAGTGAACTTTCAAAGTATAGAGACCAGCTTTCAAGAAATTATCTTTTTGAAGATAAGGTTACCGAAGAGCTTGCCAAAGAAGCATATGAGCGTGGAAAAGAAGATGTAAATGCTTCACATATTTTGATTCGTGTAGATTATGAATCGGTACCGCAAGATACCTTGGTGGCATATAACAAAATCAAATCTATACGTGAAAAAGCCCTTAAAGGAGAAGACTTTAACCAACTGGCAAAAACATATTCCGAAGAACCTGGAGCAAAAGAAAGTGGTGGGAATTTGGGTTATTTTTCAGTGTTCAACATGGTTTATCCTTTTGAAAATGCTGCCTATAATACTAAGGTTGGCGAAATTTCAAAAATTATACGTACTAGTTTTGGGTATCATATTCTGAAAGTAAACGACCGAAGAACGAAATTGCCAAAAATTGCGGTATCACACATAATGATTTCAGATAAAAAAGGGGCTCGTACTTTTGACCCAGAAGAGCGCATCAACGAACTTTATACCATGTTAAAGCAAGGAGAGTCTTTTGAGAGCCTTGCGAAGCAATATTCAGATGATAAAAATTCTGCAGTAAAAGGAGGTAAACTAAATCCCTTTACAAAGGGTGACCTTCGCGCAACCGAGTTTGAAGATGCGGCATACGATCTTAAAAATATTGGCGATATAAGCAAACCAGTTAAGACTGATTTTGGCTGGCACATTATTCGTTTGGACGAGAAATTGCCCGTAGAAACTTTTGAAAAACAAAAAGAATCGCTGGAGAAAAGAGTGACCGAAGGTGACCGTTCCAAAATTGTTACCAACGCCATCAATAATAAAATAAAGGAAAAATACGGCTTTAAAAAAGGAGAGAGCTTTTTACCCTATTTTGATACTTACGTTACCGATGATGTTTTGAAGAGAAAATGGGTAATGAGTCCAATACCTAACGATAAGGAAAAAACACTCTTTACTATTGGCGACAAAAAGATGGGCTATACCGATTTTGCGAAATTTGTTGCTGGCCGCCAAAAAACAACTAGACCTTATAAGCAGAAAGAAGCTCTATTGGTGGATATGTATGATGAGTTTGAAACAGAGAGTTTAAAAGATTATTTTAAGGAACACCTTGAGGATGAAAACGAAGATTATGCTGCAATACTTACTGAGTATCGCGATGGGCTTTTGATATTTGATGTGATGAACAAAAATATTTGGCAGAAAGCAAAGAACGATTCTATTGGTATTCAAGAATATTACACTAAAACGAAGGAAGACTACCAATGGAAGCAGCGAGTTGATGCTGAAATATATTCAGCTACTTCAGAAATGCTAGCGCAACAAATTCAGAAAATGCTTACTGAAGGTAAAACTGCAGAAGAAATTAAAGCAGCACTAAATACCGAAGAAAAGGTAAGTGTTTTGATTACTCCTGGCCTTTTTGAAGTCGGACAACACGAACTCCCTGCTGGTTTGGAAATCAAAGAAGGTATTTCAAAAGTTTACCCAAGCAACGATTCATTCGTGATTGTAAACGTAAAAACAATAATGGCTCCCAGCGAAAAGTCTTTAGAGGATGTAAAAGGAAAGGTTCTAAGCAACTATCAAAACGATATTGAAGCAAGATGGATAAAAGATTTACGTTCAAAATATAAAGTGGAAGTTGATAAAAAAACCTTGAAGCATTTAAAAAAAGAGCTTAAGTGATTCGGAATATTATTAATATATTGGTGTTAAGCATCTTTTTGAGCTCCTGTAATTATTTTAAACAGGAAACAAAAAAGGATGTCGTAGCGCGTGTTAACAACAGTTATTTATATAAGGAAGACATTGCAAAATTGATTGCAGAAAACACTTCGGAAGAAGACAGTACGTTAATAGTAAACAACTATATAAACCGTTGGGCAACCCAGCAATTGCTTATAGACCAAGCAAAAATTAACCTTACCTCAGATAAACTTGACCAATACAATAAACTAGTTCAAGAATATCAAAATGATCTTTTGACCGAGGCCTATAAAAATGTAATTGTAAGTAAACAATTGGATAGCACCATTACGGAACAAGAATACCAAGAATACTATGAGGCTAATAAGGAAAACTTCAAACTAAAAGATCTTCTGGTTAAATTGCGTTACGTGCAGCTTCCTGTAAATTATGACGGTCTGGCCAAAGTAAAAGAAAAATTGAACCGTTACAATCAAAAGGACAAAGCATCCCTCAACAGTCAAGATTATCAATTTGTTTCTTCAAATTTTAATGATTCGATTTGGGTTAAAAAAGAAGTTTTGCTCCAGACGTTGCCAGTATTAAGAGGGAATAGCGAACAAGTGTTAAAAAAATCTAATTTTTCGCAGTTGCAAGATTCATTAGGAGTATATTTGGTGAAAATTGAAAATGTGCTCAATCCCAATGATACTGCGCCAATTTCCTATGCTAAGCCCACTTTGAAACAGATTATTTTGAACAAGAGGAAGCTTGAGCTTATTAAAAAATTAGAAACAGATATTACAAAAGATGCTATTGAAACAAATAATTTTGAAATCTATAAAAATGAATAAATTTTTATTGATATTGTTATTTTCTACCGCCATCCTGCAAGCGCAGGTTGTGTTAGAACCTGACAGTACGGGGGTTGTAAAAAGTAATGATTCCCTTGTTGTGCAACAAGTTGTGAAACGGGATTCCGTTCCATTTAAAAGATTTAAGGCGGAAGGCGTAAGTGCCGTGGTTGGTGAATATGTTATTCTGGATAGCGACATTGATAAAGCCTATGTAGAAATGCAATCACAGGGAATGTCTATTGAAGATATTACCCGCTGTCAATTGATGGGCAAATTGATGGAAGACAAACTTTATGCACATCAAGCCAAACAGGATAGCTTGGTTGTTGCCGATTCTGAAATTAATGGAATGATAGATCAGCAGTTACAGTATATGATAAGTGAATTGGGTAGTGAAGAAAAAGTGGCTGCCTATTACAGAAAAGACAATATTGCTGAATTAAAAAAAGATCTTTTTGAAGCCAACAAAAGCATAAAACTTGCAGGATTGATGCAGCAAAAAGTGATTGAAAAAGTTGAGGTAACACCAGAAGAGGTGAGAACATTTTTCTTTTCTATTCCAGAAGAAGAGCGACCTGTTTTTGGTGCTGAAATTGAAGTAGCACAAATAGTGATAGATCCCGAAATTACGCAACAAGCAAAAGATGAAGTTGTAGCCAAACTAAATGCAATTCGCGCAGATATAATAGACAATGGAGCAAGTTTTTCCACTAAAGCAGTTTTATATTCCAAGGATCCTGGCTCTAATTCTAAAGGAGGTCTTTATACAGGTGTGAAAAGAGATTCGCCTTGGGCAAAAGAATTTAAAGACCAAGCTTTTTCCCTTTTGGAAGGAGAAATAAGCGAGCCTTTTGAAACTGAGTTTGGGTATCACATTCTATATGTTGAAAAAATACGCGGACAGGAAGTGGATGTAAGACACATCCTTATGTTTCCTGAAGTTTCACAGAAATCCATTGACGCTGCACAGAATGAAATAGAAGATTTAAAATCCAAAATAGATTCAGGCGAACTAACGTTTGCGGAAGCAGCTCGTCAGTTTTCAGATGATAAGGAAACGCGTAATAACGGAGGACAATTAATAAACCCGGTTAATTTTGACACCAAATTTGATCTTACTAAAATGGATCCGACTTTAAGCGCCCAGGTTTATAATTTAAAGGAAGGTGAAGTTTCAAAAGTTTTTACAGACCGTGATCGCACAGGAAAGAGCAGTTTGAAAATCCTTACCGTTACCAAGAAATACCCAGAACATAAAGCTGATTATGCCAAAGATTACGAACGCATCAAGCAGTTAGCGCTTCGTGAAAAACAAATCAAAGTAATCAACAAGTGGCAGAACGAGAAAATAAAAGATACCTATATTAGCATCAATCAAGATTACCAGGATTGTGATTTTGCTGGAAATTGGTTGAAAAAATAATATCGAAAAAATATGTCAGACGTAGCAGCGGTAAAACAATTGGTTTTAAAATACAATGCCCTTCGGCAGGAAATAAAAAAAGTAATAGTAGGTCAGGATGAAGTAGTTGAGCAAGTTTTGCTCGCCATTTTTTCAGGCGGTCATGCTTTGCTGATTGGCGTTCCTGGACTTGCAAAAACCTTGTTGGTTAATACTGTTGCGGAAGCACTTGGATTAAAATTCAAAAGAATCCAGTTTACACCAGATTTGATGCCAAGCGATATTTTAGGTTCTGAAATTCTTGATCAAAACCGCGAATTCAAATTTATAAAAGGCCCAATTTTCGCCAACATTATTCTTGCAGACGAGATTAACAGAACTCCGCCAAAAACCCAAGCTGCTCTTCTGGAAGCAATGCAGGAACGTGCTGTTACTGTTGCAGGACATCATTATAAATTGGATTTACCTTATTTTGTGCTTGCCACCCAAAACCCGATAGAGCAGGAGGGAACATACCCATTGCCTGAAGCACAGTTGGACCGTTTTATGTTTGCTATCAATCTTGAATATCCTTCTTTTTCGGAAGAAGTAGAAGTAGTAAAGCAGACTACAACAGGCGAAACCCAAAAAGTAAATGCACTCTTTACCGCACAGGAAATTATCGATTTTCAACAATTGATTCGAAGAATTCCTGTGGCCGATAATGTTGTGGAATACGCAGTTACATTAGTTGGAAAAACTCGACCCAATAGTTCTACTGCAACAGATACAGTAAAAAATTACATCGATTGGGGCGCTGGTCCACGAGCTTCACAGAATTTAATTCTGGCTGCAAAATCGCACGCCGCTCTTCACGGTAAATTTTCTCCAGATATTGAGGATGTTCAAAAAGCTGCAATCGGTATTCTTAGACATCGCTTAATCAAAAACTACAAGGCAGAAGCCGAAGGTTTGAGCATAGAAGAAATTATCAAAAGCTTGTATTAAACAAATTGCATCTTCACCTTTAACTTTCCCAAATATCTGAATAGTAATATTTAGAAATTCTTAATTTTTGGCACTTAAAATTAAGGAATTCGTAATTTTATTCAATAAAATATAATATTTAATAAATTATATTCACTAAATAAGCAATTTCATTAAATATTTTTTAATTATTTTAAAATTTTGTATTTTCGCAAGATTAAAAAATGTAACTATGGCTTTTGATATTGATATGATTAAAAAGGTTTACGCCCAGATGGTAGAACGTGTAGATAAAGCACGTGAAATCACGGGAAAACCACTTACTCTTTCTGAAAAAATATTATACTCACACCTATGGGATGGCAACCCAAATAAAGCTTTTCAACGAGGAAAGGATTATGTGGATTTTGCCCCTGATAGAATTGCATGTCAAGATGCAACTGCACAGATGGCCCTTTTGCAATTTATGCAGGCGGGAAAGAAAACAGTTGCTGTGCCAACCACAGTTCACTGTGATCACTTAATTCAAGCCAAACAAGGCGCCGCTCCAGATTTGAAGCGCGCGAATGAAACCAGTAATGAAGTTTTTGACTTTTTGGAATCTGTTTCAAATAAATACGGAATCGGTTTTTGGAGACCGGGAGCTGGAATTATTCACCAAGTTGTTTTAGAGAATTATGCTTTCCCAGGAGGAATGATGATTGGTACTGATAGCCATACGGTGAATGCTGGTGGTTTAGGGATGGTAGCTATAGGTGTTGGTGGTGCAGATGCCGTTGATGTGATGGCTGGAATGCCTTGGGAATTGAAGTTTCCAAAACTAATCGGTGTTAAATTAACTGGAGAATTAAACGGTTGGACAGCCTCAAAAGATGTTATTCTGAAAGTAGCTGGAATCCTGACTGTAAAAGGAGGAACTGGAGCTATTGTTGAATATTTTGGACCTGGAGCTAAAAATCTTTCTTGTACCGGAAAAGGAACAATCTGTAATATGGGTGCCGAAATTGGTGCAACTACTTCAACATTTGGTTATGACGATGCTATGGAGCGTTTCCTAAGAGCAACAGACCGAGAAGATATTGCTGATGAAGCTAATAAAATTCGAGCATATTTAACTGGTGATGATGAAGTATATGCAGATCCTGAAAAATATTTCGATCAAGTTATTGAAATAGATTTGACCACGCTTCGACCACATTTAAATGGACCTTTTACTCCAGATTTGGCAACTCCGGTTGGCGAGTTGGGTGAAAAGGCAAAGAAAAATGATTGGCCCATAAAAGTAGATTGGGGGTTGATAGGTAGCTGTACCAACTCTTCCTATGAAGATTTAACCCGAGCTGCTTCTATTGCACAACAGGCAATCGATAAAAAATTAAAACCCAAAAGTGATTTCGGAATTAATCCCGGTTCGGAGCAAATTCGTTTTACAGCAGAACGTGATGGTTTGCTTGAAGTTTTTGAAAACCTAGGAGCGACTATTTTTACAAATGCTTGCGGACCTTGTATTGGTCAGTGGGACCGAAGTGATAGAAAGGGAGATGAGAAGAACACAATTGTGCATTCTTTCAACAGAAACTTTTCGAAACGTGCTGATGGGAACCCAAATACCCACGCTTTTGTAGGCTCTCCGGAAATGGTTGCCGCAATTGCAATCTCTGGTCGTTTGGATTTTGACCCAATGAACGATACATTATTAAATGAAGATGGCCAAGAAGTAAAACTGGATATACCTGTAGGTCTAGAACTTCCCCCAAAAGGTTTTGAAGTGGACGATAACGGCTATTTAGCACCGAAAGAGGATGGAAGCTCTGTAGAAGTTAAAGTGGCTACTGATAGCGAGCGTCTTCAATTGTTAGAACCTTTTGTACCTATAAAGGATTCTGAATTACAAGGTGTAAAACTGTTGATCAAAGCTTTCGGAAAATGTACTACAGACCATATTTCAATGGCTGGTCCGTGGTTACGCTACCGTGGTCATTTGGACAACATTGCGAACAATACGTTGATTGGCGCCGTAAATGCTTTCAACAAAAAAACAAATTTTGTAAAAAATCAATTTACTGGCGAGTACGGCGGTGTGCCAGATGTGCAACGTGAGTATAAGGCGAAGGGAATAAAAACTATTGTTGTGGGTGACCATAATTATGGTGAGGGTTCTTCACGTGAGCACGCTGCTATGCAACCAAGATTTTTGGGTGTTGCGGCGGTTTTGGTAAAATCATTTGCACGAATCCACGAAACAAACTTGAAAAAGCAAGGAATGTTGGGATTGACTTTTGCGAATGAAGCAGATTACGATTTGATCCAAGAAGATGATACTTTCAACTTTTTAGATATTGCTGATTTTTCTGAAAACAAACCCTTGACCATTGAGATTGTTCATAAAGATGGAAGTAAAGACACTATCAAAGTGAACCATACTTATAACGATGCGCAAATAAGGTGGTATCGTGAAGGTTCGGCCCTTAATTTGATAAAAAAGCAGAACGCTTAAAATACTATATAAATACATAAACCTAACAGGTTTTTGAGACCTGTTAGGTTTTTTTATACCTACAAAATTCATGAAGTTTATAAGGAAACATTGGAGCAACATCCTTTTTTTTGCGTTTTTGGCACTTTTAATAATTCCACAAACACGAATGCCAATCCAGGTGTTTGTTCAAAGACTTGTTTCTTTTTCTCCTTCGGAAATGTCTGTAGATGAGAGAGAAACAATTCAAGATTACGATTGGAATTTGCAACAATTAAATACTGAAGAAGCAAACTTTTCTCAATCGAAGGGAAAAGTTACGATTGTAAATTTTTGGGCCACTTGGTGTCCTCCTTGCGTTGCGGAAATGCCCTCATTTCAAAAGTTATACGACACTTACGGCGATAAAGTGGATTTCTATTTTGTCACTTCGGAAAAAGCTGAGAAGGTTGAAAAATTTATGGTGAAGAATGGTTATACACTGCCTGTTTATCTTCAATCTTTTAAAGCACCAAAACAATTGGAATCCAATGTACTTCCAACTTCTTATTTAATTTCAAAATCTGGTGAAATCATTATCAATGAAGAAGGCGCTGCCGATTGGAACAGCGATAAAATGAGAACACTTCTAGATCAACTTCTCAATAAATAATTTTTAAAAAATTATCCTGGAAAATAAATCTCTTTAATAGACCTCATCTCTTTCTTTCCTTCCGCAATGGCTATAATGTCATTCCACAGATTCGGGGTTAACAAAGATTTTAAAGGTTGTTCTAATTTAATGATTTTAGGGAAATTTTTAATTAGTTTCTTGTCCCAAGCCTCATGATTGTTTAAAAGGTCGTCTGGATATACTGTTTTACGTCGGGTTCCTTCTTCTATTCCCGTGAAGGGTTCAGAAACATTTAAATAGCCATAATCATCAGTCAATTCTTCACCGGGATGAATATCGCGGATTGCAATTTCAAAATCATAGGCAGTGGAAAGGCAATTGCTTTTAAAACTGTGATTTACATAACGTCCATAATCCCAGCATAGCACAAAGTTTCCTTTTTTGTTTCTATAGCAATAGGTTTCTAAAATATTTTGGTAAAGCGGGTTCATTTTCTTCAACTTGGGTGGCGTGAACTCGCGATCCAAATCATCTAAAGCCCAAGTTATGGTTCCAGCAGGAATAAACTCTGTAGCAACAACACCGTATCCAATTTCGGTGCTGATAAATTTAAGTTCTGTTTTAGGATGTATCATAAACAATAGTAATTTTAGGATTAAATGTAATGCAAAATCTTAATTGATTTACATTTTCCAATCTATTGCATATAAACTTTTATAGCTGTTAATTTACCGATTTTTTCAACAGAAAATTTTATGAATCGATTGGTTTGGAAGAATATTTTTCTTTGAATTTTTCCATTAAAACAAAAATAGTAAGCAACATTCCCAATGCATAAATACTGTCCTCAATGGGTACAGTGCCAATTCGTATTCCTAGGTTCTCTGTATTATTGTACCAAACTACTTCTTCGTGAATCCAGCTGCCAGTTAGGAATCCATTCACAATAAAAAAAGGTATCAAAAGAATCAGGAAAACTGGAAAGAAAACATTCAGAGTCTCGCGTTTATAATTGAAAACCAAGGCCAGTAAAACAATAGCGTATCCAAAATTTACCGCCGTATACCAACGATCGTAAAAATAGAGCAGAGAGGCGATCAAAATGGTTTGTAAGGAAAAGTAAACTATCGCTGTTGTTTTATTTGAGAATGAAAACTTCGGAAGTAAGTTTTTAAATGCATAAATTGTAAAAAGGCATGCATAGGGAATACAAATAAAGAAAAGCCATTCCTCCAAAGGTAATTTCGCCAATTTAATTCCCGAAAGATATTTTTCATTGAATCCCCAAATGCCGTTCTGTGTGAAAATGATGTCCCAGGGTATAAAAAAAGCCATCATTATAAAGGTGGCGGGGATAAAAAAAATCCAAAGTTTGTAAAACTTCAACTTTGGGTGAAAACTAAAAAGAAAAGGAACACTGATTGAGGCTATGTCCAGCAATAGATAAAGATGCCACATAGCTTATTTTTTGAAATATTTCAACGGCGGAAAAAGCATTCCAAAACATTCGCCTTTATCTTTTCCTAAATGCTTATGATGAATTTTATGCGCACGTCTTATTCCTCGTGCATACCAATTGTTGGCATTTCGGAACATTTTAAAGCGTTGGTGAATAAAAATGTCGTGCACGAAAAAATAGGCAACACCATATGCAAAAATACCAAGTCCGATGGGCAGCCCAGCCCAAAAGCCAAAATAACTCCATCCCACAAAGCAACTAATGCTGACCAATGCGTAAAAAATAAAAAAGTAATCATTACGCTCCCACCAACTCCCGTGATCTTTGTGGTGATGGTCTTTGTGGAGTTTCCATAGAAAACCATGCATAATGTATTTATGTGTAAACCAAGCCATAAATTCCATAATGCAGAAAGTGGCAATGAAAATTATTATCCAAAGAACCGTTGTCATTTTTACTTCTTAATTTGTAATTCGGGAAATGCTATTTTGCATTATAAGGGATATTATTCCCTAAAAATTATTTTACCAAATTTAATTGATATTTTACGTAGCTACGTGTTAAAAGTCCGATTTTTTCAACATTAGGGACCCGTATTCGGGCATTTTTAATTTCTTTTGCAGGCGTATGTTGTAGTTTTTTCAATAAACGCTTATAATATCTATAGGCTACAAAAACACCGAGCTTTGCATCGTGTGGCAATTGCAGAATACCTTGATATCCGTGGTTGAAGTTTTCTTCAATTTCTTGGATGATTTTAGCTTTGGATTCTTCGTCTAAAGAATCTAAATTGGTATTTGGAAAGTATGTTCGGCTTAAGTTTTCATAATCTTCTTTCAGATCACGTAAAAAGTTCACTTTCTGAAATGCCGACCCCAAATTCATAGCAGATTCTTTCAGTTGGTTGTATTTTTCAGCATCACCTTTAACAAAAACTTTTAAACACATTAAACCCACGACGTCTGCAGAACCATATATATATTCATTAAATTCTTCTGTTGTTGAATAAACGCTTTTGGTCAGGTCCATACGCATACTGGACATAAATGTATCTATAAGCGCTCTATCTATATTGTACTTGTAAACTGTATCTTGAAAAGAATTTAAAATTGGGTTGAGACTTATGCGATCTAGTAATGCTTCTTCCATAGCATTTTCAAAGCGACTGAAAAGAACTTCTTTGTTGTAATAATGAAACGAATCCACAATTTCATCAGCAAAACGAACAAAACCATAAATATTATAAATGTCTTGTCGAATGGACGGACCCAGCATGCGGGTTGCCAACGAAAAGGATGTACTGTAGGTTTCAGTAACCTTTTTGCTACATTCTTTGGAAACTATGTCAAAAAGCTCTTTCAATTTTTGTTGTCTTTTTCGATTAAACCAGCCACCAATTTTCCAGAGATAAGGGCTGGCGGAACTCCCGGTCCCGGTACGGTAAGCTGTCCAGTGAAAAATAGATTTTTCACCTTACCACTTTTTAATTTTGGTCTTAGAAAAGCAGTTTGCATCAATGTATTTGCTAGCCCATAGGCATTGCCCTTATAGCTATTATAGTCAGACATGAAGTCATTGATGCAAAAGGATTCTTTAAATATAACGTATTTTTTAACCTCTTGGTTGGTAATTTTTTCAAAACGCTCTATTATTTTTTCGAAATATTCTTCTCGTATTTCCGGAATATCATCTAATCCGGGTGCTAAAGGAATTAAAAAAATGCCAGCTTCCTTCCCTTCCGGGGAAACACTTTTATCTGTTTTTGAAGGAAAGCTCGCATAAAAAAGTGGGTCATTCGGCCATTGCGGTGAATCGTATATTTCTTGTGAATGCTTTTCAAAATCCACATCAAAAAACAAGGTGTGGTGATCTACGTTTTCAATTTTTTTGTCAAAACCAACATAAAATAGCAGAGAAGAAGGGGCAAAGGTTTTCTTTTCCCAATAGTTTTCGGAATATTGTCGGAATTTTTTATCCAAAAGTGTTTCTGTATGATGATAATCTGCGCCGCTTAAAATTATATCTGCCTCGATTTTTTCACCATTTATAATGAGGGCATTAGCTTTTCCATTTTCTATATTTATCTTTTCAACATTTTGATTGGTCATTATTTTTACACCAAGTTTTTCGGCGAGATTTTTCATTCCTTCAATTACTGAATACATTCCTTTTTTTGGGTGAAAAGTACCTAGACCAAAATCTGCATAGTTCATAAAACTATAAAAAGCAGGCGTATTCGAAGGTTTTGCTCCTAAAAACAAAACGGGGAATTCTAAAATTGAAATCAATTTTGGATTGGTGAACTCACGGCGAACGTCTTTACTTATGGTGCTGAAAAACTGGCCAATCTTTTTCATTGTGGTTACTGTAACCAATTCCAAAGGGGAAACACCTGGTCTATATACCAAATCTTTAATGGCAATATTATAGTTATCCAAGGCTTGGGCCATAAATTTGCGAAGTTTTACTGAACTTCCAGCTTCTTCCTTTTCAAAAGCGGTACATATCTTTTCGAGAGTATCTTCAATAGTTATATAATCATCCGTTCCAAAGTAAACACGGTAGGCGGGATTTAGTTTTTCCAGTTCATAAAAATCTGATGGAACTTTACCGAAATCTTTAAAAAAACGTTCAAAAACATCAGGCATCCAGTACCACGTAGGACCCATGTCAAAAGTAAAACCATCTTTTTTGAACTGTCGGGCCCTTCCGCCAATGGTTTGGTTTTTTTCGTAAATGGTTACATTGTTTCCTGCTTGGGCCAAATAGCAAGAAGCAGCAAGCGACGAAAAACCAGAACCTATAATCGCAATTTTCTTCATATTGTTTAACAAATTTACATTTTATTTAAACAAAAAAAGAGATTTGCAGAATCTATTTTTATATTGTTATATAGTTTTTGTGAATAACATTTAACCGGGGAGTATACTTACGTTTTATAAGATATTATTCAAGGGTCTAAATATCAGATTTTTAACCCATTGTCAATTTGATCTGTGAATTGTTTTATGTCTTTGAAAAATTTTACGTTTTTAGTGTTCTTAGTGTTTTTTCCAACCTTACGCCCCAGAATCCATAATTCACATGGACCTTTCGTACATACCTCACTCTGAAAATCTTCAAGATACTTATCAAAATTGTCTTTTTCTGGACGGACAGTAAAATAGGCTACAAAAATAATTTTAGTTTTAGTTTTAAGCACATGTATTAAACTTTCCAAAGGAATATTAGCTCCTAAAAATATTGTGTTAAACCCTGCTGAAACAAGTTCATAGTTTGCATACAGCAAGCCAATTTCATGAATTTCCTGATAAGGAAGATAAAGGGAAAATATTTGTTGATTTTTCTCTGAAATATTTCCTTTTTGATTTGCTGAATGCACGATTATAGAATGCTTTATCTTTTCTGAAATGAAATGTTCATGAGAAGGGTCTATAGTTCCAGAATGCCAGAGAATACCCATTTCATTAAGCAAGGGCACGAATATTTCCGAAAAAACTTCTCTAAACGATTTCTTTTCTAAAAGTTTTTCAAGCGTATCGTCAAAAAGATCCCCGTCAAACTCAAACATTGCCGATTTAAATATATTGAGCACATATTCAGAATCAAGCCCGTTGATATTTTTTTTAATCAACGCTTGAATTTCTGATGCGTCTAAGCTTGCAATTTTTGAAATTTTATGCCCAGCATTATATAGGTAGGCAACATTCAGTAACTTTTTTAGGTTTTCAAGATCGTACTTCCTAATGTTAGTATCAGTACGATCCGGTTCAAGAAGGTTGTACCGTTTCTCCCAAATCCTAATGGTATGAGCTTTAACGTTTGAAAGATTTTCAAGATCTTTAATGCCAAATTGATTTTTGACCACAGAAGAATTTTTTTAAAATATTGGGTTAATGTACTAAAAAGAAGTGAATACTGTTTATAAAAATGATAAATTCTTTAAACAGTTAAATAAAATTTGTACCCGGAATGGGACTTGAACCCACACGCCCTAAGGACACATGGCCCTCAACCATGCCTGTCTACCAATTCCAGCACCCGGGTGGATACTCGTTAAAAATTTAAAGCAAGTTAAGAAATGCTCTAAACAAAAAAAGTTAAACCGTGGGTTTAACTTTTTGTGACCTGGCTGGGGCTCGAACCCAGGACCACCTCCTTAAAAGGGAGGTGCTCTACCAACTGAGCTACCAGGTCTTCCTTTGAATGCGGGTGCAAATATACTATCATTAAATTAATTTTTCAAAACGAAAATCAATTAAATTTGATAAAAATTCAAAACACTTGACAAACAGGCGTTCGCAAATGTATTTTTTGTTTTAAATTAGTTTTAGCCTGTAAAATCTGTAAAATTTTTGAAGCTATTTGTTTCTTCAAATTAAATAATAGTACTTTGATCAATATGAAAATAGTCTTGATTGGATATATGGGAAGTGGAAAATCTTCTATTGGGAAAAAACTTGCATCTGTTTTGGGAATTCCTTTTAAAGATATGGATGCTGAAATTGAGAAAAAGGAAGGTGTTTCAATTTCAAAGATTTTTTCGGAAAAAGGAGAGATCTATTTTAGAAAAGTTGAAAATGCCGTACTTAAAAAAATACTTTCCCAAACAGGCAATTTGGTTTTGTCAACTGGTGGGGGAACTCCTTGTTATGCAGATTCGATGTCTTTTATGGCTGAACGGGAAAACGTAGTGGCGGTATATTTAAAAACTCCTCTTGATGTTTTGTGCACAAGACTTTTCCATGAAAAATCGAAGCGCCCTTTAATAGCACATTTAAAGAGTGAAGAAGAACTAAATGATTTCATCAGAAAACATCTTTTTGAAAGAGCATTTTATTATAATCAAGCAACCGTGGTTATTGATACCGGTTCGGGGAATATAGCTGACACTGTAGAAAAAATAGTATTGAAATTATTCTAAAACAGCCCTATCATTGTTTTTTTCAAAGATTACCGCAACATTTTCATTTAAGGAAGTTGACAGCGAAATTCCTTTAAAGTCAGCTTTGATAGGATATTTTTTGTGATTTCTATCTACTAGTACGGCAGTTTTAAATTGCTTTAATGGCACTTCCAAAAAATGCTTTACACCATAAATTAACGTAGTTCCAGAGTGTAACACATCATCAACCAAAAGTAGCGACTTATTGGTGTAATCTTCCTTTTTCAGCGATGTCTTTATTTCGTTTGTTGGTTTTTTTTTGTTTATGACCACTTCGCAAAGCACAACCTTTATTGGTGAAATTTTCTCAACTTCTGTTTTTATTTTTTTTGCGAGTAAAAAGCCATTGTCCATAATTCCAGCTATCACAACTTGTTTTTCATTTACATTGCTTTCATATATTTGATAGGCAATCCTCTTTATCTTGTGCGCTATCTGTTTTTTGTCAAGGATTACTGTGCTTGTGTCTTGCATCTTCAAATGTTTTTCCAAATATAGTTATTAAGCTTCTGTTTCCCCCTCAGGTGTTTCTGTAAAATCGTCCAGATCCCGTCGGTCTTTTTTTGTAGGCCTGCCAACTCCTTTTTTTCTGTAATAAGTCTTGGCATATTGAAGCATTTCGTTGGTTTCAAAAGCTTCTTTGGGTGTTGTGTCTTTTCTATAAATACCCACAAGTTTTGCGCCTACGCGACTTGGAGGAAGATCCAAAACTTCAAGTTCATAGTTAATTTGTTCTTTGCGAAGCGTTATTTTATCTCCGGGATAAACATCGCGTGAAGGTTTCACAATGTCACCATTGACCCGAACCGAGCCTTTTTTGCAAGCCTGCGTTGCAATATTTCGGGTTTTTAAATACCGAACGCACCATAAATATTTATCAATCCTCATAATTATTATCCCAAAAACAACGTTAATGTGTTATACAAAAATAGCGGAAAATTGTATCTTGCGCCCACAAAAAATTGATGATGATAAAAATTAAATATGCATTTGCCTTATTAGTTTTAATGCTCACTATTGCCGTTTCCTGTAAAAAGGATGATTCTGTAACTCCGCCGATACCTCCAAGAGACCGTGGAGAAGAGGCCATACGTGCACAAGCTGAAATTGAAGAGTTCTTGGAAACCCATTTTTATAATTACGAAGACTTTCAGGCCGATCCCGAAAATTTTAATTTAAAGTTTGACACAATTGCTGGAGACAATGCCTCAAAAACACCTTTAATGGAGCAGGTTGATTTTATGGAGGTGGATGATATAGTGGATACCGATGTTACCTATAAACTATACTATTTGAATGTTCGTGAAGGTGAGGGCGAAATACCACATTTTTCTGATTATACCTTTAATACTTATGAAGGAAGGTTAATGAATCTAGATTTGTTTGACAGCTCTGTAATACCTGTTAGATTCAATCTTGTAGATACTCCAACGTCACCTGGAATAATTAGGGGATTGCAACAAGCTATTATAAAGTTTAGAGGAGCCTCTAATATTATATCTAACCCAGATGGCACCCTTACTTTTGAAGGGTTTGGAATTGGAGCAGTTTTTATTCCTTCAGGTTTAGCCTATTATCAATACCCAACTGCTACGGGAGGCTTAAATGCTTATGATCAACTTATTTTTTCATTTGAATTGTTTGACTCAGAAGTAGCTGATCATGATGAAGATGGTATTCCTTCTTATATGGAAGACCTTAATGGTAATGGCTATTTGCTAGATGATGATACGGATGGCAGCGGTGGTGCAAATTATTTGGACAATGACGACGATGGTGATGGGAGGCTTACAAAATTTGAAATAGAAGTAGATGGCAATGGCAACATTACTTTCCCAGATGTGGATGGTGATGGAATTCCAGATTATTTAGATTCTGATAGTTAATGTGCAGAAAAAGTATTTAACTAAAAAAGCCCCGTTCTACTTATAGTTCGGGGCTTTTTTTATTGTTGAATTATAAAATTATTTACGGGCAATTACTTTTTCTACAGCACTTACTATAGCTGAAGCATTCAAGCCGTATTTATCCATCAATTGTTCTGGAGTTCCAGATTCACCAAATGTGTCTTGTGTGGCTATGAATTCTTGTGGGGCGGGATACTGCGTAGAAAGTAAGCGAGCTACACTTTCACCTAAACCTCCCAAAAAGTTATGTTCTTCAGCAGTTACCACACAGCCAGTTTTTTTAACGCTTTTCAATATTGCTTGATCATCCAAAGGTTTTATTGTGTGAATATTTATCACATCTGCGGTAATTCCATTTTCATTTAAAGTTTCAGCAGCTTGCAGAGCTTCCCAAACTAAATGGCCAGTGGCTATAATAGTCACATCAGTCCCTTCCTGTAATTGAACCGCTTTTCCAATTTGGAAATTCTGGTCGGCAGATGTGAAGTTTGCAACTTTCGGCCTTCCAAAACGAAGATAAACAGGACCTTCGTAATCTGCAATTGCAATGGTTGCGGCTTTAGTTTGATTGTAATCGCACGTATTGATAACAGTCATTCCAGGAAGCATTTTCATCAATCCGATGTCTTCCAAAATTTGATGCGTTGCACCATCTTCACCCAGAGTTAAACCTGCATGCGAGGCACATATTTTCACATTTTTTCCACTATAGGCAACGCTTTGGCGAATTTGGTCATAAACCCTTCCTGTTGAGAAATTAGCAAAAGTTCCAGTGAAAGGAATCTTTCCGCCAATAGTCAATCCTGCTGCAATTCCAATCATATTTGCTTCAGCAATTCCTATTTGAAAGAAACGTTCTGGATTATTTTCCTTGAACTCGTCCATCTTTAATGAACCCGTAAGATCTGCGCAAAGTGCTACAACATCTTTGTTTTTCTTTCCAAGTTCCGTCAATCCATCTCCAAAACCTGAACGTGTATCTTTTTTGCCTGTATCTGTGTATTTTTTCATCTGAAATGTTTTCAATTTTAATAATCTCCCAAGGTTACAGGATTTTGTGCAAGTGCGTTTTCCAATTGCTCGTCATTTGGAGCTTTTCCGTGCCAGTCATGGGTGTGCATCATAAAGTCAACGCCGTTGCCCATTACAGTATGAAGTAAAACACAAATAGGCTTTCCGTTACCAGTTTTTTCTTTCGCCTTTTTCATTCCATCAACAATTGATTTCAAATCGTTTCCTTTTTCAATATCCATTACATCCCAGCCGAAAGCTTCAAATTTTGCTTTTAAATTTCCCATTGGAAGGACATTGTTTGTAGAACCATCAATTTGCTGTCCGTTTAAATCTACGGTTACAATCAAGTTGTCCACATTATTTCCAGCAGCATACATTATGGCCTCCCAGTTTTGGCCTTCTTGCAATTCACCATCACCACAAAGCGTGTAGATTAAATGTTTGTCTTTGTTGAGTTTTTTTGCAAGCGCAGCTCCAATAGAAACTGAAATGCCTTGCCCCAATGAACCCGAAGCAATGCGAACACCGGGTAAACCTTCGTGGGTTGTTGGGTGACCCTGCAAACGTGAATTTAAAAGTCTGAAGGTGTTCAGTTCTTCAACTGGAAAATATCCAGCGCGAGCCAAAACACTGTAAAAAACTGGGGAAATATGCCCGTTTGAAAGGAAGAAAAGATCTTCTCCAAATCCGTCCATAGTGAAGTTTTCATTGCGTTCCATCAATTCATTGTAGAGCGCAACAAAAAATTCGGTACAACCCAATGAACCTCCCGGATGGCCGGAATTTACTTTGTGCACTTGCCGTAAAATATCTCTTCGGACTTGAACAACCAAATCTTCGAGTGCTTTGTAATCTGCCATAATTAGTTTTAATTTTCAGTGTCAAAAGTAAAGCATTCAGCGAGCCGTTCAAAGTTGAAACGTATGCTTTTATTAACGATTTGAGAGTTTTGTTAACATAGTTGCTTAATAACGGATGACAGGAGAAAGGTGACGCAAATCTCATCCGTCATCTGTCATCTCTCATCGCAAATCAAAATTTTGTGATTTGGAATTTGGGTTTTGGAATTTAATATCCTCTATCTTTGCCCCCTCAATAAAAATTGCTACATGCACTTTAAATTAGAAGCCACAGATATACAAAGCAGCGCGCGCGCTGGAACGATTACTACAGATCACGGGGTGATTGAAACTCCAATCTTTATGCCCGTTGGCACCGTTGGCACTGTAAAAGGTGTGCATCAGCGTGAACTGAAAGAAGACATCAACCCAGACATTATTCTTGGGAATACTTATCATTTATATTTAAGACCACAAACACCTGTTCTCGAAAAAGCGGGTGGACTTCATAAATTTATGAATTGGGATCGTAATATTCTTACCGACAGTGGTGGTTATCAGGTTTATTCGCTTTCGGCAAACAGAAAAATTAAAGAGGAAGGCGTAAAATTTAAAAGTCATATTGATGGTAGTTATCACGTTTTCACGCCTGAAAATGTAATGGAAATCCAACGCATTATTGGCGCCGATATAATAATGGCTTTTGATGAATGTACGCCCTATCCATGTGAATACAATTATGCAAAGCGTTCTATGCACATGACGCACCGTTGGTTGGATCGCTGCATAAAACATTTGGAAAAAACACCTTTGAAATATGATTATGGGCAGACTTTTTTTCCGATTGTACAGGGAAGTACCTATAAAGATTTAAGAAGACAATCTGCTGAATATATTGCTTCAGTAGGAGCAGAGGGCAATGCAATTGGCGGACTTTCCGTAGGTGAACCGGCTGATGAAATGTATGAAATGACTGCAGTGGTTACTGAAATTCTTCCCAAAGAAAAACCCCGTTATTTAATGGGCGTGGGAACCCCTGTGAATCTTTTGGAAAATATCGCATTGGGTATTGATATGTTCGACTGCGTGATGCCAACCCGAAATGGAAGAAATGGGATGCTTTTCACTTCCGAAGGAATTATAAATATCAAAAACAAAAAGTGGGAAGCTGATCTTTCAGTGATAGATCCAATGGGAATAACTTGGGTAGATACCGATTATAACAAAGCCTATCTTCGTCATTTGTTTACCGTGAACGAAATGTTGGGAAGGCAAATTGCCACTATCCATAACTTAGGATTTTATTTGTGGTTGGTTCGTGAAGCCAGAAAACATATATTAGCGGGTACTTTTGCCGAATGGAAAAACGGCATGGTCAAAAAACTGGATCAAAGATTGTAAGATGCTCAGCATACTGGACAGATACATATTAAAAAAATATTTGGGCACTTTTTCGCTCCTTTTACTACTTTTCATACCTATTGGAATCACGGTCCATTTAGCAGAAAAGATTGACAAAATCCTTGAAAACGAAGTGCCTTTATCAGAGGTGATGATCTATCTCTATAATTTCACCATCTATTTTGCAAACTTACTTTTCCCGCTATTTCTTTTTCTATCGGTTATTTGGTTCACTTCAAAATTGGCCAATAATACTGAAGTAATAGCCTTTTTAAGCAGCGGTGTTTCTTATTATCGGTTTTTGCGGCCTTATATTATTGGTGCCACCATTGTTTGTATCGCGGCACTTATTTTCAGTATGTATTTGGCGCCAAAAGCCAGTAAGGGTTTTAATGAATTTTCCTATAATTATTTAAAAAAAGGAAAACAGGATAGGGACCAAAGCAACGTTTTCACACAGATAAACGATAACGATTACATTTACGTAAGCTACTTTAACGTTACCGATAAAATAGGAAGCAATTTCACTTTGGAACATTTTGAAGGGAACAAGATGACCTATAAAATTTCTGCGGGGCAGATTAAATACAACGAAAAGGACAGCACATATTCGTTGTTTCACTATAACAAAAGGAAAATAGGGGAGAATCAGGATATTTTAGAAAGTAAACCAAAACTGGATACTGTTTTTTCCTTCGATTTGGAAGATTTAACCCCTGTAACTTACATTGCAGAAACGCTGAGTTTTACAGAACTAAATGACTTTATTAAAAAAGAGAAGGCCAGAGGTTCATCTTATATAAACCGTTATGAGGTGGTGCGCTACAAGCGCTGGAGCTTGCCTGTTTCGGCATATATACTTACAATAATTGCGGTTGCCGTTTCCTCTGTAAAGAGACGCGGTGGTATGGGAATTAACCTTGCTATTGGTATTAGTATTGGAATGGTATTTATATTTTTTGATAAAATTTTTGGAACTATGGCAGAGCAAAGTGATTTTTCTCCTTTTATAGCAACGTGGTTTCCAAATTTTGTTTTTGCAATTTTGGCAATCTATCTTTTAAGAAATGCGAAACGATAAGCTCCTCAACTATCTCCATCTCCATTTTATAGTTTTTATTTGGGGTTTTACAGCCGTTCTAGGCGCCTTGATTTCTTTGGAAGCCATTCCGTTGGTTTGGTATCGGATGCTTTTGGCTTCAATCATAATTTTTGTATTTCTGAAATTCAGAAAAGAGAAATTGAAGTTTTCACTGAAAACCTTAGGAGGTTTTGCCTTGGCAGGAATTATTATCGCTTTGCACTGGCTAACATTTTTTGGTGCAATAAAAGCCTCGAATGTTTCAGTGACCCTCGCTGTACTTTCAACGGGAGCCTTTTTTGCTTCAATATTGGAGCCACTGTTTTACAAAAGAAAAATAATAGTATATGAAGTTTTGTTCGGACTGATTGTGGTGGCAGGACTCTACATAATTTTTGACGTAGAGGCTTCCTATACTTTAGGGATTATTTTGGCTCTCATTTCAGCATTTTTGAGTGCACTATTTTCTGTAATCAATGGAAAATTTGTACTTAAAAATAAAGCATCTGTGATTTCATTTTACGAGTTGATGTTTGGCGTTTTGGGTATTTCAATTTATTTGGCTTTTTCAGGAAGATTTACCACAGAATTTTTTACCGTTTCTGCACACGATTGGATTTATTTAATAATATTGGCATCGGCTTGTACTGCGTATGCTTTTATAGCATCAATACATGTAATGAAATGGATTAGTCCATATACCGTTATGCTCACTATAAATATGGAGCCCGTGTACGGTATCATTTTGGCTCTTATTGTTTTGGGCGATTCTGAAAACATGAGCCCTCAGTTTTATTATGGGGCTGTAATTATATTGCTTACAGTCATGGCGAATGGAATCATTAAAATTACACAAGAAAGAAAACGAAGAAGATTGCCTAACACCTAAAACAAAATTTTATCTTTGTACACCAACCTTTATAAAACGAAGGAAAAAATTATGGAATATCTTGATTTTGAACTCCCTATAAAAGAATTGCAGGAGCAATACGAAAAGGCTTGCTTAATTGGTACTGAAAGTAATGTTGACGTAACCAATACTTGCAAACAGATTGAAAAAAAACTGAACGATACTAAAAAAGATATATATAAAAACCTAACGCCTTGGCAGCGAGTGCAGCTTTCACGCCATCCAGATCGTCCATATACGATGGATTATATAAAAGCCATTTGTGGTGATTCATTTTTGGAACTACATGGTGACCGCGGCTTTAAGGATGATAAAGCAATGGTTGGTGGCCTCGGAAAAATAGGCGACCAAAGCTATATGTTTGTGGGTCAACAAAAAGGCTATAATACAAAAACCCGCCAGCTCAGAAACTTTGGAATGGCAAACCCGGAAGGCTACAGAAAGGCATTACGATTGATGAAGTCTGCTGAAAAGTTCAATGTGCCTGTAGTATGTTTAGTAGATACTCCCGGAGCTTTTCCAGGTTTGGAAGCAGAAGAAAGGGGACAGGGTGAAGCCATTGCCCGAAATATTTTGGAAATGACACGTCTTAAAGTGCCAATTATTGTTGTAATAATAGGTGAAGGAGCTAGTGGTGGTGCTTTAGGAATAGGAGTTGGTGATAAAGTGCTTATGCTTGAAAACACTTGGTATTCTGTAATCTCCCCAGAAAGTTGTTCTTCTATATTATGGAGAAGCTGGGAATTTAAAGAACAAGCTGCCGAAGCCTTGAAACTGACGGCAATCGATATGAAAAAACTAAATTTAATTGATGAAATTGTAAAGGAACCTTTAGGCGGTGCTCACAGCAATCGTGAGAAAACTTTTACAATAGTTGCTGGCGCGATAGAAAAGTCATATAAAGCTCTAAAAATGTTATCCCCATCAGATTTGGTCAAAAACAGAATGGATAAATATTTGGCTATGGGCGAGTTCAAAAGTTAAAACTAACTATAGCTTATCATACCGTAAATCCGAAGCGAGAGCCTCGGATTTTTTTACGGGTTATCAACAATATTTTCGAGTTTTCAACAGTTCAATTGTTGAAGAACGGTTAATATAGAACAACATAAAACCAATACTTGCTCTTAACATTTTCTTTACATTCGCTTCATGGAAAAAATCAAACCTCAAACCAGTTTTTCAACCCGTACTTCGCAGGTTATATCGCTTGAAAAAGGAAAGATACCGCCACAAGCTATTGATTTAGAGGAAGTTGTGCTTGGAGCTTTGATGATTGACAAAAAAGGGGTAGATGAAGTAATAGATATTCTACATCCTGAAGTTTTTTACAAACAGGCGCATCAACACATCTTTGAAGCCATTCACAATCTGTTTGAAGATAGCCAACCTGTGGACTTATTAACCGTTTCAACACAACTTAAGAAGCAAGGGAAAATCGAGTTGGTTGGAGGGGAATTTTATTTGATTCAATTGACCCAAAAAGTATCTTCTTCGGCACATATTGAATTCCACGCGCGCATCATTCTTCAGAAATATATTCAACGAAGTCTTATAAAAATTTCAAACGAAATAATTGAAGATTCCTATAATGAAGGTACCGACGTTTTTGATCTTTTAGACAATGCGGAAGCAAAATTATATGAAGTAACCCAAGGCAACATAAAACGTTCTTCCGAAACTGCCCAGAATCTTGTAATTCAAGCAAAGAAAAGAATTGAAGAAATAGCCAATAAGGAAGGACTTTCAGGAGTTCCGTCTGGATTTACTAGACTTGATAAGCTTACTTCTGGCTGGCAGCCGAGTGATTTAATTATTATTGCAGCCCGTCCCGGTATGGGTAAAACAGCATTGACGTTGTCCATGGCTCGAAATATGGCTGTTGAGCACAATATTCCTGTAGCTTTTTTCTCTTTGGAAATGTCCTCAGTACAACTTATTACACGTTTAATTTCCTCAGAAACCCAGTTGAGTTCAGAAAAATTGCGTACTGGAAATCTCGAAAAACACGAATGGGAGCAGTTGAACGTAAAAGTGAAAGGTCTTGAGAAAGCACCACTTTTTATTGATGATACCCCTTCACTTTCTATTTTTGATTTGCGCGCCAAGGCCAGAAGACTTTCTTCCCAACACGGCATTAAGCTTATAATTGTAGATTATTTGCAATTGATGACTGCCGGAGGAAGCCAAAAAGGAGGCAACCGGGAACAGGAGATTTCTACTATTTCACGAAACTTAAAAGCATTGGCGAAGGAATTAAGTATTCCAGTAATTGCGCTTTCCCAGCTTTCTCGTGCTGTTGAGACACGTGGAGGCAGTAAGCGACCATTGCTATCAGACCTTCGTGAGTCTGGGGCAATTGAGCAGGATGCGGATATTGTTTCCTTTATTTATCGTCCAGAATATTATAAAATTGATGAATGGGATGATGAGGAACACACCCCAACAGCAGGCCAGGCTGAACTTATAATAGCCAAACACCGTAACGGTGGCTTGGATGAAATACGCCTCAAATTCGTAGGTAATTTAGGTAAATTTGATAATCTTGAAACCTTTGACATCCCCACCGAAATTCATTCCAGAATGAATGATGCTGCTAATGATGATACATTTAAGACCAAAAATTTACCATCAGCAAATGAAGCTTTTGGAAGTTCAATGAACGATGATTTTTCAGCTGATGATGATAACGATGTTCCATTTTAATTAAAATGTCACATTGAGTACAGTCGAAAGGTCCTTGTTTCCAATTATATTTTTTAATATCTAAAACATGGCTTAAAAATTGTCGTTATATTCGCATGATGACACGTTTTATTCTAATCATATTCCTACTCCTTTTTTCAATAAAAGCTTCAGCTTCCTATATTCTAATTCCAATGGATGCCGATAGCCAGAAAGAACATTTAAAAGCTTACGGAATTACCTATTGGATTTTGGAAAAGCAACAAAAGGTTAAATGGTTACTAAACTATCGTGGCGGTTCTTTTTTGATGCCCGATTCACCCGAAATTCAAAAGGAATGCCAGATTCGCGGTGTTTCTTTTGAAGTGATTTCTGATAGCAAAACAGAACAAATCCTTACCGATATAAGCAGCCCTTCTAAAAATATGGACGCCGTTGTTTTGGAGAAAGCTCCGAAAATAGCAGTTTATTCGCCTAAAGGAAACCTTCCGTGGGATGATGCGGTAACAATGGTTTTAACCTATGCTGAAATTCCGTATACAGTAATTTATGACGAAGAAGTTCTTGGCGACCAACTAATTCTTTATGATTGGCTTCACCTACACCACGAAGATTTTACAGGTCAATACGGTAAATTTTACCGGGCCTATCGTTCTGCACCCTGGTATATTGAAGAAAAAAATAAAGCCGAAGCACTTGCTGCAAAGTTAGGTTATAATAAAGTTTCCGAAGAAAAATTGGACGTTGCAAAAAAAATTCGAGATTATGTAATTGGTGGTGGTTTTATGTTCGCTATGTGCAGCGCGACCGATAGTTTTGATATTGCTCTTTCCGCTGAAGGTGTTGATATTTGTGAACCTATGTTTGATGGTGATCCGAGTGAGCCTGGATACCAAAGCAAAATTGATTACAACAGAACCTTTGCTTTTAAAGATTATATTTTGGAGCGAAGCCCGATGGTTTATGAATTTTCAAGTATTGATATGACTGAAAAAAGAAGAGTTTCCAAGGAGTCTGATTATTTTACTTTAATGGATTATTCAGCAAAATGGGATCCGATTCCGACAATGCTTTGCCAAAATCACACTTCTTTAGTAAAAGGTTTTATGGGACAGACCACTTCTTTTGATCCAGATGAAATTAAAAGTAATGTTTTGGTGATGGGTGAGAATAAGAGCAACGGTGAAGCACGTTATATTCACGGAATAAAAGGGAAGGGTTTCTTTACTTTTTACGGTGGCCACGATCCAGAAGATTATCAGCATAGAGTAGGGGATGCCAAAACTGAATTGGCTTTGCATCCAAATTCCCCTGGTTATCGACTTATTTTAAATAACGTTTTATTTCCCGCCGCAAAAAAGAAAAAACAGAAAACTTAATGTTGATTTAAGCTTTCGTAGTAATCCTTCGGTGGTAAAACGGTAATTTCTACCCTTCTGTTTTGTTGTTTGTTTTCTTCGGAATCGTTTGGATATCTAGGCTTGCTTTCGCCGTAAGCTTTGATTTTAAATTCATAAAACGAAGAAGTTCCAAATATCTCCATTAATCTGTCCTTTACTGAAATACATCTATTTTCAGAAAGTGTCATATTTGAAGTTTCGTCACCGTCACTATCGGTATGGCCTTGAATCAATATAGTTGCCTTGTCAACTTTTTTGATAAATTTTATTAGCGAATCAATGCTCAGTTTCGCTGTTTCCTTTAAATCGTATTTTGCTACATCAAACAAAACATCAGCATCAATAGTAAGTTTTATTACACTGTTGATGGCTCCAATGGCGTCTATATCGGCACCTGCACTTTTGCTTTTACAGAGGTCTTTTAAGTCTGTAATTCGAAGGAAATAGAAAACAGTTTCGTCATCAATTTCAGCTTTGCTTAAATCTATAGAAGATTTTCCACCTGCTATTTCCCCCGCATATACCCAATCAATGCCATTTTGAGAAATCTCTACTTTTGCGGGTTCTTGGGAGGGCCCAACCTCAAATAGATAAAGATCATCGCCCGGTAAGTTCATAAAACCATTGTCTGTAAACTCTACCGTCAAACTTCCACCGCAGCCTAACGAAATAAAATTTGGGGTTTGATAATTTTTGTAGTTTGGTTCGTGAAGACATTGCACGCTGTCCCTATATTTTTGAATGGGAGCCGGTAATCCAACTTTGTATTCTACAAGTTTATCGGCAAATGAAATCTTTCCTAAGGGAAGATAAATAGATTTGTATCTATCAATCCTGTATAGTTTTCCCATTCCTTTTTGTGCGAAAAGAAAATTTCCCGAAATCACAAGAATTGCAAAAAGAAGAAAACTGGAGCGGAACATCTATTTTATTTTTAACGAAGATAATGATTCTTCTTTAGTTGAAGTTTTCTCATAAAAAAACCGCCTCATTGCTGAAGCGGTTTTAAGGCGAAATAATATAGTTTATAAATGTCTTATTTTACTTTGTTTATGATTGCGGCAAAAGCCTCTGGGTGGTTCATAGCCAAATCTGCCAAAACCTTACGGTTAAGTTCGATTCCATTATTTTTTAAACTTCCCATAAATTGCGAATAAGACATTCCATGCTGTCTTGCACCCGCGTTGATACGGGTAATCCATAAGGATCTGAAATTTCTCTTTTTGGTACGACGGTCACGGTATGAATAAAGCATTGCTTTATCCACAGCGTTTTTAGCAACTGTCCATACGTTTTTACGTCTTCCAAAGAAACCTTTGGCTTGTTTAAGAACCTTTTTTCTGCGGGCTCTCTTCGCAACTGAATTTACTGATCTTGGCATAATTTTGTTTTTTTTGTAGCAGGCGATCCATCTTTGTGAATACTTTTATTGCACTACTCCAGGGTTTAAATAATTGTTTTAACCGGTTAAGCGTTATTACTTCAATCGAAGCATTTGCTTAACATTGCTTTCGTCGGCCTTGTCCACCAACCCATCATGGGTCAATGCAAGTTTGCGTTTTTTGCTTTTCTTTGTTAAGATGTGGCTTTTAAACGCATGCTTTCTTTTGATTTTACCTGTACCTGTAAGCTTAAAACGCTTTTTGGCACTGGATTTTGTTTTTTGTTTCGGCATGTTTCCTACTTTTTATTAATTATTTCGCTTTATTGTAAACTTCAGTTTCTTATGAAAACTGAAGTGTTATTTCTTTTTAGGGGCAATGAACATAATCATTCGTTTGCCTTCTAGTTTTGGCATTTGCTCTACTTTTCCAAATTCTTCAAGGTCACGGGCAAGACGCAAAAGCAAAATTTCACCTTGGTCTTTGTAAATTATAGAACGCCCTTTAAAGAAAACATATGCTTTCAATTTTGAACCTTCTTGCAAAAACTTTTCGCCGTGTTTCTTTTTAAAATCGTAATCGTGATCATCCGTATTTGGCCCAAACCTGATTTCCTTAATGGTAACCTTGGTTGCTTTTGCCTTTAGGGCTTTCTCACGTTTTTTCTGTTCGTAAACAAACTTTTTATAGTCTATTACTTTACAAACGGGAGGGTTTGCATTTGGTGAAATTTCAACAAGATCAAGCTCTTGCTCTTCGGCAATTTCACGTGCCTTTTTTAAAGGATAAACTCCTATTTCAACATTATCTCCTACAAGGCGTACTTCTTCAGCACGAATCTTTCCGTTGATTCTGTGTTGATCTTCCTTAATCACCCTTGCAGGTCCTCTACTTCTTTTTCTTCGTATTGCTATGGCTTACTATTTTTAGTTAAACATTAAATTCTTTCGATTCTTCTTTTACTGCTTGTTGTATCAATTCTGAAAAGGCTTTTGGCGTCATTGTACCCAAATCACCTTCACCGTGTTTACGTACAGAAACCGTTCCATCTTTCTCTTCCTGTTCGCCAACAATCAGCATATATGGGATTTTGTTCATTTCTGCCTCCCTAATTTTTTTGCCAATTGTCTCGTTTCTATTGTCAACAAGGGCGCGAATTTCGTCATTTTCAAGCAAATTTAAAACTTTTTGTGAGTATTTTTCATATTTTTCACTTAATGATAATATACTTACCTGTTCGGGCATCAACCAAAGCGGGAAGTTTCCTCCCGTGTGTTCCAAAAGAATTGCTATAAAACGTTCCATACTTCCAAAGGGTGCACGGTGAATCATAACTGGACGGTGCGTCTCATTGTCACTGCCTTTGTACTCTAATTCAAATCGCTCAGGCAAGTTGTAATCCACTTGAATTGTACCTAATTGCCAGCTTCTTCCTAAAGCGTCCTTCACCATAAAATCTAACTTGGGGCCATAAAATGCGGCTTCGCCATATTCAATTTTATAATCAAGTCCTTTTGATTCTGCGGCGCTTATAATTGCTTTTTCAGCTTTCTCCCAGTTTTCAAGACTGCCAATATACTTTTCTGGCTTCTCTGGATCACGCAAGGAAACTTGCGTATAAAAGTTTTCGAAACCTAAAGAGCCGAAAACGTATAAAACCAAATCAATTACTTTTTTGAATTCGTCATCCAATTGGTCTGGTGTACAGAAAATGTGTGCATCGTCTTGTGTAAAACCTCGAACACGAGTCAAACCATGTAACTCTCCGCTTTGTTCGTAACGGTATACGGTTCCGAATTCTGCAAAACGCTTTGGCAGATCTTTATATGACCATGGTTTACTGTTGTATATTTCACAGTGGTGCGGACAGTTCATGGGTTTTAACAGAAACTCTTCCCCTTCGTTTGGTGTTTTTATAGATTGAAAGCTGTCAGCTCCATACTTTGCGTAATGGCCAGAAGTAACATACAGTTCTTTTTGTCCAATATGTGGTGTAATAACCATCTCGTAACCCGCTTTTTTCTGTGCTTTTTTTAAGAAGTTTTCAAGTCTTTCGCGCAAAGCAGCTCCTTTTGGCAACCAAAGTGGTAAACCTTGCCCAACTTTTTGTGAAAAAGTGAAAAGCTCCAGTTCCTTACCAAGCTTTCTATGGTCACGTTGTTTAGCTTGTTCTAATAATTCCAGATATTCAGTTAAATCTTTTTGCTTCGGGAAACTGATTCCGTATATACGTGTAAGCTGTTTGTTTTTTTCATCACCTCGCCAATAGGCTCCGGCAATGCTCATTAGTTTAATGGCTTTTACAATTCCGGTGTTAGGAATATGTCCACCTCGGCAAAGATCTGTAAATGTATCGTGGTCGCAGAAAGTGATTGTTCCGTCTTCCAAGTTTTCAATCAGTTCAACTTTATATTCGTTGCCTTGTTTTTTGTAATACTCCAGAGCATCTGCTTTTGAAGATTCACGGATTGAAAACTCAAATTTTCCACGAGCAATTTCCAGCATTTTATCTTCAATCTCTTTAAGATCTTTTTCTGATATGGTTTTGTCGCCAAAATCAACATCGTAATAAAACCCATTCTCAATAGCTGGACCGATAGTCAATTTGATTCCAGGATATAATTCTTCCAAGGCCTGGGCAAGAATATGTGCAGAAGAATGCCAGAAAGCTTTTTTCCCCTCATCATTATTCCATGTATATAGTACAAGACTTCCGTCCTCCATTAATGGGGTGGTTGATTCAATGGTTATATCATTAAAGGATGCTGAAATCACGTTACGGGCGAATCCTTCACTAATACTTTTTGCTACATCCATAGGCGTAACTCCTGTATCAAAATGCTTTACGCTTCCATCGGGTAGGGTAATGGCTATCATATACTGAAAAATTTTAGGGTGCAAATATACTATTAGTTTCGGCGGTTTGCAATATGGAATTTATGGTATTCTTACTTCTTTTAATTAACCAATAAAGAAATGATTTTTGAAACTTCATGGCCTTGCCGAGTAAGATGTCTATTGTCATTTTGCAATGGTTTCGCTATTGATTTTTGAAATAGTATATATATTAAGGTATAAATTTATTTTTTAAGCTAAGTCATGGCTTTTCAAATGCTTAGTTAATAACAAAAAAAATATTTCAAAATAATCGACAATTAAGTTTGTGGGATTGAAAAAGCAATCTATATTTGCACCCGCTTAAAAGAACAAATAGAAACGTTCAGCAAAGCAAAAAAAACGTTCTTGAAAATTTTTGAAATATTTTTTAAAAAGTATTGCGGGATTAAAAAAGAGTTGTACATTTGCACCCGCTAAAACAATGAGTGACTACAAAACACGATTTGAAAGCGAGCAAAAATAGAAACATAAGTTCATTGAGATATTGAAATTGACAGCGTAGATAATCATTCGAAAGGATGTTTATCGACAAAGAAACTAAACTAAGTAAGATTTTCTGAGATTTTTTTGAGGGAGTCGAGCTCTTACTGGAGTATGGTCGCAATATTAT
>JAGXGE010000015.1 GCA_024637015.1 Aequorivita sp. | reverse complement strand
TATTATGAATTTAAAGATGTAAAATTGGCTTTTGTAGTATTGATTAATTTACCGTTAGCTTTAATAGGTGGTATCTTGATTGTATATTTCACATCAGGAATCATAAGTATTGCAGCAACCATAGGATTTATTAGTCTTTTTGGAATCGCTACGCGTAATGGTATTTTATTAGTATCACGTTATGAAGATTTAAGAAAAGAAGGAATGCAAGGGTTTCAGTTGATAAAAACAGGAGCTTTAGACCGTTTAAATCCAATTTTAATGACAGCTTTTACAACAGGCTTGGCGTTAATTCCATTAGCTTTGAAAGGTGGAGAACCAGGCAGCGAAATTCAAAGTCCAATGGCTGTAGTTATTTTAGGAGGTTTGTTATCGGCAACTATTTTAAACTTGGTAGTAATTCCATGTGTGTATCAATTGGTAATTCGTAAACGACAATAATCTTTAGAAAACCATAATTTGTTTAAGAAATGGCTGTGTTTAATTTACACAGTCATTTTTTCTACAAGTTGATTATTTTTGGAATATTCTTGAATTAGCAGAAAATAGCTTTTCGTACAATATATATCTTAAAATAAGCCAACGCTAAAAGCCATACACATTTGCAATTACTCACGGCTTTTAAATTTTATTTTTTGAGTTCGTGAACTTCGTTTCGCACCAGCCAAGGCTTCGCCAAAAATTGCAAAAGAGTATGTCTTGCCAACTCTCAATCCGAACTGAAAAGAAAATATAGGAATTGAAAAGCAGAACGGAATAAAGCCAGTGGCTAACAACGTATATAAAAAATTGCTGGTAAGAGCTAATTTCATTGGCTTTTTTATATATTTAAGGTTAGTATTAAACCGAAAAAATTGCACTTATTTACACGCAACTTTTCATATACAAGCACGTTGGCAATAATTAAATATTTCAATTAATGAAAACAAGAATACCGCAATTAGCAATCTTCACTTTGCTTATATTCTTCTCAGGAAACTTATTTGCACAATCAGAAAACAAAAAAACTGAAATTCAAATTTTAGGTACGCCTCACCTTAGTCAGCTGAAAAGTTTTAATCCTGAAATGTTAGACGCGCTAATGAATATTTTAGCTCGTAAATCTTTTGATGTGGTTTGTGTGGAAGCAATGCCAGCAGAACTGCTATATGACATTCGTTCAAGGAAGGATAGTGCATTTTCGGAAGTCCTTTCTTCGTTTGGAGGAAGTAGATTAATTATTGCTGATTCTGTACAAAGCAAACTTGGAATTAACTTTTTGGAAGCAAAGAAGAAGTTTAGTATGCTGACGAGTAAAGAAAATTTATCTGATAGAGAGCGATTATCATTAATTGAGTATGCTTTAGCATCCGCAGACCCTGTATCAGCAACTCTAAACTATATTCAACTTCAGGAGAAGTCCATATCGGAACAATCTTTAATACCTCAGGAATATTTCGATAAACTGCAGAAGAATCAAAAGCAGACTAATGAAATTTATTCTCTAGCTGTCCAACTTGCAGCAAAGCAAAATCTTAAAAAAATCGAATTAATCGATGATTTTCAAGATGAGGCATTACTCTTTAAATTTTTTCCAGACTTTATTCAAGACTATACTGAGAATCAAGAAGCTTTTAAAGACATTGGAAAGTTGCCTGTATTTGTAAAAGGCGATAAGCTTAAGAAGCAAAGTGTGGAAACAAAGGATTTACTCGAGTATTATCGTTTTATTAATAGCGAAGAATATATGACTCAAGATTTTGAGGCCCAATGGGAGATTTGGCTTAATACAAATTTTGAATCAGGCTCGGACAAAGCTAGATACTATTTATGGGAGATGCGAAATCTTCAAATAGCCTCAAATATTCTAAGAGTAAGCGCTACTAACCCAGGAAAAAATGTGCTTGTTATTATTGGCTCATCTCATAAATCTTTTATTGAAAAGTATTTAAGACAGGTTTCTGATATACATATTATGAGCTTTAATTAAAAACTATTGCCAACAAGGTATCATCGGCATTAAAACGACCGTTTTTAAAAACCGTTAGCAAACATATGGCCGACAAATGAAAATTCTCCAAATATTCATAATTATACTTTTAACATTCAATTGTTCTAAAAAACAAACTGACAATCGAATTGCGAAATTTGAAAAAATATTAGGAAATGAACAGACAAAATCAATGAATTTACTTGTCTCGGATTTTGAAGAAAATTTAGCAAAAATCTATTCGAATTTGCCCACTGAAAAAGCTTATCGAAAATATTTAAATGAAATGATTTCTGATTCAACAACAAATTGGAGTAAATTCAAATTTCAGTCTGACCGAACCAATACGGAATTTCATAAGAGCGGATTATGGGACGAAATATACACAAAGGACTCTGTTTACGGATTACAGATAAATGCAGTCGGAAAATATATGCAAGCGCTTTATGCCGTAAAAAATTCGGATTCATTAATCAATAAATATTGGGATAAACGAGAAGCTGCCGGAATGATGCCAAACGAACTAATTGTTCGTGGTATTTTAAGCTCGGATCCTGATTTTAATGACTATTTTCATAAACGAATTGTCGTACTAGAATTTAGCTACTGAAGAAAAAAATACGTTTGCTAACAACGGCTATAATTCATTGCGGAGGAATTTCCCCGCTAGCGAAGGTTCACAACATGTACCCACCCCAATCACAACCATACAGTGAAAACCAAAAAATGAAAATCGCAACATTAAATATCGATTGGACCAAGAAGTACAAATCCAAAAATCATTTTTAAAATGAGAAATTACCCCTTTTAACACAACCCCCCCCATCCTTTAGCTTTTTAAAGTCGCTAAAGATCATAAAAAGTCGACAAGAGCTAGTCAAATTAATCAATAGATACCAATATATATTTGATTTTTAATAATTTAAAATAGTGCTAAAACAAATGAATATATTTTAAGATAATTTTAAGGGTTTACTATATTTGGAAAATGAAAAAATATATCCTACTGGCATTAGGGCTATTTAGCTTTGCCGCAATTGGTCAAGAAAAACTAGATATTATTGATCTCGATGAAATTAATAATTCCATTGCATTAAAATCTCAAGAAGAAGACTACGAGGGCGCTCTTGAGATTCTAGAAAAGATCAACAAAAATGACACGACTTACGCCAGTTCACTGATCAGAAAATCCTACTATTTGATGACTTTAGAGCGGTATGAAGATGCCGTTGCAACCATAGATGAGGGACTCGCAATGAATATTGGTGATCTAAAAAGCTCATTTTACCAAAACAAAGGGATCTCGTTTATCAGACAGAAAAAATTTGAGAAAGCCATTACAACCTTTGAAGAAGGGTTAGAAATTTTCCCGGCAAATCATCTATTGCTTTATAACAAGGCCGTTGCGCTACAAGGAAACGGTCTACTTAAGGAGGCGGTTAAAGCCTTAGAACAAGTGATTGCTATGAGTCCTTTTTATGCCAAAGCATACATACAATTAGGTTTTATTTATTATTCCCAGGAGCGTCCTACGCAAGCTTTAATGGCTTTTAACTTAGCCCTTATGGTAGAGCCGGACGGTGAAAATTCATTTGAGAGACTTAAGGCGATCAACACAATGTTTAGTTCAGAGAATGATAATAAGCGAACCCCGGGTCTGATGCTTTCTGAAGACGATAAGGCTTTTGATGACATTGATCTGATAATAAGCAACCGGATTGCCCTAAACAAAAATTATAAAATAGACAATGCTCTAGATTTTGAATTGACCAAACAAAATCACGCACTCTTGGTCAAGCTTGAGGATTTTAAAGGCAAAGGCGGTTTTTGGAGCAAAAAAGTGGTTCCCTTTTTTCAGTGGATTCATGATTCTAAAAATTTTGATGCTTTTAGCTATACCATTTCCTATTCCATAGAAAATGAAAAGTTCAAAAAGATTGTTGAGAAAAAAACTAAGGAGATTAAGGAATTTATAGGCGTCGCAGTTCCGGCCTGGACTAAAATTGCAAAAAAAGATAACAAATCGATTTTCAGTGACAAAATAGTTCAATATGTATATGGCGGAAATCCAATTTACCTAAGTGCTATGGGTGATTTGGGAAGTGATGAAAAACAAACTGGAGACTGGCTCTATTTTAATGAACAGGGAAGAATAGCTACTGAAGGACATTTTGATCAGAACGAAAAGCGCACCGGTAATTGGAAATGGTACAACGATCAATTAGAACTTAGAGAATCGGCTATTTATAGAGCTGGCGAGCTAGAAGGGGAGAATACAATTTTCTACCCTAACGGACAATTGTCGATAAAGGGGTTTTACAAAGATGGCGAACTCAATGGCGAATACCTCTATTACAACGAGGAGGGCGCACTGAAACAAAAGAAATATTTCAAAGCTGGAAAATTGACAGGTACCTTCACCTCCTACTTTAATGTGGGCGAAGAAATTCCAGAATTTATTATCCCTTACGAGCAAGACAAGGTAAAAGAAAAAGCCAGCGAGTATTATGCCAATGGAAAACTATATTCTGAAATTCCCTTTAAAGATGGAAATCGACATGGTATACAAAAAATATTCCATCAAAATGCCACTATAGCCAATGAGTACACCTATGTAGAAGGTAAGCTTCAAGGGCCTTATAAATCATATTATCCAGATGGTAAGATTTCTGAAGTAGGCACGTATGAGAAGGATCTTTTACAAGGACCTTATACTTCCTATTACCCTGATGGAACATTAGAAAGTGAGGCCAGCTATGTAGATGGTTTAATTGACGGAAGCTACACCTTTTACGATTATGATGGCAAAAAACATTATAACTACACTTACAGAAAAGGGGATATCATTGATTATAGATATTACAATAAAAAAGGTGAAATCCTAAAAGAAGGAAAAAAACGAGGAGGCGAATTCTATTACAACGGTTTTGCCACTAACGGAAACCTTACTTCTGAAGGGCTCTATGATGTTTCGGGTGGACGAAAGGAGAATGGAAATATTATGGACAAAATGGTAATTTAATATCAAAAGGCACTTTTGAGGATGATTTGACACAAGGAAATTATACTACATACTATCCTGATGGTACGACTGAATGGTCAGGTAATTATAGAAACGACACCCTTACCGGTTACCAAGCAAACTATCATAAAAATGGCAATATAGAGAATCAGGGAGGTTATAAAAATGGGCTACAGCAAGGAGAATGGCGTTTTTATTATGTTGACGGAAGTTTAAAAAGCATCAATTTTCTTCATAAGGGAGAATTTCAGGGAAAGCAAGAATATTATGGGATTGACGGAAAACTAACAAACACTGCGTTATACGATCATGACAATCTTATATCTGAAACTTTTTATGACCGTAACGGAAAACAATTTCAGGAAATAAACTATAAACCTACAAAAGAAGATACGCTGCTGATATTTAACCATTACAACGGAAAAACATATACAGAGACTTCTTACATCCATGGAATAAAACATGGAGCATTTAAATCGTATTTCTTTGACGGAAAATTGGAAAACGAAGGAGAATACCTCAACGGCTCTCAAAACGGAGTTTGGACTTGGTACTTTGAAAATGGAAAACCTAATATTGAATCAACCTACGTCCTAGGCAGTCTGGATGGCGAGTTTATTCGGTATTATGAAAATGGGCAAATTGAAGATTCAAATTTTTTAGAATTAGGGGATGCTGAAGGAACTTGGTTATCCTATTTCGAAGACGGTACCCTTTATACAAAAACCTCTTATCTTAATGGAAAAGAACACGGTCGTAAGGAGTTTTACAGTCCATCCGGAAAGCTACAATTAATTCGTTTTTACGACCACGGCACCTTAATAGGTTATAGCTATAGCGATAAGGATGGCACAGAGTTGGATATGATTCCTATAGTTAATGAAACCGTCAAGATCACTGCCTACTACGACAATGGGAAAATTTCTCGGGAATTGGAATTTAAAAACGGGCAATACGCAGGCGCTTATAAAACCTATTTTTATGATGGCCAACTCAAAGATGAGTTTGTACATAAAAACGGTGAGTATCAAGGCCCTAAAACTTCCTATTATGCAAACGGTAATATTAAAGAACGAAAGGAATACCTAATTGGAGAACTTCACGGAAAAGCTACTAAATATTATGAAGATGGCACGCTTATGGAGGAAGCCTTTTACAAAAATGGCATCCAAACAGGAAATGCAGCCAGTTATGATAAAACAGGAAAAAAGACCAAATCTGAAGATTATTTTAATGGAAAAATATATGCAAAGCAGACTTTTTAGCTTTAAGAACTTATGGGTCATTTTGATTCTGGTTGCCACTTCTACACAGGCTCAATATTCTGAAATTTTTCAGAAGTATAGGGATAAATATCCTGACGCCTCTGTTGTTTACCTAAATCAGGAATCTAATCTTTTTATCACTCTTAACAATGGCACGTTTGATATTGTTCAGGAGAATATAGAGGAGAATTTATACCTCAATGAGGCAGCCACTCAAGGGTCTCAAAAATCCATAAACTTTTCAAGCTTTTTTGAGCTAGAAGATATCGAAGCTTCTGCCTTTAACTTCGAAGACAACAAATACAAGGAAGAAAAAGTTTCTGAGTTTACTGAAAAAGACGAGATGGGCGAATCTTTTTATGACGATACAAAATCGATAAATTTTATTTATTCCAACCTTAAAAAAGGATCCAGGTCACAGCTTAAATATTCCCAGAAAATCAAGAATCCACGGTTTTTAACTCCGTTCTATTTTGGCGACTTTTCTCCTATAGCTCAGAATAAATTCAGTATTACAGCAGATGCTTCGGTAAATTTAAAATTCAAACAGTTTAATACTGAAGGTGTGAATATCGCTTTCACTAAACAAGAAAAACGTGGTAAGATCATTTACACCTGGGAATTAAAAGATGTAAGTGCCTTTGATTATGAATCCCAGTCATCAACTTATAAAAATGTACTTCCGCACGTGGTTCCATTTATCGCATCTTATCAGGTAAATGGCAATACGGTACCCGTACTTAATGAAACCAGAGATCTTTATAATTGGTATTACTCGTTAATCAAAGATGTGAATCAAGAGCCAGCAGACCCCGAACTTATTGCACTTACTAAAAGTCTTACCGATGGTTTGGATACTGACCTGGAAAAAGTAAAAGCCATTTATTATTGGACCCAACGCAACATCAAATACATCGCTTTTGAGTATGCCCTAGGCGGATTTATTCCCAGAGAGGCGAATCAGGTTTTTAAGAAAAAGTATGGCGACTGTAAAGATAATAGCAGCATCCTTTATAAAATGCTTGAAATTGCCGGATTGAAAGGTCATTTAACGTGGATTGGCACCCGCAAAATTCCTTACAGTTACGAAGAAGTGCCAACACCCATTGTGGACAACCACATGATCCTGAGTTACTTTGACGGTTCTGATATTTATTATTTGGATGCTACCGGAAGAAATATCCCAATAACGTATCCATCCTCCTTTATTCAGGGAAAAGAAGCGCTTATTGCCCTTGACGATACCCACTATCGCATTGCTAAAGTTCCAATTATTCCAGCCGAAAAGAATTCCGTTAAAGATAATACCCAACTCAAAATAGAAGGAGAGCAACTCGTTGGCTCAACAAAATTAGAAGTTTCCGGATATAACAAAATCGATTATATCTATGCGCTGGGAAATCTTAATACAAAGAGTGAGCGCGATAATTTTTACAACGATATATTTCAAAAAGGAAACAATAAGTTTATTGCCCAAAACATTTTAGAGACCAATAAGGACGATTACGACAAAAACATGATTGTCACTTACAAGTTTACCATTGGTGATTATTTCAAGCAATTTGGAAATCAGATTTTCATCAATCTCAACCTCAACAAATACATTTCCCAATACCGCACAGATCCTAACCGTAAGCGCGACATTGAGGTAGATTACAAAAGCTATTATACTTTTGAAACTGAACTCCAAATTCCCGAAGGGTATCAAGTGGAATATCTTCCAGAGTCACAAACTTTTGGTAACGATTTTATAAAAGCAACCATTTCCTATACCCAACTTGATGGAAAAATAAAATATAAACACACCGTAACCTGCGACTATTTAATCCTTGATCTTAATCAGCAAAAGGAAGTTAATGAACTTATCAAAAATGTTGAAAAAGCATATAAGGAAGTGGTAACATTTACTAAATCAGAATAACGAACTATGAAAAAAATAATCAGTTGTTGGGCGCTTTTATTTATTGCTCCCCTACTCCTCGCACAAGAGAAACCATTTTATAAAAACTATTCCTGGGAAGAAAATCCTAACTTTTCCGTAACGGCTTCAGACACTACTTCAATCATTGGTCTTAAAGACAAAATTATCACCGAATTTATTTTTGAAGGCGAGGATTTTTTGGAGTATTTCTTGGAACACAAAGCTGTGTGGCTCAACAGTGATGAACGCATCGAGGAATATAATAAGATTTATCTGCCATATAATAATAGTTCAGAACTTCTTATTAGTAAAGCACGTGTAATTAAGCCTAACGGCCAAATCGTTGAACTTGATGATTCGAAAATACTAACAGCCGAAGACGAGGAAACACAACGTGTTTATAAATTTTTCGCCTTTGAAGGCATCGAAAAAGGAAGTATCATCGAGTATTATTATTTGGTAAAACGCGTCCCTGAATATTCTGGCAAGCGACTTGCTTTTCAGAATACTTACGAAAAGAAAGATGTCTCTTTTGACCTTTATTCACCTTCCAACTTAGTGTTCCAGTTCAAAAGCTTCAATGATTTGCCTGAAATTACAAGAGATACACTCTCTGAAAAAAAATTACATTGGACGATGCACGCAGCAGAAATACCAGGGTTAGAGAAGGAAAGTCAGGCGGCTTATAATGCCTCGATAGCCTTCGTAATATACAAACTAGATCAAAACCTGTCTAGCAACACTAAGGATATTACCTCCTACAGCAAGGTTTCCCAGAATATATATAATTTCTATTATGGCGAAATTGACAAAAAAGTACAGAAAAAGCTCAATAAATTTTTAGATGAAGCAGGAGTAAAATCCGGTATGGACACAGATGAGATGTTACGAAAGCTGGAGTCCTACATTAAAACAAATGTCTACCTCGGGGAAGGCGAAAATGTAGGCAGCGATCTGGAGAGCGTCCTCGATCAAAAAGTGGCCAATTCTAAAGGATTGATGACGCTGTTTATCTCACTTTTCAAGACTTTAGATATTAAGCACGAACTGATATTGACCAGTGACCGTCAAGAGCTAAAATTTGATCCAGAATTTGAAGCAAACACGTTTCTGAATGAGTATCTGTTTTACTTTGCAAAGACCGATAAATATATGGCGCCAACAGAGTTCGACTCGCGTTACGGTTTTCCACCAGCATATCTCACAGACACCTACGGGCTGCACATTAAGGAGGTTGCTTTGGGTGATTTTAAATCTGCCACGGGAAAAATAGAATATATCAACCCCGTTCCTGCAGAAGAAACCGTAGATAAAATGATCATCGATGTCAATTTTGATCCCGAAGATCTCACCAAGACTACTATCAAACTTGACCGTTCTATGAGTGGCTATTATGCGATGTACATGCAACCCTTTATGAACCTTATTCCAGAAGAAAGCAAAACCGAGCTTCTAGAAGATTTTGCTAAAAGACTTGATGAAAGTGCAGTTATAAAAAGTAAGGAAATGAATAATGCTGATCCCGCACTTTTTAGTATAAAACCCCTACAGTTTGTAATCGATTTTGAGTCGGATGCTTTTGTGGAAAAAGCCGGAAATCGGTACCTTTTTAAAGTAGGTGACCTTATTGGTCGGCAAATACAGATGTATCAGGAAAATGAGCGCAAACTCCCGCTCGAAGATGAATTCACGCGCACCTACTACCGCACTATTACTATTAAAATTCCGGAAGGTTATCGCGTAGCCAATGCTGAGGACATTAACATTAATCACTCCTTTTCTAAAGATGGAAAAGAAGTGCTGATGTTTAAGTCGTTTTATGAAATGAATGGTGACACCTTAAAAATCACTGCCGATGAATTTTATAAAATCAATAAAATTTCAAAAGAATTCTTCGAAGATTATAGAAAGGTTATAAACAGCGCTGCTGATTTTAATAAGGTGACTTTAATTTTGGAACCCAAATAAATCTGGAAAGAAATTCTGCTAAATATCACTGCAGCACTTCCCCACCACAAATGTATTTCCAACACAAAGATCAGGTCGTTACTAGCGGCCTGTTTTTTTTTTGCTTCCGCGAAAGTGAGTAAGACCGTACATAAATCCCGTTAAAATATCTGTTATAAAAACCGCATTGGCTCGCCCACACAACTATTGGACAGCCAGACAGTATAAAACAAATGAAACATTTATTTCAATGAATCTTTAAACAAAAAGCTAATTAAAAATCTATTTTTCAATTCGTTACCATGAAATTTCGAGGAAATAAATTCAATATTAATTCTTCAAAAAGGTAACATATTGATTACCAACATACCGTTTTATAAACATGATTCTTATATAAGAATGTATTTTTGCGGATATTTTTTACAGTTCATCTAAAAATTACAATTAAAGTCTCAATAATAATATTCCTTGTTAAAATTTACTTAATTTTCAAGTAGAATTAACATAATTAGTTTTGAATAATAGTAAGGGACTACTTCTTATCATAGCTGTTTTGCTCATTGCATGTGAATCTGATGAGTATACAAGTTCTCCTTCGCCTTTAGACCGGGATTTAACACAACTTCTAGAATCCCGCTCCCAAGATGAAGGGCTGTCCTTTTTTGTATTGCCAAATGAAACCGATTATGCTAGCATTCCACAGGATCCATTGAATCCAATTACAAGGGAAAAAGTAATATTGGGACAACTTTTAGTCCACGAAACAGCAACAGGCGGAAATTCTAAAATGCCTAACACAAGACATACGTACGCGTGTGCTACTTGTCATCCGTCAGCTTCTGGATTTTCGGCTGGCATACGACAAGGAATTGGCGAAGGTGGAATTGGTTTTGGATTTGCGGGAGAAGGACGCCTTGCCATGGATGAGAGCACGATGCCACGTGATAGCATAGATGTGCAACCTATCAAACCTCCAACCCTTTTAAACGTAGCATATCAAGAAGTTGCTCTTTGGAACGGTGCTTTAGGCGCACAAGGGATAAACGCCCCATATGTGCAACAAAATGCTACTATAGTCCCAGAAAATTTATTTGGATTTCAAGGACTCGAAACGCAAGGGATAGCTGGACAAAAGGCACATCGACTTAAGATAGATGCAGAATTTGTAGAGGAATTTGGATACAAAAGCTATTTTGATGCTGCATTTCCCTCGACACCCATTGACGAACGTTACGGGCCAGTGAATGCCGCCTTAGCTATTGCTGCTTTCAACCGAACCATCCTAACTAACCAAGCTCCGTGGCAAGAATGGCTGCGGGGAAACACAAATGCCTTATCTGAAGATCAGAAAAAAGGTGCTATGGTATTTTTTGACAAAGGAAAATGCTTTGAATGTCATACGGGACCAGCATTGAAATCAAATGAATTTCACGCTTGGGGATTTTTGGATTTCATTCCTGCGGAAACTATCATTTTCTCTGGTAGGAGAAAGTCTTTTAACATTCCAACACAACGAGGACGGGGTGAATTTACAGGTCGTGAGCAAGACAATTATAAATTCAAAGTACCTACATTGTACAATTTGAAAATGAACAAATTTTATGGTCACGGTGGCTCTATAACCAGTATTCGTGCAGTGGTGGAATATAAAAACGCAGGCGTTAAGCAAAATGCAGATGTTCCGGATGCCCAAATAGCGTCACAATTTGGAACATTAAACCTAACCGATGAAGAGATCACCAACCTCGTAGATTTTTTGGAAAACGGATTGTACGATCCTAATGTGGCGCGCTACGCTCCTGATTCGGTTTTATCTGGAAATTGTATACCTAACAACGACCCACAATCTAGAATAGACTTAGGCTGCGATTAAACTTCCAAAAAACGGCTGTGTCCTTCCAAAAAATATATTTAAACCTCTACTTAAATATTTCAATAGCGTTATATGCTACAATGATAGGTGTTGGAATATTTCTGTACTTTAATTAAAATAATATCATCTCCCTTTGTCCTCCATTCTAAAAGTCATTACTAATTATTCATTAAACAATTAACACAGTGTAACATTCTGAAACAAATAGCGTTATATAAACTCATCAATCTAAAATCAATATGCTACAACGCTTTTTCATCTTCTGCTCTGGCGCAGATACCGCCATCCTTGACGAATGTTCCCCAGGGGAACGCACCAAATACGCCGGTATTGGCGCAACCGTTTTCTTTACCGCCATTATGGCCACCATAGCCGCCGCCTATGCCCTTTACACCGTATTTGATAATTACTACTCCGCCATTTCATTCGGAACCATTTGGGGCTTGCTAATCTTCAATCTAGATAGGTTTATCGTTTCCACCATCAAAAAGCGCAACAATTTCTTTGATGAACTACTACAGGCCTCGCCGCGAATAGCGTTGGCAATTATCATCGCCATCGTGATCGCAAAACCTTTGGAAATGAAAATTTTCGAAAAGGAAATCAATCAGGTTTTACTCACCGAGAAAAACGAAATGACCCTCTCCAACAAAGACCAGTTGGCATTGCAATACACGCCTTCGGTAAAAGCCTTGGAAACCGAAATTGCAGGTTTAAAAGGTGAAATAACCACAAAAGAAGCGGAAGTAAACGCACTTTATGACACTTACATTTCCGAGGCCGAAGGCACGGCTGGCACACAAAAATTAGGCAAAGGCCCAGTGTATAAAGAAAAACGGGAAAAACACGACGCCGAACTCGCAGCTTTGGCTGAACTGAAAAAAACCAACGCCGAAAAAATAACCGCAGCAGAAGCACAAATAGCAACCCTCGCCACCGAATACAAAACAAAAGTAGCAGACACCCAACCCATCATAGATGGTTTTGACGGCTTGATGGCGCGTGTGAATGCATTAAACAAACTTCCATGGCTACCTTCGCTATTTATCTTTTTACTCTTCCTTGCCATTGAAACCTCGCCCATTTTAGCGAAACTTCTTTCTCCCAAAGGTGCGTACGACCTAAAACTGGAAGAGCAAGAAAGCGCACTAAAATCATGGGTAACCCAACAAAAAGCACAACGCGATATTCTCGTAACCACAGACCGAGACATTAACAACAGAGTTTACGCAGACATCGCCGAAGAACAGGAGCTTTACGATTACAAACGAAAAAAAGCCCGCGAATTGATGCAAATGCAAGCCGACGCCTTTTATAAGAAACAGAAAAGCATTTTATAATTATTTTTTTAGCCAGGGTTGAGGGACGAAATTTTAACGTGAAGTTTAATTTCATCCTTCTCTTTTTCAGTATTATTGTTAGTCAATTACCCACTGAAAGTCATGAATAAAACCACCCTCGAAGAAGTTTCAAAAATTGCTCGCGAGCAGTACAAAATTTCTGCCGAAGTCTCAAAACTAGATGGCTATGTTGACGAAAACTTTTTACTGAAAACTCCTTCGGCTGAAAAATTCCTTCTGAAAATTTCTTCAGAAGAAGATATAGATCAACTAGATTTTCAAATCCAAATTCTGAAACATCTTTCAACTAAAGAACTTCCTGTTTTACTTTCCGAAGTTGTTCCAAATAACAAACAGAAACAGCTTACAATACTTCCAAACAATAAAACCACAAGGGTGCTAACCTGGCTTCCCGGCCGTCTTTGGGCAACGGTAAATCCAAAAACCAAAAGCCTCCGCCAAAGTTTAGGCGAAGCCGCAGGAAGTTTGACAGTGGCCCTTCAAGATTTTAAACATCCCGAAGCACACAGAAAGCTAGATTGGGATTTGGCAAATTCAGCTTGGACTAATGAGCATTCAATCCACTTTTCAGGAAAGCAAAAAGAGATTTTACACTACTTTCAAAATCGTTTTTCTGAAATCCAATCAACTTATAAAAACCTTCCAAAAAGCATCGTACACAATGATATAAATGATTACAATATTTTGGTTTCCGAAGATTTATGCAATCCAAAAGTTTCAGGCCTAATAGATTTTGGGGATGCTGTTTTCACCCAAATCATAAATGACCTCGCCATTGTTTTAGCGTACGCAATAATGGACCTACCCGATCCACTTTCCGCAGCTTTGGAAATAATAAATGGATATAATAAACACTACAAACTTTCAGAAAATGAACTGGAAAGTTTGTACACTTTGGTTGGAATGCGTTTGGCGACAACGGTTACAAATGCTTCGCTAAAAAAAGAAGCATTTCCAAACGATAATTATTATATAATCAGCGAAAAACCTGCTTGGGATTTGCTGGAGAAATGGTTTCAAGTAAACGAAGATTTCGCTTATTATTCTTTTCGAAATGCTTGCGGAATGGAAACCCATCCAAAAGCTAAAGACTTTGAAAATTGGGCTTCAAAAACTACTTTTCAGCTTTCAGAATTATTCCCGACGATTGAAAAAGATGAAATCCACTTGCTCGATTTAAGCCCTGCAAGTACTTGGATTGGAAGCAAAAGTGATTTTAACAATCTCGATTTGTTCCAATTTAAAATCGAGCAACTTCAAAAAGAAAATCCATCAAAAATAATCGCTGGCGGATATTGTGAGCCACGCCCACTTTATACGGCTTCTTCCTACGACAAAGAAGGAAACAACGGTTCAGAAAGCCGAACCATCCACCTCGGTATAGATTTTTGGCTTCCCGCAGAAACACCTGTCCATGCAATGTTTGACGGAACAGTTGTAACCGCCGTAAACGATGAAGGCTATAAAGAATACGGTGGCTTAATCATTTTAAAACACAAGTTTGAAAACGTAGAATTCTTCACGCTTTACGGACATCTTTCCTTAAAAAGCCTCTCAACTATTTCTGAAGGAACACAATTAAAAAAGGGAGATTGCATCGGTTATTTGGGTAATGAGAAGGAAAACGGGGTTTGGGCGCCACACCTTCATTTTCAGATTATGCTTTCAATGCTCGATTATAAAATCGATTTTCCGGGTGTAACATACTTTAACCAATTACCCATTTGGAAGGGAATTTGCCCAGATCCGAATATACTTTTCAAAATAAAAAATTTAAAAACCAACTATGTGCAATCCTCTGAAAAACTAATCAATTTCAGAAAAGAACACCTCGGAAAAGGCTTAAGCCTTTCGTATGACAAGCCCTTGCACATCGTCCGCGGGGAAGGTGTTTATTTGATTGACGCCGAAGGCAGAAAATATTTGGATACCGTAAACAATGTCAATCACGTGGGGCATCAACACCCAAAAGTGGTTGCTGCAGGACAAAAACAAATAGCGGTTTTAAATACCAACACACGTTATTTACACGAAGAAATTATCGCTTACGCGAAAGCTTTATTGAAAAAATTACCACCACATTTATCGGTAATCCACTTTGTGAATTCTGGTAGCGAGGCTAACGAACTCGCATTGCGAATGGCAAAAATCGTTACTGGAAACAAACATTTTTTAGCAATCGAAGTTGGCTATCACGGAAATACAAATGCAGTAATAGATGTAAGCTCATACAAATTTGAAGGCGAAGGCGGTTTTCCAAAACCTGAAACCACACACATTCTTCCACTTCCCGATTCCTTCCGAGGAAAATATTCTGGAGAAAACTGCGGAATTGATTACGCCAATCACGCCAAGGAAATCATTCAAAATTTAAAAGACGAAGGTAAGGAAATAGCAGGCTTTATTGGTGAAAGTATGATCAGTTGCGGCGGACAAATTGTTCCCCCGAAAAACTATTTCAAAGAAGTTTACAAACATATTCGCGAAGCTGGTGGTATTTGCATAGCCGACGAAATACAAACAGGTTTTGGACGAATGGGTAAAGCCTTCTGGGCGTTTGAACTTTACGATGTTCAGCCAGATATTGTAACTATGGGCAAACCTGCTGGCAACGGTCACCCGCTTGCTGTAGTTGTTTGCACAAAAGAAGTTGCCGAGAAGTTCAATACAGGAATGGAGTATTTCAATACTTTTGGAGGAAACCCTATTTCATGCGCTATTGGTCGTTCGGTTTTGGAGGTTGTTGAAGAAGAAAATCTGCAACAAAATGCGTTGGAAGTCGGCGGATTTTTGATTGCGGAATTGAAAAGCCTACAAAAGCAATTTCCAGTTATTGGTGATGTGCGCGGTGAAGGATTATTTTTGGGGTTTGAATTGAATGATTCAAATAAAAATCCGTTGCCGGAACACGCTTCTTATTTGGCAAACAGAATGAAACAATTGGGAATTTTGATGAGCATTGACGGCCCAGACCACAATGTCTTAAAAATAAAACCGCCGATGGTTTTCAGCAAAGAGAATGCGAAAGAGCTTATCTTCAGACTGAAAACCGTATTTTCGGAAGACTTTATGATGAAATTTTAATTATTCGTTTGCTAAAAAACCCTTTGCGCTTTATGAGTTCAAGAGCACATTTTCGCGAAGAGACGCTACGCCTTATAAAACCTACGAATCATTCTTTTTAATCAAATAAGCATAAGCTTCCATCCCTTTCGTATGCTCAAAGATTACTTTTAGCACGCCTATTATAGGTAAGGCAATAATGGCACCAACCATACCCCAAAGCACAGAGAAAAGAATAACGCCAAACACCGTTATAAACGGATTCAAGTTTGTTTCATCACCAATAATCCACGGTGTAAGGATGTAATTTTCCACTAATTGCGCTACGGAAATCACACCAATGACAATAAGTGCAGGCGTTGTTCCGGAATATATGTATGATAGGATGACCGCAATGCCGCCGCCTATAAGGTTACCAACGTATGGAATAATAGAAAACAGGGCAGCAAACACCGCTAAAAAAAGTGCATAGGGAACCGAACCCAGACTAAAACCCAAATAATATATTCCGAAAAGAAAAATCATGATCTTGCCTTTTCCCAAGAGGTAGCTGCTTATAATTTTTGAGGCGCTACTTAATAATGAAGCCATGGCAGAAGGATTGGAAGACAATTTTTTAAAAAAATCAATAAACATTTTTTTCTGCATTAAAAGCAGGACAACATACACGAAAATGATGAGCGATTGCGAGAGCAGGTTCATTATACTCGATAAAAAAACACTTGCCAGACTTTCTGCTTTTTGTAAAAAGCGCTTGTTATTTTCTATATAATTTTGGTAATCCCAGTTCAACCGCTGATTCGCCCATTCTGAAAGATTATTTAACTTTTCGCCGGCCTTCTCTTTAATAGTGGGCCAATCCCCAGCTATGTTATTTATTTGTGAACTTATGAGCCAAGAGAGCAGGAAAAAAACGATTACCATCAAGATGATGGACACCGTTATTGACAACCAGTTGGGAAAACCCCATTGATTAAATTTTTGGGTGGGTTTGTCAAGTAAGATGGCTATAATGGCAGCTACCAGTAACGGCATTAAAAGGCTAGCCCCTAAATAACAAAGCGTTAAAACACCTCCTATAATTAATAGTGCTTTTATTAAATAACTCCCGGAAATGTTTATTTTGGAATCGCTCAAAAGATGATTATTTGGTTAAAATTTTGATTGTTAGCTATAGCCTAATTGTAAATTTAATCGAAATTTTTCTTTTCACTACCCATTGCTTTTCTTTAAATGAACTGACCTTGCAAATTTTAAAACTATATTTACTTTTAATCTTTGAGCTTTTGCTTCTTTATTTAAGCTACCATCCAAGACGCAGAGCCAAAATTGTACATTATGAAAAAACTACTCTTACTTTTATGCCTAATTGCAACTTTAAACGTTGTTGCCCAAACCGAACCTTCCGACAAAGAAGCAATTCTTTCTGTGCTCAAAACACAACAAGACGCATGGAATAAAGGCGACTTGGAACGTTTTATGGAAGGTTATTGGAAAAATGACTCCCTAAAATTTTACGGTAGCAAAGGAGTTACAAATGGTTGGCAAAAAACGCTCGATAACTATAAAAAAAGCTATCCTTCAAAAGAATACACGGGAAATCTTTCATTTACGTTTGATGCTGTTGCCAAAATTGAAGACAATTCGTATTACGTAATGGGCCAATTCCATTTGGTACGGGATGCTGGAAATGCAAACGGAGTCTTCCTGATTATTTTCCGAAAAATTGAGGGAGAATGGAAAATTATTGCAGATTTGAGCTGCTAGTTTCCTTTAATCCGCTCCCAAAGATCTGAAAACAATTTTTTGGCATCGCGATTGTTTTTAGGCTCTTCGGTAACTTTTACTTCCTCGCCTTCTTTTTTCAGCCGAAAACTAAAGGCGTATTTCTCCGCACGCTGATCTACGCTCATCATCCCAAAGCGAAGGTCGTTTAAATAGATACCATCGGGTCTTTCAGAAACTGTGTACCATCCCTTAGTGATTTTTATAAGCCGTTTTACTTTATCTTCTTCTGCCAAAGCTCCCAATGCTCCGTGATTTTTTGGATGTGGGAAAAATTGGATTGGCTTAGTATCAAAAAAAGAGTAATCACCTATCAAAAAAGAATCTTCTGTTTCCACATTTGCGGTCCACAAAATGGTATTTAGGGGACTTGGTTTTGTTTCCAAAGCCATATATGCAATGTTTTGCTTCTCTAGCGCAGTTTCAAATTTAGAATATGTTATTCCCTTCAGAATTAAGGTAAGCAACATATAGGCGCTACTAACAATCAAACCGAGGTTATTGAACCTTCGCCTTTTAAAGCTTCCTCTTTTTTGAAACATTGCCAAAATTAAAAAAGCGAGAAAGGGCAAGGTATAAAGTGGATCAATCACAAAAATATTCTTGTAAGCCAAGCGAATATCCAGCGGCCAAAATAGCTGTGTTCCCCAAGTGGTGTGGGCATCTAGCAGAGGATGCGTTACAAAACACAGAAACCAAAACCAAAACCATTGTTTGAAATTCGCACGTTTATCCCAGAGGGATAGCAACCACCCAAAAAGGAGCCCGAATGTAATAGCAAAAACAATAGAATGCGTAAACCCGCGATGGATTTCTAAGGCTGAAACAGTATCGGTAAAATAGTTCGCAAGTACATCTAAATCTGGAATGGTCCCAGCTATGGCGCCTAAAACTATTGCTTTGTTACCGATTTTTTTGCCCAAGACAGCTTCGCCAACGGCGGCGCCCAAAACAATCTGAGTAACTGAATCCATTCGGAAAGTTTTTTATATGCGAAGCCGTGAAAATACGCACTTCTTCAATATAAAAAAAAGGATGCTTTTTTAAAACATCCTTTTTAAAACACTTACTATTTTCTAAGTTCTATTTTGATAGTTCTGCCACTAAGGTATAGGCAGAATCACCATGGATTCCAGTAAAATATTTGCCCCATTTTTTTCCTCTCTCTTTTCCGGAATCGCCAGACCAAGCTTGACCAATCAATTCACCATTTCTATCAAACATCTTTTCCAAATCACACATAGAATCTACAAAAAATGCTTCCACAAATTCTGTTTTGTCTCTTCCCCAAGCGTGAACGTTTGGATAATAGCCTTTTATGTACTCATTTTTAGAAATAACCTTTGCGAAATTTTCAGCACGCATTTCGTCAAATTCTTTTTGTGTACCATCTTCTGGAAAAGTGAAATGAGTTTTTCGAACATACATTACTAAATCTTTGTCATTCCCTTGTGGTATCAATTTGACCCCATCAACGGGAGCATAAATTTCGTCAGAATGCTTAACTGAAAAATTATCATCAAGTTTCTTAAAAAATGCATCTCTGGCTTTTTCTTCAGGCCATGCTTGTTTTTCAAGTTCACCATTCCTTTCGGCCGCTTTTTCCATAGCTTCCCAAGATGGATAGGTTCGAACATAAAGTACTTCAGAATTGTCTGGCGAAAAAAGGTGTGTGTAATAGGAAGCTGATAAAATGTATTGATTTTTACTTGTCACTTTTTGCAGATACTCCTTTTCTAAGGCTTTCCATGCATCCATGCTGAAATCTTCTTTATCCATATTCCAATGCATAGTTGTAACAGAGATGTACTCTGGCCGGTTTGCTTCATTTTGTGCGAACACACTAAAATTCAACAGCAACATAATTGTAGCTATTGCAATAAACTTAAAGTTGGTGGTTGTTTTCATAATCCCATAAAATTAAATTAGTATAAATATTAAAATTGGTTACTATTTTAGTGTTTGGGGCAAAACAAAAAATACGAATAAGTATGGAGAGAAATGAGGAATTATAAATGTAATAAAAAAAACTATAATTATCTGTTTTTGTACCAATTATGTTTGTCAATCAACAATACGCATTTTTTTCAGAAGAAAAGAAGCATTCATATTTTGGCAAATGCCGGGCTTGAAGGTATAGTCGAAAAAGAGTTCGTCATTTTCAATGCGCGCGTCGAAAAAATAGTTTTTTACTTCCGGTAATTCTTCCGAAGCAACACAAAGACTCAAATCGTGCGTGGCAATGATTCCCGTGGAATTGCTGGCCACCAATTTTTCAACAAATTTTCGGGAGCCAATGGCCTTGTCGGTGCTGTTTGTCCCTTTCAGAATTTCGTCGAGAATGATGAAATAACGGTCTGTTTTTATTTCATCAACAATAAACTTCAAACGTTTCAATTCACTGAAAAAGTAGGATTCATCATCCGTTAAACTATCAGTGGTCCGCATACTTGTGATGAGTTTTATTGGACTGTATTCTGCTTTTTCTGCACAAACTGGCAAACCAATATTGCCCATAACAATTTGTAGGGAAACTGTTCTAAGAAACGTACTTTTACCAGCCATATTCGCTCCAGTAACAATAAAAAATTCCTCAGAATTTATTTGGAAATCATTGCGCACCATTGTTGCTTCCTTCAATAACGGATGTCCAGCCCCTTTCACTTTTAGCACGGGAACATCATCATTAATTTTGGGAAAAACGTAGGTGGGATGATTAAAACCAAAATTCCCCAAGCTGTTATAAGCATCAAAAAAAATGATGGCATCAAACCACACAGGAACGCTTTCTTTATGTGCTTTAATCCATTGTTCAATATTGTAGCTTTGTCTTAAATCGCGGAGCATAAAACCATTAGCTATAACACCGATGAGCATATTACTACGTTGGTCTAAGGCATCCAAATGTTTGGCGAATTTCTTCAAAACACTAGAAGCTTTTATTGTAGCATTTACGACCAAATTTCTTTTTTCCGAGAGCAATTCTGAAGAAAAGTTTTCTGTTTCAATCTCCAAGATTAATTTGTGAAACTGCTCAAAAGTGCTTTGTATTTTTGAAGTGTTTGAAGAAAGATCATTTACTTTTTTCAGATACCGACCCGAAATTGCCAGTCCCAAAAAGAACCAGCCAGCAACTGCGTAACCCGAAACCAAATCAAGATAGTTAAACACTATCAATCCAAGGGAAACCAGTGAAAAAACTAACGAAACCGGCTTGATCCATTTTGGAACAAACAATTGATATTTTTTAAGCCAATCGGTAACCTCAGCCGCAGAAACTTCAGTTTTTACCAAAGAAGCAATTGCTGAAAAGCGCTGTCGCCACTTAGGCATTTCCGATAATTCGATTATTGCCTGCTGTTTTTTGGGTATGGAATCAATTTTATTTTCAGTAAAAAGTTTTGACAAAAAATCGGAACCGCTTTCCAATGCCGTTCTATTCAAATATTGAAAGAAAGAACCACGACCAAAAAGATCAATATCCTGGCTATAAAAATGGAGCGGATCTTTATATTTTTCACCAGAAGGCAAATGATGAAAAACACGATCCAACACTTCGAGTTCGGTTTCGTTTTGGGCAATCAATGCTTTTTTTAAATCGCGCTTATATTGCAAGCCACTATGTTTTGAAACCAAATAAATGAAAGCTATAATTGTGAGTACAATTGCAGCAATGACAACTTTCGTGTTTCCGAAGAAAAAATACACTGCAAAACAAGCTGCCAAAAACACAATAAGTCTAATTGTGCTGGAAAGGGCGAGTTTCCGTTTTATTTTTTGTAGTTCTTCGGAATTGATTTCAATCTGTAATTTGTAAAAATCGGAAGTATGGTTCATTTATTTTTTTACGATTAAAGAGAAGCGAGTTCCGCTTGTAGTTTTTTTGTGAGGCTTTGTACAACCAACGCATAGGAATGGTCAATTAATTCTAAAACCAGTTGATGTGTAATATTTCTTTCCAGTTCCACGGTATTCCAATGCACTTTGCTCATATGGTAGCCTGGTCTGATCAAACCGTCGTATTCTTCCCGGAGTTCAATGGCACGCTCGGGATCGCACTTTAGGTTTGCAGTTGCAGGATGAGTTTCCAAACCAGTGAGTGCAAACATTTTGCCCATAACCTTAAAAACCAGCGTATCTTCACCAAACGGAAAGGTTTCTTCAACACCTTTTTTTGAAATACAGTACTCCCTGAATTGCTCTATGTTCATTGTTTCAACTTTCGTTTTTCCTCTGCAGCGTAAATTGCAGAATAGTCCAGCTTCCAATTTATTGTTTCTACCAGTTTTTCCATCAGTTGAATGGTTTCCAAAGCCTGTTTTGAGGCTTCGTTAAACAAACCTGTTTCCGGAATTTTATCTACGATGTGCTTTTTGGCTTCTTGGGTTATGTCAGTCAGATCGCTTGCCGTAAAAGGGTTTGCCCAGCCTTCTTGCTTGTTGTAATATTTAAAATCGGTTTCGACGGTAAGCAGTTCGGGCTGAGGAAAGTTGGTTAGAATTATTGTCCGGTTTTTGGTATCGGCATTCATTTTTACTTTTGTGAGGTCAAAGCCTATGTGCGCTTTTGCTTCAATTAAAACCAAAGCTTTCTTTTTTCCCAATAGCAGATTTAGCCATTTATCCTTTACATTTTCGTAATAGAAGATTTCAGAAAAATCACCTTCCACAGTAATGAATTTGCATACACTGCGGATTTTTTCCATCAAAATAACGGACTGCGCGTTTACCTTTTCCTTTTTCCCACCGCCAAAACGTGCAAAAAGGAAATAAGCCAAAATGGCGCCAACTGCTAGGCCAATAAATAGATATTCCATAATATTATTTTCCAATGCTACCTATATGCGTGTTTTTAAAACTGTCTGGATATTTCAATCCATAGCCAAAAATTCTATCAAACGACGCGTGGGAGAACAAAATTACACCTATTAAAGTTAACAAATAATTGTCTACATAAAACCCTGCCAACCCAATGGCAATCGCAATGGCTTTATGATGAAAAAGGTTATAGGTGAAAGCGCCTATTTTTGGATTTATTAAATACCCAAACATTCCAATGTCTGGAAGGAGTAGCAATGCTGGAAACCACCACCAAGCATAATCAAGTTGCGAAAAAAGGAAAATCCCTAAAACGAATTGTGCGAATTCCTCAATTTTTAAAGTTGTTTTCATCCGTATAAAATATTTGATAAACAGGAAGATGGAAAGCCTTCAAATACATCTTCTGTTGGATTATAATTTATTAATAGGCATTTCATTTCATAAAATTTTATACAAAATTGGTTTGCTCGGTGAAGCATCGTTGTGAAATGACGCGATTTGCAAATTCAGTAAATAGCTTCCATCCTCAATTGAATCGTTCACATAAATCAATTCAGTAATTGTACAATCTTCACGTGGTTTTTCGGGATAGTTCCAAAATGCCTTGTGGGCTAAAAGCTTGCCCTCGTCTTTTTCTTTATCAACTGAAGGAAGATCTATCAACAAATGTTTCACGCCAATTTCCCTCAAAAATAAGGCTGCTTTTTCGTGAAGAAACGGCCAATTGGTATCTGACCAATGCTTTGATTTTTTCTCTGTACTGTTCGGAAGGGTTCTAATAATTATGGCTTCAGGGGTTTTTCCGTTCAATGCTTCTTTAATGCTTTCTTCGGAAATTATTTCGTCATCGCCTACTTTTTCGGGTTTTACGGAAATTACTTCGGCTAAAAAAAAGAAAGTTTTTAAAGCTTCATTTACTGAATGAAATTCCTTAGAAATATGCCCAAAACATTCGGTATGCGTGCCATGCGCATGTGGATTGAAAAACACATTATTGAAATTTACCGAAGCGCCTTCTGAAACTTTTCCTGTCCAATCGCCCATTTTCACAGGTTCTATTGTGGGTTCATTTTGATACCACGCCAAAGGATTTTTCTCCGAAGCTTGCAATGGGATTGAAATATCCAACGGTTTGGAAAGATCAACTGCAATGGTTTTATTATGAATTTGAATAGTGCTTTTCATCAATCTAAATTTACTAAGAATAAATCTGCCGCAATCCCATCACTCAAAAACTTTCCTTTTTTCGAAATTTTCAAGGTTTGATTTTCGAGAATTAATAGCTCGTTTTGCAAAGCACTTGCAGCTTGTTTTAAAAGATATTCCGAAAAGTTTTTTCCGAATTCACTTTCAACTTTTTCTAATGAAACACCTTTTTTGGTGCGCAATCCCGTCATTATATATTCGTTGTATCTATCTTCTTTTGAAAGAATTTCCATTTCGGAGGGACGTATTCCTTCATTAATACTTTTAATATACTTTGTGTTGTTTGCCACATTCCAACTTCGTGATTTTCCGTCGTAACTGTGTGCGGATGGCCCGATGCCCAGATACTGCTTGCCTTCCCAATAGGCGGTATTGTTTCTGGAATGGAATCCTAGTTTTCCAAAATTTGAGAATTCATAGTTTTCCAGTCCTGCTTTTTCAGTTTCGTGAAGCAAAATTTCATAATGTTGTTTTGCAACTTCTTCGTCTACGGGCGGTACAATTCCTTTTTCGATGAATTTTTTTAAAGCGGTTTTTGGCTCCACAGTTAAAGCATAACACGAAAGATGTGGCACGTCAAGGTTTAAAGCAATTTCAAGATTTTCCTTCCAGCGTTCATTGCTCATTCCGGGAATGCCATAAATCAAGTCGATGCTGATATTTTCGAATTGTTTCTTCGCCTCTTTAATAGATTCCAAAGCTTCGGAAGCGTTATGGGCACGGTTCATCAGTTTTAAATCTTCTTCAAAAAAGGATTGGATTCCGATACTCAAGCGGTTTATTGGACTTTTAGATAGTTGGATTATTAGATTGTTGGATAGATCATCGGGATTAGCTTCGAGAGTGATTTCGGGGTTTTCGGAAACTTTATAGTTTTTATAAATGGTTTCGAAAATCTGTTGCAATTCTTCGGAAGAAAGCAAGCTAGGTGTACCTCCACCAAAGTAAATAGTTTCTACTTCGCCTTTTAATTCATTTTTCCGAAGCACCAATTCATTGCAAAGTGCATCTACCAATTCGTCCTTTTTCTTCAGAGAAGTTGAAAAGTGGAAATCGCAGTAATGACAGGCTTGTTTACAAAAGGGAATGTGGATGTATATTCCAAAGCCTCCATTTTCATTTCCAAAATTTTTTGAATTCTTCTTCATAACTTAGGGAATGCCCAACTTTAAAAAGTCCAAAACTTCATAAGTCCTCAAAATTAGTTATTATTTTTACCGGAATTGGGGTTCTTACCTTAAAAAAGCCAAACAGTAAATCATTCAAAAACATAAAATTATGCATCGCTATTTATCCTTAATCTTTCTTTTGTGTTCCTTTCTTTCCTTTGGACAGACCGATACCCAAAAAATACGGGTAGGGTATGCGGGTTCGGCCCCGTTTGTAATCCACAACGAAAAGGAAGAAGGGATTGTTTTCGATCTATGGCAAGAAATCGCTTTTAATCTAGGCCTGAATTATACCTTGCAAGAATTCCCTTCTTTGGAAGAGGGCATTGCGGCGGCCAAAGACCATAAAATAGATATCTTAATTGGTCCAACAACTATAAACGCTGAGCGTGCGGCAGAAATTTCATTCTCACAGCCCTATTACGATACTGAAATGGCAATATTGGCACCCATACAGGAACTTACGTTTTGGGAAAAAATAAGTCCCGTTTTTTCAACAACCTTTCTTTATGCTGTAGTTGGACTTCTTTTAATACTTACCATTGTAGGCCTACTTTTTTGGCTGGTGGAGGGACGAAAATTTAAGGATGAATATGGCAAGCATATCCACAAAGGCATCGGATCTGGAATTTGGCTTGCCATTGTAACAATGACCACTGTAGGTTATGGCGATTATGCCCCGCGAACCCCTGCAGGAAGAGTTGTGATGGGTTCGTGGATGATAATTTCGTTGATTTTGGCGACTTCCTTCGTAGCTGGAATTGCCACGACTTTTGCAAAAACCACTCGGGAAGATAAAACCATCACCAGCATGCAGCAATTGGAAGGCAAAAGAGTGGCCGTACCCAATTATAGAAAAATTATGGATAGAGTTCGCAATGTGGATGGCACACCAATAGCTGTAAAAACCGTTTCGGAAGGATATAAAATGCTTTTGGACAAAAAAATAGATGCCTTTATTTATGATGAAATACCGTTGGAATATATTTTTAGCGATAGGGAAAAAGAAGGTTTTGTGTTGAGCAAGAAAAAAATCGAACCGCAATACTACGGTTTTGTTTTCCCTATAGGAAGTGATTTGAAACGGAAAGTAGATTTAGAAATAATCCATCTGCAAGACAATAAAGAAATCTCACATATTGTAGATGATTGGGTAAATAGAAATTGACACCTATTTAACCCTGCCTTCATTCTGCTTTACAAAAGCAGCCCAACCCGTGTAGCTTTTTCCTGTTTCAATTTTCCCTGAATTGTAAAAATGGCAAACCGCTGCGGCCAGCCCATCGGTACTGTCCAGATTTTTGGGAAGTTCCTTTAAGTTTAAAAGGCTTTGAAGCATTTTAGCCACTTGTTCCTTACTGGCGTTTCCATTGCCAGTAATGGCCATTTTAATTTTTTTAGGAGAATATTCGGTGATGGGGATTTCTCGCGAAAGCCCCGCCGCCATTGCCACGCCCTGCGCCCTTCCGAGCTTGAGCATAGACTGCACGTTTTTTCCAAAGAAAGGGGCTTCAATAGCAATTTCGTCTGGACTATGGGTATCTATGAGTTCCATGGTGCGTTCAAAGATGAGCTTTAATTTAAGATAGTGATCGTCATATTTTTTTAGCTGGAGCTCGTTCAGTTGCATAAACTGCATCTGTTTGCCCACCACTTTTATGAGGCCGAAACCCATAATGGTAGTTCCAGGGTCGATTCCTAAGATAATTTTTTCAGTTTTGCTTTCCATTGTCATTAAGATTCCTGCCTTCGTAGGAATTTGTATTTTAGCATTATGATTGCCGTATCCCACAAAGCTAAACAATATCTACTTGCCGCCGCGAAAGTTTTGGTGCTCGCCGTAACATTTGGATATATTTTTTACAAACTGAAAAACAACCCTTCCTTGGACTTCGGAGCGTTTACAGCTACTATTTTTTCCAAAGGAAATGTTTCAGGATACTTGCTTTTGCTTTTTTTAGGTCTGGCTGTGGCAAATTGGTATTTTGAAATCCTGAAATGGAAAATACTGGTTTCCACTTTTGAAAAGATAAATTTTAAAACCGCACTGAAACAGAGTTTAGCCTCACTGACGGTTTCATTGGCAACGCCAAACAGAATTGGCGAATACGGAGCAAAAGCACTTTTTTTTGAAAGTAGAAAGCGAAAAAAAATACTGCTGCTCAACTTCCTTTCAAGCGGAGCACAAATGCTCGTCACCAGTTTTTTTGGTATTTTTGGATTGCTTTATTTGTTTCAAAATTTCAATATACCCTATTCTGTTACAACCCTCTGTTACTTTGGAATCGGAGTTATTTTGCTTTTAGCGGTTGCCTATTACTTCAAAGAAAAAGAACTGCTGATGAAAGGTTTTTCAATGGCGAAAACAATACGATTTTTCCGCAGTATTCCATTTAAAATAAAGTTTAAAACGGTTCTGTTTTCATCTTTTCGTTATGTAATTTTCAGTGGCATGTTTTATGGAATGTTGCTTTTTTTTGGCGCAAAAATTTCATTTATTGAAGCTATTCCTTTGATTTTTGCAATGTATTTGTTGGTTTCGGTGCTGCCCACACTTTTTATTTTTGATGTGGTAATCCGCGGCGGTGTGGCGGTGTGGCTGTTTTCGTTTGCTGGAATTCCAGAGCTGAGTGTTTTATCAACCGTACTCGCCATGTGGCTTTTAAATTTTGTACTACCCTCACTTTTGGGAAGCTTCTTCGTGCTTACCTATCAACCAATTACCCGATGATTTGGGGGTTTTTAATACTTTTTGCCGCATACTTTTTTTGTATGATGGCAGTCGTTTATGGTTTTAAAAAAGTTCGATTTTTTTCTTCCGAAGAAATAAATTCCAAAACCCGTTTCAGTGTTGTAATTCCTTTTAGAAATGAAGCGGAAAACCTTTCGAATCTCTTGAAGACAATAGATGGGTTGAATTACCCTTCAAAGCTGTGCGAAATCATTTTTGTAAACGACACTTCCGAAGATTCTTCCGAAGCCATCATTTCTGCCGCGATTGAGAATAGCAAATTTTCAATCAAACTCATTCAAAACAAACGCGTTTCCAATTCGCCTAAAAAAGACGCCATTTCCGAAGCAATCAAACACGCAAAATTTGAATGGATCGTAACCACCGATGCAGATTGTGAACTTCCTAAAAATTGGCTGAAAACGTTTAATGCATTTATTCAAAAAAATAAACCTGTGATGGTTTGTGCGCCTGTAATTTATGAGTCTGATGGAAGTTTTCTTGAGAATTTTCAGCAATTGGATGGCTTTAGTTTGCAGACTGTTACCATTGGCAGTTTTGGTTTAAGAATTCCAATGCTAAGCAATGGTGCAAATTTGGCGTATAGCAAAGAGGCTTTTTTAAATGTAAACGGATTTTCGGGCAATGATCACATTGCAAGCGGTGATGATATTTTTCTATTGGAAAAAATGAAAAAAGTCTTTCCAAAACAAGTTCAATTTTTAAAATCGAAAGAAGCCATTGTTTCAACAAAGCCACAAAAAAATTGGAAAGACGTTATAAGCCAACGCATACGTTGGGCTTCAAAAACTTCAAAACAAAAAAGCTTATTACTAATACTTTTGGGAGTCTTGGTTTTTTTAGTGAATATTTCACTTTTAGCAACTCCCTTTTTAATCTTGTTCTATTTTAAATATGCTGGCTTATATGTGTTACTTATCTACTTAAAGTTGATTACGGATTATATTGTTGTCCGTCAAACAGCAAATTTTCTAAGTAAGAAAATTGACTTTTGGAAGTTTCAGTGGTTACCCTTTGTATATGCCCAACTTTTCTTAATTGTATTATATGGTAGTCTTCGTGGTAATTACGTTTGGAAAGGCCGAACCTTCCAAAAACAGTGATAAATTGATTTAATTTTTTACCTTAGCCATACCTTAAAACACGTCCTTATGAAATCGCTCCTTTCAATTTTTGTTTTGTTTCTGCTACTTTCCGCTGGAACTTTGCAGGCCCAGCAACAATATACTGTTGATGGTCAAACCTATAATTTGAATACCGAAGTAGAGGGTACTTTGACGTTGCTTTGGAACACGGTTAACGGCGAATACCGTTATTTTTCAAAAAAAGACAATGATATTGTTGAGCTTAAGAACACAAAACAAAACGGTGATTACCAAGAAGAATATAAGGAAACGCTGAAGCAACAAACCAGCGATGCAGCAGTTTCAACCGAAAAGGTGAAACTTACCTTACCCAGTTTGCACGACTTTTTTGCTACCTATAATAAAAAGAAAGATCCAAATTTTAATGAAACAGAAAAGTCCATTGATCTTGAGTTTCGACTTGGAGCTTTTGCGGGAGTAAGCAATAGTATTTTTACTGGAAACCCTACCAATGCACTGCAGCCGGTTGCTGGAATAGATTTAGAACTAATTGATGCGGTAAAATTGAAAAGACACGCAATGGTACTTCGTTTTAAACAGACTTTTGAGAGCAGCGATTACAAATATACCGCATCACAACTTTCGTTGAATTATCGTTTCAAATTTGTAAAAACACCTAAGTTTGATGCCTTTGTGAATTGCAAATTTGCTGCACTTACATTTTCGAAAAGAGAGATTACTTATGTATCAGAAAGCAATCCCCCTACAGTGATAACCGAAAATAGTTCAGGCAGTGATTTTAACGCTCCCGTTACTTTTGGAATTGGTGCGGACTACAAAGTGGGGAATGGCTATATTACCTTCAACTATAATGACATTGTAGGATTGAATGTGGAAAGCAACGATGAATTTCCGGTAGATTTTACGCTGGGTTATAAATTCAATTTGTAATCAATTTGTTTGAATAATAACTGGCAAGGTAAATTGTGTTTTCACTGGAATGCCACGTTTATAAGCTGGAGCAACAGGTTGCAATGAATCGATACTTTGCAGAATCCACTTTTCTAAATTTGGATATTCTTTTTGCAGTACCGTGTCCATTTTTATTTCTAAAATTGAGAGTTCACCACTGCTGCTCACCTCAAAATTTACTTTTACGGTATCGTAAACCTCACGGGTTGCAACCATTTCTTCGTGGCTGATGGATTGGTACAAATGTGAACTTATAGTGCTTATGAAGCATTCTTTCTGCTCCGGTTTTTCCAACGAATTTTTGCAGTTTGAAAAGGTAGGGTAACGGTCTACGTCCTTCCAATCAATGGTTTCCATTTCTTCTTTATAGATTTTTTCTGAGGAAACTTTTTCGGTCTCAAAGAACTGGCAGGAAGTTGCCAGTAACAAAAGAAAAACAAAATGCAAACGCTTTATCATTTCAGAATATATTCTACTTTGAAAAGTACAAATTTACTGAAACATACGTGATTAAATTGAAAGTCAAAGCGGAATGTCAATCAGGGATGTTATATACCTGTACTGAATACCGTCGATGTCTGTGTTTTAAAAACTAATATATAGGCAGATGAAAGGCAATGTCTTAAATAGTAAAGTTATTATATCATTTAGAACAGGGGCCTAAAAGAATTTTTTAGTATCTGTTCGAGCACAGCCGAGAATTTTAATTCCAGACTTTTAATAAGGTCTCGACTGCGCTCGACCGGACACAATAGATTATTCCACCACATCAAAAACAATAGGCAAAGAATAAAGCACGCCTACTTTTTGGCCCTTTTGTTCGCCGGGCTGCATTTGTGGAAGTTTTTTAATGATGCGAATGGCTTCGGTTTCTAGTTCTGGTTTTGGGGCGCGAGCTTCTACATCTACAATATTTCCAGACTTGTCTATTTTAAACTGAACGGCGATACGTTGGAGACCCAAAAGACCCAAATCTTTCCCGAGTTTTGTGTTGAAATTTTCCCCGACAAAAGCACTAATACTTTCTGAGAAACATTTCTTCAAGGCTTCATTGTCACCTGAGCAACCCGGAAAGGTAGGTACCTTTTCTATTGCGGCAAAAGTAACGTCCGCGTCATTTTGTTCTTTGGTTTCATCCAAATATTCTTGAAGGGAAGTATAAACTTTATCGCCTGGTTGAGATTCTGATGTTAAAAACTTTAATGCTTTTTCTTCTTCTGGGGTCATATCACCCTTTTTCATAATGGCTTCGGCCAGTTCGTTAATTTTGTTCATCACTTCGGAATCTGACTGCTGGACAGTTTGTGTTTCCTCGGCTCTTGGGTCATTGCTACAAGCAGTGTATATTAACATGCCACAGATTACTGGCAATAGCAGTAAATACTTTAACTGTGCGGTTTTTCGTGATTTTGATTTTTGTAACATACTGATTCGTTTTTTGATTAATGATTGATTGAAAAATGTATTGATGAATGATATTTTTTCTGTTTGGAACACTTCTGAAAGCAAATTTTGATAGTATTGTTTTTTATCTTTTTCTGCGGCAATCTTAGCATCGGCAATATACTCATGAAGCGTGGCCATACGGTTTTGATATAGATAAACCATTGGGTTGAACCAAAAGAAAATGCGGAGCATTTCAAAAAATAGCAGATCTAAAGAATGGCTTTGCTGAATGTGTATTTTTTCGTGTGCAATAATGCTGGCTTTATTTTCTTCGGAAATGGTTTCACCCAAAAAAATAGTGTTGAAAAAGGAAAATGCGGTATCTGTTTTAGGAAGTATTATCAATTTAAAGCCTTGAACATATTCGGTGTTTCCAGCATATTTGAGTTTTGCGATTTTGTATAATTTTCGACAGAAAAGAAGTGCGCTTATCACACTTCCCATTAACCAAAAATTCAATAAACTTAAAAGCCAGAACGAAGGTCCGCTTGAAATTGTGTCTGAAGTGTTGCCCCCAATTATTACTGCTGGCAATTCTACTATATATTCTTGGGGAATGTTCTGTTGGATATAGCCAATACTTATAAAAGGCAATACGCAGCCCAAAATTGGGGTTAGCAGCAAAAAGATTCTGTTTAATCCGAAAAACGTTTCCTTTTTCAGAAAGAGGTCATATACTGCCAAAAACAGTATTTGAAAAGCGAGAATTTGTATAATGGCATGTATCATTATTCAGATTTTTCAGAATTAATCTCATTCATAATACTTTCCATTTCTTGGATGCTAATGTCGTTTTTCTTCATAAAAAAGGACACCATACTTTTAAAAGAACCCTGAAAATAGCCATCCATCAATTTGTTCAAGGATTGATCGCTATACTCAGTCTTTTTCACTTTTGGGAAATAGACGTGTCCTCTACCTTCTTTTCTATAATTGACAAAATCCTTGCTCTCCAAAATTCGAACAATCGTAGAAACTGTGTTGTACGCAGGTTTCGGTTCTGGTAATTTTTCAATGATTGAAGCAACATTTGCCTCTTCCAAATTCCAAAGAATTTGCATGATATCTTCTTCTGCTTTTGTTAGTTGTTTCATGATTGAGTATTGAGTAATGAGTAATGAGTAATGAGTGTTCAAATATAACTAAATATTTAGTTTAAACTAATCTTTTAGTTATATTATTTATAAAAAAACCTCACAGTACTTAATGTTCTGTGAGGTTCAATATTTGTAAGGCTGGGAATTTAGACCCAAGTGGTCTTTTCGTCTATTTCGGTATTGCGTACTCCTGCTGGCAGTTCGCCGTCATATTTCCCTAAATAGAAAAAGCCTAAGCATTGCTCTCCCTCTTCCATTTGAATGAATTTATCCATATATTTCAGAATACCTGGAGAGGCCCAATAGGCACCAATGCCCATATCTTGTGCCGTGAGCCACATGTTTTGAACGGCCATTGCTGTGGCTGCAATCTCTTCCCATTCGGGGAGGCTTTCATTGGGGTCACGTTGCATGCAAATAACTATTACACAACCCGCTTTTACGGGGTTGTCCATAAATTTAGTGTATGTGAATTCTGAGAAATTATTCGTAGTCTGTTTATAGGTTTCGGCCATAAATTTTCCCAGACCAACTTGTGATGTGCCGTGAAAAACTTTAAAACGCCAAGGTTCTGTACGTTTATGGGTTGGAGCCCAATTGGCAGCTTCTAAAATGGTTGAAATTTCTTTCTTAGTTATTGGCTGATTGTTATATTGTGCAGGGAAAACCGCGCGACGATTCTTTATGGTTTCTAAAATCATTTTTTTTTAAATTGGGCAGTGAAGATAGTAAAAGCCACTTTGAAAAAAAATAATTTTAGCTGAATGAGGGAACTTTAAAAATAATTTTTTGCTGCACCAATACATCGGCTACCATTTTCAAGTCTCCCGCTTTTGGTAATGCCGAAGTTTCCAAGGAAAGTAAAGTTTCCACATCTGTCCGCATCCCATTGCTATGATACTCCAAGAGCAATTCATATTCTCCCAACTTAATTAAACAATCTTTTTTTCCAAACTCCATCACGGCTTGTGGATTCAGCATAAGCTGTGAACTATCTTCTGGATATGCTTCCTGCAAAACTTTGTAAAGCGCTTCCAAAACCCTATTTACTGTAACAGATGTTAAACAAATTCTATGAGAGCAGTTTAAAATTACGTCATAATTGCATTTGAGGTTGCAAACGCCTTTTTTGCCCCAAATAAGCTGGTTGTGCTTCGCAAAGCTTCCCCAACTTCCAGGACCGGTGGGGCCGTAAATTCCAACCGTTGGAATATTGAAAGCACCTGCTACGTGCGTAATACCAGCATCGTTTCCTATATGAAATATTGCTCCAGCCATCGCCTCACCAACCTCAGTCATTCCTCCAGTAATAAATTCAATATGGGGCATCGGTTTGGTAAAGTATTGTGCGATATCTGGATCATCGGGTCCCATAATAATTTTACAATCCAACTTTGGAAAAAGCACAGCAAGTTTTTCAATTAAAGCGGCATATTTTTCTGTTGGCCAGATTTTCAGTAAAAATCCTGCGCCGTGATGCACTACAAAGTAAGGGTTTGAATTCTGCCTGTTATTTTTAAAATAAGGATAAGCTTCCAAATGGTTGTCTATATCAATATGCAATTTTGAAACCGTATCTATATAGTGCTGAATGGCATGTTGCTTAACTTTTTTATGGGTCGGATATTTCAGGGCGTGCGGTAAATCATAGCCTCGAAAAGCGGGGTAATTTCCCAATTCGTAGATGTGATCATACTCTGATTCGTTGTTTCGAGCATCAGGTTCACTTACAACCGTCACGCCTTTTAAATGGCTTTTGAAAAAATCCACCAATCTGGGTGAAACTGCAAAATGAAGCGCTTCAGAAACCTCAGCCAATTTATAAATAGCGGGAATAGCGAAGAAAATATCTCCTAAGCCACCATAACTTTTATAGACCAGAACTTTTTTGAGCTTTGGGTTTTTATTTTTTCCGGAGGTATTTAGGATTTCTGAAATGGCGTTCCAAAAGTTTTCTGGTGCCTGGAGCATTTCAGCTTTTGCTTTTTCAATGTTATTGGGATAAAAATCAAATGAAAACGTGCCGATTCTATCATTTGAAAGCATTTCGCAGCCAGACAAAAATGCTTCTGCAGCGAGCCTTCCCGATGGCTCTGGCCAAACAGGCTTACAGATGAATTGTTTTGTTTTTCCAAGAATATCGAGTACTTCTTGGTTAGGAATTGGTTCATGAAACGATATGTTATTCGGTATTTCACGACGCAAACGGTTTTTCCCAAAAACCTTAAAGTTTAAATTGGGGTGTTCTTCGGCATAGGTTACATATTCGTGGCCACCCTTCAAGAAATTCAAGTCGCCAAAAAAAGGAATGGTTTCTTCGTCTTTTTTTTCTGAAGGTCTTAATTTAAGGACGTCAACCGTGGGTGGCATAATAAGATGTTTGATAACTGCTTCGCCATAAAAGTCAACATGTGATTGGTAATGTTTAGGAGATTGAAACACATTTAAAGCAGCTTTGGCAAACAGTTTTCTAAACACGTGAAACTTGTCTGGGTTGCAACAACTGCGGACGTTATGATCTACGGTGCAAAGAATATTGCGGCGTGCGCAGAAATTGTAATCATACTCAACTTTTATGTATGGAACTGGCTGTGATAGGAGGTGATTTATTAAATCCAGCTCGAAATGGCAGCGGGAAGTGCTGTTTAAAACTACTAAATTTGCTTTTGAAATTTTACTTTTTGTTTCTTCAAGGTTTTTCAAAAAATCGACCTGGACGGAATAATTTTTAGTTTCGCCTAGCGCCATCAATTCTTTAATAGTAAGCTCGGCACCGCGAGGTGTTTCCAAAAAAGTATCGTGAAGAAATAGAATGTTTTTCAAAATAGAAAAGGGGGGTTAAAATAAGATTGGACATTTCAGAAAAGGCTCAAAGAAATGTCCAATCAATTCAAAATAAACAATAACAAACAGACTATATTTTTTCAAAAATTAGAATATCTGTTCCGCTTCCACCACCGCTTACACTGCGAAGTTCCATTCTTGTTGGCAGCACGCTTATAATGTCCCAATCATCATTAAACTCATCAAAAGGGATTCCATTAAAATTCAACGTTAGTTCATTGCCAAGGCTGTTTACGACCCAGCTTCCATTATTAGTATTGCTTCCGTTTGTTACTGTTACTATATCGCTAACTTTAAAATCAACTGTGTAACCATTGTAATCTGAAGTTTCATCAACGCCACTATCTATATAGCTCGCAACTTTCCAATTGGAAGCAATTAAAATATCGCGAATTGTTTGGGGATCGCCATAGTATCCGTCATCATAGTAGCCATCATCATAGTAGCCATCATCATAGTAACCGTCGTCGTAATAACCGTCATCGTAATAGCCATCATCATAGTAACCGTCATCATAGTAACCGTCGTCGTAATAGCCATTGTCATAATAGCCATCATTGAAAAAATCATCTGAATCATCGGAGGAACAGGAAGAAATTATCACTCCAGTAATAGAAATTGTAGAAACAGCTAACAACGCTTGCCCAGATTTTTTTATAAAGTGTCTTCTTTCCATATAATTTGACTTAATAGTTGATATAAATATAGCAAAAATTAACTGAATTTCACTTTTGTCTATTTAATAATAAAACATTTAAATTTAGAAATACCCTACCTTTTAATATTAAAAAAAAAATGAATTAGCTGCAAGTTTTCTTTTTATAAATTATTTTTGAAGCTACTTGATACATTTTGTATTTATAATGGCAGCCTGTAGCCATATAGTAAGGCGAAAATACACTATTTGCAGAAACATATTGTTAAAAAAATGCAATCTGGTTTATCGGAACGGAAAACTGCCAGAATTAAAAGGAGATCGACAAAATTAAAAACGTATAAAGTAAAAGCAGCTCCGCTTCCACTCCTTCAACAAGCCCAGGACAAGCGAGCTTAGTGAGTTATTTTTAGGTTATTGGAAATTATGAAGTGGCCGAACAAATGCGTACTCAAGTAGTGACCCTATTTAATTTAGAGCATACTTATTACATCACCCCGATGCAATACGTCCCTTTCCAGCTTTAGGCGAAAGACTTCTCTACTTTCTGTGGTTTCAATTGTAAGGATTTGTTGTGCGTTTTCCCACACCATCTCGCGCCAGTTTGTGATAAGTCTTGAAATTAGGTATTCATCTACCCTACCAAATAAGCGATCGATCCAGTCGAGATTTGGATTCAAAGGCTCCAAAACTTCATCTTGAACCCGGTCAATCGTTTTTGCGATCACATTATTCACATGGCAATGATCCTGATACCGTTGTTTTTTCTGTAAATCTGAAAGCGCGTCCCATTCCGGTTTCAACATATCGAATAATGCAAATACTAAATCATAATTAATATGGGCGTTAACACCTAATATTAAAAGTTGTATTTCACTTAGGTCCTTATCCAGTGTAGCCGTATGTGCATATTCCCATACTTTTGGAGTAAGGTCGCCACAATCGTAGCAGGTTAAGCTATTAAAATAATAGTCTGCAAAGTGATTCAGCAGTTTTTTAACCCAAATTTCATCGTGAAATTCATTGTTTTCAAGCGCCAAGATCATATTGGAGCTCATTAAATAGTAGCAGCTTAAAAACACATAGCGGGAATCCTGAGCTGATTTCCATTTTGCTACATATTGGTCCATTTTACTTAAAACCGGATCAGTAGTTGCCATTTTAATTTAGTTAAAAAATCACTTTCGAAAGTTAAACAAATTATTTTATGGTTTTACTGCAACTGAAATTCAATAGGTAGCATCTTACAAGACCTACAACGCGCTTATTTTTTATTCAGGGTTTAAATTACTTTAGAAAAAACAGAAAAAGTGCACCCTAAACGGATACGCTTCGCATCGGTTCATTTTAAAGCAAGAAGCCATTTTACGCACTTTTAAAGCTAGTAAAATTATCATATTTGGCATTAGCCCCTATGAACAGGTTGGTCTTAGGGTTTTTTGTAATGCGTTGGTTTTGAGTTTGTTCTAAAAATTTATATTTTTAGTCAATGGCTAAAGTGGAATATATCATGGCAGCTATACTAAAACCTAAAAATTATGAAAAATTCAATCTTAAAAGACCATCAATCGAACAAACTTATTTTCCTTGGTGTGCTGCTGTTTTTATTTGGTTTAATTGTTGGATTGGTAGTTCCAATTTTTGAAAACCCGAGAATGGGAGTCTCAAGCCATATTGAAGGCGTTCTAAACGGAATGTTATTGGTAATTCTCGGATTAATTTGGCATAAAATCAATCTATCCAATCGCTGGTTAAAAATAACGTTTTGGTTAGCTGTTTACGGAACTTTTGCCAATTTTATCGGTATTCTTATTGCCGCGATTTTTAACGGTGGAAAAATGTTAGGAATAATGGCAAACGGACAAGAGGGAGCCCCATGGGTAGAGGGTGTCGTTGGATTTTCTTTGATTTCACTTTCTATTGCAATGCTTGTTGTAGCTATTGCAACGCTAGTTGGTCTAGGAAGAACTATGCATGCAAGAGAATAACAAATTCAGTAGGATGCATGCGGTAGCTAACATTTGTCACAATGCAATGTGACTGCTGCGCTGTTTCGATTTTTTTATGGAAATTGAAATAAACGCTATTTATCTTGAAAGTTGCAAGGGTGTAGTTGGTGGAAATGAAGGGGGACGTGAAGCGGGAGGCGTGAAGCGTGAGACGGGATTTGTGTAATTGTTTAATCGTTTAATTGTGTAATCGTCTAATTGTGTAATCGTCTAATTGCAGGGTTGTGAGGCGTGAGACGGGAATCGTGAAGCGTGAAGCGTGAAGCGTGAATTGGTTTGGAGAACATCCCCCTGGCCCTACTTCGACAAGCTCAGCACATCGCCTTCAAATGGGGGATTTGCGTTTATATTATTGATTTAACTAAATGGATTTTTGCTTCTTCCTCCAACAAATTCATTTTCTACGGAATCTTTTCGATAGGCCAAGGGTTGTTGGATTGTTGGATTGTTGGATGGTTGGATTGTTGGATTGTTGGATTGTTGGATTGTTGGATTGTTGGAAATTTAATTTTTCCTTTTTAATTACCTCTTATTTAATTATTATTTGATAAAATTTTTCACATCGGCCGCAAAGCGTTCCGTTTCTTCTATATCTGGGAAATGGGCGCTGTTTTCGTAAAGTTTAAGGATGCTATTGGGCAACACCTGTTTTAGGGAAATACCGGTGTGCAGCCCACCGTTTTTATCGTAGATTCCACAAATAAGCAGGCTGGGTATTTGCAAGCCAGTAGTTTTTTCCACAAGGTCGCCTTTGGCATTTTCCATATATACTTTTGCCATCAGTCCCGTATTGGTTAATTTACTTTCCTTCCATAATTGTCTGTTCTTTTTGGCATTCTCCGGATTCAAAAAAAGGAACTTATCTACCATTTCGGTGTTACTGGCATTCCATATATTGGACAGTTTTTGCTGCACGGGAATAGTATCTTTTATAATATTTCCAATCGAATTTTTCATAATGCTGTCGCCAATAGTGTAGAATCCTTGTATTTGTACAAGCATATTGGCCATTGACAGCTCTGCGGGAGAGGAAAGTATCAATTTTTCGACCCTATCAGGATGTACCAATGCATACCGAAGGGAAAGTTCCGCTCCAAAAGAATACCCGAGCAAATTCATTTTCTGTATTCCCAGCGAATCCCTTAAAACGTCCAAATCATTTATTAAGGTTGGCAGTGCGTAATCTTTTTGGTCTTTTGGCGCCTCACTGCGGCCGGAGCCTCTTTGCTCATAATAGATTATAGTGGCAAAGGCTTCAAGTTTTGGCCCAATAGTCCTTTCAAAACTGTAATTGTTACCTCCCGGCCCTCCGTGGACAATAAATATGGGGATGGTATTATTGGCGCTGCCTTTTACTTTCACCCAATGTTTTAACCCATTGATACTTAAATAAACCTCCCCGTCCTTGTAACTGTGAAGACTGGGCCAGCAATAAAGTACTGCATGCCATCATTACAAGGAGAACCAACCTGTGGAAATATTTCATTTTATTGGTATTAGTTTATTTAGGATATAGAAAGTTCTTCCAAATATATTAAAAATCTGATTTGAAATTAGACCTTGTCAATGGGTGCATACCTGAATTTGTAATGTATAATAGAGAGCCAAATTTTTGATTTGGTGCCAGCCCGAAAGTGATTGTATTTTATAGAACTATTGGCAGTCAATTATGATCTATCATCTCTTAATCCATTAGAAAAGGGAACCAATTTCTAAATTGATTCCCTAATTCACCTAATTAAATAATTGAAAAAATCATTCTTTTAAAACACGTTTAATATAAATTCCTTTTTCTGTGGAAACTTTCAAAAAGTAAACGCCAGGACTTAATCCGGATAAGGAAATGCTTTCACTTGTAGGATATTGTCCCAGCATTGCACCCAAGCTGCTATAAATAGCTACCTCCGTAATGGAATTGTTGTCAGCTTCGATATAGACTACATCTTTTGTCGGATTTGGATAAACAGTAATGCCCTTGGATGATAAATAATCTGGAGTGCCCAAATTGCTTAGGTCTATATTCAATTTTATAACTCCAAGATCATTCGTGGCCAAATATACATCAGCCGAGTTTTCATAAAAAAAGTAATCCATGGAAAATGATAATGAATGCACTATTTCCTCCAAAGGAACGCTGATCCAATTTTGTGCATTGTCTGTGCTATAAACTATTTGGGCTTCAATTAAATCGCCTGTATAAATAGAGGCCACTATGCTTCCATTGGTCAAGGGGGAATATGCTATTTTTTGGACATTGTTACCGGTAAAGACTTTTTCCCATTGCCCACCCCCATCTGTGGTTTTGTATATACCATTGCTACTGGCCGCTAAAAATTCGTCCGCATTATTTGGGTTTTGAACAATATCAAAAACGGCTTCATCTAAATTTAAGGTCAGGCCATTACCCTTGTTCTCCCAAGAGGCACCTCCGTCGGTACTCTTATAGATAGTATTGTTTATGGATATCCACACTTCACTGCCGTTGGAGGGATTAAAATATATCTCATATACAATCCCTGACTCTGGCGTCTGGAGGGGGGTTTCAATAACCTGGTTTAAATTGGAGAAATCGAAGGAAAATAATCCCGCATCGCGCATGGAAACCCAAATTAAATCGGGGTTTGCAGGGTGGGTAGTTAGCGCTCTTACATCGTCAAAAAAGGTTTGATAAATTGTATTCCTCGTTTCTCCGTGGTCGTTGCTTACATCCAAAAATGCGCCCGAGAAAGTATCTGTAAATGAATATACGCGTCCAAAGGTTTGGGAGTCCACATAATAACGGGTAGCATTGTTAATTGAAAAAATATCTATGGGTGTAATATAGTAGCTATTGGTTTCCCCCGTTGTGAAATCCCTGTGCACAATGCCATCCTGAACACTGTAATATAAATGCGAATCACTTCCAGGCGCAAGCCCCACCATAGTATTCCTATGAAAGGATACAGGTAAGATCTCCAAATTTGCCCCGCCGTCTACAGAGAACATCGGATAGTAATCGGCATTTATAAAAACCTCATCGTCAACAAAAGGATTGAATGAGGCATGAATTCCAAAAGTATAGGTTTCGGGATCGTTCTCGGGATATACATAATTGGTCCAGCTTATCCCCCCATCCTGGGTGATGGAAATTTCGTTTTCTTCCAACACTAGTATATTATCCAAATTGCGGGGATTATACACTATGGAGTTAATACAGTCTAAAGTTGCAGGGGCCCAGGTTATATTTTTTTCCTCCCACGTTTGGCCGCCGTCGATACTTTTGTACAATTGTTCGGATTGGCTACCATCTCCTATAAAGGTCCCCAAATACATGATCTCCGGATCATTGGGATGAAATGTTAAGGGCTTAAAGGTGGTGCCAGCCATTGTTTCACTCCAGCTAAGCCCGGCATCTTCAGAAATCAATAGACCTCCTTGGGAATTATTAGCACCCGCGCCTCGTGGCATATAAAATTTTTGGGGGTTGTTTGGGGCAATGGCAACATTGTTTGGAAATACCCTATCAAAGTTTTCGGTAAAATACACCTCCTGCCAAGAGATTCCGCCGTCTGTAGTATAATACACCTTTGCAAAAGCCATAAAACCTGAGTTCATATACGATTGATGCAATAAAGCAATATTGGTGTCAGTAGGATAAATGCTATATGACGAAATCCAATCCCTGTACGAATCTGATGGCGTGGGGGCTATGTATTGATGTACAATGCTTTCAGACTGCAGGTCGAATATATAGACACCGTCAACATCTGCCGTACCATCAACCAGAAAACTGAGGGTATGGTCCTCCCGGTATTTTAAATTTTGCAACATTACAATACTGTTATCAAACGAGTATAGGACCTCCCAACTCTGCCCTTTGTTGTTGGAGGTCATTAAATGGTTGCCTATGCTAAGAGCATAAAGTTTATTTTCAGTGGTGGGGTCAAAGGTTATATCGTATAGCCGCCCATATTCGGCCGCACCCTCAAAGCTAATCTGCCCGCTCACTTTTAGTGTCAAAACCAACAAAGCAAACAGCGTAAAAAAAATTTTCATAAAATAGTGTTTTAAAGTTTGGCAAATGTTTGGAAAAGGGGATCGCCAAACCAAAATTTAACACGGAAATAGTGTGACGGTAATGTGGAAATAATGTGAGGGCCTCTATAAGCTATATAAATAATCGTACAATTCGGCGCCATCTGTAAGCCCTACTTTTTTGGAGATGCGTTCCTTTCTTTTCCTGCACGCATCTGGCGATATACTGAGTATGGTGGAAATTTCTTTTTGGCTCAAATTCATATATAGATAGGAAAGAAAACGCAAATCGTTGCTGTTTAAGGTAGGATGATCTGACTTCAGTTTTTCCAAATAACCTTGGTTAACAGCTTCAAAATGTTTTGCAAAATCATCCCAACTCCCGTCGTTTTTTACCAACTCTTTCAATTTTTTCAACTCATTTTTTACTATTTTGTTATCGTGAAATTCTTCCTGTGTATTAATGACATCAATAATGTTTTTTAGAATTTCATTGCGTTCTGCTTGATAAAGTGCCTTAGCGGAAAGTTTGCGGTTTTTTATTTCAATTTCAAGTTTCAGTTCAGCCTGTTCCAGCCTCTGTTGTGCCTCCTTGTCCAATATTTGTTTTTCCATAATCAGCTTTTCACTTTCCCTTCTTTTAAGTTCCAAAAGTGCTATTTCGCTTTCCTGTTCCGCTGCCTCTTTTTTATGTTTATTTTTTAAAAAACTATTTCGAAAACCCCACACTGATACCAAAAAAACAAGACCCATACAGCTGAGAAGGGTATAGTGAAATTTCCGTTCTTGACTCAATTCTAGGCTACTTTGGGCTGCATCCTGCTGATATTTTTTTAACTCAAAGCTCACCTTGTTGCTTTCAAAATATTTGCCATTTTTCACTTGGTTCAGCGAATCGGAATACCGCAGTAAAGTATCTTTTACGGATACTGCATTTTCAAATTTTTCTTGGCCCGTATAAATAGCCGCAAGTTGTTGGTATCCATTTATTTTGGTCTCCAAATCGGGAGCAGCTTCAATAGATTTATTGCAAAATTGTAAAGCTTCACCCAAATTATTTTGTTCTAGGTAAATTTTGGATAACAATAAATAGAGGAGACTAAGTTCTGTGTCATTGGTGTTTTTCTGTACCCTTGGTAAAAGGGAAGTGGCCAACGCCAACGCTTGCCCGTAATTTTTGGATAAATAAGCATTTTCGGTCTGCCCTATTTCATTTATGAGGTTAATGTTTAAATCTGGAAAATCAATTTTTTTAACTTCTGTAAAGAAATGAGCCGCTTTTTGTAGGTCGCCTATTTTATTGTATATAAGACCTAAATTCACCCCGTATAATGCCATCCTTTTTGGGTTATCGGCCTTACGGGCAATATCGAAGGCGCGTTCTCCATATTCCGCGGCCTTTTTGTATTCGTGATCACTCAAATACAATATAGCTATATTGTTCAATACAATCATTTCCCGTTCACCATCCAAATGGCTAATGGCAATTTGATATGCCTCTAGATAATAGTGTAGAGCCTCCCCGTAGTTTAACAATGCATAATAGTTTGCGCCAATATTGTTTAAGGCCAGAAAAGCTTGGTCATACCACCGGTTTTCTGTGGCCATAACAAAGGCCTTGTTCAAATTTTCCAAGGAAGCTACATAATCGTTTTCTCCTAGCTGAACCACTCCAGCTCTTATAAGGGAATCACAAGTTTTAATATACTGCGCAGTAGAAATACCGTGATAGAAAAAAAAGAACAATATTGTAAATACAACTTTCATAGTATGTTAGCCGGTTAAGACAGGTTAGTTTTCTTTTATTAAAAATGTTACGAAAATTATAAAAAAGACTTTGAATAGGGTTCCTTATAAAAATCGAAAGTAGCAAAAAAAGCCTTGTCATGATTTTACTTTATGAATTGGAACCCACTCTTAAAATATCAAAAAAATAGTATCTTCGTTTTGATGCAAATTTGAAGTTACCTATGACAAAAATTAATACCTATACAGACGCTTCCGCTTTATGGTCAGACTATAAAAATGAGATGTTATTCTACATTTTAAAAAAAATCAAGGATAAAGAAATCGCTAATGATCTTTCCCATGAGGTGTTGATGAAAATTTATAATTCATGTTGTTCCAATAATGAAATTAGGAATGTGCGATCGTGGATGTTTCAAATTGCCCATAATACTACTATTGATTATTTAAAAAAAGAAAATAAATTCACTGATGAAATTTCTGAAATTTTTGAGAAAGATGAAAGTAATTCATATAGGGAAGCAGAGGAATTAATGAAACCTCTTATCAACCTCTTACCAGAGAAGTATGCGGTGCCACTTCGGTTATCGGATATAGAAGAGTTAAAACAGGCTGAGGTTTCAAAAAAAATAAATTTGAGTTTAACCGCTACAAAAAGCAGAATTCAAAGAGCAAGAAAACTATTAAAGGAAAAAATTATTGAATGCTGTAATTTAGAATTAGATGAAAAAGGAAATCTTCTTTCCCTTGAAATTAAACAGAGTTGCGAGCCGTTGCAACGTAACTTAAAAAAATAAACAGTGATTTTTGCGTCTTTTTTGTTTCTACTTAGTCTTGGTTATGATTATTAATTTAAAAACAAATAAAAATGGAAACAATTAAAACTTCTAGAAACGCAATTTGGAAAGCCAATAGAAATTACACAACTTATTCATCAAAAGGACCCTCATGTAGACTTGTTACTAAAAGTGTTTTTGGAGCAAACCGAAGATATTGTTGAGAGCATATTTTCATTGAATAATAAAATACTATAAAATGGAAAATGGAAATAATAAAATCACTCCAAAACACAGCATTTGATACGCTGTATATAGCCTTTAATGAAGCTTTCAAAGATTACGAAACGCAGTGGACGAAAGAGGAGCTGCAGGCCATGTTGCACAGAAGGGGGTTTGTTCCCGAATTATCTTTTGGTGCATTTGAAAAGGGCAAGCTAATAGCATTTACGCTCAATGGTGTTGGATTTTACAAAAATGCAAGGACCGCCTATGATACCGGAACCGGTACTATTAAAGAATATCGCGGGAAAGGGCTTGCCACCAAAATATTTGCACATTCACTGCCCTATTTAAAAGAAGCCAATATTGAAACCTATTTGCTTGAAGTATTGCAGCACAATACAAAAGCTATCTCCATCTACAAGAATATGGGGTTTAAGACAGAAAGAGCGTTCAATTATTTTGTCCAAAAAGTTGGAAATATTAAAGTAGCTGACAGACAGTGGGATCCTATTTATTTTATCAGGTCGGTGGATTTATCTGAATATAAAATCATGAAGAGCTTCTTCGATTTTACTCCCTCATGGCAAAATAGTTTTGATGCGATAAATAGAAAAGCAGAAGATTTTAAAATACTTGGAGCTTTCAATGACAATGAATTAGTTGGGCATTGCATTTTAGAACCTAAATCGGGAGACCTTACACAGATTGCGGTAAGTAAATTGCACAGAAGAAAAGGAATAGCTTCATTATTATTCAAAGAAATTCTGAACTATAACCAGCATCATTCCATAAAAATAATTAATACACAAACTGATTGTCATTCCATAACAGCGTTTTTGGCATCAAATAATATAGGTATAACAGGAAACCAATTTGAAATGATAAAGGAAATACACCTACCGGTTAATAACACCGTTTAAAATTAATTACTGGTACATAGCAACTTATGAAAATTGCTTACGCCAGTTCACATCCTTCCTTGACGGGAGGCTACAATTACCATAACAATTCTTATTTTAGTTTATATTTATGAGCATGAAAACAGCTTCTACACTTCGACATTCCTGGATATTTTTCCTGTTGACTTTTCTGTTCTCCTGGTTGGTATGGGGGATAATGATTATTTTTCCTATAGCAGCTAACTATTTTGTTCCCTTATTATTTTTGGGAGCCTTTGGACCAAGTATCGTCGCTTTGTTTTTGGTCACCCGGGAAGGAGGTATCCAAGCATTGAAAGAATTTGCCAACAGGATCTGGGACCCCAGACGGATACCTTGGGAATGGTATTTAGTAATCTTTTTCTTTTTTCCAGCGGTGTTGGCGCTTGGGTACTTCATCCTTTTTCTTTTGGGTGGCGCCCCGCCGGACCTAAACGCCTATTTTGGAGGAATAAACACTACTTCCGATTTTCTCTATTTATTGATCTTTATGTTGCTGGGTGGCCCCCTGGCAGAAGAACTTGGGTGGCGCGGATATGTTTTGGAACCACTGCAGGAAAAATTGGGGAAATTGAAAGCCAGTCTCCTAATAGGTTTCTTTTGGATATTGTGGCATTTGCCCTTGTTTTTAATTGAAGGTACTTCCCAAAATCAAAAGGGCTTCGGAATTGCTTTTTGGAGCTGGATCCTGCAGCTATTTTTCCTTTCGATTATTTTTACCTGGGTTTATAATAATACCCGAAGGAGTATACTGGCTGCCATTTTACTGCATTTAATGGCGAACTTCGCCTACCCGCTCAACCTAGATGCTACTGGGGAAATTGTATTCACAATTGTGCGTTTCGCAATTTTAGTTCCCCTATTGCTTGTTTGGACAGGCAAAACTTCGAAATCGGAAATAACAACACCCATGTAATATTGATTGGGATCCTTTGATCTAATTAATTGCGGTTTGGGGATTTACCTGCTTTATAAGATAAAAAGAAGGTTTTAATCAGCGGTCATAAATGATAGGTCCTGGATTAATTTTACCTCCGTAGGTTTTTTCGTTTTCAAGGAATCAACAAGCCGGTTTCTGTGGTTTGCTCCTACGATTATCAAAACTTTTTTGGATGGATTTTTTCTTACCAGTTCCAAGGCATTCTTGGTAATTTGCAGATCACGATTATTATTGAATCTCGAATAGGCTTCATAAGGAGTGTTCTTATAGATGCTATCCTCCAATCGATACTGTTTCCTGGTGAGGCTGTCATACTCGCCTTTTAAAAATTCTTCCGCCGAGTAGGTTAAAGCTATTCTTTTTTGTTCCTCTTGAATCTTGGGAATACCCGCGCCCTCATCCTTTTTTATCATTAACGAGTCCATTTGCATAGCTTTTACCAGGTTCTTTAATTTTCCAAGATCAGTGGTGGTATCTGTAAAAATCTCCCTGCTAACCGGAACCTTCTTTGAAGCTTCACTGTAAAAATCTATGCCTGTAACTTTTCCGGGGAAAGAATCGCGGACCATGATCATTTCAATGGGGTAGTAGAGATCAAGGGTGTCGCTATTCATCTCCATATCAATGGGTCTTATTTCTACCCCTATCACATCGGGGGAAAATGCCTTGACAATTTTCATTAGATCCCCATAAGTGTAGTTTTCATTTATTTCATGGGCGCCATGTAGGGAGGGAATAACAAGTACTTCTGTAGGCTGTGAAGGCTTGCAGGCTGCTATTAGCAATAACAGGCAAAAAATGGAAAGTAGATATTTCATTTTAAAATAAATAATTGTTTAAATAATAACAAGACGCAGTATACTTAAGTTTGTTACAAAAATCTACTTTAAGCTCCTTATAAAAAAGAAATTTCAAAAATAATTTGCGTCTTTTTTGCATCCTTTCCGTCTTGATGCTATAACAAATTAAAATAAAAAAAAATGAAACGATTTCACGTTCACGTAAAAGTGAAAAACCTTGACGAAAGCATTGCATTTTACAATGCTTTATTTAATACAACACCAAGCGTTGTAAAAGACGACTATGCAAAATGGATGTTGGAAGACCCAAGAATCAACTATGCCATTTCAACAGGACATAGCGAAAATGGAATTGAACATTTAGGTTTGCAACTGGAAAGCGAAACAGCGTTGCAAGAAGTATATGCAAATATGCAAAACGCCAAAGGAACCATTAGAGAGGAAGCCCAATGCACTTGCTGTTATTCAAAATCGCAAAAAAGTTGGATTACCGACCCGCAAGGTGTGGATTGGGAAGCGTTTTACACGCACGGAACCTCTACAGTTTACGGAGAAGGGATTAATGCAAAACCAGCACCGGAAGCTATGGTACAATGGACAGGCAACGACGGTATAAATGCTGCACAGAAAAGCTAATAAGGTGAAAACGGTATCGATAAGAGGCATGTTATCAAACCATTGGCAACGTGTAAAAATAATTTATGAAAGTGGTATCCCAAAAGGCGTTGCCACTTTTAAACTTTATCATCCAATTGGGAGCAATGGAATAGCAGTCATTTACTATTTGGCGGGGTTTTCGGTGATTAAAAACCATGAATAGCTTCTTCAATTTCTTGCATAAAACGACAATTTAACTAAAAAAACCAATAATTACAATATGACAAAATTAGACAGACCAGCATTAATCCTTATAGATATTCAAAAAGCATTTGACAATATTGAATATTGGGGAGGACAAAGAAATAATTTAAATGCTGAAGAAAATGCAAGCAAACTTTTACATCTTTGGAGAGAAAATAGTCTTCCAATTTTTCACATTCAACATTGTTCCATAAATCCGAATGCTTTACATCACGAAACAAATGAGGGCAACGAGTTCAAGGATTTGGTCAAACCACTTGAAAATGAAATTGTAATCAAGAAGCATGTAAATAGTGCCTTCATTGGGACAAATTTAAAAGAGCAACTTGACAATTCGGAAATCACAAAACTTGTAATTGTAGGCTTGACAACAGACCATTGCGTTTCAACTACAACACGAATGGCAGGAAACTTTGGATTTGACACTTATCTCGTTTCAGACGCAACTGCTACTTTTAATAAAAAGGGAATAGACGGACAAAATTACTCAGCAGAACTTATACATGAAACTGCACTTGCAAGTTTAAATGAAGAATTTGCGACCGTAGTAACGACAGATTCCTTAATACAGTGCTTGAAATAAGAGACAATAAAAATAATGAGCCGCCAAAAAAGTTTTTTATTAACCTAAGATGCCTTCATAAAATTGCGATAGTTTTTTAAAAAGATTATTAAATACACAGAATAATTTTTCCTACTCAATAAATAAGAAAACCGCCTTTTAGGTCGATCCAAAATGGCGGTTTCATTTTTAACATGATTTAATTACTTTTTTTCCCAAAAAGTAAAAAACACTTTCCAATTGTAAGTCTTTAAAAGATTTATCAATTTTCTTAACAGCAGTGTAGTGAAAAAACTTACTGTGGCTCCAACCAATGCTAAAATACAGGTAGAAAGGAATTGATGGGTACTTATGTTAGGTAAGGTGGATGCAATAATACCACCTGCTGTACCAGCAATAAGCGGTGGATCCTTAATTAACATTTTGCTTCGGATTTTGAGGTTTGGGTGCGACTTCTTCCTCAACTGTAGCCTGACTTACGGCTGAGGCTACTGTGCCTGCTACCACCAAATAAGTAGCAGCCGATACCAGCCAAGCCGGAAGAGTGATAGGCGCCGCAAGTAGCGTACCCCCAACAGTTGCGAGACCGATACCCAAATTGCGCATTGTCCTAAAAAACTTAGGTGTTGGTTTCTTGAATCTGTCTAAGATATTCATAGCGGTTTGAGTTTATATTTAGTATTACCTTTTCATTGTCTTCCAATGTTTGATGAAAAATGGAAAGCAGTTTTTCCAAGGCGAGCCTTGAATATATCCCTGCTCCTATTCCAGTGAGCTGTGCAACGGGCGCTATACCACCACGTAATTCTTCAATGGCTTTATTGGCGGGATGGATAAGAATAAGATTTCTGCCGTATACATCCAGCACTTGCAAATGGTTTTGAAACTCTGGTGAGAAGCGTGCTTTTAGTTCGTATTTGCCTTCCGGGATACAGGAAATATTTCTTTTGTTTTCCTTCCATGGAAGCTCGAGGGTGAAACAGACGAAGTGTCCGTTTAAGGTGAGGGTACCATTGGTACCCCCACGCTTATAAACCCTTGTTAAAACAAGTTCCATACTTAGACGTCGTCTACATTTACAACACCCAAGGCATTAAAGGCCCCATTCTTTAAGGAGTAGAATTGACCATTTACCTCTTGGTAGAATTCAACGCCCAGCACTGATAATACTGGATACGGTGAATTTGGAGTTACCGAAGCGGTGAGCGTAGTGGCCAACACCGCTGAATTGTCATAGGGCAATACCCCCAAATCCATTTCGCTGTACACAAAGGTTTTGTTTACAAAGTCGAGTTCTGCTGCGCCCATTGCCAATTTGTAATGGGTGGTTCCCGAAGGAGCCGCAATTTGCTCTGTGGCGCTAAAGGCATCAACCGCAATTGTAGCATCCCCACTTACACGGTCGAAGGCAGGTGTAAAGAGCCCATAAAAAGTGGTACCCAATTTGCCATTGATGTTAAAATCAAAGTCCTGCAAAAGATCAAGGTTCCCCTCATCCAGGTTTCTTTGTCCCCGTGGATTTAGTGGATCCGTCTTGATAATTGCAAGCAGTAAGGTTGTTAGCCTACTTACCACTCGTCTGTCCTTGGCATTTTGCATTAGGGAACGCAGAGCGCTGCGGATGAGCTTGCCTCCCTTGCCTGCCCGGCCAAATTCGGAGTTGTTTTCACGAGTACGTGCAAAAGCAGCACTGTGCAGAATCTTGTCGCGGTCTACCCCACCCTTTGCACGGGCAAGGTGACCATCTGCAGTTTTGTAAAAGGAAATATCCTCGATAGTTCCCTTTAACTTGATAATTCCAGCTTGTTTAGCCATAATAAAAAGATTTAAAGTTAGCTGCAAAGATGGGGTGTGGAAAAAGCCATTATTCACAAGTTGGGTGCATCTTGGGTATGAATATTTTTTGGAGATTAGAGCTAGGGCGGTAATGGCAAGCGATTAGCGAGCAAAGATTTTTAGGGATTTAAAATTGGGGCGGGAGAAACCTTCAAAAAAGTTAGAAAAAGGTTCTATTATTATAAGCTGGTAAGAAACTTCGCTTATAGACATGAGGCCCAAAATAGCTAGGCAGGTATTGTAAAATAAGCCAGTCCGAAGGTATTTGGCGCAAGAAACTGCTTCTTGTTTTTCACAAGTTGGACCCAAGTTGTGAAAGAATGAATTCAATTTTGTAGGAAAAAATGCTTGTTTTCTTACAATTTAATGAAGTATCTATGGCTTTACTATGGAGTATCCGTGAATGGGGTGTCAGTTGTCAGTTGTGAGTTGTGAGAAGTGAGACGTGAAGCGTGAGACGGGAGTTGTGTACGTCCCTGATATAGGTTGACCACCTTAAAAGTGGAAAACTAATCAATTAAACTATGGCAAAAAATAGGAAGTTATGCCAAAGTTTAATTATGCTATTTTTTTTGCTAACCAGCTGAAATTAGCGTCAAGGCCATAACCAAAAACTGATAATTGACAACCCACAACAGACAATAACAGCGTCCCTCGTCCTTCGCACTTCGTACTTCACTTCACCCATCTGCTTCAATAATTTTATTTTCAATGCAGGTCTTTAGAAAATCCAGCAATTTAGTTTGGTTGTTTTTACGCATCCTTATTTCGAGAAAGGTTCGGTAGTAATCTCCAAGTTCGATTGAAAAAAGCTTCTCCATGTTATTGGCCAATTCCTTGATTCCAACATTCCCATTATTAATCATATTACTAGCTTGGAGCGCATATACCAATTCAACCAGATCTACTTTTGAACCGGTCCATTTTAGGGGAGCTATTATTTCCTTATTGCCGAAAGCTTTTCTTTTTTTTCGTGATAGTTTATGCTTTAGGTAATTTATGGTAAGGGTATTACCTAGTATTTGGGCGAGTACCATGTCCTTTGAGGTTGAAAAGTTGGTGTCCACTATGGATGTAATGTTAGCACGGAACCATTCCGGGGAAGGGGTATTTCGGGTGAAAAACAAAAGGTCATGATGGGAAAGTCCCCGCATGTAATATTCATAAAACTCGCGATGCTCAACAAAGTAATTCTTTAAAACAGCAATCTGTTCTATATAAAATTTATGCTCTTCCTTCCCACTCCCTATGGGTCTATGGCACTCAATTGCCCCCAGATTAACAAAGTGAATGAGATAGCCAACTACTTTGGGTTTTACAGCCTTAAAAAAATGGCATTCAGCTTTGGTATCCTTAAACCCTTTTTTTAAAACCCTTTGCCGCATTATTCCTAGCGAATCCCTACAAAGTGTTATTGCCTTCTCGGCTTTATTATAGATTATTGGAGTGTCTAGCTCCAGTTGTTCCAACTCACTTTCCACACGTGAAAGCTCTTCTATATAAAACTTCATGCTGGGGCAAATTTTGGTTAATACCGTGAAGTTAGTAATTGGGCTATTCTTTAAACGTACTATATTCCATACAAAGAGTACGGTTGAACCTTACTATTATACCAATTGTAATACTTAATATTCGGTTACAAATCTTTCCAGTTGAGATACTATTTAATAATCGATAGCAATCCAAAAACAATTGAGTTTATTCAAAAGGCTTTTTGTGCTTTATCGGACTATAGCTGTGTGGGCGTTACCGATGGCTTTTCGTTAAAAGTGAACAAAAGTTTAAAGTTTGCCCCTGAACTGGTTTTAATAAATTTTGATTCGATAACAGCAAGTCCTTTCAAGACCATTACCCTTATAAATAAAATCCTGGGTATTCCCCCCAAATATATTGTCCTAACCACTTGCTATCAGAAAGCTTTCAAAGCCTATAAAAAAGGGGTTGTTGATGTAGTTGATAAATTGGAAAAACCAATGGAAATTGAAAGGGCAATCTGTCGTTATCACTCGGTATACTCCCCTACAAAACTACATTGCATTCACTATTATTACAAGTATCAATATCTTCATTTGGACGATATTCTATTCTTAAAGGCAGACAATTATACCACCGATTTTTATCTTAAGGATGGTACCGTTATAAATGGGTTTGAGACCCTTAAACACACCCATTTACAATTACCGCATAACTTCCAGCGAATCCATAGAAGTTATGTTATAAACTCGTACTATATAAAGCGGATTGATTATGGGAAAAAGGAAATCATGTTACACTATTTTGAAAAGGCGATCCAGTTTTCAAAAACCTATATAGACCGTATAGAAACAGTAAAACGAATTTTGGCGGAACCACAAAACCCCGTTTTTGGATTAAAATCCATTCATTTACTGCCATAGGGGTTTTCTTCACTTGTACAATTGGGCACTTCACTGAATAGCCCATAAATAAAAGCAGTTTTTACCATTTCGAAATTACCTTAGCACTAAGGAGTTTGCTTCTCCTTCTGGTTTAAAAACCAGTTTCATTGTGCACAATGAGCGCCCTCAATATGGAGGGGTTAAATTTTTATTAACTCAAAAAAACGCTCACGATGAAAACAAAAATCACCTTCTTGGGTCTAGTTTTATTAACTAGCCTCTTTACTTCTTGTACGCCAGACTTACTAACTGTGGATAGCAAATCGCAGAAAACTCCACCCATTTATGGTACTGGCGGGGAGCACAGTGCCGAACCCGATAATGAAAAGGATTGAAATCCATAACAGCCTGATTTTAAGAGAAGCCTTTTGTAATAGAAAGGCTTTTCTTACATTTGTAAACTCCCCCTATGTATTGATTATGTTTACCTACAAGCAATCATATTGGCGGGAGTTTCCATTGGTGGTTTCACTAACACTCCTTTTATTTTCTTCGCCCGGTCCTGCCCAAAGCATTAAAAAACTTTCCGATTTTGAGAAGTATTACAATAAATCGCAAGAAGATTCCCTTTCCCCACAAACAAGAATACGGCTCCTAAAAATTTCCTACCAAGTTTTAAAGCACACCTATCAGGATAGCCTTAAGTACTCCCAAATCAGTAAAATAGTTGAAGCGTCCTCACACCTTCAAGATTCGGCCTTTTTCAATAGCGTAGCCTCAGAAGGCCTTATGCTTGCGCAACAATTAGAAAACCCGTCCCTGCTCGCAGATGCACATTGGAATTATGGGGCGTATTATTTAAGGGAGAAAAAATTTGAGAGCAGCTATTCCCATTACAATAGTGCTTTCAAACTCTTTTCATCCATCAAAAATACCTATTACGCCGGAAAGATGTTATACAATATGGCCTATATCTCCAGCCAGACCAATGACTTTACAGGAGCAGAAATTCTATTGTTCCGCAGCATTAAAAATTTTGAGAAAGCAGAAAAACACAAACAACTCTATTTGTGTTACAATTTATTGGGAACCAATGCGGACGATATGGAAGAATACGAAAAGGCATTAGTTTATTACACAAAAGCAGCAGCGATCCTAACCAAGATTGAAAATTCAGAATACTATCAACTGGAACTTTGGAATAATATGGGCGTTCGGCTTCATAAATTAGGGCAGTTTAAGCAGGCTGTCACTTACTTTGATAAGGCCTTAAGTCGTATAGAAACTCTCAACTCCCACCCTTCCCTATATGCCAAATTATTGGACAACAAAGCTTTTAGCCTTTTAGCCTCGGGAGCCGCAGTAAATATTAAGGCATCCATGGAAACGGCATTAGCCCTTCGCGACAGTATAGGTGATACTGCTGGAGGTGTAGTAAGCAGGTTACGTTTTGCCTCCTACTACGCCAAGCTTGGCGATACCGTTAGGGGAATAACTTATGCTAAAGAAGCTTATAAACGCGCAGAAGCAAACCAATTAACACGAGATGTGCTCAACGCGTTAGAACTTTTGGCAGCCCTTGACAAAGCAAATAGTTTATCCTATCTACAAAATCACATCGCGCTAGATAAGGCCCTTAATGCACGTGACCGTAACCTGAGGAACAAATTCACGGCCATTAAATATGAGACCAATAAGTATATCCGTGTAAACAAAAGACTTTTTAGGCAACGACTATGGATAACTATTGGTGCAGCCACGGTTACCCTACTGCTATTGCTCATTTATCTAAACACAAGGCAGCGGGTAAAAAACAAGGAACTGCTCTTTGAACGGGAGCAACAACAGTACAATGAAGACATGTTTTTAATGGCCATGGAAAACAAAACCACTTTGGAACGCGGCAGAAGTCAGGAGCGACTTCGCATATCGGAGGAATTGCACGATGGCATTTTGGCGCGCTTATTTGCCATTCGTTTTAAGTGGTCATTTATAGCATTAAAAGGTAGTACTGAAAGTCTTGAACAGCACAAGAACTCCATCGACCTGCTAACCGAAATTGAATCTGAGATACGCAATATTTCCCACGATCTTAGGAATGACCTTATTTGGGATGAGCTTGGGTTTAAGAATGAAATTGAAAATAGTATTAAAGAGCGCAGCGAAATTGGAAACTTCCAATTTACCCTAACCTATAAAAATTCGGAGGAATGGGAGCATTTAGATTATCTGTACAAAATCAATATCTGCAGAATGCTGGATGAAATACTTCAAAACGTAATTAAGCATGCAAGTGCCACAAACGTAGCTATTTCCTTTTTGGTGGAGGAGGACAATTTTGTTATTTCCGTTACCGATAATGGAAAGGGATTCAACAAAGGATTGGCGAGAAAAGGTATCGGTTTAAAAAACCTGAAAGCCAGAGCAAAAAAACTGAATGGGGAATTAACAGTAAACTCCATGATTGGTATTGGCACCACTATAGGGATTCAATTTCCAAAAAATGTATAAAAAATGGAACGAAAAGAAATACATGTTTTAATGGTAGACGATCACAAAATGACCTTGGTGGGCTATTCCAGTGCGCTGGAGGTAATCAACAAGGAAGATTCAGATTATACTTTTAAAATACACCATGCAACCACTTTTGAAGAGGCCCTCCACAAGCTGGATGAAACCTTTAATTACCGACCCCTACATTTGGTGTTTTTGGATATCCAATTACCCAAGCACACGGATAAAAAATATCAAACAGGAGAAGACTTGGGCATTGAAATCAGGAAACGTTTCCGAACACCAAGCTTATTGTTATTACCACCTTCGACAACAACTTGCTCATCCAGAATTTATTGGAGAGCATCAATCCGGAAGGGCTGATGATAAAGAGTGATGTAACGCCTTCCAACTTTCCGCAAGCTGTACTGGACGTAATGGAAGACCCACCTTATTACAGTAAAACCGTTACCAAGTATTTAAGAAAGCAACAATTCATTAAATACCATTTAGACAGGTGGGATCGGTTAATGCTATATTACATTTCTGTGGGGAAGCTTACCAAAGATCTGCCCAATTTTATTCCACTTTCCATAGCGGGTATTGAGAAACGGAAAAAAAGATTAAAGGAAATTTTTGATGTAGAGGAAGGTAATGATATTGATCTGGTAATGCGTGCTAGGGATAAGGGGTTTATATAGAGGGCGGTGGCCTCGATACTAATTTCCCGCGCTGCGCTCGCAATGACGGTTTGGGTCATGATTGATTAACGTCATTGCGAAGGAGTTTACGACTGAAGCAATCTGTTGTGGTGTAGTTTTAATCATGATGGCAAGTAGCCTCATGGGATTGCCGCGCTGCGCTCGCAATGACGGTTTGGGTCATGAGGTTAACTCCGTTGAATCTTCGATTTGTCGCGCTGTGCTTGCAATGACGGTTTGGCTCGGATATAATACACCTTCTATTGGAGGATACAGCTTTGCAGCCATGGGCGAGACGAACGCGCCAGCAATTTATATAGTTCTTAATTACTCTTTGAAATTTCAATTAGCACTTACTACTTTTCATAGTAAGGTTTTACCCTTACTCATTGTATCCTTCAACCCTACTTCCTTCTTAGGGAGGTGCATTAATTTTATGTAATTGAAATTATGATATGCATAGGGACAGTTCTAAAAAAGGAAAAAAGGCAACTCTAGTTATAACTACTGTTGGATTATCTTTTGTATTGCTTTTTATATACGCAGCCACTAGCAAGCTCCTCGACTTTGAAACCTTCACCATCCAACTGGCACAATCTCCCCTGCTCAGTGCTTATGCTGGGGTAATTGCTTGGCTGGTACCGGGGATAGAAATAGCTATTGCCCTTTTGTTGATGGTGCCAAAGTATAGAACCTTGGCTCTCCATGCTGCCTTTACCCTTATGGTAATGTTTACGGCCTATATCTATATCATCCTTAATTTCTCCGACTTTATCCCCTGCTCCTGCGGGGGCGTTTTGGAAAAACTAAGCTGGACGCAGCACCTCATCTTTAATATTGTTTTTATCGTGTTGGCCGCATTGGCTATTTTTTTCTTAGCGTACAGGAACCCAAAAAAGAAATTGCTTTTGCTCACCACCCTTGCCATTATTGGGATTAGTATTGTTGCCTTGCTGTTTGCATTTTCGGAGAAGAAGATGCATCGGAATAATGCGTTTCAGAGAAGGTATATGCCCCACGCAATAGAAAAAATCCACAGTTTCGATTTAAAGTACAGTTCCTATTATTTTGCAGGGGTTGGAAATGGGAAAATCTATTTGGGAAATAGTACGGCTCCACTATTAATGACGGTCATCGACAGCAGTCTTAGGGACACCACAACCTCAATGATAAAATTGGACCAAATGGATCTGCCTTACCGTACCGTTAAGGTGTGGGTGGTACCTCCAAAATTTTATGTTACCGATGGTACTGTGCCCATAATACTTCAAGGCGATATCACCGTTTGGAAAGCTTCAACCAAAATGCAGGGAGATTATTATTTTAACCACGCTTACCCTATCAATAACCATAAGTTGGCCGTTCAATCCAGTAGCGGCGTTAACCGTGAAAATATAATTGGGACTATTGACATTGAAGATTCCCTAAAAGGGATATTCAGTGAGGAACTTTTGGAAAAACAGTTTGATGGTGTGTTTGATACAGATGGAAGGTTAATTTATAATTCCAGCCTCGATAAATTAATTTTTACCTATTACTACAGAAACCAGTATATAGTTTCAAAACAAAATTTGGAATTGGAGTTTCGGGGAAGAACTATTGATACTGTTAGTAAGGCCCAACTCCATATAGCAGAAAACAATACCAAAGACCAAAGAAAACTTGGCGGCAATACCGTTTTGGTAAATAAAAATAGTGCTACTACACAAGAGCTCTTATTGATAGATTCCCCGCGACTTGGAAAACTTGAACCTGAAAATATGATGGAGGAAGCTAACCTAATAGACGTATATGACCTTAGCGACCAAAGCTATCGGTTTAGCTTCTATTTATATAAACACGAAAAAAGTAAGGCGCGGGAGTTTATTATAAAAAACAGGATGCTATATGCGCTCCAAGGGAATTACTTAGTAGCCTATAAAATAGTTAATAGCCATTTTTATTAGAAGATTTTTTCTTGCAAGAACAGGGATGAGACCGAAAACCTGTAGAAGAGAGTAGGTCATATTTATAAATTTAAATTTTAGAAATCATGAGAAATTTAAAATTCAAGTTTTTGTTACCTGTGGCGGCCTTTATGCTTGCTATTGCGGCAGCTTTTGCCTCACAGGATGATGGTAAGGAAGAAATGGCCCTTGTGCAGGGTTACATTTACCAAAACGGTGTCTGCGTTCCCCACGGGAAATGTGATCTGTCAAGTACCGCAACTTGTACAGACAACACAGGTAGAATTGTTTTTGGTAAGAATGGACCAACGAGTTGTTCCTTACCTTTATTTATGAACTGGCAACCTTGATTGCCTTAAAAAAAAAGATGCCCCATTTGGGGCATCTTTCAATTTGTAATTATTAATTTATATTACTTTTTTAAATATTTATTGAACCAATCTTGAATTCTTTTTGTAAGATCTTTTTGGTTTTTTTGTATTGCAAGGGAATGGCTTTCGTTTTCATAAATTCGTAATTCCACTTCCACATGTAAACGACGCAAGGCTAGATACATGGCCTCACTTTGATGCCAATTTACCTGATAATCCTTGTTTCCAGTCCATATTAAGGTTGGGGTCTTTATGTTCTGGGCAAACTCCACTGGGGAGTTTCGCTTGTACAGTTCCTTGCCCTCATAAAAACTTTTGCCCATCTGCCACTGATGGTCCTCATAATGCCAATGCTCCGGCCTGCCGGTATCTTTATTAATGTTATGATAGGATGCTGTAAGATCAAAAATACCTGAGCCCACTACGGCTGCAGCAAATATATTGGTCTGTGAGATAATAAAAGCGCTCTCATAGCCTCCAAAGGAATGACCAATCAGTCCCATGGCGTCTTTATCTATGTACCCCTTTTCCAAAACTTTATTAACTGCCCTTGCTACACAATCGGTAGCGGAGCCACCAGGATTGCCCTTTTGGATCAAAATATCCGGTTCCAGAACAAAATACCCCGACGCCGTAAAATTCCTGTAGTTATAACCAGTGCCATTATAGTAACTTGGATTATTATATTTTTGGTATTTATAACCTATCATTTCGTAAACATACACTATCATAGGGTATTGTTTTCCGGCTTCAAAATTATCAGGATAGTGAAGAATTCCATGCAGTTTTTGCCCTTGATCGATTGTGTAAGAAATCAATTCTGTTTTGCCAGTAAGAAACCTATGCTGTTGTTCATTTGATTGTACCAAAAGCTTGGCATCTTTTCCTGCTTTTTTCCAGAGTGAAGGAGGTGCATCGTTTTTCTGCTTTACATAAATATAATTATCGGTGAATTTTGCCTTTCGCAATTCCGTAATTCTTCCGTTTTCGTTTAATAAGTCCTTTACCTTGCCACCCGGCTCCAATAAGGCATAACCTTGAATGAAGAGGGAATCCTGCGTAGATAGGATAATAGGCTTAGCGAGATCAATTGGCTTATCCCGAGAAATATCTGAAAGGGAACGGAAACCATTATAAAGACCTTTGTATTCCCTATAACGGATATCTCTCTCCCGTCCGTTTGTAAGTCGTTTTGGGTTTTTAGTTCCTGCCCCTATTTTCCAAATATCGAATTCGTCATAAACCAAGAATTCACCCTTGGTGGTCCAGCCCATGTTTCCATAAGGAGTGCTATCTAAAGTATGCGGTGGAAATTTATAAGTAAAGGAGTTTGGGGTTTGTCCGGTACTATTTAAATGCTTTTTGTTTTCAATATCATATAACCACCATGTTCCTTCAAGGAAATATGCAATGTATTTTCCGTTGGGATCAATGCTAAGGTAGCCCAAGGCTGTTTCCAATTCCTTGGCAAATAAGGATGTTTCCCCTGTATCCAAATCGGTAATATAAAAATCTGTTCGCGGGGCTTGTCTGAATTGCGGTTCGTACGTCAAAACATTATAAGTAAGTGCATACTTTTCATCCCCGACAAGAATTACCTCGGGTCTTTCCTCCGTACCTATCTGAACTATTTTTTTTGTTTTGGGCCACCATACCGCCAGTTTATCGGCATGGTTGAATTCCCAATCCACCTGCTGCCTAGGGTATATCCATTTGTCTGTGCCCTTCCAAACCTGCACGTTTACACTGTCTTTCTCTTTGTTAAGTGAATCATTGTCTGGGCTATGGGTCCAAAAGAATATCCTTTCCCCATCCCTGGAAAAGGAAAGTGGAATTTTGCTTATAGCAAAACTTTCGAGCGTTCTTAAATCAATTTCGTCCAATTCCCTGAGCATCGGTGTTTTTTTATCCTCAAAATAATAGAGCCGCTGTCCCGAATTTGGAGTGCTTTCCATAAAAACCAAGCCATCGCCTGTATCGTTCCACGTGGGGTATATGAATTCTGAATTTTTGGTTTTTATGATAACAGACTGTAGCATGTCCTTTAGTCGCAGTAGTGATACCGTCGTTTCAGTAGAATCCTTGCTTATTACAACGACTCTTTTTCCCAAAGGACCAAATTTAAAATTTTGAATTCCTTTTAATTCGGTGGTCTGATCCCTTTCCAGATCCCATAATTTCAAAAATCCCTCGTTTGACTGAGGATTATAAAGTGCAAGAAAGTTCCCCTGACTATCAAACTCAAAGCGGTCCGCTTCCGCTTCCCATACCGTCTCGCCTTTGGATAGATTGAGGACGCCTATTCCTTTTTGATCATCCTTAAAGGCAAAAAATTCCGTTTTTTTATTGGGTTGGAATTGGCCGCTGTGGGCATTGGGAAACTGATATTCCGTCTTGCCGTCATAGCTTAAAACAAATAAGGTGTCTGCTTCAATTTCATAGTCCATTTTATAGGAAGTCCATAGACCATCCCCAGAAATTTGGGTGATTCTCAAGTGGTGCCACATATCGTAATCATTTGGTTGCAATAGTGATTTTGCTGGCCCTTGCTGCCCCAAAATGGGGCAGGAGGCCAAAACAAACATGAAAAAAAGTATGAGGAGGTGGCTAATTGACTGTTCATTTAATTTAATATTTTGTTTCATTAATATCCTGGGTTTTGTGGGTTGAGGTTTGGGTTTAGTATGAGTTCGTTTGCCGGCAACGGGAAAAGCACATCGGTGGCTTTCCAACCCGATTTAACGGGCCCCAATACCTCATCGGCGGTCCCCGATCTTTTTAGGTAAAACCAACGGTGGCCCTGCTCGGTAAAATATTCATAACGCCATTGGTTTTGCAACTCATCTATGATTTCTTCTGGGTTGCTGGCAAGGGTGGGCGTTAGTCCTGCGCGAAGTCTAATTCCATTTATGTCGTCCTTTGCTTCCTGTAAATTTCCCATTTGCAGGGATGCCTCCGCTCGGATGAGGTATTGTTCCGCCAAACGGAAGAGAATGGAATATTCGGAACTACTACCGTCATAATAATTTTGCCTGTATTTATAGGGGTGGTACCAACTTTGTACTCCGTCCGATAGCTCTCGGGTCCAAGCTTCCTTTCGTAGGTCTCCTGTTTCAAAGCCTTCGATAAAACTATCTGAAAGTGCATAGAGGGAAGGCGGCCCAAAGTCAAATACTAAAGTTTCCCCTTCCTTGGTTCCCGAACCCTCAAATTCGGGTTTTAATTGCCAAATAGTGGAGGGGCTCTCTTTTAGAAAGACCAAATTTAAATCGGGTTGCCAAGTATATGTCCCCTCCGTAATGACTGCTGTACTTTCACTAATTGCCTTTTCCCATTGCTGTGTAACTAAGTATAATCGTGAGAGCATCGCACTGGCCACGCCATTGGAAACCCTAAGCCTTTCGCCACTGGTTTCCATAGCTGGCAACAGGTTCTTGGCAGAGAGTAGATCCTCTTCCACAATTTGGTATACCTGCGTTAGGGGCATACGCGAAACCGAAGCATTTTCGGAATAATCGGTACTTTGTATATAGGGTATGTCCCCAAACAATTGGGCAAGGTAAAAGTGGAGGTAAGCCCGAAGGAAAAGTGCTTCCCCCATAAAGCCATTCCGCTCTTCCTCCTCCAAGGGGGCATCTTCAAGTCCTTCCACAATTTTATTGGCACTGTATATAAGGGAATAGCTGTTGTTCCAAAAATTGCCCACCGCAGTATTGTTAGGAAGTATCGTATGATTATAAAAGGCATTGTCAACCGGGGCATTTTCCCGATAATAGTCCAGTTCATCCGCATAGAGCCCCAGGAGTATACCCGTTCCGTCAACACCCCCACTAACGGGACTAATATCCCGAAGACCGTTATATATATTGGCAAGGGCGGCGTTAACCGTAGTTCCGTTTTCAAATAGAGCCTCTTCCGAGAGCAAAAAATCTGGATAATCCGGTTCCAGTGCCTTTTCGCAACTGGAGAGTAGCACTCCCAATAGCACCAAGAGCATTAGCCGTAGTAATAGCATGAGGGAGCGGTAATTGTATTTCTGTATAGAATTTTTCATAGTTTAAGCATTAAAAGGTTAATGTAAGTCCTGCACCCAACCATCGTAGGGCAGGAATAAAACCCTGCGTCTGTTCAGGGTCTTGCCCTTTATATTCCGTAAGGGTGTATAGGTTTTGTCCCTGGATAAATACCTTAGCATTTGATGTGCTGTGGAGAAAATTTGGAATGTTATAGGAAAGCGAGATATTCTTTAGCCGTAAATAGGTGGCATCACTGAAAGCGGCATCACTTTGCCCCAAATTATAGGCGGCTACTGAGCGCTCATAGCTTCCGCCTGCGGTATAGCCTTGGGTATCTGTTTGGTCGCCAGGAGCAGTCCAGGCATCTAATACTTCAACAGGCTGGTTAGCCATGGCGCCGGGGGTGATACCCCAACGGTTTATATTCTGTGCCATTTGCTTGCTAAACTGGAAGAAGATATCCAGCTCCAGATTTTCATAGGCAAAAGTATTAGACAACCCGCCGTACCATTCGGGAGCGGTATCTATAATGGCCTTCCTATCCTCGGGGGCGCTTATCTGCCCGTCGCCATTATAGTCCTCAAATGTATAGACGCCCGTTTCGGAATCAACTCCCGTAAAATGCAACACCCTTACAATGGTAATTGGCTCCCCAATTACGTAACTGTTGGCATAGGTGCTACTTGCCAGATTGGGGAACTCAAGTAGTTCGTTTCGTGGGAGGCTAAAGTTGAAGGAGGTGTTCCATTTCCAGTTACCTCGATTGATATTTACGGTATTCAGCTCAAACTCCCAGCCCCTGTTTTCCACTAGGGCGCCGAGGTTGCCCAAAATACTAGGAAAGCCTGTGGTGCCTGGAAGGGGAATTTCTACTAGTTGGTTGGAGGAACGGTTTCTGTAATAGTTGATGTTGGTTGTAATCCTGTTATTAAACAAGCCCAGTTCTAGCGCCAGCTCAGCCTTTCGGTTTTCCTCCCACCCAAAATTGGGGTTGTAGAGGGCGGTGGGGTAGAGCCCAATAGTTCCATTAAAAGATATACCAGTGCTGCCATAGGAGTTTAAATAGCGGTAGTCGCCAATCTGGTCGTTGCCAGTACTGCCATAACTACCGCGAAGCTTTCCATGAGAAAGAAAGGGTAGGGCATTCTCAACTCCCGCTTCTTCTGAAAACAACCAGGCGCCACCCACCGCCCCGAAATTGGCAAAACGGTTGTTGGGGCCAAAGCGACTGGAGCCATCCCTCCTCCCCGTTAGGTTGATGATATACCGATCCATAAAAGTATAGTTTACCCTTCCGAATAGCGCCTGATACTTATATACCTGTTCGGCATCGTTCATCACCCTGATATAATTGGCCGCCGCTAGGTTCCTAATTTGGGAGTTCGTGGCAAAACCTTCTGCGTATTGGGAAAAGACGCTTGATGTTTCGTTTTGTGCGGAATAGCCCAACAATACATCCAGCTTGTGGTCCCCAAGGCTATAGTTATAATTCAATTGAGGTTCCACCATCCACGAATTTCGGGTTCCGTCGTTAGTATAGATGCCAGAAAAACTACTGTCAAAACCATACTGTGGCGGATAAATGGTGTGGGGACTTGTACGATATTCAGATAGTTTGGTATCCTGATACCCCAAGGTGGTGCGTAGCGTGAGATTGTTCAGCAGCTTGATTTCCAATAAACCATTTACAAGCAGGCTGTTTCGTTTGGACAACAACTCACCTTGAAGGGAAGCCAACGGATTGTTAAAGGTTCCGTCCTCCCAATTGAGGGTTTCGTCCTCATTGTATAATTGGGGTGCATTTGGGGGTAAGATCAAAGCCTGATAGCTTAAATCGGAACTCGGGAGCTGATTGTTTTCATGGGCATAGGCTGTGGACAGGGTTATCTTAAAGCTATCGTTGGGCAAACTGTGGGAAAGCTTGGCAAGGCCATTGGCGCGTTGGTAACGGTCGTCGGTGGGAAATACTGTAGTCTGATTATGGTAACCACCACTGAAAAAAAAGGAAGTGGAATTGCTGCCCCCGGCCACCGAGGCCTGATATTCCCGTATATAGGCCGTCCCACCCAATAGTTCCTCCTGCCAATCGGAATAACGGTTTCGGTCCCAGGTGCCGTTAATATCGTACGCATAAGGAGGATACTCAGTGAAGCCATCATTGCCAAAAGCCTGCTCCCGTAGCTGCAGATATTGTTCTGTATTCAGTAGTTTTTGTTTTTTTGCGGTTTGCCCGAGGCTACTCTTTGCGGTAATGGAATATGTAGTGCTTCCCCTCTGCTCCCTTTTGGTGGTTATCAAAATAACCCCATTGGCACCACGGGAGCCATAAATGGCCGTGGCATCGGCATCCTTCAGCACCTCAATACTCTCAATATCGGAAGGACTTAAAAAACTAAAAGGGCTATAGTCTGCGCCGGGCAGGATAGTACCGGAAACGTTACGGGTGCCCATTCCATCGGAACTAAAAGGAATGCCATCAATAACATATAATGGTTGGTTACCAGCCGTTAAACTGTTCTTGCCACGCAATTGGACCATAAAGCCACTTCCTGCAATCCCCGAGTTTTGGATAATATGTAAACCTGAAACCCTCCCTTGTAGTGCAGCAACAGGATTCATTACTATTTGTTCCTCAATATCTTCAGCTGTAATACGGGAGATACTTCCTGTTTTTTCTTTTTCAGTAACCTTATAATACCCCGCATTAATAACCACTTGATCCAAGGCAGTGGCATCAACCTGCATAACAACATTCATAATACTGCTACTGCCCACAACCACTTCTTGGGACTTATACCCCAAATAGGTGAATACAAGTGTATCCTTGGCAGTGGCGGTTAGGGCATACCTGCCTTCCAGATCGCTGATGCTCCCACGGGCGGTGTTTTTTACCAATACATTGACTCCGCTGAGCGGACCTTCGGCATCGGTAATGATTCCACTAATGGTTTTTAGTGGAAGGTTCTGAGAAAAAAGTGGGGAGTTGTAAGTGAAGAAGAGGGCAAAAATACTTGCAAGTGCAAGCCTATACCTGTAATTATTTTTCATAATTTTGCATTGGTTTAAGGGTTAATATCTTTTTTAAACTACTGGCCTGCTCCAACGGTCGTCGAAAACGTGGAGCGGGTCTTTTTTTTTAAAGCTTTATGCTTTAGGCTTTAGGCTGTAAGCTGTAAGCTTTAAGCATTAAGACATGAATGTCTGGTCGAGCGCTCCCGAGGCTTCGGGAGAGACCTCATTAGGAGTTGAAAACACTCAATACTAACTACTCAATACTCAATACTATACAAATGCGAAGCTTCTTGGTGGAAGAAACAGTTGCCTTGAAAGAAAGTTGAGGGAAGAAAACACGACCAAGCCAAATACAAAAAGGCGCGGAACTCAGCTTACTGCCTTTGAGGTACTGGTATACCTTGGGAACAATAAGTGAGCCCACGCCGATATAGACGTGAGCATCTTACTTATCATCTCGTTCCCATTTAAAAATTACCAGTTTTCAAAAGCGAGATTCAAAGCGAATGCTTCTAATTATTGCTATAGAAGAATCGCAAATTTATGTTATTAAAACAAATATAATAATAATTTTTAAAAATTGGGATATATCCCAATAAAATTTTATAGGAATAAAAAGAAATTGCTTTGAAACAAAATTTATTATGAATATCAATAGCGATTTTTTGAAGGGAATTGGAAGTAAGATTATAGAATTCCGAGATGAAAATAACCAAACACAGAACGACATTAGTTTCCTGACGGGAATTGAGAACTCTGAGATAAGTCGGTATGAGCAAGGAAAAATTAATATGACAATAAGCACCTTTTTAAAATTCGCACAGGCTCTAAATGTCCATCCTAAGCAATTATGTGATTTTAATTTTGAAATAGGAAAATATGGTAAGATGGATTGATACTTCTCTTAAGCTTTATTTTACATTTCAATAATCCCAAAAAGCCATAAAAAGAAAATTACAATTGCTGCTATTGCAACCATCAATAGTGAGAATTTAAATTGTTCTCGATAGAATTTTTCGTAGTTATCCACCTTTTACCAATTTAAATCTTTTCACTTTATTTTTCCCAACCACAAAGGGTTCTCCCTAGTTTTTTAGACTCGCTTAACGTTACCGAATAGGTATCTGTAGAACAGCTCGATAAACCTCTACAATCCTTTTTATAATGGTATTTTTTGCTTTGAGGGCCTTTGCAGATATAAACCTCTGGAACATCGTAAGAAAATGAGGTAAGAAATAGAAATACCAATCCCCCGAGAAATAAATTTTTACTTTTTTTCATTGCACATATTTTAAAAAACTGGGGAGAATATTCAAATATAATAAATTGACCCTTAAAGAACTATAGATTTAAAAAATAATCATGTGTCCATTTAAAGAGATGCTTAATCAGAAGTACATTAGCATAAACCATTGTTAATTTCATACACTAGAAGGTTCAAATCCCTCTTTCTCCGCCACAAAAAACCTCAACTATCTTTTAATCAAGATGTTGAGGTTTTTGTATTTTTAATATTGTACGGCTATTGTATTATTAATCAATTCCAACGCCTTTCTACTCTAATATTTTTACCGATAATCTTCATTAATGAAAATAGAAAAATTAAAACAATTTGAACTTTTTCTGAATGAGTGTATTAGAAGCAGTGCATTGTCAAGCGTTTCTCTTTTGGTTTAGCATTGACCTTTATAAAAGTATAGACCTGTCATTTAGAAAAGAACCAGCTATTTCCTTTACAAACTGTTAGATTGCATTTTCAATTTCTATACATTCAGACAATGTTTTGATATGAATTGACTGATTTAAGAAATTTAATTTTATAAAATTATTTAGGTCTTTTACTTCGTTTTCATTTTCAACATATATTAATTTTACGTCACTTAGATCAAATTTCTGTACGTATTTTTCTGTGTAGTGTGGTTTAGACGTATTTATCCACTTTTGGAATTCCTTATTTATTTCCCCTTTTGGTGTAAACTCAGAAATAAAGTTCAATTCAAAATAACTTTTTCTCCATTCACGTTCGTTGTAAGCTATTTTAGTTTCACTAGATTTGTTCTCAACAGTATATGGTTTTAAAACCAACATTTGTTTGAGTGAATTAACAAAGTAATTTTCAAAAATTGTTTTTAATGAATTTATAAAGTCGTCATTCACGTTTTTATCTAATGTATTCAACAAGTCCTTAACTTCGTTACTTATTGGATTGATGTTGATATGGTCAGTAAATTTTTCACAATTACAATCAGTATAAAAATCTTTAGCGACTTTTAAGGTCTGTGGTATTATTGAATTTTCAAAATTTGTTTTAAAAGTTGTTTCTAAATCACTTTCATTTTTCACATAAAAAACTGGGTTTAAATCAAATTTTTTAATGATTGTGTCTCTGTCAAATACAATTCCGTATTTACCATAATCGACAACCTCATTCTTTCCAATATCACGAAAAAGAATATTTGAGAAGCTTATCATAGGAATCAAAATATTTTTCCCATTGAAAGTTTCTTTTGCATAAGATGTGTAAAATCCGTTTTTGATAATAGACTTCAAAATATCTATTGATTCGGTTAAATGTATTATTTGATTTATTTCTTTCAACTCGTTTTTTTCTTAAAATGCTTGCTAACTTAGCACTAAATTAATAAACTTATTCAAGATGGAATTTTCTCGAAAAAAAATATCCCATAAAGCGAAAATTTTGTGGCGGAAAATTCTTCAATGGGATTGGGTTATGATATTATTATTTCTAATCTCCCTTGAACTTGTACTAATAATGTTTGCAAAATTACATTTCTATTCAAATAATTTTCAACCTGATAATGGTCTCGAAATCATTCTCACAATAAATGGATTATTTTCTGCGATTCTAATCACTTTCTTTTTTAATAGGTTATCTCAAATATGGACTGTAAAGAAAGAATTATACGACGAAGCAACTCATTTTTCACAAAAAATAACAGATTTTAGAAGGGTCTGTTTAAAGCTAACAAATCGTTGGGGAATTTGGGAAGATGAAGATGCTACTAAAAATTTGTTTGATTACGGAAGGTTTAAGCACATAGACTACTACGATTACAAATTAATGTCATTTAGTGATTATAAGCCTGTCGATGAAAAATTGATTGATGAGTTATACGAACATAAAAATTTTAAAGAAGGAATGTCGGGAATGTATTTGGCAATGTCCAGCTTGGTTAAAGACCGTAAAAGCGATCAAATCATTCCTAATAGCGAATTATATGGAGATTATCAAAGAAAAGGAATTTACACTTCAAAATTTGTTCAAAGAGCAATGGAGATTCAATATTTCAGTACTATGTGGTATTTCTTTGACAAAAACTATTCTTTAATTAAATATTATAGTTTAGGTAGAAGAATTAAAGGGGAAATACTAAGTGCTATTGGACGTATAGACAAAAAGTTTCTTGGGCGAGAATTGAACAATGAGTTAATGGCTGAGTTATGTAATGATATGCAAGAGTATTATTTAACTGAATTATACGACATTCAAAAAGATTTAAAGTTTGGTTTATCAGGAACAACAAAATTAATATTTATTATGTTTCTGTGTAGCACTGTATTTGGTCTATTATTACCTTTTTATGCATATTTTGGTTTAACTAACCCTGAAACAAGACTTATTGTAGCGGAAATTTTAATCTCATTAAATTTTGGGATTCTATTCTTCTTTGTTGTAAATCTTTATTCTTTAGTGAAAAGGGAATTAATTTGGGTAGATTAAATTGACAAAAGAAAGGGTATGGAGATGTTAGCAAAGCAAAAGGCAATTTATCAGGGACTTAAAAATATTGGCGAGGAGCTCTCAGGTTTTTATAAAAGTGGGTTAATGCTTATTGAGACTGAATCTATCCCATCAAGGTCTTATATGATTGCTCATTCAGCAAGAGAAATTGACGGAAGTCTTCGAGACTTTTTAGCCCCAGATGATGAAAAAAAGAAACTTGAAAAAACACTGTCATTAGACTCCGACTTAAAAAAGAGGAAAGGACATATTGCCTCCATTTTGACTGCATTGGACTTACCTGTTGATGAACCATTCGCAAGAGAATATATAGATGTAGCGACTAAGTTTGTTGAATATACACATAGGAGAGGTGGATACAAAACTTCCAGAAATGCAGAAGAAATATCGAGTCTATGGTCAAGATATGAAGATATTCTTTTAAAACTGTTAGGGGACTTTATAAAGCAAATTAAACAATTAGAAAGAATAATAAAATATGAAAATCCTTCAGAAGAAATTCTTTTTACTTTAAAGAATATTCTTTTAGACAATCAAAAGGAGCATTACTTTTTTAAAAATCTAATTAAAGATTCTTGGTTTATAGCACTATATGAAAACGGCTTTTTTTCGCCAGAAACAATTAAAGATGAATCTTATTGGAATCAATCTGAGTACTTAGAGTTCTTAGCCATAGAAATTAATAAAGGAAAAATTGAAGAAGGATTAAGCATACTATTAGTTGAAATTGTTGAAGATATAGGCACTTATTCTATTAATATTCAGCCGATAAAAAATTATCGAATTTGGTATACTCTTTTGGTAATTCTAACCAATCTACCAAAGAAATATGTAAATGATATTATTATTAATCAGCTTCCTATTTATTTTACAATTGAACCTCAAAATGTTCTTACCAGTAATGAAATTTTCAATTTTATTAATACTTATTTTGAAAATGAAGAAGTTTCCAAGCATAATAAGTCCCGAATAGAAAAGATAATAAAATTAGTCTTTGAAGTATCAAATGACCAAAGATTTCGAGATACTTCAACTTATGAAACAGGAAATCACTATCCAATAATTCGGGCGTATAGATTAAGAGAAGCGTGCGAAAACGATACTTTTTATTCTGGAATTGCCAATTATTGTTCAAATGAGGTTATATTCCATATTGCCAACAAATTATTGATTTCTCTTAAATCCGAATTTGATGGAATAATCAATAGTATATTCTACCCAAACGAACTTCAAAGTCACTCATATTCTGTCAAAAGTATATACACGACATTTTTGAAAAATGTATGTGTAAAAATTTCTGATGAATCACCTGAAAGGATTCAAGAAGTAATTCATAGTTTTTTAAGTCAAAAATATTCTCACAGGCATTTTATAAAGCTATCCTTATTTCTATTCGCTAAAACTTGGGAGAATACTAAGGAAATATTTTTTCAATTAATTGAAAATGAAGATGAGCGAAAATTATTTTCGAGCAATTATTGGGGTGATGACCTATACTTCCTGATAGAAGAGATTGCAGAAAAATTAAATGAAGACGAGGCTATGATTTTTAAAGATATTATAGAGCGTGGATCGCAAGATGAACATTATTATAATAAGAAAGAATATTTTGATAATTTTAGACTACTATGGTATTCGGCTTTGAGTGAAAATATCTTTTTTAAAAAGCCCTATAATCAATTATCAAAGAAATTAAAACTAACAAAAAAACAAGTTAGACCCAAGATTGAGTCAGGTATCATTTTTGGAAGTACGTCTCCAATTAGTTCAAAAAAAATTAAGAGTCTTCCAATAGACGAGTTAATAAGTTATTTAAAGGAGTTTGACCCCGAAAGGAGTTTCAGAAATCCAAGCGTTGACGGATTGGCAGATAATTTAGGTATCGTTATTAAAGAAAAACCTGAAATTTTTTATTTAAATCATTTACAATTTTTAAAAGTACCTTATAAACATATTTCAACAATATTTTATTCTCTATCAGATGCACATAAAACAGGTATTCTAATTGATTGGAAAAATACTTTAGATTTCATTTACCAATATATATCCCAAAGCGAATTTTCTACAGATAAGTTACAGTTTAAAAACGATCCATATGATTATGATTACTCATCTACAATAATTAGTTTTTGTAGGTTAATGAGCCAAGGAATGAGAAATGATGATATAGCATTTCCCGAAGAATTTTTACCTATGGCTGAGAAAAATATATTTTTATTATTAGAAAAATACATATCTAATAAGTTAGATGACAAACACGTTGGCAAATTAGGTTCAGCAATGCAAGTTGTAAACTCGAGAACAGGAGTAATTATAGGATGTTTACTTGATTACTCTTTAAGAAAAGGGAGGTTAAAAAAACAATTATTGGAAGATAAAACTCCAATTTGGTCTTTAGAAGAAAAGAGTGCTTTTGATAAACTAATAAACAATAATATTCAAGAGGTTTTAGTTCTTTTGGGTTGGCACATAAACAACTTTTACTTCCTAGATTTTGAATGGACAAAAAAGCAATTAAAATCAATACCTCAAAAAAACGATCAATCTATCATGTCCTTTTTTGGAGGGCATTTATTAAATTACCCTACTTCTATTTTTGAATATAATACTTTAAAGGACATTTATAAAAAGCATATTCTTTCTAATTGGCAAATCGTCGATTCAAGTATGGGTAATACTCCTTTAGAAACACATATTCTTATCTTTTATATTTATAATTATGAAAACTTAAATGAGGGTGAATTATTAACCCTTTTGCTCAACAAAAAAGAGATTAATAGTATTAAGAGTATTGTACATTCTCTTTCGTTCAAGTTTTCTAGTTATAGAGATGGACTTATTACTGAGGAGAAAATAAAATTTAAAGATAAAATTTTAAAATTATGGCGATACATTTTAAAATTACTGGATACGATGGAAGGAATAGAATCCAAAGACTTTCCTTCCTTAATTTATCTTATAAAATATATAGATCAACTTAATGAAGAATCAACTCAATTAATCCTTAAAAGTTCTTCGTACGCACGTCATGGAAGGGATCTGGACGAACTAATTAAAAATCTTAATCGACTAAAAATAATTGGGAACGTAAGACAAAATTGCATTTATGCTTGTGAAATATTTATTGATTCATTTTTTAAAGATTTTTATTATGCATCCATAATGCAAAAAGAGATACTTGAATTTGTAGAATTTCTTTATTTACAGAATGATTTATTATTATCTGAAAAATCTAATAAAATTTGTAATGAGTTTGCAAAGAATGGACAGTACTTTTTAAGGGATTTATATGAAAAATATAATAAATAAATTAAGCAAATGAATGAAGTTTTAACAGACCGAATTATTCAATATCTCCAATTAGAAACCAACTATGCAGTTATAATTAGAGGTGAATATGGAATAGGAAAAACATATTATTTCAAACATGAATTATTTCCAATAGTCAAGGGAATTGAAGTATCAAGTGAAAAAGATTCCAAGTTTACGCCTATTTTAATTTCCCTATTTGGTATTAAAACGGTGGAGGAAATTCAAAAAATGATTTTCTTAGAATTGTACCCTATTCTAAAAGGAAAAAAGATCAAGATAGCCTCAGATATTGGCAAAAGTTTGCTTAAAGTATATTCTGGCATTGATATAGACGAGTATATAAGCAATATAAATACTTCTCCAAAAGATATTTTAAACTATAACAAGTTGTTGTTATGTTTTGATGACATTGACAGAAAGAGCGAAGATTTAAAAAGCACGGAATTGTTCGGTTTCATTAATAACTTAGTAGAAAACTCAAATACAAAAGTTATCATAATTGCTAACGAAGAAATTTTATTTAAAGAGGAAAAAAATACGAATAATCAATCATATTCGATGTTGCGTGAAAAGGTTATTGGAGTGTCTATGAATTTTAAAACTGATGTAGAAGCAATCTTTAACCATATTATCAATAATAAATATAATAATGATCACGATTTAGAATATTTTGAATATTTGACAGAGAACAAAAATTTTATTTTAGAAATTATATTACTCAATAAAGGGAATATTAGAAATTTAGTTTTCTTTTTAGAGAATTTTAAAATCATATATAAGGGACTTGTAAAGGAATTAGAGGAAGAAAAATTACTTTTATCTGTAAAGGATATTGTTTTCAAAACTGTATTAAGTTTCGCCTTACCCATTTCAGTGGAATACAAAATGGGAAAAATTAATTCCCATAGCCACAAGGACATTTCCGATTTGTATAGTGGTAGTAGATTTTTAATAGAAGCCATTCTAGCTAAAAATTCCACTTCTAATTCGGTTAAAAAAGAACAAACATATATTGATATTTACAAAACAAAATATTTAGGAGATAATCAATTTTCAAATTATTTTTTTAAATCAATTTTTGATTTTATAATTGGTGAATCGCAATTTTTCCCAAAAGAACTTTTGAAAGAATTAAAGACGAAATTCAATATTAAAGAGGAGAAATTTTCGGAAGCAGAAGATATTGTTGGAAAATTATCCCAACGAGATTTCATTGACATGGAATTTAAAAAATATAAAGAATTGACCTTACGAATGTTGAAATTCGTTGATAAAGGAAGTTTCGCTCTTGGCAGGTATCCATATTTATTTGTTTTAGCAACAAGGATGAATAATGTCTTGGGATTTGACATCGAAAAATTAAGTCATAGATTCATAAAAGGAATTGACAAGGGAATACCTCAATATAATTATACGGAAAATTTAGGTGTTTATATAAAGACCACTAATGAAGTAAAGAAAATAATTGAGTATTGTTTTAATTTAAATCAAAAGCTAAAAAATGATAATTTTAAAACTGAAATTTCAAACCTTTTTCATTTATTTAAAACAGATTTTAAGGAGTTTTTAAATCAAACATATCCACTTCAATCTCAGTATCGATATACACCAATATTTTCATTATTTAATTTTGACGAATTTTGGGAGGTATTTATAAATTTAAAAAATTCAGAAATTATTGATTTTGCTACTGAGATTGAAAACAGATATAATGAGGAAATTTCTCCTGATATTATGCAGGAAAAACAATTCGTCAAAAAATGGATAAAAAAAATAAATCATGAAAAAGAAAAAGCATCAGAATTAACAAAATTTGCTCTTGAAAATATTTTAAAAAAACTGAACGAATCCTTGCTAAATTTCAACTAATTTATTATTTCCTCTATTCATTCATATTTATTTTTAAAATTAATTATTCATATGCTAACCCATTCATTCTTACTTAAAATATATTCATTTATATACTACGGCTTAGTATGAAGCATATCAAACATTATTATCGAGGGGGAAATTGATTATTTTAACCCACCCCTATTCATTCTAAATTAAAAATTGAATATTTTTTAGGTTTTTTTACACACACATACTTAGCACAGTTTCATTAAACTATTTAACATTGCAACGTTTAGTGGCATAGTTAAGTGGCTATTTTAATGTCTTAATTGATGCAATATTAAGGAGTAATATGCCCAAAGAGACTTTAACTTGCTGAAAATCAATAACATTAATTTATTTATTTAGTATGAAAAATTTTAAAAAAATATTTGAATATTGCTGACAGTAAAAAAAAATCTTATCGCATAAAATCAGAAAATCTTTTTGAACCCAATAAAAACAGGGTTTGGAAGAGTTTTAAGGTTTATATTTTTTTGCTAATTTTAAGTAAGTTACTATACTTTTAATTTATATACCATCATTGTGTAATCGTTAACCATATAGTTGAAGTGTTATTTATTACCCTCTGGCGCGCTTTTTAAAAGCGTGTCTCTTTATCGTTGCATTTGTAATGTTCTTCACGAACCTTTGAAACCGACAAATTAATTATATTTGGTATTCTCTCCCTTTGGCCACCGAAGCTTTATGCGTAGGAGGGCGTTTAAAATGCAGGCAGGTACGGTTTTCCGTAATGTGTAAAAATAAAATTAATCTTCCCAACCACGTATAGACCGTCCCCAATTCTTGGCCTCATTTAAGATTACCACATAAACTTCAATTCTATCATTTTCCAAGTCACTACAGTATGATCCTTAATTCATTCTTAGTAGCCTCATGCAACTGTGACCTTAAGTCCCATTAATTGGAAAAGAAGGTAGCTATTGTGCAATTATATGAAGGAATAGGAGCAAATGTGCAGTTTACTGCAAAATGGAGCAAGAATGTGCAGTCTGCGTTTTGAGTCATTGATTGGGCAATACTCGGTTGTAGGTTTGGGGTATTGTTTAACATTAAAATTTGTTATTATGGCAAAACAAAAAGGAATTGTAAAGCTAAAAGGTACAATTGGAGATTATACCTTTTACAAAACAAGAGACGGGTATTTGGCCCGTGAGAAGGGCGGTATTGAAAAGAACCGCATTTTAAACGATCCTGCTTTTAAGCGTACCCGAGAGAACGGGATGGAATTTGGAACTGCCGGAAAAGGAGGTCAATTGATCAGAAAGGCAGAGCGTATTTTATTGCGCCAGGCAAGCGACTACCGAGTAACATCAAGACTGGTAAAGGTCTTGATGAGTATTGTAAAAAGTGATCCTTTGAACAATCGTGGTAAACGTACGGTTCAAGATGGCGATATGAGCTTGTTGAATGAGTTCGACTTTAACGAAAAAGGGAAGCTAAATACGGTTTTCTTTAGTGGCTATACGCCAAATTTTGACAGAGCCACTGGGGTATTTGACGTGGATGTTGATGCCTTTGTGCCGAACGAAACCATTGATGCACCAAAGGGAACGACGCACGTACAGTTGGTAGCGGGTGTTTGTGCACTTGACTTTGCAGGTAGAAAATTTGAGGAGGATCACGCATTTTCCCCTATTATCCTCTGGGATGCAACACCGCAACCAGCCCTTACTCTTAGTCCAACTATTACTGGAGGAGGAATTTTGCCTGTAATGCAGGTACTTGGTGTAAGCTTTTTTCAAGAAGTGAACGGCGAAATGTATCCGTTGCGAAATGGATCATTCAATGCCCTTGGTGTTGTGGACGTAGACCAAGTTTAACCTAAAACGGAGCAATGGATTTATTTCTACATAGAACACATTTCAGAGCGGGGACCAATGGTTCGCTGTTTCATAAAAGTCAATTTTTGTGCTTCAGCATTGAACTACCCTGGCGTGCGAACAAGCGCAATATTTCGTGTATTCCTGACGGTATTTATAAGCTGCAGCCTTTTTATTCACTGCAGTTTAAACATCATTTATTAGTGAAAGGGGTGCAAGACCAAAGTGGGATATTAATTCATCCTGCTAGTGATGCCGCGAGTGAACTAGGTAGTTGCATTGCTCCGGTTTCACAACTTACGGGAATTGGCAAGGGATTAGGATCAAGAAAAGCACTTGACCTTCTTATTTTGCGTATTGAAGCTTTTCGAGAGCCCGGCGAACTTGTGTTTTTGACAGTTAGTTCGGAGTTTTCGGGAAGGTGAAGGGTTCTCAATTGATGGTTGGCGATTGGTGGTGGTTGGTGGGAATATTTATCGGACTAGTATTAATTAAAATTTGAGGTTATGAATTTATATAATCGACTGAAAGAACCTACACCAAAGTTTTTCAAAAAGTTGCGGAATCTCGGGTTTGGGTTAACGGCAATTGGAGGAGCTATAGTAACCGTGCCCGTTTTGATGCCCACTGTTGTCATTACCATTGGCGGGTATCTTATGGTGGCGGGGACTGTGGCTACTGTAGTGAGCCAAATGGTAATAAAAGATCTGAACGAAAACGATGATGATGATACTCCAAATATAGACGGCAGGGTGATTCAATTAAATAGCAATCCGCTGCTGGATGCTGATCGTTAACCGGATGGCTATGGATAATTATCGCGTCAGTATTTTTGGAGGAACTGTGTTTGGCATACTGCCCAACCTGCCTATAGAAGATATCATGGTCACACTTTGTATGGCTACTTTTGGTACCGTGACCAGTTTTTTGGTTACCGTGCTTCTTAAATGGATATGCAAGCAACTTAAAAGACGTTACTAATTTATTTTGGTGTAGCATAAAGACCCTTCAAATTTTTGGAGGGTTTTTTTAGCTTAATGTTGGTATTTCCCAACATTATAGCTTAAAAAGGAGCTTAATGTTGGGTTTTGCTAACATTAAATTGATTTGTAGAATTGTTTGTTATTAAACCTGTATATCGCATATTGCAATATGCGATATAGCTTTATTTTATTATACTTTAAAATTGGTATTCCCTTGGCACTTTTGAAAAGCGTGTCTATTTTTTGTTGCATTTGTAATGCGAAACGTCTGATTTTATAGAACCAAAAAAAAATCTTTATATTTGGTATTCTCCCCGATTAAATTTTTAGCAAATCTGACTATGAGTATTAAATATAACAGAGAGAAATTCGAGAAAATTCTTTCCCGAACCCCTTCCAAATGGGCCGAAAAACATAAGGCTAAAAAAGAATCAAACAGTTTGGGGCAAGACAGCGCAATGGTAGCTATAAATGTTTTAACCTTATTGGAGGAGAAAAAATGGTCTCAAGAGCAATTGGCTCAAATAATGAATATTAGTCCAAAGGAGGTGAGCAAAATCGTTAAAGGCAAGGTTAATTTTAGCATTGAGCTTATTGCTGCTATTGAGAAGGCTTTTGGAAAAAAAATAATGTCAATTTGATTACTTGATAATTCGGTTCGATTTGTGCCACTTTGAAAGATTAAGTTGTAAGCTTCCCTTAAAACCAAACTGTTTAAAAGTAGGGTAATTATCTTAATTTTAAACAGTATTCTGAGACGAAGTAAATTCTCACCGTAACAGATTGCAAAGATTTTAAAAGAATTCGACAACGGAAAGAGTCTTGATGAGATCAGCCGTGAGCACGGCATTAGCCCAGCCACCTATTATAAATAGCGAGGTAAAGATTTGGCAATAATGTCTATTTACTGCCAAATCTTTGAATTATAATTCATTTCTTAGTAATTATAAATATTAAGGGCTTAGCAATGAACAGGCATTAGAAAGCAAACAGCAAATTTCGGAACTGTTTTATAATTTCAGAAAAAATGCAACTATAAATTCTAGGACAGATCTGTATAATTATATTTTAAAGCACTATCTTATAATAATTCCTGAATAATATCGATTACTCTTTCAATTTCTTTGGAATCTATACCTCCCTTTTCACTTTCTGTTGTTAAAAACAAGTTTTCATTTAATTCAAACCCATTTGTTTTATAGAATTTTAATTTCTTTTCCCAGTCATGTTTATAACTAGGTATTGACAACATCCCCAAATGTTCTAATAAAATTCGTTCACCAGCAGCATCTATAAAAGTGAAGTCTGGTATTCTTTTTTGACCATCTTCAGCCTCAAACTCTTTTTCATATTCAAATTCTAGCCCTCTATAGACTAATTCATTAGCTATAATTACTTCTGATTTACTTCTTACAAGCAATCCATCTTTTTTCGTTTTATGAATTAATCCCTCCACAAAAGGTATTGTTGATGCTTCTTCTCTTACTGCTTCGCTAAATAGATTTGTATTTCTTTTAGCCGTTTCTGAGTATTGTGGTTTTGATAAATTAATGAACCAATGTGGATTATCACCTTCTAAAATTAAAATCAATTTCTTTTTTGCTCTTGTTAGGGCTGTGTAAATTAATTCTCTGGATATGATTCTTCCTTTTTTCGGCACAATTAAGAAAACATACTCAAAATCACTGCCTTGACTTTTATGTACCGTAATGGAATATGCTAACTCGATATTTGTTTCATCAACTTCTGCTTGTCCTTGAGACCTATAGCCAAAAGATTCGTCTGAATCTATACCTGAAAAAACAACATTAGCATATCCTTTAGCCATTTCTTTAACCAAACCTAATTGTCCATTTGATAATTGATAATCCAGGGAACTTGAATAACTTGTTTTCCATTCGTTTTTAGTTTGGATTACTTTATCAAGTAAGCCAATGTTATAGTCTCCAATGTTTATTGTTTCTCTTTTATTAATTCTAAACTTCTTTTGTACAATGTTGTTTATATTATTATTACCCCAAAAAGGAGCTTTAACCGGAGTCAACACTTGAAAAGATTCAATCTTATCGGTATCAATTAAATCTCCTTTTATCCCCAACATTGCGTTCATTCCTAGCTCACCGCCCTCCTGAAATTCATTAATCATTATTTTATCCAAAGAAGAGTTTAGTCTCTCATATAACGTTACTTCATTATTCCACAATTCTATTTGTAAATCGTTTAATAAGCTATTATCTCCTAATTTAGAAAAAACCTCATCAGCATTTTTTAATGGCTTTACCCCTGAAAACCAAGATGCCAAAGTGAGTGCATCTGAATTTTCACCTTCAACGGTTCTAACTACTTCATTTAATCGAGCAAGGCAATCCTTTGCATTGTAATTAGTATCTGTTGGTTCTAAATTTTCTAAATAATTACAGAGATCTGCGAATGGTCTTCCTGGTCCTATTGGTGGAAGTTGATAGGGGTCTCCAACTAAAATAATTCTTTTTACATGAGCTAAGTCCAATGCTTTAAAAATTGCAAATATATCTTTGACGGTAAGCATAGAGCATTCGTCAATAATCACATTTCTTTCTCCTTTATATGTTTCTTTCCCATGAAATAACGGCTCCATATGAGTCCAATCATAGCGCTTTTGTTTTGATAAAAACTGAGCAATTGTAAACGCTTCGGCATTAGCCATCTTACCTAATTTAACTCTTGCTTTACCTGTAGGTGCTAAAAGTAATATGCCTTCACTTCTAAGGGTTTTATTTCCAAATAGTGTGCCTAGCACAGTGGTTTTACCCGTTCCAGCCGGACCATGTAATATAGCTAGTTTTTTATTTGTAATTTTATTTAATGCGAGTGACTGATCTTCAAGTGCAGCAATATGTTTCTTATTTAGTGGATTAAAAGTAATATTAGTTGTTGCAATAACATTTTTCACTAATATATCCCATTGCTCATTTAAAGGTTCTAAATCCTTTTTACCCCTCGCAAGTAGCACTTTACTTAAAAACTTCTCAATTTCGTTGTAAAGTTTTAATTGTAGCGATGGTATTTTTCCAGAATCTAAACTTACAAGTTGCTCTATTAAATAAGCCATATTTGCCTTTATGTAGCTTGTTGGAAAATGACTACTTCTTTGAAGATTTAGTAAATTAAGCTTTTCCGTAATCTCAGTAATAGACATTAAAGTATCTCCATTTAATGCAGCTTCTTTTAATAAGCTAATGATTAAAGCACGCACCCTTCTATTATCTAGTGGTGAATCAACGACTTGTGGTTTTTCTGGAATATATTCTCCTTGAATAGCAACATCAGCAAATAAACCATCGTCGATAGTTTCTACTGCAATCGGATAATGGTTTTTATCCCCGTTGTCTTCTTCCGCAATAATGTAAGGGTTAATCAGAATATCCTTGTTGGAAACACCAAAGGCAATTTTATTACGGAGGGGTAGTTCAAACCATTTTTTAATTTGACTAACAGTTAATTCAAATCGCGATAATAATTGAAGTAAATTTAAACGCTCCTGTGATTCTGATAACCAAATATCCTTAAATTGTGTAAATTCTTTGCTATACTGTTTTCTGTTAATAGTGATAGTTCCAAATAAAACATCTTCCCAAAACTCCCAAGGATTGTCCTTAACACCTAGACCATAATCATTTCTTAAATCTTCTTCAAGTTCATTAGAAAACTGAAAGCCTAATGCGGTAATTGCATTAGCAAATGATGGAAATGGTCCCATTCCCGCTTTTACATTACCAATTTGCCTATCAATCCATTTTAAATTCTCAATCCAATGCCCCTGTACAATTCCGTGATCGATTATACGATTCACTATTGCTCTTAATTTAGAGAGTATGATTAATGCAGAATTATTATTTACCCATTTAGAACCATAAGCAAATTCATCAATAACCTCTTTTCTTCCCCCTATATCGTTAAGCGTAAGCTTTATTTCATCTATTAATTGATATTTAGTTTTCCGGCCATCTTTTGTTTTGTGAATGTAATCATCAGGAAGTTCTAAATATTCGTGATAAGGCAATAATACTCCTTCACTTTTTGAGTCATTTGGTTTAATCCCATGAGTGATCATTCTATCCCAAAGAGGAAATGTAACTTCATTATTTGTCCCGTACTCAATTATTGGTGATTTTTTTAGTATCGTTCCTACTCCGGCTATTAATCGGTTAACATTTTCATCAAGAGGATTAGCACCTTTTACATAATAAATAGCAAGGGATTTATTTTCTTTAATTGGATCAAAAAAAATATTTAGAAGTGCATTTTGAGTAGTGTTACTATAAACCCAAGAAGAGCGAAAAGGCGGATTTTTATCATAAGGAACTGATGGATATTCTTCCCTTATTTTTGGTTGATTCTCTTTTAGCATCCACCAAAAAGGAACAGCAAAACTAGTGAACGGGGGAACTTTAACTGAAGTTTCTTTTAGGTGATAATGAGGGGCACTTTCATTGCTGTTCTTTTTATAAGGGTGATCAAAAATACGATTATATGATAAAGTATTCATAAATGACCCACCTTCTGCCTTGCATGGTGGCAAAAAACTATTTGGCAGTTCATTCCATAATTTTCCTGAATAAGAATTCTCCAAAACATCATCCTTCTCTTTCTTTATTCTGGGTAAATGAATACAGTATGTGTTTTTTGAGGGGTGTTGGCAAATGGTTCCGTTCCACTTGTTGTCATGCCAGGCTATTCTTATAGATAAGTGTTTCATTTTATATTATTTTTTTCCAGAATAATCTATTATTAATTAATACATCGAGTCACTCTCTATGCCTCCACTCTCCAAACGCCTCCCAAAACTATATCATTATTTTTTATCAATCTTATTATATATCAAACCTCATTAATTTCTAAGATTGGGGATTCTCTAAGCCATTTGCTCTATTTCTTTCAATCTCCTCTATAACTTCTGTATAATCATTCATAAATTTAACAATTTGTGAAACTGTCTCTTCAAGTAAATCTTTAAAAGTGTGGGAGTTTTCATCATTTAACTTTTGAAGTAAATCACCGCTATTTAGATGAAGTGAATTGCCCTTACGAGTTCTAATTAATCTAATAACTGGCCAGTATTTACTTAAATATTTATCAGACCCCTCATTTGCAAAATCAATATTAATCTCTTGAGTTAATCTATCGAAAACACCAATAAAGATTTTACCATTTTCATTTCCTTTACCACTAAATGATTCAATACCAAAACGCATTGTTAAATCTCTAGTTTTATCTAACTCGATCCAAATTTGAGAATAATGATAATCTGATGCATTTCCGCTTACTACCCTATAATTTCTATCAATCAATACATTTTGTAAGTTTCTTATTACAGCTTGTCTAAAAGACTCTCGAACATTATAAATGAGCTTATCAAAATTACTATGTACATACTGAGCAGCTCCATAATTATTTAAAATACTTGATGTCAATTCTTTCTCACGTGTTTTGTCCATAGTTTTAGTAAGTTTTTTTAATAGTAATATGTATTGTTTGAGTGATAAAGAAAGAATAGAGTCTTTTTTTAATAATTCTCTACTTTCAGTTAGCCAATTAATAATATCTTCTTTATAACTAATTTTATGTATGGTTTCCAACTTTAAGGTATGGTAGCTATACTCAGTTGGTTCATCACCATAAAGATTCAAGTAAACCAATATTGTTTTTGCTTCGTTATATTTGCTATATCTGTAGAGCTGCTTTTTTTGGTCTTTTGCATATATTTTATTCTCTATTGCAATTGTTTTCCCATTATCAAATCTTATAAGAATGTCAATGAATCCTCCTCTCTCATAATTCTCATCGATTTTACCTAAATGAAATTCTTGAGTTACTGTTGAATTATTTAAATCCTTCCCATCAAATTTATAGCCGATAATCTTTAAGAATTTATCAAGAAAAAAATCCTTTTTATAATGATTCTGACTCGGATCAAGGAGTGTTGCAATAATTGCTGAGTGTGTGTATGTTTCATTTGACTCCATCCCCATAATACTGAATAGATTGAAGTCTTCTCCTTTTTCCTTCGATATTTCTTTATGTCGAATCGTTATTTCTCCAACATTTTTTAAAAAAGGTTCAAGAGTTTCTTTAATTGTAATTTCTTTCATATGATAAATTTACTTTATCAAGTCTAAGCACTCCACTCCCCAAACTGCCCCTCTGCCTGTAGCATTATCTCCTGTAATATCTCATTCAACTGCGCAATGGATATTTTCCCCCGCAATTCTTTTTTAACCGCTAGTCGTATTGAAGCTTTGGCGTTTTCCTTCTTTGACCAATCCAATTGGAGATTATTTTTTACAGCTTTCACCACACCGTGAACAATATCCTGTATAGGACCCTCCACTTTTATAAGGTCTTTTTTGGCGGCTAGGATGTCGTAAAAAGCTAACTCCTCTTCCGAGAGGCCTAATGCTTTTGTGCGCTCATCTTCGTGCTGTAGTTCTTTCGCTCTTTCCACTAATTCTGCAATGGTTGCATAGGAGTCGAGAGCATTGGAATGATAGCGGTCTATTACCTTTTCTAATTCTTCTTTTAGAGAAGTGTATTTCTTAATGTTTTTATGAAGCCTAAGTTTAATCTCATCCTTCAGTATATTTTTAATCAATTCAATCTTTAATGCAAGACCATCCTTTTCTTTCTTGGCTCCCAATAAAAAGGTTTCATCGAGTATGGAGATGTCTGGTTTTTCAATTCCCGCCATTGCAAAAACATCTACTATATCCTCGCTGTCTATACTTTGGCTAATCAGTTCCTTTACTTTTTCTTTCTGTTCACTTCGGCTTGTAGTAACCGATTTGGCATTGCGTACCGCTTTGGAAACGTGCTGAATAAACAAAACATCAACTGCGAATTCCTGAATAGCAGGTTGACTTTTAACAATACTCAACAAACCCGTTAGCGACTTTTCAGCCTTCATAAAATCTTCGGAGTCATCATCGTATTTAATTATGGCATTCAGAGCCTTTTTTACCAAAAGCACTTTGTCGGCATCACGTAGGGCTTTCCATTTTGTGTAATCTATTTCAGATGGTATAAATGCTTTACATTTTTCAATTTGGTTAAAGAACAGTTCCAATGCCTGCTCAATATCAATGGTCGGTTTGCCGTGGCCTCCTCCTTGGGTGTATTTGTTGGTTGCTGTCTTTAGGTTATCGCCTATACCGATGTAATCCACAATTACCCCGTTCTTTTTATCGTGAAAAACTCTGTTTGTGCGTGTAATAGCCTGCATCAACGTATGGCCTCTCATTATCTTGTCTACATACATTGTATGCACACAAGGTGCATCAAAACCTGTGAGCCACATATCGCGAACAATCACTATCTGCAAAGGATCATCTGGATTTCGGAAACGCTTTTTCATCGATTCTGTAGCATCTTTGGTGCGCAAATGCTCATTCCACGAAATAGGGTCTTTGCTAATGTTTCCCGTCATAATCACCGCCACTTCGGGGCAACCTTCCAAAGCGGTAAGGGCATTGTACATTTTTACACAGTTTCGGCGACTCATACAAACCACCATCGCTTTTCCCTTTAAGGTATTAGTACGGTTGGTGTAATGTTGCAATATATCTGCCGCAATTTTGTTTACCCTGTCTTCTGAACCTGCAGCATCTTCAATTGCAGCCCATCGCAACGAAGGATTGTCTTCAGCGGATTCGCCAAGTTCATCCACATCGCTATCTATATCCTCATTCCACAAATGGAGCTTTGCCAAGCGCGGTTCGTAAAAGATGTTTACCGTGGCATTATCTTCCACAGCCTGTTTTATGTCGTAAACGTGAATTACGTTCCCAAAAACTTCTTGTGTATCTGCATCTTTACTGTCTATAGGCGTACCTGTAAAGCCAATAAACGAAGCGTTAGGCAACGCCTTCCGCAGATTGCTAGCAAAACCATCTAGCAATCCATATTGTGTACGGTGCGCTTCGTCTGCCATCACAATCACGTTTTCACGTTCGCTGAGTACAGGATGTTCCAATTCGCCCAATTTCTCGTCCGTTGTTTGTTTTAGACGGAACTTTTCAATGGTGGTAAAAATTACGCCACCAGCTCCAGCGGAAAGCAATCTGCGGAGGTCGTTGGTACTTTCGGCATGTTGCACATCGCCCACCAAGTCTTTGGCGAGCACAAAATTTTCATAGAGTTGGGTGTCCAGATCGCTTCTGTCAACTTGTACTATTATGGTAGGATTCTTTAATTGCGGTAAGCTTCGCAAAATTCCTGTGTACATCGCCATACTAATGCTCTTCCCACTACCCTGCGTATGCCAAATTACGCCAATACGCCCATCGCCAAAAGGTCGAACGGATCTCTTGGCAGCTTCTACCGCAAAGTTTACCCCAAAGAATTGGTGGTACTTGGCACCCTTTTTTATAAGCGTCCCGTTATGGTCTTCGTGAAAAATGAAATTCTTGATGTAGTTAAGCAAGCGTTCTTTTGGGAAAAGCCCAAACAGTAAGGTGTGCATCTGAAAATCATCATCCTGCACCGTGTCTGTGCCATTAATGCTTTTCCATGCAGCGTACCACTCCATTGCCGAGCCATACATACCGTGTTGTGCCTCGTTGCCATCGCTGATTACAGTAATGGTATTGTACTCAAACAACACGGGAATATCCTTTATGTAATGCCCAATCTGGTTATGCGCTTCTTTTAGGTTGGTGCTGTCATCATACCAATTTTTAAGCTCGAATAGTACAAGTGGCAAACCATTTATATAGATAATAATATCTGGGCGCCGTTTGTTTTTGCCCGTAATACTGAACTGGTTTACCGCCCAAAAAGTATTATTCTCTGGGTTTTCAAAATCGATGGGATAGATATGTGTTGCTTTTTCCTGTCCATCGCTATCCTCATAGGCGTATTCTTTTCCTTTGGTAAGTTTTAAGTGAAAATCCCTGTTTCTATGATCCAAGTCTGCCCCTACATTATTGGTAAACTCCGCCACCGCAAGTGCCTGTATTTCTTTGGGAATGTTTGGATATTGCTTTTCAATAAACTGCAATAACGGCTCGGTAAGCACCACCTCAACATTATTTTGGGGTAACCCCATGCCCACCTTATGGGTATACCCCAAATCTGTAAGCCAATCTATGGTAGCTTGTTCTATGGATGCCTCGGTAGTCATAAAATAGCAGCTGTTTGTTCTTGAAACTCTTTTAGGCGTACCTCGCCACTTATTAATTTTGGTAATAGGGTGTCGCGGAGTTTTGTTAGGGTTTGGTTCTCTTCTTTATTTGAGAAAATCTTTTTATAAGCTAAGTCCGCGATATCAGTAAATTTATTTACTAAATCAATATCTGGTATAATAATTTTTGTCTCTTTGAAATCTGGTACAGTTAGCTGCTGTTGAGTAGTTCCATTTCCTTGGATATTTAAAGTTTGTAGACATAGATATAGAAACTTACTTGAAATATATTCGCTATTAGGAACTACAGATATGAGCCTTACAATTGGCAAGTAAGGTTGCATTCTTAAACACACAAAACCTATTGTACCTCTGGCGGAAACAGTAACACTTTCTTCAAATATCCTAGCTTCATCTGTATACCCGTATAAACCTTCATTAGAAACCCCATTTGAATAAATTGGAATATTAAATTCTTCATTTTGTTCTTTAGAGAATTCTTTTGGCTTATCACCACCTGCAAATATTACTGAAACATCATCCAATCGTTTTACTTCCCATCCCTCAGGAATCTCCCCCAACTCACTCTCCACAAACGCACCATCTTGAAAGGGCCCAAAATCCACAAACCAATGTTTGTAGAGTGCCATTGCCATTTCCTCCAAGGTTTTGTTGATGGCTAGGTTATTTTCTATTTTATCGTCTATGGCGGAAAGGATTTGGGCTATTTTATTTGCCTCTTTATAATTAGGAGATTTAACACTAAATTGATTTATATCATTTTTACTCAAATTTGGAAAGGTAGAACCAGTAGTTATATTTAACAGATTGCTTAACTCATAATCAATAAGATATTTAATATATCTAGTACTATATCCATTACTACCTGTAAATGAACAAAGACCTCTTCCAATGGCATATGGAATATTTGAATAGTTCATTCTTCCCGTAGTTGAACCCCTTACGCAAAAAAGCAAATCTCCCGAATTAGAAATTCTTTTTGGATCTGTTGTATATTGAGTAGGCGTAGGCTGGGAATAACCAAACTCTGTGGGACCATTTAATAATGGCAATCCTTTTCCGCTTTTATTGGTATTAATTCCTTTAGGTGATTGACCCATTGTTATGTTGGATAAATCACCCAGTTTGTATGTTTTCCAGTTTTGGGGCATTAATCGTCTTTTGTGTTTTTAATAATTTTATCAAATTTTGCTTTATAATCATTCGTTAAGCTACCATATTCTAAATAATAATTGTTTTCGTATTTTAAGACCTCCAATAAATCGTCAATTACACTGTCTATTTTTAAAGAGTTTATAAAATCCAAATATTTAAACTGTCCTTTTTCAGTTTGATAGTAATTTATTAAGTTAGAAAGCACTTCATCTACAGGTAAACTCCCTTCAGACATTATTTTTTCGTCCTGATCTTTATTAATTTGATAGATATAAGTATCTCTTATATCCGCTAATCCTTTTGTCAGATTTATTCCTCTCGCGGTCTTTAAATCAATTATAGTTGCCAAAGTATCAGCAAGCTTTCTAACTCCTTTAACAACCTCATATTCTGACTCTAACATTGAAAGGACTTCATTTGATATTGCTTTACTATTTATTTTAAATTTCAATAATGATATATGGTCTATAAACTTTCCAGGTGTAAACAAATGCCAATATCTAAAATTTGGATTTTTTGAATGAAAGTCTTTACGGAATTCACTAAAAGTTTTATCCCAAGTTAGAACCGTCGGATCAACTAATTCATCAAAATCATAGATATGATAGAAGAAAAGAGAATCAAACAAGAGAGAGCGTGGTCTTCTTTCAACTTGCGTTCGGGAATAAACTTCACCTAGGGTTTTCTCAATTCTTTCGTAATCTTTTCGAGTCTTATAATCTTTATTGTAAGGAGGCACATCATCTATTTCTATAAGATTATCTTTAAATATTCTATAAAAAATTTGATTTAAATATTCTTTGCTATCATCATTTTCCACTTTAGTTATGGAAACCCCAAAAGACTCCAAATATTTTTGAAAGGACATATCTTTTAATCCATCTTCTTTAAGGGCCTGATATAAATTAAGGATTTCATTATTTGAGCCTCCCAAGGACTCAAACAATCCTAATTCTTGGATGGGAATAAGGCGTATAGCATTATGAAAATGGTCTGCTAGTTCAGTAATATATAACTGTGTAGTGCTATAGCAAGCGGATTTATCCTTGGATGCAATTAGCTCATAAAGTTCTTTGGCTATTTTAAATTTATAATTATCATATTTATAATCTGGCTCTTTCATTACTAAAAGGAGGAAAATAAGAATAGGGGTGTCAATAAACACTTCTTTTTTATTCCTTCTCGCATAAGCATTAAATTCTGGATTGTTAATCAAATCCTTATACAGTCTGCCAGCAGAAATTTTCACTAGAAAATTATTTTGACTACATAAATCAAAAACTTTAGTAATAAATAATTTAGTTGATTTTTCATTTTCAAAACACCCATTCACGTAACCATAAAAGTCTCTAATTTCTTTTATAGAATCCTCGTCGCTAAATCCATTAGATATTTCATTGAGATCAATTTTATTTTGACTTATAAATATCGCTTTTAACCTATTTATTAATTCTCTAATCTCAATTACAGAATTACTTTCATTTATTATAATTTGAAGCTTAGATGAAAAATCACGTTCTAATAATTCAGAATTGTTACGGATTTCCTTAATATTTCTAAATTCAATTTCTGATAGTTTATAATCGTCATTTTTACTTTTCTCAATTTTATGGATAGTAAGTAGATTTTGTAGCAGCCTATTACAATAACCCTTAGATACATTAATCTCAAATTCATCATTTATTTTTAATACAAGATTCTCAATTGAAACACTTTCTTGATCACTCTTATATAGCTCATTTAAAATGAATGAAATAATAAATCTTTCCTTCAGTTCTTTTGAATCATCCCCATAGGATAAATAATCAAAATATAATTTTTGGTTTTCATCAAAATAAGAGTCTTCGTCCTCCAAAAAACTACCAAAAAAATTTCGTAATGCTTCTCTAGAGAGAAAATATTCCGGTCTATCTAGGTAACTTGCAATTACCTTATTATCAAATATTTTTAATTCTAATGAATGGTCTTTTCTTGCCTTATCTACTAATTCAATTACTTTAGCCTCTGATGCTCCTCTAGAATAATAAAAGTAAAAAGTGTCAGAGTAACCCTGCTCTTCAGTTAATTTTTGGATTTTTACCAAATCTTTTTCGAGTTTACTATAAACATTTTTATCTATAGTAATTTGTAAAGGAATTTTTCTATATCTCTTATCTTCGAATATTTTCACATCGATACCACCATCACCCTTACCATCGGTTATAGCCACAACCTCAACTTTCCAAAAATCTTTAATAAAAGCTTTGATAAATAGATCAAATTGATCCTTTGTTAACCCTCCTATCCAGTTAATATAATTTTTTGAATGATCCATGTTTTCTAAAATTTTCCAAAATTCTCTAAAATTCTTCCTTGTAATTCATTCCCTTTTATAAATTGCTCTTTTAACTGAGCTTTTAAACCTTTCATTTTTTCATCAAAGGGTATTCCGTCATCTTCTATGGCTTCGCTGCCTACGTATATTCCAGGGGTAAGTTTGTAATCTTGTTTTTGTACTTCTGTAAGAGTGGCGCTGTAGCAGAAGCCGTCTTGGTTTTCATAATTGGCAGATTGCTTCGCTCCACTCGCAATGACGTTGCGCCAGTTGTGGTAAACGTTGGTTACTTTTTCAATATCATCATCGGTAAACACGCGAAGCTTTCGGCTTTCCATCGTGCCCATTTTACTGGTGTCTATAAAAAGTATTTCGTTGTTACGTTCACGATGAGTGCCGTCCTTGCCATCTCTATTTTTACTTAAAATAAAAATACAAGCAGGTATTCCTGTAGTTAAAAATAACTTGTCTGGGAGGCGCACTATACAATCTATCATATTGTTGTTTACCATAAACTCCCGCACATTGCGTTCGCCACGATTATTGCTAGTCATAGCCCCATTTGCCATCACGATAGAGGCAGTACCCGTATCGCTTAAATGGCTCCAAAAGGTTTGCATCCACATATAATTTGCACTGCCATCTGTGGTAAATTCTTCTTTTGGGCCAAACAATCTAGGGTCGTTTTCTGGCAAATCCTCAGGATGCCATTGGCTCACATTAAAAGGTGGGTTTACAATAATAAAGTCCGCTTTTAAGTCTGGGAACTTATCCTGCAATAAAGAGTCTCCAAGGCGTACATCAAAAGAAAGGTCGCGCAAGGCTAGGTTCATTTTGCACAATCGCAGCGTCCCGTCATAGCGTTCCTGTCCGTATATAGAGATGTTTCTTTTATCGCCTCCGTGTGCTTGTAAAAACTTAAGGCTTTGTACAAACATACCGCCAGAACCACAGGCGGCATCAAATATTTTACCTTCGTAGGGCTCTATCATTTCCACCATTAGGCGCACTATACTCCCAGGCGTAAAAAACTGTCCCGCACCAGAACCTTCAGCAATAGCAAATTTGCCTATGTAATATTCATAGACCCTACCCAGTATATCACTTTCGGGGTTCTCTTTTTCGGAAAGTTTGGGGTTTGCCAAGAGGTTAATAAGTCCTGCCACCTGTTTGGCGGTCAATTGGCTTTTTACAAAAATACGGGGCAATATGCCTTTTAAATCTGGGCGATAGTTAGCCAAAGTTTTGTCCAAAAGGTCAAAAGCATCATCTACCAATACTTTTATATTATCCTGTTCGGCATTGTCCTGCAAAAACTGCCAAGTTGCTTCTTCTGGTATGATGTAGGTATTTTTAGAAAGATACTCGTCTGGATCTTCCAAAACATAGTTTTGTTCTTCAGTGTCTAGTGTGTAGTATTCAGATTTCGGGTCATTAAGAAGTGAGCGTAGTATATCTCTTCGCAACTCATAACGTTCCGATATATGCTTTAAAAATATTAAGGGAAGTACGTAATCTTTATATTGATTTTCAGCAACAGCGCCTCTAAGTTCGTTTGCTGCTTTCCAAAGTTCCTGTTCAAAATTAATATCAGCTTTGGTCGTGTTTTTTGCCATGTATATTTATTAGTTGGTGGTTAATCATCAAAATCTACTTTAATAACTTTTTTAGCCTTGGGCTCATCTTTTCGTTCCCCTACATTTATATAGAAATAACGATTATCCTTATACGGCAATTCTTCCGCATTATATGCCGGTCTGGTATAATGCTCCCTAATTCCATAAAAATTTTTACTTTCCATTTCTAAAATTTTACTGATATAAAACTCATTATCTATGTAAAATTCATCAACAAAATCTTCTGTTAATGAAAAAGTCAAGAAATTTCTGAATGTTCGCGGTGTTGCATCTTTACTAAATTCTTTATAGAAAACCTTAGTTGTTTGCTGTGTATCATTACTTAGGGGAATCTCTGTATAAGGACCATTTTTGTCCAAAACAATAAAGCTTCTCGGAATTATATAAAATTTGGTACGGGTGTAATTTGCTTTTGGAGGTATAAATGTAATTCTTTCTTCTTTAACCATCTTAGTGCCAGAATTACCTACTGAAGCCGTCGTATTATAGGGCAAGTCATAAAAATAATAACTTTTGTAAAGCGCATTTGTTCGCTCTACATCTTCCCAATAATTAAGCTTAAAGGTATTATCTATATAAGAAGATTTCCGCCAGTCTATATACAATGGTACATTTAGCTTATTATAAATATTAAATTGCATTAATCCTCTTTCTCTCCAAAGATTATAAGTTATTTTAAGTGAATCATTTTCAAATACATAAGTATCATCAACTATTTTTACGTTGTCGGCCTTGGTTTCAATAACCTGAACGTAAGTTGTGGTTTTGCAGCCAAATAAAGAAAGTGCAAAGAGAAAGAGAAGTAGTTTTTTTGTCATTATTTTTTTGGGGTTTTTTACTTTTTCAAATATAAAACAATACATATTCATCCCATTACGGGATTCCGCATTGGGGCAAATTAAAAGGGGAGAGCATCAAATATATTAAATACTTAAAACACTGCACTGTTAAAAATGGTTTTCTCGATGAAAGGATGAAGCGTGAGACGGGAGACGGGAGACGGGAGACGGGAGACGGGAGAAGTGAGAAGTTAGACGTGAGACGGGAGACGTGAGACGGGAAACGTTAGACGGGAGACGTGAGAAGTTAGACGGGAGACGGGGGTTATGGGTTGTGGGTTTGAGATTTGAGCTTGCCTGATTGAGCTGGTCTTGTGTAACTACATAGCAATTACCTCCAGAATCTGAAGCTTGTTATATCAAATTGGCATTTTATTGGGCAAACACACTAGAACTAATTAATAGCAATAATTGAAAAAAATGTAATTTTTAAAGGTCATAGTTAGATTAAATCCAATTCAATAATATGCTTGACACTGGTAAGATATTATTGGATAAAAAAATAATGGTTTAAATTAAGCTATTCATTCGAATTGCACACATAAACTCAGATTTCACGAGTTAAAAAATTCTTAATCCCTTATTTGTGTTATTTAAGATAATTAACTTTAAGAAAATTACAAAATTAACATCTTGTATTTCAAGCTATAAAAAGAGAAAGCTGAAAAATAATCATCTATTAAAATTTAGAAGAATTGACGCTTTAAGTCGTTCTTATTCTTCCTTAAGTATTCAATGGTGCTTGGGTATAATGTGCTTGGCCTTAACCGCTTGTGCACCACGAATGTCTCAAGCAGAGGCACCCATTCCTGCGCCAGAATCTTTCAATTATACCGGAAATCAAGCCATACCTGAACGTTGGTGGACCACTTTTGAAGATGAGCAATTAAACCGACTGATAGATACCGCATTTGCCAAAAACTTAAATCTGGCTTCAATTTGGGAACAGTTTCAGGCAGCCAAAGCTAATGTCCGAATTCAAGGTTCTAATCTCTGGCCACAAATAGAAGCGTCTTTAAGAAGCGGTATCAGCAGGCCACAACCCGATTTTGCAGGAGGAGAAAACAGTCAAGTTGGACTCTCTGCTTCCTATGAAGTGGATTTATGGGGAAGATTAAGTGCTGCAAAAGAAGCCGAAGTATTCAGAGCTAAAGCAAGTTTTTATGATTATCAAGCTGGAGCTATGAGTCTTTCCGCCGAGATTTGTATTGCCTATTTTAGGGTTCTTAACGCGATGCGCCAAGTAGAACTAGTTAAGGAGCAAGTTGGAATTAATGAAAAAATAATGACTTTAATACGCGCTCGTTTTGGCGGTGGTCAGATACGGGCTGTTGATATTTTAAGGCAAGAACAATTACTGGAGTCTACTCGTGAATTACAAATTACATTTGAGCGAAATCTGCAACTGGCAAAAAATCAACTTTCGGTGCTCATAGGTAGTCCAGCTCAAAATGATCTTAATATCACCCAAGTTGAGCTACCTGTATTAGATCAAATCCCTCAAACTGGTCTTCCGCTCGAATTGGCCCGCCGTAGACCAGATATTAAAAATGCACATGAACGTGTACTCGCTGCAGATCGTGATTATGCTGTAGCCTTAAGAAATAAATACCCTAGACTTTCCCTAAATATTTCTACTCAAGCGCGATCGAATACCTATACCAATTTATTTCAGGAATGGGCCTATTCTATTGCTGGGAATCTTGTGGCGCCTTTATTTTATGGTGGTCGCCTAAAGGCTGAAGCAAATCAGGCTGAAGCCTTTAAACAAAGTGCTTTATTTGATTATGGCCAGACTGTTTTGGTAGCATTTAGAGAAGTTGAGGATGCCTTAATTAATGAGCAGAAGCAAAAAGAACGTATAGTGGTTTTAGAGAGTCAGCTCGATTTGACGGAAAAAACCAATAAACAACTACATTTTGAATTTTTAAATGGCTTAAGTGAGTATCTAGATGTATTGTTGGCTCTGGATGGGCAACAACAATTAAAACGCGATAGAATAACTGCAGAACAGCAATTACTGGAATTCAGAATAGGTCTCTACAGATCTTTAGCGGGCAGTTTTGAAACGGAACGCGAACAAGAATAAAGAAGTTAACTTGAAATTATGAGTACAAAAAAAATACTTTTAATATGTGCAGGAATTCTGCTTGTTGCTGTAGTGGCCATGGTAGTTATATTCAGTACGGAGCCTACGGCAAAAAGTGAGGGCAGTGTTAAGGAAAGTGCGATGTTGGTAAGTTTAACAATAGCAGAGCGTAAAAATTACACGCCGAATATACAGGCGACGGGAACAGTGCGTCCTGTAGAAGATGTTATTATCAGTCCTTTGGTTGCAGGTCCTGTGATAAAGCGTTCATCAAAATTTATTCCGGGTAGTTTTGTCAAAAAAGGTGAATTGTTACTTCAGATAAACCCTGCTGATTATAGGAATGCTCTAGAATTACAACGCGGAAATTTAAAACAGCAACAAACAAATTTGAATATCGAAATGGGCCGACAAGAGGTGGCCGAGCAAGATCTAGCCTTAATAGGTTTGGATAGTTTGTCTAACAATCAGCGCAATTTAGTGTTACGCCAGCCACAGCTCAATGCGGTAAAGGCAACGATTCAATCCGCTCAAGCAAATGTAGACCAGGCCGCCCTTAATTTGAACCGTACAAGCATACGAGCGCCTTTTGATGCGCATATTTTAAGTCAGAATGTAACCGTAGGATCGCAAGTAGCTCCAGGAGATGATCTAGGGCGATTGGTAGGAACGGAGTATTACTGGGTTGAGGTGACCATTCCTGTGTCAAAATTACGTTGGTTAACGTTTCCGGACGAAAATAAACAAGGCTCTTCTGTCATCTTGCGTAATAAATCATCTTGGTCTGAAGATGCCACACGCGAAGGGTTTTTAGATAAACAAATTGGCGCATTGGAAGGTCAAACACGCTTGGCTCGTGTGCTTGTAAAAGTACCAGATCCGTTAAATAGTAAAACAGATGCTGACAAGCCGGACTTGATGATTGGTTCCTTCGTAGAAGTAAATATTGAAGGGAAACCGGTTGCTAATGTTGTACGATTAAACCGGGATTTCATAAGGCCGAATAATACAGCTTGGGTGATGAAGGATGGAAAACTAGAAATACGCCAACTTCAAATAGAGCTCACAGATTCAGAATACGCTTATGTGAATAAGGGTCTTGAGGATGGTGATAAAATTGTAATATCCAATTTAAGCACCGTGGCAGAAGGCGTGGCTTTAAGAGAAGAGTCTAAAGAGGATAAATCTAAAAATTCTGAACAATAGATGGCGAAGGAGAATAAAAATACACCTCGCAAAGAAGGCGCCATAGCTTTTATGGCACGTAATTCTGTGATTACAAACCTGCTCATGATTCTTCTAATTGGCGGTGGTATTTACACCATGGTCAACATTCAGAAAGAAGTATTTCCACAGTTCCAGCTTGATTTTGTGAATGTCAACGTTTCCTATCCAGGAGCGGCACCTGCAGAGGTGGAGCAAGGTATTTTATTACCTGTAGAAGAAGCCATACGTGGTATTCAAGGAATTAAAGAAATCGTTTCCACGGCCAACGAGGGTTCCGGTCAAATAGCAATAGAATTGGTTGCAGGTTCAGATCGTATGAAAGCGTTTCAGGATATTGATCAGGCAGTAAGCAGAATCAATACCTTTCCTGACGATATTGAACAACCTCAAGTAAGTCTTCAAGATCGTCAACGCGACGTCATGGAAATTGGTATTTATGGTGATGCGGATATCTGGACCTTGCGTAAACTCGCAGAACAAATGCGAAATACGCTGTTAAGTAATCCTAACATTACACAGGTGGAAATCGGCAGAGTTCCAGACTATGAGACGAGTATAGAAATCCCTAGGTATAAATTACAGGAATACGGACTTACATTAGGGCAAGTGGCAGACCTCATAGCGCAAAGCAGTCTTGATGTTCCAGCTGGAGCTGTAGAAACGAATTCGGGTGAGATTCTGCTCCGCATGAAAGAGCGCAAGCAATGGGCTGACGAATTTGAAAATATTACGATTCTAACCTCAGATTCCGGAGCTAAAGTTACTTTGGGAGATCTTGCCGTAATTACCGATACATTTGAAGAAAGTGGGTTTCATGGAAAGTTCAATCAGACACCTTCCGTAGAATTGGAAATCTTCAGAATAGGAGATCAGTCTCCATTGGTTATTGCGGAAACGGTTCAGCAAACCATGAAAGAATTTCCGCTTCCTCCAGGTGTTAATTTCAGAATAGATAGCAATCGAGCAGAAGATTACCGCGAGCGACTTTCGCTTCTTACCGAAAATGGATTTTTGGCAATCATTATTGTATTGGTCATCTTGACGCTATTTTTAGAATACCGATTGGCATTCTGGGTCATGCTGGGGATGGCGATTTCGTTTATTGGTGGTATGATTTTATTGCCCTTAATTGGCGTGAGCATCAATATGATTTCGATGTTTGGATTCCTTGTGGTTTTAGGAATCGTGGTGGATGATGCTATAGTGGTAGGAGAAAACATCTATGAAAAGCGCCAACAAGGCATGAGCTATATGAAAGCTGCTATTGAAGGAACAAAGGATGTATCCAAACCAGTAATATTCAGTATTCTTACAACTATTATTGCCTTTTTACCCTTATTGTTTATTCCAGGCGAAACAGGGAAGTTTTGGTGGCCACTTCCAGCTGTTGTTATTGTCATTCTTGCTGTGAGTTTGTTTGAAGCACTATTTATCCTTCCGTCTCATTTGGCTCATCTTTCCACTAAAAAGAAGAATAAATATATCGTAAAGTTCGAAAGCTATCAGCAATCATTTGCTAAGGGTTTTGATCATGTTATAGAAACCTATTATCGCCCTTTTCTCGACCGATGTTTAAAATATAGATATATCACATTAAGTCTTGCGGTTGCGCTATTACTTATTGTAGGAGGATACGCCTATAGCGATCATATGGGTATGATTTTAATGCCTCAAGTCGCTGCGGAAGAAATAGAGGCAGGTGTGCGACTCCCAGTAGGAACCACACGTTTACAGGCTGAAGAAGTGGCTGAAGAAATCACGGCCGCCACGCAACGCATGTTTGAGGAACATAATCTCTACGAAATTGCTGAAGGGATAAAAACCAACATCCGAGGGCAAAATTTCATTGATACTGAAATCGTTCTGTTGCCACCCGATCAGCGGGATATGTCAGCGGCTGAAGTCATTGCGCTTTGGCGAGATAATATTGGGGATATAAAAGGGGTAGATCAAATTACCTTTGAGGCCGAGCGTGGTCCCGGAAGTTACCAGCAGGATATAAGTGTAGACCTAAGCCATTCAGATATTGATGTGCTAGAACGTGCAAGTATGGCATTTTATGATCGAATGAAGGCCTTCGAAAACTCTCGTGATGTGAGTGATAATTACGACAAGGGAAAATTGCAATATGATTTCAAGATTCTACCTGAAGGACGTAATTTAGGATTAACCTCTAATGAGGTAGGGCAACAAGTGCGTGATGCGTTTTTTGGTGCACTTGCGTTACGACAGTTGCGAGGCACTAATGAGATTGAAGTGCGTGTGAAACTTCCTTTGGATGAGCGCCGAGACATTCAAAATCTCGAAAATTTTATCGTTCGGACTCCGGCAGGCGTTGAGGTTCCGCTTATGGATGTTGTTGAGGTCAGTCAGCGGGAAGCCTTTACGAGTATCAACCGCAGAGATGGTCGTCGCGTTGTTAATGTAGGTTTTGATGTAGAGCCTTCAAATGCTGTGGGTCAAGTGCTTGCAAAAGTAAAGGAGGAAGAATTGCCAAAATTACGTGCCGATTATCCTGGCATCACTTGGACCTTTGAAGGTGGACAGGCAGATATGCGCGAATCAACACAATCTTTATGGGGCAACTTCAGTATGGCGATGTTATTGATTTATGCCTTATTGGCCATGGCGTTTTCAAATTATCTACAACCGATAATTGTAATGACCGCCATCCCTTTTGGTATTGTAGGTGCAGTTTTGGGGCATATACTTTTGGGTTACGATTTGTCACTTGTAAGTTTAATGGGTGTTATTGCCCTATCAGGGGTGGTGGTTAATGACTCTTTGATCATGATTGATTATGCTAATAAAAAACGAAAGGACCATTCCATTTACGAAGCGATTCATGAGGCTGGCTTAAGAAGATTTAGGCCAATCATGCTCACAACGTTGACTACTTTTGGTGGACTTACGCCTATTATTCTGGAAACGTCCAGTCAGGCATTCTATTTAATTCCTATGGCGATTTCTCTGGGCTTCGGGATTATTTTTGCAACCTCTATCATTCTGGTGATTGTTCCTTGTTTGTATCTCACCTTAGAAGATGTAAGACTTTATGTGAAGGAGCGTTGGACTGTAAAGCACAAAAACGAGGCGGTAACTAATTAACAATGATTGTAAACATTTAATAGATTCATCCTTCTTCCGAAAGAAAATCCGACACTGTTAAAAATGGTTTTCTCGATTTAGTGATGAAGCGGGAGACGGGAGACGGGAGACGGGAGACGGGAGACGGGAGACGGGAGTTGTGGGGTGTCGGTTCTCAGTTGTCAGTTCTCAGTTGTGGGATTTGGGATTTGGGAGGTCGGTTGTCGGTTGTCGGTTGTCAGTTGTGAGTTGTGAGTTGTGGGTTCTCAGTTGTGGAATTTGAGATTTGGGATTTGGGATTTGGGTTGTTGGTTGTTGGTTGATGGTTGTTGGTTGATGGTTGATGGTTGATTGGGAAAGTTAGTTTGTGAATCTGTGAGTTTGTGAGTTTTTTTTGGAATTTGGGATTTGGGATTTGGGATTTGGGTTGTGAGTTGTGGGTTTTGGGTTGTTTTTTAAGAGAGGTGGAATTTGGGCTTCGATACATTTTTAGAGCCATTGGTTAGTCTGTATAAATGGGGGATATTTGAAATAGATATAGTGAAACATAGCAGGGTGTGTATGTGCGGTATATGCGTCACTCGAATGTTGTATATCCATATGTTACCACACATTGAGACCGCATTCTAAAATTTATATTCCCAGGTTATTATTAATATTTTTCTAGTACTATTCTACATTATTGTATTGAGAAAATTGAACCCTATATCTATGTTCAAAATCTTATTTATTTCTTAAATGTAATTTGAAATAAAATAATGGAAATTGCATACATTTACGTTAGATTAGGGTATTCTTTCTCAGAGTTGTTTACATAGTTATATTGATAGGTATCATTTTTTATTGCTTTTATTCATTTTAAATTTATTCAATTTCATTTAAACATAATATGCCATGAAAAAACTAATCACTCTTGCCATATTCATTCTGTTTATATCAATAAATTTAAGGGCTCAATATACTTTTGACTGGATGCAAGGTGCCGGAAATTATTCAAAAAATTCGGTTATGAGCACAGTTGATTCTGAGGACAATTTAATTGTTACAGGCTACTGGCAGAATTTTGAAACCTACACCCGGAAGTATGATATTTCTGGAAGCCTGCTTTGGGAAATGTCTGATGCTTCGGGGATATCCGGATTGTACGAAAAACCAAATTGGATAAATAGTGATGTAAACAACAATATTCTTGTTGTTGGTAACATATATTCTTATAATTCATCAACAGGCTGGGACTATCCTAATGCTATTGTAGCCTTAAAGTATAGCCCTTCTGGCACACTACTTTGGAAAACAGTCATTCCTATCTCGATTACAATTACTTCTTTGAACAGGTTTAACACCCGAAGTGTGGTGGACAGTTCAGGCAATTTGTATATTGGTACAGCAATAAACGTCCCGGAGGGAGCAGTTCTATTCAAAATCGATCCGAACGGCAATTTACTTTCTACTACTACCAGCCTTGAAAACTTACCCCGAAACTTTAGTTCAATGCGAATTAAAGACGATAGAATCGTAATGGCTACGGGCAGCCCAACTGCAAATGTTGCACCTGTTTTTGTCTATGACACATCGGGAGCTTTGCTATGGACAGCAGCAGCAGAAGGGTTTATTGCTTCAGATATTGAAATTGATGAAAACTATAATGTGTATGTTTTAAGCAGCTTGGAAAATGCCGTATCGCCTTCCAGTGGAGTAGATATGAGAATCACAAAGTACAATTCGGCGGGAACCTTTTTATGGGATCATGATTATGATTTTGGCGGTACTGAAATTTCTAGAAAATTTGTTTATCTGAACAACCGGATTAGCGCAATTGGCTACGGCGGATCTACCCCATCTTCTGCTTATTTTGACTGGAAAACAATTCAAACCGATACAGATGGTATGTTGCTTTGGCATGCAATTTATGATGCTACAACCTTTAATGATGAAGAACCCTATTCTATTTTGGCAAAGCCTACTGGGGAGGTAATTGTAACTGGAAAAGGAGGCCCATCACCCGATCCCAATAACCCATCTTTCATTCAGATGCCAATTGTTGAATACAGTAATACTGGAAACCAAATATGGATAGACCTACCCAATATTTATGGCGGGTGGGGCTTGGCAACTATGTTCGCGAGCGATGGAAGTCTTTATGCAATTAGTTCGAGTGATATGACTGTTTATCATTATAACGGCGAGCCGTTAGGAGTAACTGACAATATACAAAATCCCGCTTCTATAAAGATTTATCCAAATCCGGTCACCGAGTTCACAACTCTGGAGTTTGATGTAAACGAATCCCAAATTATTCTAATTACCGTTTTTGATGTATTAGGAAAAAAAGTGATTGATATACTTACCAAAGAATTACAACCTGGAATTAGTAAAATAGAACTTGACTTAACTGGTCTGAATAAGGGTTTGTATTTCTGTCAAATCCAGTTGAATGGAAATTTACAAACAGTTAAACTGATCAAAAGTTAATTATACCCAATAATACGACTTCCAGCGCATGGCTATACGGAAAAACACTCTACCTGAGGGTTGAAGATTGAGAGCGCGATGCTTTGCTATGATTACCTATGTATATTCAACCTACCTATTGTATATATGGCACACATGAGCGCCAGTATCTTATACGGATTTGGGATTTTAACAGCTATAATCAAAGTAGTAATATTAACAAAAGAGCTCCCGCCAAATAGCCAATAAGTGCCACTAAGCTTATTTTTTTTACGTACCAGAAGAAGTCGATTTTCTCAATTCCCATTGCGGCAACTCCAGCTGCCGAGCCAATGATAAGAATACTACCTCCTGTTCCGGCACAATAAGCAATAAACTCCCAAAAATAATGGTCAGTGGGGAATGTTTGTAAGTCGTACATCCCCATAGTGGCGGCTACTAAGGGTACATTATCTATTATTGCTGAAAGAATACCCAGAGATATAGCTATGGTTTTAAGATTACCTACCGATTCGCTAAGCATTGTTGCTAGGCTTGATAGCATGCCGGTTGCTTCAAGGGCTGCAACTGCTATCAGAATTCCCAAAAAGAATAATATACTTGGGGTGTCTATTTTTTGCAAAGCATTTGTGACCGTAATTTTATGCTCAAAGGCTTTACCCTTATTTAAAATTTCTGTTACTATCCATAATACGGATAGGCCTATCAGTATGCCCATAAAGGGTGGTAAATGTGTGATGGATTTAAAAATAGGAACGAATATTAATGCCCCTATTCCAATATAAAATACAAGTCTTTTCTCGAAACCTAAAACAAGTGATTCTTGATTGGAAATAGCTACTCTCTTAAAATCACCTTTTACCATAAATGAAATTAATATAAGGGGGATAAGCATACTTATCAGACTTGGGAAAAATAATTTCTGTACGATATTAAGTGTTGTAATTTGCCCTCCAATCCAAAGCATGGTTGTGGTTACATCGCCTATTGGGGTCCAGGCTCCTCCTGAATTTGCAGCAATTACTATCATCCCAACAAACAATAGCCTTTCATTTTTGTCGTGTAATAATTTTTGGATAAGGGTAACCATCACTATGGTAGTGGTAAGATTATCAAGTACCGCGGAAAGGAAAAAAGTGATGAAAGCTAAAATAAATAGCAGCATCCTTTTTTTATTTGTTTTGATAAGCCTTGTGATTACATCAAACCCATTATACGAATCGATTAATTCCACAATTGTCATTGCTCCAATTAGGAAGAATATAATTTGGGATATGCTGCCAATGTGTTCAACCAACTGTTGAACGATTTCTTCTGTATCTGTTTTAAATAGTATATAAGTAGACCAAATAAAACCTCCCGTAAAAAGAGCGATGGCTGCTTTATTGATTTTAACCTTGGCTTCTAGTGCAATTAATAAATAGCCAAGACAAAAAACAATAAGAATAATGGTGTTCATTAGCTGCTTAATTTTTTTACTAAGTTAGACTATAATAGGCATTTCTTTTGGTGTTTTTTATAACATTTATAGTGATGTGTGAGGCTTGATTTGTGAGGCGTGGGTTGGGGGTTTTGGGGGTGAGACGGGAGACGTGAGACGTGAGACGTGAAGCGTGAAACGTGTTTTGGCGGTTGTGGGATTTGGGGTTTGGGATTTGGGTTGATGGGAGGCTGTAGGCTTTAGGCTTTAGGCTTTAGGCTGATTGGGAAAGTTAGTTTGTGAATCTGTGAGTTTGTGAATGTGTGAGTTTGTGAATGTGTGAGTTTGTGAGTATGTGAGTTTGTGAATCTGTGAATCTGTGAGTTTGTGAGTTTTTTTGGAATTTGGGATTTGGGGTTTGGGATTTGGGTTGATGGGAGGCTTTAGGCTTTAGGCTTTAGGCTTTAGGCTTTAGGCTGATTGGGAAAGTTAGTTTGTGAATCTGTGAGTTTGTGAGTTTGTGAGTTTTTTTGGGTTTTGGGTTTTGGGATTTGGGATTTGGAGAGTATTTTATAGAGACGTATTTTTAGGGTACTTTGATTTCTTGTAATTCCTATAAGAATCTAAAAAAAGGACAATCAGCAATTTCTTTTCATTCAGCGTTTGAAAATGACACTCTGAATTTGAAAGTGAATGATTCAATCCGACTTTGGAACCATAATATAGATATGATTTTTGAGTGGGGAATTTCAAAAAACTCAACCATTTATGTAAACGGAAATGAATTTAGAGTTGCTGGAACTTTTAAAACGACTGAAGTAATAGACAAAGAACTCGGATTAAAATTCAATCGGACTTTAAAATTCGACACAATCCTAAAATCAAAATTCTCCTTTATTTTAAAAAGTAAATAACTTCTTATTTTGTTTTAACAAAATCTGCGAAAATTATCGTTATTTTTAGATGAATCAATAAAAACGCTAACCATTAAAACCTCACACACTATGAAAAGTAAATTACGCTACCTCTTTTCTTTCTTATTACTTATTTTTTGCACCCTACATATTTCGGCACAAAAAAATAAAAATAACGATACGCAACAAGTTTCAAAAGATACTGTTTTTAACGGATTAAAACTACGAAGTATAGGCCCAGCGTTTATGAGCGGACGTATTGCAGCGATTGCTATTCACCCAGAAAATGAAAATACTTGGTATGTGGGAGTTGCTTCGGGTGGCGTTTGGAAAACTGTGAATTCTGGTACTACTTGGACTCCTATTTTTGATGATCAACCCACGTTTGCCATTGGCGCAGTGACCATTGACCCTAATAACCATAATACTATTTGGGTAGGGACGGGTGAAGATGTTGGTGGCCGCCACATTGCGTATGGCGATGGTATTTATAAAAGTATGGACGGCGGTAGTACTTGGGAAAATATGGGGCTTAAAGACTCGCAACATATTTCAAAAATTATTGTGCATCCAGAGGATAGCAATACGGTTTGGGTGGCATCGCAGGGACCTTTATGGAACAAAGGAGGTGACCGCGGACTTTACAAAACCACAGATGGTGGAAAAACTTGGAAAAACACATTGGGCAATAATGAATGGACGGGCGTAACCGAAGTTGTTCTCAACCCAGAAAACCCAGACATGCTTATCGCCGCTACGTGGGATAGACATCGCACCGTCGCAGCTTACATGGGAGGTGGCCCTGGCTCTGGGCTTCATAAAAGTATGGATGGAGGTGAAACGTGGACGAAACTAACCAATGGACTCCCTAAAGAAAATATGGGTAAAATTGGGCTTGCTATGTCACACTTTAATCCAAATACTTTGTATGCAGCTATTGAATTGGAACGCAGAACGGGCGGACTTTGGCGCAGCGATGATGGAGGTAATTCTTGGCAAAAACAATCAAATACTGTAACTGGTGCAACGGGGCCTCATTATTATCAGGAATTATATACCTCACCACATCACGAAGAGCGATTGTATTTGATGGATAGTAATTTGCAAATTTCAGAAGACGGTGGAAAGACTTTTTACCGCATGAATGAAAAGAATAAACACGGAGACAATCACGCGATTGCTTTTAGACAAAATGACCCGGACTATTTATTAGTAGGAAGTGACGGCGGAGTCTATGAAAGTTTTGATTTGACAAAAACATGGAAATACATTGAAAATTTACCCATTACACAATTCTACAAACTGGCCGTTGATGATGCCAAACCTTTTTATAATATTTACGGGGGAACTCAAGATAATAGCTCTGAAGGTGGCCCATCGCGTACAGATAATGTACACGGAATACAAAATAGCGATTGGAAGGTAATCTTGGATTGGGATGGTCATCAGACCGCAACCGAACCTGGAAATCCAGACATCGTTTATGCCGAGCGTCAAGAAGGAACATTATCAAGAGTAGATATGAGCACAGGAGAAGTTATTGATATCCAACCACAACCTGGCGCGAATGAAAACTATGAGCGGTTTAATTGGGACGCCCCTATTTTAGTGAGCCCCCACACCCCTACTACTATTTATTTTGCTTCGCAACGTGTTTGGAAATCTGAAAATCGAGGTGATGATTGGACAGCAATTTCGGGAGACTTGACAAAGAACCAAAACCGAATTGAGCTCCCCATAATGGGCAAAAAGCAATCCTATAATGAAGCTTGGGATGTATATGCCATGAGTAATTACAACACGATTACCTCTTTAGCTGAATCTCCAAAACAACAAGGTTTATTATACGCAGGCACAGATGATGGCATCATTCAAGTGACCGAAGATGGCGGTAAGAACTGGACAAAAACATCTGTGGGTTCAATTCCCGGTGTTCCCGCTACTGCTTTTGTAAACGATATTCGTGCTGACCTTTTTGATGCCAATACGGTTTATGTGGCTATGGATAATCATAAATATGGCGACTTTACACCTTATTTATTAAAGAGTACGAATAAAGGAAAAACGTGGAGTTCTATCTCGAGCAATATTCCGCAAGGCACTATGGTTTGGCGATTGGTGCAAGACCACGTAAAAAAAGACTTGCTTTTTGCTGCTACTGAATTCGGAATTTATTTCACCATAAACGGCGGTGGTCAATGGACTAAATTGGAAGGCGGTGTGCCTACCATTTCGTTTAGAGACATTACCATTCAACGAAGAGAAAATGACCTTGTGGGCGCTTCGTTTGGTCGCGGATTTTATATTCTTGATGATATTACGCCTTTGCGCGAATTAACAAATTCAACACTTCAGCAGGATGCCAAATTGTTTTCTACACGCGATGCGTGGTGGTATGTGGAACGACCTCATTTGAGTTTTGAGAGTGGTAAAGGAAGTCAAGGCGATAGCCACTTTGTTGCTCCCAATCCTGATTTTGGCGCTGTATTTACCTATTATTTAAAAGAAGCTCCAAAAACTGCCGAAGCAAAACGAAAAGAATCTGAAAAAAATTATAAAGACTCAGATGTTCCCTTTCCTGGGTATGATGCTTTATCGGCTGAAAGTCTGACGGAACAACCCCAATTAATTTTTGCTATTGAAGATAGCAGTGGCGAAATTATACGAAAATTGACCACAACTCCAAAAGCTGGATTCAACCGTATTGCTTGGGATTTAAGATACCCTACCTTAGAACCCATCATGCTCGATGAAAAAGAACCCTTGGAGGAAAACGAAGATGCGCCGAAAGGATTGATGGCGCCTCCGGGCACTTACAAAGCAACCATGTATCTCCAAGAAAACGGAACTATTAAAAAACTGGATGAAACCATTACCTTTAATGTAAAACCTTTATACGAAGGCGCACTAAAAGGTTCGAGTCCTTCTGTTACGGCAGATTTTTGGAGAAGCTACGAAACTACAAGCCGAGAAATTTCAGCATTTAATATTGAAATGAAAAAGACCGCACAACGATTGACCGCAATGGAAAAAGCTGCGAATAAAACCAAGCTCGAGCCCGGAAGTTTGGAGACTCAATTCAATGCCATCCGTAATGACCTGAACGCATTGAACGCTGATATCTACGGAAATCCAGCAAAATTATCCATTGGTGAAAAGACTGCGCCCCAGCTGGGAGAAAGACTTTTTGCCGTGTATAGAGGGATTGAGCGCTCTACGTACGGCCCCACCAATACGCATAAAAACCAATTACAAATTATAACCACACAATTGACGGGTGCAACGAATAGATTGAATGCCATCCAGCAAAAACTGGAGAGTATGTACACCCAATTAAAAGCAGCGGGAGCACCTTATGTAGAGAAATAGGTTTTAAAATCCTGATAGCTTTGTTATACTTAATGCATTTAAAAATTCTGAAATGAGTACTTCGGAAATTTTAAGTGCATTTTACATTTTAGAGAAATATCAATTTATAGTTATTTTTCATTCCCGTAAACGCGCATTGACTTATAGCGATAACAGGATTTATTTTCCGTATATAATGCATAAATTGTATTTTATAACACGTTGGCGGTAATTTAAAATAAACCATAGTTGTCCACACCGTGTATAATTAATTGCTATGGCTAGTGCTTATCTGGAACCCCGAAGCATCGGGGCTGCGGAATTTTCTCTGGCAAGTATTTGTTTACTAAATTAGTTGCTGCACACGCAACTAATCATACACAAAACGTTAGGCCCAATTTTAAGAACGTCTTGCGTATTCAAGAACAATATGACCGTTATTATATTATCACATTGCTATTAAAAATTAAAACGATAAAACCGATATGTTTAGCACATCAATTTTATCGATAGAAAATTGATTACGAGTAATTTATCTCCTCGTAAAAGTCATTGTGTCTCCCCAATTACCAACTTCCCATTCAGCATTATACAAAATTCCATATCCTTCAACTTTCCCTCCAGAACTAGCAGTTATAGAACCTCTATTCCCTTCTTGTGAACCTGGTCCTTCAATTATTTGTACTTGAATATTGGATTGTGTTACAGAACCGTATTTTTTGATTTGTTCTTGCATTTGTTTGATGTCTTCGTCTACTGAACTCATAACTTTAATTTTTTAATTATTCTTACTCTATTTTAAATTGGCTTTTCAGATATCGCCGTCGTTATCAAAACAATATTAAAACTATTTATTCGAATATTTTGTTTAGGCTAACTTACAAATTTCTGACAAAATTGTAATTTATATTAAAGTACAACCAACCTATTTATAAAATAGGTATTATTACTTAAGCTATAACTTCTCTAGCGTTAGATAATTAAAAATTGAAGAGGAGACTGAGTTGAATGCTATAAAAATACCACAAGTATTTCGTATTTGGTTTTAAGAACAAGGATTGAACTTCTCACTACTCACTACTAAGCAAATAAAAAAACCCAGCCTTTAGAGCCGGGTCATTTGTTTTAAACTAGGGCAACTTATTTTCCTCCAGCTTCAAGGTTTTTCATTTCCTTTTCAATCATATCATAAAATTGATCGATTTTTGGGAGTACCAAAATACGCGTACGTCTATTGGTTGCTCTATTTTCTGCAGTATCATTTGGCACTAATGGCACGTAATCGCCACGACCGGCAGCAATCAATCTAGAAGGCTCCACGCCTAAGTTTTGAAGTTCCCTAACAATGGCGGTGGCTCTTTTCACACTCAAATCCCAATTGTCCAATAACAAGCCGTTGCTATAAGGCACATTGTCTGTATGTCCTTCTACCATGGCCTCAAAGTTAGGTTTGCCGTTTATTACTTTAGCAACTTTACCTAAGATTTCAGTTGCTCTGTTTGAAATTTGATAGCTTCCGCTTTTAAACAATACTTTGTCTGAAAGTGAAATGTATACTACCCCTTTTTCAACATTTATTTCAATATCGGGATCGTTTACACCCACTTCACGCTTAAGGCTAGTAACAAGTGCAAGGGTAACGCTGTCCTTTTTATTAAGGGCATCTTGCAAACGAGTGATTTTGAGGTCTTTTTCTCTTAAGCTTTCCAATGATTTTTCTAAATTGGTAGCTCCTTTTGAAGTTAACATGGTAAGGTCTTTGGAGCTTTGTATAAGATCAGAATTTGTTTTTTTCATATCGGCTAAACGCCCCTCAAGCTCCGTGGCACGAGCTACAGAGACAGCTCTTTCCGCCAGGCAGTCATTAAGTTTAACCGTTGCTGTGTTCAATAAGTCTTGCGTGTTTTTTTGTTTTGTTTCAAGTTCTACATACTTCTTTTTTGATATACAAGAAGTAAGAACAAAACTTGAACAAAGTGCTAGAATCAAGAATCTTTTCATAATTTTTAGATGTTACTTTAAATAGTTTATTCACCATTCCTTTCTAATATAATTAAACTAAGCATCATACACCGCACACTTAACAGTAGTTTATCTATAAAAAGTGAAAAAGGTCCCTCTCTGGCGTTCTTTTACCTGCACTGAGTAGAGCCGAGGGTAAAGCGTATCTATTTTTACTGCATTTGCAAAGCCATTCCCGAGCTTCACACTTCACCCCTAGCACCTCAATTCACAGATTCACACACTCACAAATTCACAAATTCACAATCCTCCTCTAAACCAATACAGCTGCTTCCTTTTTTACGTTCACGCATTACTCTTCCTATATTTTTAAAACCACGACCCCTTACATTTCCGCCTATTTCTTTAACTTTTTATAAATTTTTTAAAACCGTTTTATTATGGGTGCTGGAAATATATTTGTTTATACTGTTATCTTGTTTTTGGTGTTGTTTATAATCAGCTTTCTCCAAGAACGTTCAAAGTAGTCTCTTTCTTTATTTGTTCTTTTCCTTCCGCCCACCAGAAGGCTACCTTCCTCGCTATAAAGCTAAGGATGCGCTGCAAAAAGACATTCACTCGAGTGCGAATTACCAATCCATTTTTTGAAGTCGAACCGCATTCAAAATAGCCAAAAGAGCCACGCCAACATCAGCAAATACAGCTTCCCACATGGTGGCCAGGCCCCATGCGCCTAAAATAAGAACCACAGCTTTTACACCAAAGGCCAAACCAATGTTTTGCCAAACAATATGACGTGTGGAACGGCCTATTTTTATTGCCTTGGCGATTTTTGAGGGTTGGTCTGTTTGTATAATAACATCAGCGGTTTCTATGGCTACGTCGCTACCCAAGCCGCCCATTGCTATGCCAACATCACTAGCTGCCAATACGGGCGCATCATTTATACCATCACCTATAAAAGCTACCTTATTGTCATTTTCAGACATTAATTTTTCAACTTCGGTTAATTTATCTTCCGGAAGCAGGCCACCTTTAGCCCAGTCAATACCCATTTCCTTTGCCACTTGTTGGGTGATGGAATCCTTATCGCCTGAAAGCATGATGATTTTGGAAATTCCTGATTTTCTAATTTCCGCAATGGCTTGGTGCGCATCGGCTTTCAATTCGTCTGCAATGGTAACATAACCGGCAAATTTGCCTTCAATGGAAATCATTACTATAGATGCTACTATACCGTCGGTTTCGGTGGGTACTTGAATGTTATTGGAAGTCATTAATGCACTATTCCCCACCAATACGGCTTTGCGGTTTACAGTGCCTTTTAGTCCTTTTCCTGCCACTTCGGACACGTTGGTAGCCTTAAAATCGTCACCCGTGGTTTTGTACTCCATTATGGCTTTGGCAATTGGATGGGTAGATTGTTTTTCCATCGCCACTAGATACTTCATCAATTCAGGTTCTTCCCAATCCATTGCTTTTATATCCTTTATTTTAAAAACCCCTTTGGTCACGGTTCCCGTTTTGTCCATAACTACGGTATTAATCTTAGTCATTTCATCTAAAAAGGAGGCACCTTTAAACAGAATACCATTTTTTGAAGCTGCTCCCAAGCCACCGAAATAACCTAAGGGAATTGAGATTACAAGGGCGCACGGACAAGAAATGACCAAGAAAATCAATGCTCTATATAACCAATCGTTAAAGACATACGAATCCACAAAAAAGTATGGCAAAAATGTCAAGCCAATTGCCGAGTAAACCACGATGGGCGTATAGATTCGTGCAAACTTCCTGATGAATAATTCTGTTTTCGATTTTCGCGCCGTAGCGTTCTGCACCATATCTAGAATTCGCGCTATGGAACTGTCCTTGAATTCTTTGGTAGTTTCAATTTCAACAACACCACTCAAGTTAATGCTTCCGGCAAACACTTTTTCGCCCTTTGCAATGGTATCTGGTTTGCTTTCGCCCGTTAATGCCGCTGTATTAAAAGATCCTTTTTCAGAAAGCAAAATGCCGTCCAACGGTATTTTTTCACCCACTCGTACTTGCACTTTTTCGCCTATGGCAACCGTTTCTGGATTCATAGAAACATACTCGCCATTCTTATATACCAATGCCTCATTAGGGCGCACATCAAGCAAGGCTTTTATATTTCCCTTTGCTCTTTTTACGGCGGCATTCTGAAACAACTCTCCTACCGCATAGAACAACATTACTGCCACACCTTCAGGATATTGACCAATAGCGAATGCACCAAGGGTGGCAATGGACATCAATAAAAATTCCGTGAAGAAATTGCCTTTGGCAATGCTATTCCAACCTTCCTTCATTACGGGCAAACCCACTGGAAGATACGCTAGTGCATACCACCCAATACGAACCCAATCTTTGAAAAAAGCAACATCAAAGTAGTCCAACACAATTCCCGCAAGCAACATTACAAAACTGAAGATGGCTGGTAGATAAACTTTAGTATTTAATAGCTGTTTAGGGCTACTTTGTTTATTGCCATTATCATCGCTATAATCACCCTGATGCGCTTTTGGGCCTAAATCGCGAAGGCTTCTTTTATCCTTTATCATACATTTTTAAATTATTGAGCAATCCATTTTTTTGCTAGTTCCTTATCCTTCAATTCGAAGAATTGCACTTCAGAGCTCGTAAAAAAATTGGCAGCTTTTGCTGCCCATTCCTGCCATTTCTTTTCCCCTACAAATGCCATATTGCCGTAATCGGAAAGATGGGATGCATCTACTTTTAAATCTGCCCAAAGACCTTCCAGGTCGTAACCGTGGAAATCGTGCATTTCAAAATAGAAGTCTACTTTCTGGTTTTTATTAAGAATTTCGTGGATGCGTGTATGCATCAGTTCCACATCGCTTTTAGAGATTTTGCCTTCCAAAGTGGCGGCAATCAAATTTTCCTTTTCGGTTTTAAGTAAGTCTATCACACTAGTTTTTTTATAAAGTTACTTAAATATCAAATGCAACGAAAGTGCATTTTTAATTGCTACATTTCTCGCAAATTCCTTTAACCACAAGATTAACGTCTTCAGCCACATAGCCTTCCGGCAGGTTTATATGTGGTATTTTATGCTCCGTAAGGCAAACGGTTTCATTACAGTTTGAACAATGAAAATGCAGATGTAAATCCTGTTCTATTTCGCAATTGCAGTCTTTTTCGCATAGGGCATATTTTGAAATCCCCGTGCCATCGTCTATTTGGTGAACGATTCCGTTTTCTTCAAAAGTTTTCAGGGTTCTGTATAAAGTAGTTCTATCTGCCTTGGCAAAAGCATTCTCAATATCGGTAAGTGCTACTGCAACCTCTTTTTGTGCCAAAAATTTATATATGAGAATTCGCATTGCCGTTGGGCGAACCTTTTTATCCTCTAAAAATTTTTCTATCTCATTCATTGTATATAAGTCTAAATATCACTTTGCTTTAGGGATGCTCCTGTTTTTATCTGAAAGGCATCTTCTATGTTCACCATATAAATAATACCATCGCCCTGCTCATTGGTTTTACCATTGGCGATAATAAGGTCTATGGCATTTTGCGCATCCTCATTTTGACAAACCAGTTCCAACTTTACCACAGGACTGTCCGTTATGTGAAAATCAAGAGATGGTTTTGCTCCTTTTGACTTAAAGGCCCCTGTGCCCTCAGCTTGGGACAGCGTCATACTTTTAAATCCGCTGTTGGTAAGGGCATCGATTACTTTTTGTATCCTGTTTGGCTTTACAAATGCTTTTATTTCTTTCATCTTAAAAATATTTTTCTGAATGCATATTATTTGCTTAATGCCCGTGTTCCAGTTCTCCTTTTATCATTTCTGATGATAAGGTATATGCGCCTTTAGTTACCACTTTTACTCGCTTTGGAACATTCGCAGGAAGGTTGACTTCCACAAAACCCAAATCGCTGATGCCAATACTTACTGGAATCATTTTAAATTTCATTTTGCCTGTTTCTTTTTTGCCTTCTTCCTTTAAAATAAAAATATAAGACTGTTCGCCTTCTTTGATTATGGCTTCCTCTGGTACTGAATATACCATTTTTTGTTCTTGTACAATCCTACCTTCCACATACATTCCCGGAAGCAGCTCTTTATCCTCGTTGTGAACGTCCGCATGAACGTGCAATGCCTTGGGGTCTGTTTCAAAAGTTTTGCCAATGGCGTGTATTTTTGCCCTTAAAAGTTCGTCAGGTTTTGATGCCACTGTAAAGTATATCTCCTGTCCTTCCTTTACTTTATGGATGTCTTTTTCATATACTTTAAAGTCGGCATGGATTTCTGAATTGTCGCTTACCGTGAACATTTTGGTCTGTGGAGCTACATAATCGCCAAGGCTGACCATTACCTCATCCACAAAACCGCCAATGGGTGAAGTAATGGGCACTGCTGAGTAAATCTGACCTTCCAAAACCTTGCGGGTATTTATGCCCAATAGGTTCAACTTTGAACGCAATCCGTTAACACTGGAGGTAGTAGTTCGGAATTTGGATTGCGCCATCTGGAATTCCCTTCCAGAAGAGACTCCTTTTTCGTGAAGGATTTTTTTGCGCTCAAAATCCTGATTGAGGAAAACGAGTTCATCATTCTTTTCTTGAAATTCCTGCTGCATACTAATAATGTCCGGGTGCTCTAAATAGGCCAAAACTTGTCCTTTTTTTACTTCGTCCCCCTCAATCACATTGATGGAACGGACGTTCCCGCCCACAAAGGGACTTATATTCGCCCTATCCTGTGGAAACAATTCCAATTGGCCCGTAACTTTTATAGTGTTGCCCAAGTTTCTTTGTTCCAAAGCTTTCATTTCAAGACCAACTGTTTCTGCCTGTTGCTGGGTAATTTCAACAACACCTTCCTCGCCTTTGGAATGTTGGGATGTTTGCTTTTCATTCTCGCCCGATTCACCTTCGGGCTTGTTGTTGCAGGCCATCAATAAAATGATGGTGGCTATTGCACTTATGATTCTTATATGTTTCATTTTTTATTCCCTTTTTAGATTATAAATTTCCCAATTGGTACTGTACCTCAATGGCTTGTTGGTTATATTGATTTACGTATTGCAAATGACTCTGTTTTATCCTGATGGCACTGTTAAGGATAGTGATATAGTTAACGTAGTCTATTTCGCCTTCCTTGGATGCCAATTGTGCCGTAGCAATCTGCTCGTCTGATAAGACCAAGGCTCCTTCTTCATAATACTGCAATATCTTCTTTGTTTTTTCAAGTGATTTAAGCAATTGAGAAACCTTACTTTCAGTAGTTGCCTTTTGCTCCAGATATTGGTTTTCTGCAACCATTGCCTCTGCCCTCGCTGCTTTTACCCTTGCTTGTTGTGGAAAAAACCACAGGGGAATGCTTATCCCCGCTTGATAAGTGTTGAATCCAGAAACATCATCTACCACTTGTCTGCCATAGGACAAACTGAACTTGGGAAGAAATTGCGATTTCTCAACACTTATATTGGCTTTACTAACTTCTGCATTTTGTAGGGAATACTGCAAAACAGGGTTGTTTGCCACTGAAACGGAATCTGTGACAGTCATAAATTCTAAGGGTTCATAGGAATCTGAAACGGTTTCAATAGTTTCCGCTGTACCCAAATATTGTTTTAAGCCCCTTTTGGCAATCTCTATATCGTCATAAGCCTGTTGCCTTAATACCTGAATCTGCTGATATTCCGAAGACGCTGCAATAAACTCCAATTTGCCCGTTTCTCCTGTATCGTAGCGTAGTTGGGCAGCCGTTTTAAAATTAACGTACACGCTATCCAGCTGTTCCGCAAATTGCAATTGGGCCTTGTAGTAATTTATTTGGTCATAAGCCTGCATTACATTGCGCACTAACTGCTGTTCGTTCAGGACGTAGAATTTTTCGCCTAAAGCCACACGCTCTTTGTAAAACTTCGATTTTGAAAAACCTGAAAGCAAATCAATATTGCCCTGCTGTACGCCAATGGTAGTCTGTATTCCAGGAAGATTATTGCCGTATTCTTCTTTTCCCGTAAAAACCTGTGTATTCCCAAGGTCGAAACTAGTGCCCTTCATCGCCTGTTCGTGTTCTATAAAGGCCTCACTTTCTTTAAGTGAAGGATAATTCTTCTTTGCCATTGCAATTGCGTCTTCCAAGGTGAAGGCAACTGGGCTTTTTTCAAGACTATTTTTATCCTGTGCAAAAGTGTTTCCAGATGAAAACACCCCACCCAATAACAACATTATGGTAATTACCGTGGTGCTTTTATTGATGTAACTAACCTCCCTTCCATTGGCTTTCTTTTCCTTTCTGGATTCGAGCCAATAGTACAATACCGGCAATACCACAAGGGTTAAAAAGGTGGCGGTAAGCAAGCCCCCAATGACCACCGTGGCCAAAGGCCGTTGCACTTCGGCACCTCCAGAATTAGAAACCGCCATTGGGATAAAGCCCATAATGGCTGCTGTTGCTGTTAGCAGTATGGGGCGTAAACGCTCATGGGTGGCTTCGTATATTCTGTCTTTTAAATTTGTCATTCCGTTTTCTTTTAATTCATTGAATTTATTTATCAATACAAGTCCGTTCAACACCGCAACTCCAAAGAGCACGATAAAACCAACTCCTGCCGAAATGCTAAAAGGCATTCCTCGAATCCAAAGGGCAAACACACCTCCAATGGCCGCCAATGGCACCGCCATATAAATCATAAGCGACTGTGAAAAGGAACCCAAGGCAAAAAAGAGCAGTATAAATATCAAAGCAAGCGCAATGGGAACCACTATCATTAGACGATCTGATGCTCTTTGCAAGTTTTCAAAAGAGCCGCCATAGGTTATGTAGTATCCGGGGGGTAGTTCCACTTTCGCTTCTACCTTCTGCTGGATCTCCTCTACCATCGATTTTACATCGCGACCCCGCACATTTACACCCACCGAAATACGACGATAGGTATTGTCGCGTGAAATTTGCATAGGCCCTGGTTTATAACTGATATCTGCCACTTCCTTAAGCGGGACCTGCGCGCCATTGGGCAAATCTATGTATAGGTCTTTCAGATTGTTGATGTCCTGCCTGTACTTCTCAGCCAACCGAATGACCACATCAAACCTTTTTTCGCCTTCAAAAATTACGCTTGCCTTTTCCCCTGCAAAGGCAGCACTTACGTAATCGTTCAGCTTATTAACAGTTACACCGTATTGCGCCATTTTAGCACGGTTGTATTCCACCGTCATCTGTGGTAAACCACTCGTGGCTTCTACATTTAAATCTGCTGCCCCGGGAACCGTTCTGATTACCGCTGCTACTTCCTGTATTTTATTGGCGAGAACACCTAAATCCTCTCCGTATAATTTAATGGCTACATCTTCACGGACACCTGTTAAGAGTTCATTGAATCGCAATTCCACAGGTTGTGTAAACACGAAGTTTACGCCGGGTATTACAGCTATTTTTTCCTGAATATTTTCAATGAGCTCTTCCTTGCTGTCTGCTGAAGTCCATTTGCTTTTGTCCTTTTCAAGAATGATATAACTATCGGCTATGTCCATAGGCATTGGGTCTGTTGGTATTTCTGCCACCCCAATTCTCGAAACCATCGTTTTAACTTCCGGAAATTGCTTTACTATATTTTGAAGTTTTTTGGAAACCTCTATAGATTCGGTAAGACTGCTTCCCGGTTTTACCAAGGCCTGCATTGCAATATCTCCCTCATCAAATTTTGGTATGAATTCGCCGCCCATATTGCTAAAAATAAACCCTGCAATCAGTAACAGCGCAACTGCGCCAATAACGATGCCCGCCTTAAAGCGCAATGCAAACGACAATAGAGGTTTATACCCTCTATTTAGCGCAGACATTATTTTATCACTGAAGCCGTCAATTTTATTTTCAAACTTCGCGAACCATCCATTTTGATTTTTTGCCGGTTTTAGGAATATTGCCGAAACCATTGGAACATAGGTAAGGCAAAGAATAATTGCCCCCAATACCGCAAAACCAAATGTGAATGCCATGGGGCGGAACATTTTTCCTTCCACGCCTGTTAAGAAAAGGATGGGCGTAAATACAATGAGGATAATCAACTGACCAAAAAAGGCAGAATTCATCATGGTACTTGCCGATTCGTAGGCAATTTTATCCATTTCGGGCTGATCTATCACAGTGGTTGATTTTTTCATTCGTTGATGGATATGGAATACCATTCCTTCCACAATAATTACTGCCCCATCCACAATAATTCCGAAATCAATGGCGCCAAGGGACATCAGGTTTGCCCATACTCCAAATTGTTTCATGAAAATAAATGCGAACAACAATGACAAAGGAATTACGGATGCAGTTATCAACCCCCCTCGGAAACTTCCCAACAGCAGTACCAAAACAAATATTACGATCAACGATCCTTCAACCAGGTTTTTTTCCACCGTTCTTGTAGTCCTTCCTATCAGTTCACTTCTGCTTAAAAAAGGTTCTATATACACCCCTTCCGGAAGTGACTTTTGAATTTCCTTTATACGGCGTTCAACATTTTCAACTACATCTCCTGGACTTTGTCCTTTCAGCATCAATATTTGGCCACCAACAGCTTCATGACCGTCTTGGGTAAATGCACCGTAACGCACTTGATTGCCGTAGCCTACTTTTTCAGCTATATCACGCACCAAAACAGGACTGCCATTTTGCGTAGTAACAACGGTGCTCTCCAGATCTTCAATACTTCGGGCCAGGCCTTCGCCACGGATAAAATTGGCCTGATGGTTTTTTTCAATATAGGCGCCGCCCGTATTGGCATTGTTATTTTTAAGCGCCTCAAAAACTTGGTTCATGGTGATGCCAAAGCTTTTTAGCTTATCGGGACTTATGGCTACTTCATACTGTTTTACAAAGCCTCCAGACGCATTGACTTCTACAACGCCGGGCACCAATGCCATTTGCCGCTTTACAATCCAATCCTGTATGGTGCGAAGTTCCATGGCATCGAATTTATCTTCGTAGCCCTTTTTAACTTTTAAGCTGTATTGATATATTTCGCCCAAACCCGTTGTAATGGGTGCCATGGAAGGTTTTCCGAAGCCTTCGGGTATATCATCGCTTACTTCTGTTAGTTTTTCCTGTACCAATTGGCGGGGTAGATAGGTGCCCGCTTCATCTTTAAAAACGATAGTTACCACAGACAATCCAAAGCGAGATACCGAACGAAGCTCAATAACATCTGGAAGATTTGCCATTGCAAGTTCTACGGGATAGGTAACAAATTGCTCTATATCCTCCGTGCCAAGGTTTGGCGCAGTAGTAATCACTTGTACTTGGTTGTTGGTAATATCAGGTACAGAACCCAAATTAATAGTAGCCATAGACCAAATACCTGTTCCTATAAGTGCAGCTATGAATAAGCCAATAATAAACTTGTTATTAATGGAGAATGAAATGATTTTGTTAATCATAGAAAAAGTTTAATGAATTATAAATAGTAGTGAGCTAACCACGAATAAAATGGACAACTTAATTTATAAGCACCTGCCTTTGCAGGTATTCATTAAACTTTAGGGGGTTGGAAAAGTGATTCCAGATATCTGGAATTTAATTGGAAAGTGTAATAATTGAATTTGTTTTGTTCCTCGCTAGGAATAGCGCTAATCTCGGAAGGTTGAAAAGGCGTAAAGAACACAAGATGCTGGCAGCATTGATGACCGTTGTGTACAGGTGCATCTCCGTGCTCCGAATCCTGATGATGGTCGTCCAACTCTCCATCATCGTTTAGGTAATCTTCGTAAACATATTCAAGGAAGGAATATCCGTCAAGTTCCTTGTGGTCTTGATAATGTGCAAGAAAATGCGACATTTCTTCAATCTGTTCACAAACCTCCATATTAGCTGCCATTCCTTGAAAAAGGAATAGAAATGACATCGTTATGGAAACAATTATTTTCATAAATTATAGCAAATATACATTTTAATGGATGCAACTGTTGTGCAAAAAATTATAAAGATAGTCCGTGCGTACAATAACAATCCCAAACTTTATGCTATTTCATTCATAAGATATTGTCATTAGTCACTATTGTACGTCCCTGATATAGGTTGACGACCTTAAAAGTGAGAAGTACGAAGTGGGAAGTTAGTTGATGGTTGATGGTTGATGGTTGATTGGGAAAGTTAGTTTGTGAATGTGTGAGTTTGTGAGTTTGTGAGTTTTTTTGGAATTTGGGATTTGGGATTTGGGATTTCGGTTGTTGGTTGTTGGGCGAAATAGGAAGGACGAAGTGGGAAGTTAGTTGATGGTTGTTGGTTGATGGTTGTTGGTTGATGGTTGTTGGTTGATGGTTGATGGTTGATGGTTGTTGGTTGATTGGGAAAGTTAGTTTGTGAATGTGTGAATTTGTGAGTTTGTGAGTTTGTGAGTTTGTGAGTTTTTTTGGAATTTGGGATTTGGGATTTGGGATTTCGGTTGTTGGTTGATGGGCGAAATAGGAAGTGCGAGGGACGAAGTGGGAAGGACGAAGTGCGAAGTACATAGTAACTTTCCTCTTGATTCCTGGCTTCCGATTCACTATATTAATTAAGGGTTGCAAAATTGATTCAGGAATTGAAATTTCTCGTTATATTTACAATTACATAACGGTTGCCATGATTTCTATAGCTGACGCATTTGCTTACATTAAAAACCACACGGTTCCGACTTCTGAAGTTGTAGCGGTTAAATTGGGTGATGCCATGGATTTTGTGGTCGCTGAGGATATAATTTCGCCGATAGCTATGCCTCCTTTTCGTCAATCTGCCATGGACGGCTATGCGGTGCACCTTCACAGTTCCAACGAATACGTCTTGATAGGTGAAGTAAAAGCCGGAGATCCGCAAGAGCCTGTGCTTCAAAAAGGGGAAGCGGTCAGAATCTTTACAGGGGCTCGCGTTCCCAGTACTGCAAATGCGGTAGTTGTTCAAGAAAAAGTTAGTGCTTCTTCAGCTAAAATATCCGTACTGACTGCGGTTGCTCCAAACGATAATATTCGTCCGTTGGGAGAGCAAGTTGTAGAAGGTGCCGTAGCCCTAAAAAAAGGCACCCGTATAAATGCAGCGGGAATAGGATTTATGGCCTCTTTAGGGATAACCAAGCTACATGTTTTTAAAAATCCTGCTATTTGTTTACTAGCTACCGGAAATGAATTGATGGAGGCCGGGCAGCCGCTAAAACCAGGAAAGATTTACGAAAGTAACAATCTAATGGTGCTCAGTCAGCTGCGCAAATTAGGTTATACAGATGTTAGCAGTCTGAAAATTACAGATGACTATAATGAAACCGCAGCAACCCTAAAAGAAATGATTGCGACAAAGGATATCGTCCTTATTTCTGGGGGTATTTCGGTGGGGGATTACGACTTTGTAGGCAAAGCACTTAACGAATTAGGTGTTGAAGAACTATTTTATAAGGTAAATCAAAAGCCGGGGAAACCACTCTATTTTGGGAAGCAGGGAGACACTTTAATTTTTGCATTACCAGGAAATCCAGCCGCCTTCCTAAGCTGTTTTTATCTGTATGTTCTTTTGGCCTTGAAGATTCGATCTGGAGACACCAACTTTAGCTTGGCAAGAACAAAAGCAATTTCAACCTCAAGTTTTAAAAGTAGCCTGGGCAGGCCACAGTTTCTGAAAGCCTTTTATAATGAGGGCAAGGTAAGCATTCTCGAAGGCCAGAACTCTTCCATGTTGCACACTTTTGCAGTATCAAATGCCCTGGTTTTTGTGCCAGAGACTGTTACTACTATTGCTATAAATGATGAATTGGAGGTAATTCTACTTCCTTAAAACAGCGCCATGGAATACAAAATAAAAAGTCGGATATGGATTGAAGTGGACGGGGAAATTCTGTTAGGTGAAGGCAGGGTTCAGTTGCTTAAGGCCATTGCAGAAACAGGTTCCTTAACAAAAGCGGCGGCTTCTTTAAGTATGTCCTATAAGAAAGCTTGGTCATTGGTAGATGCTGTAAATACGCGTGCCAAAAAACCTGTGGTAAACACATCCATTGGAGGTACAAAAGGTGGTGGAACCGAACTAACCGAATACGGAAGAACTTTGATTCAAACTTTTGACAACCTCAACGAAAATTGTTGGGCATTTTTAGATGAACAGCTGGCCAATTCTGAATTATGACACTAGATATACCAAATACATGGCTATTAATTTCGATATTGCCCATCGTTGCATTTTTATATGCCAGTGTTGGCCATGGCGGCGCTAGTGGTTATTTAGCCTTAATGGCGTTATTTTCCTTAGCACCCGAAATCATGAAACCCACGGCCCTATTACTTAATTTGTTTGTTTCAGGTATCGCATTCTATCATTACTATAAAGCGGGGTATTTTAATAAAAAACTGTTCTTGCCTTTTACCATTACCTCCATCCCTTTTGCCTTTTTAGGGGGGTTGATGGAAATAGACAGTACTCTATACAAAAATATTTTAGGGGTTTTGCTGCTATTTGCAGTTTTGAAGATGCTCTTTGGTTTTAGTAAGGATCCCAGTAAAAAAAGAACTATAAAAATTATTCCCGCATTGGTATTTGGGGCAATAATAGGATTCCTTTCTGGGCTTATCGGAATTGGCGGCGGCATCATCCTAACCCCACTCATTTTATTGTTGCACTGGGGGAATATGAAAGAAGCGGCGGCGGTATCAGCTTTATTTATTTGGGTAAATTCTGCTTCAGGTTTAGCCGGGCAATTGATACAGGGAGCGGAACTTTCTTCGCTATCCTTTGTTATGGTTATCACGGTTGTGGTGGGAGGTTTTTTAGGGAGTTACTTCGGAAGTAAAAAGTTCAACCCCTATATATTACGCTATCTGCTAGCGGCTGTTTTGGTAATAGCGAGTTTTAAATTATTATTTACGTAAATGGAAGGCGGTATAAACATAAACGGCATTGTATTAGCAGGCGGCAAAAGCAGCCGCATGGGTTCTCCCAAAGGGCTGTTGGATCTAAACGGACGTCCTTTTATATCGCATATTACAGCAGCTTTGCAACCCTTGGTGCACGAATTATTTATTGTGAGTGATGATGCAACCTACGATCATTTTGAAGGAATTAGGGTACCCGATATATATACGGATGCAGGCCCCGTGGGAGGAATATATGCTGGGCTTATACGTTCTACATCATTTTACAACCTTATACTTAGTTGTGATGTTCCCCTTATAAACAGTATAGTTTTGAATGTTTTAATCAACAACATTGAAGAAGGGTATGATGTTATTCAACTAGAGAGTGAAGGGCAAACATTGCCTTTGGTAGCTATATACACACAGGACTGTGTGGCTCATTTTAAAGATTTATTAGCTGCCGGAGAAAGACGATTGAGATCTGCCGTAACAGGGCTTCGTGTAAAGACGATTCCTTTGGATACATCATTGACACCTTTTGTGCAGAACATCAACACCCAAACAGAATATAATTCAATTAAAAATGAACTTAAATATTAAATATTTCGGCGTTTTGGCAGAGATCACGAAGTGTAGTGAGGAAACTTTATCTTTTTCCGAAGGAACGGTTGGAGAGCTGTTAGCAGTGCTACAAGCAAAATACCCAGCACTAGGTACGAAGGATTTCCAAGTGGCACACAAGCAAGAAATAGTAACAAAGGATACCAAAATAACAAACCCTGAAATAGCATTACTACCCCCTTTTTCAGGTGGATAAATAGATGAATAGATATAGCAGACATATTCAATTAACCGAAATAGGTGAAGAAGGGCAACGAAAAATTTCGCAAGCCAAAGTATTGGTGGTGGGTGCCGGTGGGTTAAGCTGTCCCGTGCTTCAGTATCTAACGGCGGCAGGTATTGGCACTTTAGGAATCATTGATTTTGATGTGGTTGAAGAGTCCAATTTACAGCGCCAAGTACTTTTTGGAACTTCCACCATTGGTATGAATAAGGCATTGGCTGCAAAACAACGGTTGGAAGATTTAAACCCTACCATTAGCATCCACGCCTATCCTGAAAAACTGACCACAAGTAATGCAATAGCCCTGTTTACCGACTACGATATTATTGTTGACGGATCTGATACGATAGCAACTCGTTACTTAATAAATGACGCAGCCATTGTTTGTGATAAACCTATTGTGTACGGTGCGATTTATAAATTTGAAGGGCACCTAGCTGTGTTCAATTACAACCATGGGCCTACGTACCGAAGTTTATTCCCAGATCCACCGAGAAATGGTTCGGTAGCAAACTGTTCTGAAGTTGGCGTTTTGGGTGTTTTACCTGGAATTATTGGCGCTATGCAGGCCAACGAAGTTCTGAAAATCGTTTTGGGTTTTAGCGGGGTATTGTCTGGTAAGCTTCTGTGTTATCATTCGCAAACAGGCCAAACCAATGTTATATCCATCCCGAAATCCAAAAGTAGTATAGAAGAAGCGCTCTTAAAGACGGGGATACTTAATGACACTTATGAAGCAACTTGCGACGTTTTAATACCAAATATTTCGGCTGAAGAAGCATTACAAACTGAAAACAACTTGTTTGTAGATGTTCGAGCGGTTGGAGAAATTCCTGAAGTAGTGCTTCCGAATAGCAAGCATATTCCATTACATGAATTGGAGCAGCATTTAGATGAATTTCGTTTCGAGAAGAACTATATGATCTTTTGCGCTACTGGCGCTCGGAGTACAATAGCCATAGCGCGATTACAAAAACATTTTAACCACCATTTTTACAACGTAGTAGGAGGTGCAACAGCACTTCTATCACAAATAAAACAACCCCATGAGTGAGAAAAAGATTAAGAATGTGTTTATAGAAGGGCCTATTTCCTCGCAATTTATAGGTGATTCTATTGCCAAGCATCAATCAAAAAAGGCAATAGGAGCCCATGCCATTTTTGCTGGACAGGTTCGAGCTGATGAGATTGAAGGAAAGACCGTTTCCGCCATTGAATATTCCGCCTATGAAGAGATGGCAAATACCAAATTTCACGAAATAAGAGAAGCTACCTTTGGTGCATTTGAATTAAGCTGTATGCATATTTATCACAGTTTAGGAACCGTCGCTACGGGAGAAATATGTTTGTTTGTATTTGTTTCTGCACCAAGGCGGAAGGTTGTTTTTAAGGCTTTGGAATTTGTTGTAGAAGAAATAAAAGCCAATGTTCCCGTATTCGGAAAAGAAATTTTTACAGATGAGTCCCATCAATGGAAAGTAAATTCATAACGCCATGGTAGATATAACACATAAATCAAATACGTTTCGAACTGCAACGGCACAGGCTATAGTAAAAGTAAGTTTGCCCGAAACGATTACTGCCATTCAAGAAGATACTGTTCCGAAAGGAAATGTTTTTGCCATGAGTAAAGCGGCAGGACTACTGGGTGTAAAAAAGACCGCAGAATTGTTACCCGATTGCCACCCTATGCCCATAGAATTTTGCGGTTTTGAATATGACATCGCGGGATTAGAAATTACAATTCGTTGTACTGTTTCTACTATTTACAAAACGGGTGTGGAAGTAGAAGCCATGCACGGGGCTAGTATTGTGGCTTTAAATATGTATGACATGCTTAAGCCCATTGACAAGGGTGTGCAAATTCACACCATCAAATTATTGGAAAAAAGGGGTGGGAAATCTGATTTTACCGATCGATTCCCCAGAGGACTCTCGGCTGCTGTGATTGTTTGTTCGGACACCATATTTGAAGGAACCAAGGAGGACCGTGCTGGGAAAGCAATAATTACCAAATTGGAAGCCTGCAATGTTTCCGTGGTTCACTATGACGTCATTCCCGATGAAAAAGAGATGATAAAAGAGAAGGCGCTTCAATATGCCAATGAAGGCATTCAATTAATCATTTATACCGGCGGAACAGGCTTGTCGCAGCGAGACGTTACCCCTGAGGCCCTACATGAAATTATAGAGCGAAAAATCCCTGGTATTGAAGAGACCATACGAAGGTATGGACAAGAACGGATGCCATATGCCATGCTCTCCCGAAGTGTGGCGGGGACCCTTAAAGATAGCTTGCTATTAGCGCTCCCGGGGTCTACCAATGGCGCAAAAGAATCTATGGATGCTGTTTTTCCTTCCCTGCTTCATATTTTTAAAATATTTAAAGGGGTAAGACACGATCAATGAAAAAAGAGACTCCCATATTGACCGATACTTTTGGAAGAGCGCATACCTATTTGCGTATTTCCCTTATTGAACGCTGCAATTTGAGATGCACCTATTGCATGCCAGAACAGGGTGTCCCGCTTTCTCCAAGAAGTCATTTAATGACATACGAGGAAATTTTTACTATGGCACAGCTATTTGTAAAACACGGCGTTACCAAAATTAGATTAACAGGAGGCGAACCATTGATACGAAAGGACTTCCCTACTATCCTTCAAAAATTATCAACCCTCCCCGTAGCACTTTCCATAACAACCAATGCTGTCATTATCGACAAACACATCGACTCTCTAAAACAATATGGAGTAGCCAGCCTTAATGTAAGTTTGGATTCTTTAAATAGGGAAAAGTTTAAACAAATCACACTTCGTGACGATTTTGAAACCGTCTATAAAAATATTCATCTTTTGATACAGGAGGAATTTAAGGTAAAGCTAAATGTGGTTGTGATGAAAGGAGTAAATGACGATGAAATTATCGATTTTATTAGGCTAACAGAACGACTACCTATCACGGTACGATTTATAGAGTTTATGCCTTTTGACGGAAATAAATGGAATAAAGACAAGCTGGTTTCGTATGCTGAAATTATGAATCGTGTTGAAGCCGTCTATTCCAAGGAACAAATTATTCGCCTTCAAGACGCTGCGAACGACACCTCCAAAAATTATAAAATATCGGGTTCTAAAGGAAGCTTTGCCGTTATAAGCAGCGTGACAAACCCCTTTTGCGATTCCTGCAATAGATTGCGCTTAACCGCAAATGGAAGGTTAAAAAACTGTTTATTCTCCGCTGCTGAATCGGACCTACTCACCGCCTTACGCGCTGGCAATCCCATTGAAGAAATCATCCAAAAAGCCGTACAAGCAAAGCTCGCAGTGCGCGGTGGTATGGACACTCAGGAAAAACTGGAAGAGCCCAAGTTGCACACTCAAAACAGAAGTATGATTACTATTGGCGGCTAACTACTTATCATGAACCAGTTGTGGTTTGTACTTGCCTTTACTCTTTCTAATGCGAACGGCAACCACTTTATATTCTGGGCACATCGCTTCAGAATCGTGTACATCTCCTGTGAGGTTATTAATCATAATTTCAGGGAAATGGAAGGTTGTACTTAGAATTCCTTTCTTTACTTCATCTGTGATTCGCGCCCTAACATCTACCTTTCCTCTAGGTGATTCAAGACATACATAATCGCCTTCGGCAATAAAGTTATCTAAAGCATCTTCGGGATTGATCATCAAATAATCATCGGTCAACAATTTTTCATTGGCGGTTCTTCGCGTCATCGTACCGCAATTGTAGTGTTCCAATTCCCTATTTGTAGTTAGAATGAACGGGTAGTCCTTGGCATGAGAAACCAATTCCTTTGTTTCTTCCCATGGATTGAATTTGAAAATACCTCTTCCGCTTTTGAACTCTGTTTTATGAAGAATTTGTGTGTCGGTTCCATCTTTGGCAACCGGCCATTGCAGTCCATTTTTTCCCAAACGTTCCCAGGTTACACCTTCAAAGAAAGGTACAATTTGGGAGATTTCTTCTAACATACCTTCTGGGGTATAGGGAGGTTGTGGATAGCCCATTTTGTTCATGATTTCCACGATAATTTGCCCATCAGGTTTAGCTCCCGTGATGGGTTCAACTACCTGTCTCACGGCTTGAATACGTCGCTCGCCATTAGTAAACGTTCCACTTTTTTCAAGGAAGGACGCGCCCGGCAAAATTACATCGGCATATTTTGCAGTTTCGGTCATAAAGAGTTCTTGAACGATAACCAAATCTGTATTTTCCAAAGCCCGTATCACTTTTTTCGTATTTGGATCGGTTTGTACAATATCCTCTCCGATTACCCAAAGTGCCTTTAGTTTTCCCTGCAGGGCTGCATCGAACATTTCAGGAATTTTATAGCCAATCATTTTAGGGACATTGACACCATAAAACTCATTGTATTTTTTATTCACGCTGTCGCTGGTAACATCTAAGTATCCGGCACCTTGATGGGGTTGTACCCCCATATCGGCACTACCTTGTACATTATTTTGTCCTCTTAAAGGATTGACACCAACACCTCTTCTTCCAATATTTCCTGTGAGTAGCGCAAGGTCTGCGATCTGCATCACTGTAAAAGTTCCCTGAGAGTGTTCCGTAACACCCAAACCGTGGAATGACATAGCATTAGGAGCAGTTGCATACGCCATAGCCGCCTCTTTTATAACCAATCTATCAACGCCGCATACAGACTCTAAATGGTCCAAATCGATACCCAGGATTTCTTTTTTGAAATCTTCATAGCCCTCTGTTCTAGCGTCTATGAATCCTTCATCTATCAAGTCTTCCGAAATGATATAATATATCATCATATTAAGCACCGCAACATTAGTTCCCGGTCTTAAAGGAATGTGATGGGTTGCATAACGCGCAATTTCGGTACGTCTTGGGTCAATCACAATGGACACATTGCCCGATTTCATTGCGAACTGTTTTAGCTTAGCACCCGTTACTGGATGTGCATCCGTAGGGTTTGCCCCTATGACCATAATACAGTTTGTATCTTTAATATCGTCTATAGAATTGGTAGCTGCTCCAGTACCTAAGGTGCGTTGCATTCCCAAAGCCGTTGGCGAGTGGCATACACGTGCACACCCATCAATATTATTGGTGCCAATAACCGCTCTGATAAATTTCTGCATCAAATAATTTTCTTCGTTCGTACAGCGAGCCGAAGAGATTCCAGCGATGGAATCGGGTCCAAATTCTTCTTTATACCCAGTCAATTTGGAGGCGATGTACTCATACACCTCATCCCAGCTTACTTTTTCAAAATTCCCATTTCGTTTTATCATTGGGGAATCCAATCGGTCCTGATGATTATAGAATTTGAAGGCATACCGCCCTTTAATACAAGTGTGGCCCTGATTTACTTCGGCATCATAAGGTGCTTGAATACTAAGTATTTCACCATTGCTTGTAGCCACTTCTAGGTTACAACCTACCCCACAATAGGTACAAATGGTTCTTGTGGTTTCCGCAGTTTTAAGTGCTTTTGATTGGAATATATCTGAAATAGCGGAGGTTGGGCAAGCTTGAGAACAAGCTCCGCAACTCACGCAATCTGAATCCATAAATGAATTATCCAGGCCTTTTATTATATGTGAATCGAACCCTCTTCCGGCCATACTCAAGATAAATTCCCCTTGTACCTCATCACAAGCCCTAACACAGCGATAGCAGTTTATGCATTTCGATAAATCGGAAGTCATATAGGGATGACTTAGGTCTTTGCTTTTGTAAAGATGATTGGCACCTTCAGGATAGCGAACCTCACGAATACCCACCTCTGCGGCTACAGTTTGTAATTCACAATTGCCATTTACTTCACAAGTAAGGCAATCTAAGGGGTGGTCTGTCAATACCAATTCAATGATATTCTTCCGCAGGGATTTAATCGCTTCTGAACTTGTATAAATATATTGTCCGGCCGCTACTGGCGTATGGCAGGATGCTACCGTTCTCAATTTCCCAGATTTTTCCATGGCCACCTCAACGCTACATACTCTACAAGACCCAAAAGGATCTAGGTTTGGTGCATCGCATAGGGTAGGCACTAGTTTTTGAGATTTATAGCGTCTGATGAAAGCTAACATGGTTTCTCCTTCAACTATTTCAAAAGGGTCGTTATCAATATAGGCCGTATTCATAGTCAAAGTATTAGTTGAAATAAGGTTTTAGTTCTTCATCAAAATAGTGCAACGCATTGCGCACTGGTAGTGGAATCCCCCCCCCGTGGGCGCAAAGGGAACCTTTTTCCAAAGTGGTTAGGAGATCCGTAAACAGTTTGCGATCAATCTTATAATCAGACTCCAATGCTTTTTCAGTTAGTTCTTGTCCGCGTTTTGTTCCGAGTCTGCATGGAAAACATTTCCCGCAACTCTCATAGGCTGCAAAATCAAAAAGATGTTCAATAAATTTCAAGATAGGAAATGACTTCGGAACAGAAACCACCGATGCATGTCCCAATAAAAATCCAGCGGCTGAAAAAGATTCAAAATCCAGGGTCAATTCCTGTATTTTAGAAATCGGCACCAATCCGCCTAAAGGCCCTCCAATTTGAAGCGCTTTTATTTCAGATTTAAATCCGCCACCTAATTCATAGACCACTTTTTTAAGCGGTGTTCCCATTTCCACCTCATATACTCCTGGGTTTTTAAAAAAACTATCCAAGCAAACAAGCTTGGTTCCGGAGGATCTTTCTGTACCTATATTTTTCCATGCTTGGCCGCCCTTTTCGATAATAAAATGCAAGGCGGCAAGTGTTTCAACATTATTGACGGTGGTGGGTTTATTGAATAGCCCTTTCTGAGCAGGAAAAGGAGGTCTAACGCGAACTTCGGGGCGTTGTCCTTCAATGGAATTGATAAGTGCTGTTTCTTCACCACAGATATAAGACCCTTGTGCTTGTATAATTTTAAAATCAAAATTGAAACCACTGCCTTCAATATTTTTACCAATTAAGCCTACATCACGAAGGGCATCAATGGCATCCTGAACAATCTTTACGGACTCGGGATATTCTGCGCGTATGTACACAATACCATAACTTGCATGGGCTACATAACCCGCGATGAGCATTCCAAATAAAACAGAGTGTGGGCGTTCCTCTAATAAATAGCGATCGGAATAGGCGCCTGGATCGCCTTCATCGGCATTGCAGATGATAAATTTTGTGTCATTCTTAGCATTTCGGCAAAACTCCAGTTTCATTCCCATCGGAAAACCTGCCCCTCCACGACCCCGAAGATTGGATAGTTTGATTTCTTCTAAAATTACTTCCGAATCTTTTTTTAATGCTTCCTTAAATGGTTTGTAGTACTGTGCAATGTCAGTAAATGGTGCAGTTAAGATAGCCGCTCCAGAAGCTTTCACCGTATAGAAATCAGAATTCAAGGGCTCTTTGGCCTCCAGAATTTTATCTAACTTTCCGATGGCATTTCCCGAGTAGTTTTTTCCTTTATAATGGAAGGCGCTATTTTCATGGCATCTGCCAAGGCAGGTCATATGACCTATCTGATCTTTTTGGAATTTCGTTTCTAGGTTTTCAATTACGCTTTCTTGTGTTGCTGCACAAACGCAGGCAGTTCCGTTACACACATACACTTCCTTGCCTTTATTTTCGGGTTTTAGAAAATCGTAAAAACTCGCCGTTCCATAGGCATTTGCTTTCCCGATCAGGAATTCGTCGGCTAATTTAGCCAATGCCTCCTCACTAGGAGATCCGGTAGGTTTTGCCAGTTCTCCTAACTTACTAAAAAGACTTTCTTCTACTGATTTTCTACCTAGTAGCTCACTTAAATTATCCGACATATCATTAACTGGCTTTACTATTTTGTTTATTTAATTTCGTGCGATGTGCATTGGAGTAACAGGTTGCCCTTTCCCCTCTGCAAAAGGCAAACAAGGTAATCCCTAATTCCTTAGCATAATCTACCGCCAAGGATGATGGCGCTGAAACAGCCGCTAAAAACGGAATTCTTGCCTTAAAACATTTAATCACTATCTCATAAGAAATCCTTCCACTAACGGTAATTATCTTTGCTTCATGTAGCTTTTTTGAAATGATTAATTTCCCTACTACTTTATCTACCGCATTATGTCTTCCAATATCCTCCATAGAACACAACAAGCTGCCGTCTATGGTAAAGGCAGCGGCTGCATGCGTTCCACCGGACAATTTAAAGTCTGACTGAAAGGTGTTCATTTTTTCAAATAGCTGATGGATTAACTCCATATCAATCTTTTGGGCGTCATCTATAGGGGTGCCAGCAAATGCAAGATCTCCTAATTCTGTTTTCCCACAGATTCCGCAAGAAGAAACCGATAAAAGGCTGCGACTGTTGGAATAGCCATCCCCTAATTTATTCTTTGGAATAGTAACATTAACGATGGTTACCACCCCTTCGCCATTCTCTTTTTTCAGAACAATATCGGGAATAAAGTTCACATCGTTTATAATTCCTTCCGAATGCAATAAGCCACGAACCAGATTTTCATCTTCGCCGGGTGTTCTCATGGAGACAGTAAAAGGAGTATCATTAATATCTATCTGAAGCGCTTCTTCAACAGTAAGCCAGTCCACAATTTTTTGTGAAGCTTCCATTTCAAATTTGTTGCCTTCATATTTCCTGGTTGCCATGATATTTTTTACATAAAAGGATGCGTTACCCAAATTTAATGGAAAATAACGGATGCTAGTGTTAAAATACGGATCGAAGAATCGGTTTACTCAGCCTCAATTTAAAACAGCCCAGTAATATTTCCTTCATTATCGATATTAATATTTTCTGAAGCGGGATGTGCAGGAAGACCTGGCATACGCATCATATCGCCTGTGATTGGCACAACAAAGCCCGCTCCCGCAGCGATTTCGATTTCACGAATGGTAATGGTGAAGTCTCTTGGACGGCCTATTAGCGTTGGATCGTCTGACAATGATTTTTGGGTCTTTGCAATACAAACAGGTAAATGATCTAGCCCTAAAGCCGTTATAGTCCTAAGGTTTTTGCGTGCTAATGCACTGTAATCAACACTCTTAGCTCCGTATATTTTAGTGGCTATGGTTTCAATTTTTGAGGTCATATCCATATCCCAGGAATAAAGGGGTTTAAAGTTGGATTCTCCCGATTCTACAACCTCAACAACCTGCCTCGCTAAATCCAGTGCTCCTTTTCCACCTTTCTCCCAAACTTCTGCAAGGGCTACTCGAACATTATTCTTTTTTGCGAACGCTTCAATAGCCGCAATCTCCTCATCGCTATCGGTCACAAACTTATTGATTGCAATAATAGGGATAATATTGAATTGGCGAATATTCTCCAAATGTTTTTCAAGATTGGGAATTCCTTTTAGCAAGGCATCCACATTGGGTTCGGTTAACGATTTTAAATCGGCGCCACCGTGATATTTCAGCGCTCTAATAGTAGTAGTAATCACCACTGCTTTTGGAGAAAGACCCGCGCTTTGGCATTTTATATCTAGAAATTTTTCGGCACCCAGATCGGCTCCAAAACCAGCTTCGGTAACGGTGTAATCGCCTAAAGTCATTCCCATGCGGGTTGCAATCACAGAATTAGTTCCCTGTGCGATGTTCGCAAAGGGTCCGCCGTGAATAATAGCAGGATTCCCTTCAATGGTCTGTACCAAATTCGGTTTAATTGCATCCTTGAGTAGGGCAGCCATGGCGCCTTCCACTTTTAACTCACGCGCGTACACTGGTTTACGATCCGTAGTATAGCCTATAAAGATAGACCCCATGCGTTTTTTCAAGTCCTCCATGTCATTTGCCAAGCACAAAATGGCCATAATCTCTGATGCGGCAGTGATATCGAAACCTGTCTCTCTAGGCACTCCCGAAGTAGTTCCTCCAAGCCCAATAACAATATTGCGCAGGGAACGATCATTCATATCCATCACACGTTTCCAAGTCACGGTACGGGCATCAATGCCAAGTGAATTGGTTCTACTTTGAATATTATTGTCGATTACGGCGGAAAGCAAATTATGTGCTTTTTCGATGGCGGAGAAATCACCTGTGAAATGCAGGTTAATATCCTCCATAGGCAATACCTGCGCATAGCCACCCCCTGTTGCCCCTCCTTTTATGCCAAAAACAGGCCCGAGCGAAGGCTCCCTAAGTACTACCACTGTTTGTTTTCCCAATTGATTCAATCCTTCGGAAAGACCAATAGACATGGTAGTTTTTCCTTCCCCTGCTGGGGTTGGGGAAATGGCAGTGACCAGGATTAGATTGCTCTTTGCCGCTTTTTTTAGATCAATTTTAGCAAGGGGAAGTTTGGCTTTATACTTTCCATACATTTCAATATCGTCCGCCTCCAGGCCTAGTTTTTGAGCGATAGTGGTAATGTGTTTTAATTCTATTGTTTTTGCAATTTCAAGATCGGACATAATTGTTTTATTATTTTAAGAGATATCCAAATTACTAATAAACGGGGAGATTACAGAAAAATATTGAAAAGAGATTGTTTTTGAATTAAAATTGGACCTGTTTTCACCTTACCTTGACCTTAAATCCACCTTAAGTGGACCTTAGGTAAACTTTAGGTATCTTTTGATATATTCTTGATGTTCTTTCCTTTTTTACATTGCCGCACCCTTCGACCGCGCTCAGGGCAAGCAAGAAACAAAAAAATCTAGCCTGACGATTCTTGTTCACCCATTGCGTTTTCTATATAGAACGAAATGAAGTGGCTACGCTCAAACAGCATTTTGTTTTTTTCCACATATTCAAACGATGGGTCCCGAAGTCGAACCGAAGGGCGAAGGGGTTTGTATTTGTGTTTTAAAAATCAATAAATTCATTTTTTACTGTGTTTTTTATAGGACAGTTTTGGTGTTGAAGAATGGTCTCGATACATTTTATCTTCTGCTATCGGTACAGGAAAAATACGTGACCTGAAAATGAGTGCTCCTAAAAACAAAAAAACGCCCGAGGAAATTCTCGGGCGATCTCATTTTAACAATCAACAGTTATGAAAAACTATTCTTTCAACAGTCGTTTGGTTATCTGTCCCTCTTTGCCTTTGATGATCACTACATAATTAGCAGCGGCAAGGTTGTCAACATTTAAGGTCTTGGCAGTTGCCATTCCTTTTAAGTTGAAAGATTGTACCAATCTGCCAGTTAGGTCATAAATATCTGCGCGCTCAAGCTCTAAGCTCTGTGGGTTGCCGATAGTTACATTGCCTTTTGCTGGGTTTGGATACATAGTTATGGTTCCTAGGCTCTGGTTGTTATCACCTACACCCAAAATACTCTCCACAGTAAGCTCAAACTCACAAGTACTTGTGTTTCCATACTCATCCGTTGCCGTTAGGGTAATGGTATAAGTGCCATCAGACAATGAAGTCCCTGGTGCTGGATCCTGTGTGGTAACAGTCACTGGGTCGGTACAGTTGTCTACTGCCGTAGCTTCTCCCGTTGCAAAGTAATCCGGTACAATGTAGAACAGGTTCCCCTGTCCTGGATCTACCGTCTGGTCTGCTGGGCAAGTTACCACTGGTGCAAGCAGGTCAACTGCTGTTACCGTAGCCGTACAAGTGGCAAGGTTGCCATTGTTGTCTTGACTGAACACTTGCACTGTTACCGGGGTTCCGATATCTGCACAGCTAAACTGGGTGATGTCCACAGCTACCGTAAGGATGCCACAGGCATCGTCGTTGGATGCTATCACATCACTCGGATTAAGAGTGGCTGTTCCATCTGCTCCAATCTCAATAGTGAAATCTTGGCATACAAGCACTGGACTTGTATTGTCCTCCACCGTTACGGTGGCAGTACAAGTTTCAGAGTTTCCATTAACGTCGGTTACGGTCAGTATTACTGTGTTGTCGCCTATGTTCGAGCAATCGAAGGTGTCGATGTCAAGATCATAGCTTGCGATGCCACAGGCGTCTGTTGAACCATTGTCTATATCTGTTCCAGCGATAGTCACTGTTCCTGTTACAGGATCGAGTTCCACAGTTATGTTCTGGCAGGCAACCACAGGGGCGGTCACATCTTCTACCGTTACAATCGCTGTACAGGTGCTTGTGTTTCCGTGAATATCGGTAACCGTAAGCACTACCGGGTTATCGCCCACATCGCCACAGTCAAAAGTATTCGGGCTTACAGATGTGCCAGCAATGCCACAGTTATCGGTAGAGCCTCCGTCAACATCTGCTGCCGTTATGGATGCGTTTCCTGAAGCATCCAATTGAATGGTAATGTTTTGGCAGATCATTGTTGGTGCTTCATTATCGACCACCGTAATGTTAAAGCTACAGGTATTGGTGTTTCCGTTTACGTCCGTTGCAGTGAACTCAATGGTGTTCACGCCCACGGGGAAAGCGCTTCCGCTTGGATCGCCCATGGTCTGCACTACCGTGGTCACCCCACAGTTGTCCTGTGCTACAGGCATTGGGAAGCTTGCCATAGCGGAACAGTTGCCCGCATCGGTGTTGATCGTGATGTCCGCTGGACAGGTCACGGTAGGCAATGTGTCGTCCAACACGAGAACAACATCATTTCCATCACCCCCTACATAGGATATCTTGCCAGTAATGTCTCCTAGATTAACGGAAGCTCCTTCTGTTATCCCTGCAAAAGTTCCAATTACCGCATCTGTTCCATCGTTGTCTATTAAAGTTACAGTTTCACAGGAGTCTTCAGCTGCACCAGTAATATTATCCAATTCTAGCGTAGCATCTGTAATAGTAACCAAGCCGTTTACCACTACTTGATCGAAGTCGGTTCCCGGATTCAGGTAATCCAAAAATTCAACTAAGAGCCTATCTCCGGACCCTATGGTAAAGTCACCGTTTACAGTTACTTGTCCGGGCGATTGCCCCGGAGAGAATACACCGTTTATAATGGTATTGGCTCCATCAAAAATAGCCATTGCCGGTATCCCTTCCGGGGTGTTGATCTCGCCGATAATTCCTGTAGCCGTAATGGTTCCTCCTGTGGCTATGGGACCACCTATAGCGGCTATATTAATCGCGGACGTCTCTTCCGCCACACAAGTTCCCAGTAAATCGATATTACCCGAGGTGGATGTAATCACTGAGTTTCCGTCAATAAGTATCCCTTCCTTTCCAGTTCCTGGGACGTTGGTGGAGGTACCAGCTATTTGAATAGCACCGGTGGCTGTTGTAATAACAGAGCTGGCGTCTATCCAAGTTCCAGCTCCAAAAATAGGTGCTGTACCACCAATTCCGTTCATTGTGATAGTTCCATTCCCGGTATCTTGTAAGAGAACTTCGTATGTATATAATCCTGTGGCATCTTCTGTGATAGCAGTACCACCATTTCCGGTAATGTTGATGCCCCCACCATTTGATATAATGGTTGATCCCGTATTTTGCAATAAAACACCATCGCTGGAAGCATTTGCTATACCTCCAATTCCACTAATTGCAATGGTCCCCATTCCATTTTCAATGATATCTGCTTCAAATCCGGAGAGCACTCCTATACTGAAATCACCTGTACTGGGGCCCCCTGTTCCGTCGAGGGTAATACCCCCTCCGTTTGAAACTACAGTGGTTCCAGCACTTTGTATCCAAACGCCTGCACTAGCTGAATTCGCCATCCCCCCAGTACCATTGATGGTTATGGCTCCTGTTCCATTTTCGATGATATCTCCATCGGCCCAAGCAACTGCTCCAATACTAAAATTTCCGGTAGATGGTCCACCTATTCCATTGATCGTTATACCACCTCCATTGGCGGCAATTAAACTATTCGAATTTTGAACCGAAACTCCATAGTTTTGATTATCACCTGCACCACCAATACCACTAATGTCTACCATTCCTGTACCTGTAGCTTCAATGCGTCCTTGGAAACCAACTAATACGCCTATATTGAAATTACCTAATCCATCGCCACCAATACCATTCACAGTTATGTTTCCATCAACCGTTTGTACTATCCCTAAATCATTTACATAAAGGCCAATATGCTGACTGCCACTTCCGGAGCTACCCCCATTGGCCATAATTTGTATGCTGCCTTGACTCGAAGTCACTTGACTGCCCAATCCGTTTATGAGTATCCCATCGTTATTATTACCTGTACCCATACCGCCTTGCCCTGTAAGTGAAATTTCCCCGTCCATAGTTGTGACAACACTTCCGGCCGTAATGCTAATGCCTCGATTGGTACTAAGACCATTACCGCCTGTTCCATTCAGAACAATATTTCCATCCACCATATCTTGGACACTAGAAGCATTTTCCAGTGAAATTCCTAAGTTATTACTCCCTGTCCCGGCACCGTTTCCAGTGATTGCGATTCCACCTCCATTAGAGCGGACAAAGGTATTTGGCGCAAATAGAACCACCCCTTTATTACTGCCGTCACCGGCAACAGCGTTTCCTGTCAAAGTAATAGATCCCGTTCCCTCCGCCTCAATACTAGCTTCGTTTATAATTGTGATTCCTTCATTGTTTGCCCCCGTTGCGTTCCCTCCAGTACCGGATAGCGTAATTCCACCATCGATAGTAGTAATTTTTGTTCCCGTATTCTCCATTCGTATTCCCTGATTGATATAAACTCCGTCACCTCCGGATCCTTGAAGATTGATTGAACCCATACCCGTATTTTCAATAACTGCGGCTGCCGCCATTTGAAGACCATGATTGAAATCCCCGGTTCCATCACCAACCCCTGTCATCGAAATAGTTCCGTCTAATGAGCTCACCCTTGATCCCCCGTCCAGGAAAATACCGGAGTTATAATCTACTCCGTTCCCTGCTGTTCCATTTAGTACGAGATCGCCATTTGCTGCATCAGAAATAGTGGATCCCAACAACAGAATAACGCCTACCTGTCCATCTCCCGAACCCGGACCGGCATCACCGGTTATCACTGCACCACCGCCGGAGGTTGTTACCGCTGCATTTTGCACCAAAACACCATAATTGTTATCTATACCTGTACCTCCGGTACCAGTTATATTGGCAATACCTTCACCCGCTATTTGGACTACATTTCCGTTAAGCAGGGCGGCACCTACTTGAAAATTTCCTGATCCATTACCCCCGGTTCCATTCATGGTGATGTTGCCATCTTCGGTCTGCACTACAGCAGGGTTTACCAGTAGAATTCCTACGTTATTATTTGCTCCGGTTCCGGCTATACCTGTTATCTGTACAGCACCGGTTCCGGTTGCTGATACTTGGGTTTCAGATTCTAAATAAACCCCATTATTAGAATCGCCTCCGGTGCCACCTGTACCGGTAATACTAATATCTGCATTGGTTGTTGTGATAGAAGATCCAAGATTCCCATTGATATAAACACCGACATTGGTAACTGCTCCCGTTCCACCGGTTCCATTGAGTACAATGCTACCTCCTGCCGTATCAGAAATTGAACCCCCTGCTATTATATAAATACCTAAATGGCTATTTCCGGTACCCGTGCCTCCTTGTCCGTTGAACGTTACACCACCACCGGAAGTTGATACCAAGCCATTATTATAAAGTAGCATTCCAGCGTTAATAGCGCCCCCAGATCCACCGGTACCCGTAACATTTACGGAACCAGAACCTGTTGCCCGAACTACATTACCTCCGCCCAATACGACACCATGATGTTCACCAAATGCTCCAGAACCTCCTGTACCGTTTATGGTAATAGTACCGTCTTCCGTCTGTAATTTTGCGGGTGTATAGATATAAACACCTCTATGTTGTTGGCCCACGGCCGTTGTAGTACCCGTCATGGTAATATTACCTGAGGTAGTACTCACCAATGAATTTTCAAGCACATCTATTCCATCACTAGCAAGGCCGTTGCCGTTTCCTGCTCCGATCATGGTGATATCTCCAGTTGTGGTAGAAACATTACTATTCTCTACATAGACGCCTTCGCTTAAAGTTCCAGAAGAGTTTGAGGTACCATTTAATTGAATAGAACCTGTTCCTGTTGCCAACAAATTACCAGTTCTCAAGTCTATTCCTCTATTAACAAACCCTGGGATTCCACTAGTACCAGTGATTATAATGTTTCCATTATTGGTAGTCACCGAGGAATTAGGAGCAACGTCAAACGAAACTCCATGATTTTGTTGATTTGATGCACCTCCAGTACCATTAAGTATGATATCCCCATTTTCAGAATCTTCAATATTTGCACCGCCCAAAAAAGAAATTCCTGCATTTAACGCAAAGCCCGCTGAGCCCCCATTACCATTTAAAACCATACCTCCGCCAGAGGCGTTAATATTAGATTTTTGTATCACGATTCCCACATTTTGCTGCCCTCCGCTTGAAGACCCGCCTTGTCCTGAAACCAAAACAGTCCCTGTTCCAGAAATTTGCACTGTAGCTCCGTTGATTCCGACACCCGCGCAAAAATTACCATTGCCAACACCTCCAGTTCCATTCAGTTCAACAGATCCATCTTCCAAACTAATGAGACCTGAAGCAATAAATACTCCATACAACGATGAGGCTCCAGTTCCACCAAAACCTGTAACAACCAATGAACCCGTTCCGGTGAGTAGAATTGGATTCACGCCATGCAGGTAGACTCCATCACTATGTATGCTCGTACCATTTCCTCCGAATCCAAGTAATAAAATGTCACCATCGGCCGATTGCAGGGTAGCGCCATCGGCGTCCCCTTCATTGATCCTGATGCCATTTTGCCGTTCGATTCCGGATGATGCCCCAGTACCGGTAATGCTTATATCCCCTGAAACGGTTTCCAATAAAGACGTTCCTGTTACAAAAACGCCTTGTGTTCTACTGTTAGCGCCGTCATTGCTCCCCGTACCTATGATTGTAATAGTGCCCACTCCGGTAGCTTGTGCGTTTCCATCCTCTAAAAGCACCCCATTATACACATCATTCATGACAATGGCTGTTCCACCTGATATGCTGATCGCGCCATCGGTGACCGAAAGGGTGGCGTTGTTGTTGACTATGGTGTTTCGTTCTGAAGTAAGGCTAATGTTTCCCGTAGTGGTGATATCTGTACTTACCACGAGAAATCCTGTATTGACTATAAGATCATGAGTCCCAAGATTTGTTTCTGTTGTTTCAAACGTTACCAAGTCGTCCGTATCAAAATTCAAGGTCATATCGCTATCCATGGTGGGGTCTACCCCTTGGAATGAAATGTTGTCCATATCGGTTCCACCATTAATAACAATTGCATCAAACCCATTAAAAAGTACATTCTCAAAAGTGCTTCCGGAAACAATGGTAAGGTTTGGTGTTACCTCACTTGCCACTACTACATCAGGATTTGGGACATTGGGCAAATTAATAGTAAGGGTTCCGCCAGTGCCTAAGTAAATGATAGGCTCCAAACCTGTATACGTAATGAAACTTTTATTGTTGACAATAATTTTTCCTGAACTTTTGTTATATGCGCTTGTCACCACATTTTCCCAAGGCATACCCGTATTTTTTAGGGTTAGTATATCCCCTTTTGTAGTTTGTTCCCCGCCGCCTTCGTAAAGTATGTGAATCCCAAGCTCCAAAACCGAATCGTCTACCACCAAATTGTTGTCATTATTATTCCCTTTAATGACAAGTACGCCATTTAAAGAGGTAGCGGTTACTTCCTGTAAGACTTCGGAATTGCTATTTAAGGGAGATAACTCGATCTTTCTAGTAGTAGAATTATAATGCAATAACACATTGTCATTTTCGGCCATACTAAAAGAGGTATTGGATTCAGCTTTCAGGACCGCGACGAGTCCGGCCACTTGCTTATTTGCTTGCTTTACCATTGCCGCTGTGGGGAACAAGACCTTTGGATATGTTACCTCTTGTTTTGTATTGTCTTCAACGTCCAAAATTTTCGCTGCTCTTGCTAGATTTTTCTGATGATAATCTGGTAGCGTCATGTTTTCTACATCCTTAATTTTGGCCATCTGGGTTGAACTTTTTTGTTCGTAACTAGGTGGTGCTATTTTTTCTGGGTAGCCTTGCATGGCGAAACTGGCAACGGACTTTTTACTGGTAGGCATTGCCTGCACTGGGTCTTCAATTTCGGACAGCGAAGGGATGGGTGCTTCGACCTTCTTTTTCTGAGCCTGAGCAACTTCAGAAAAACAGAGTACAAAAAAGGATACGAAAAATACGAAGGTTGTGTAATTTGGTTTCATAGTGAAATATTTAGTACGTTGAATTTAGTTTTATTAGGATGTAAAATCCTGCATACTAAGGTATTTACTAAAAAAGCACTTGTCAATCACATCTTGATGTGGTTTTTTGTACTGAAGAGTCTTAAATAGAAAATCGAAATGAGCTTTATAAAAAGACCATTCCATTCTGCTGAAAGATTGAAATAAAATCGTGAATGAAGTGTGGTTTATAGTTCTCTGTCGAAGGATTTTTTGATCAATTCGGTCTTACTGTTGATCTCCAAAATCTTATAGATGTTCTTGATATGGCTCCTAACTGTATTTAAGGACACGTATAAATCTTCCGCAATTACCTTATAGCTTTTCCCAGAAACGATATCGTTCACAATCTCCATTTGACGTTTGGTTAATACACTGTTGTGCTTGCTTTTTGGCATATAAAAGTTTGCAATTTTTGTAATAGAAGGTAAGATATACAGGCCTCACACATAGTATACTTTGCCTGTAATACCTTTAAAAGCAGCAACATTATCTTCTTCATACAAGCAAAAGTTCCTGTAATAGCATCTGTTCCATAAAAAATAAACCTAGCAAGAAATTCCATAAGGGTGTTGATTTCACCATTTGTACCAGTAACCGTAATAGCCGTCAGTCCGTTTCCAGTAGATTATTTAGCTATACGCTGTAGGTCTTTTAGAGGTAATTAACCAAATACCAACAACAGTAATAAAGTAATTACTTACTTAAATCATTGAGAAATAAGGGCTTCTAATTTTAATAGTCTAGCTTCAATGTTTTTATTGGTTTCTTGGCTTTGAGAAATAATTAGTTCTTGTTTTCCTTTTTCCCTTTGTAGGGCTTCAATCAATTTTTGTTGTTCGGCGATTATTTGCTGTTGCTCTTGTACTGCTTTTACCAATACCGGAATAAAATCGTTGTATCGCACACTCATATACCCTTGATCGTCGGTGGTGAGCAGCCCTTGATCGTCATAGTTCAACGCTTGTAACACTTCCTTCAAATCTTGGGCTATAAATCCTATCTCTCGTGTTTGGGCCTCGTTGTTCTTTCGGGTATAATCTACCGGCGTTAGTTTTTCAATCATATTCAGGCCATATGGTAAGGGTCGAATTTGTTTTTTCCAGCGTCTATCGGAAGTAACCGTCCACGGCACTGTAATACCTGCATATAAAATAGATCCATTTCCTATTTGCACTTGGTTAGAATTAGCAGCTAAAGGAACCTGAGTTAATGCACCAATTATAATATTATTGCTTCCAGCGTTATTAAGTGCATTTCCTGATTGATACCCTATCGCTGTATTATAAAGACCAGTATAATTATTTTTCAATGCTTCGGAACCAACCGCAACATTGCCCCATCCTGTATCACTAAAATATAGCGCCCCATATCCTACTGCCGTATTACTACCAGGACTGTTGTTATATTTAAGTGCAAAATACCCAAGTGCCGTATTTCCGTTTCCATATGTATTCGTCTTTAATGATTCAAGCCCTATGGCACTATTAGATGCTCCTGTAGTATTTGCAGAAAGTGCATTAACGCCAACTGCAATATTATTTATACCTGTGGTATTTGAGTACAAGGCAGAGGCCCCAATTGCAATATTATAATTCCCTGTGTTATTTCTTAAAGCGCTCCATCCTGTGGCCGTATTGTAAGCCCCCGTTGTATTTGAAGTTAACGCTTGATAGCCATAGGCGGTATTTCCATTGGCTGTGGTATTTAATTTTAAGGCTTCAAAACCTGTGGCGGTATTGTCAATACCTGTGGTATTTGCTTGTAATGTATAAGCTCCCAGAGCTACATTTTGAAAGCCGGTAGAATTGCTCGTTAATGCTTGAAATCCAATCCCGACATTTTGATTGTTCGAACTATCATCTGTAGCACCTGCGTTTAATCCCAAAAATACCGAAGACCCATCATCGGTACCATCGCTATCCGATTTCCCATCCAATAGGTCATCTATCTTTTCAACCGTACCTCCACCCCCAAAAGGGACCCAAGCCGTGAGCGCATTGTCCCAATAGTAAAATCCTTTGGCAGGGGCACCGGCACCGGTTGCATAGATTAGCATGCCGTCTTGTAATGCTGTTGGATTACTTGCTGGATATTCATCTACTTTAGGGATTAAAATACCGTCGGTATTTGCAGGTGTTGCTTGATTGGACGCCTGTATATCCAGTTGGGCATTGGGGCTGGTGGTGCCAATACCCACTTGTGCACTTACATTTAGACTACCAAAAAAGGATAAAAAAAATAGAATAGTGGGAATACTTCTTAATTTCATAATAGAATCTTTTACAAGGTGATTTTCTTTCGTATCAACGAAGTAAAATCATGCGCACTAAGATATTTACTATAAAAGCACGTGTCAATCACATCTTGATGTGGTTTTTTGTACTGAAGAGTCTTAAATTGAAAACCGAAATGAGCTTTATAAAAAGACCAGTCAATTCTACTGAAAGATTGAAATAAAATCTTGAATGAAGTGTGGTTTATAGTTCTCTGTCGAGGGATTTTTTGATCAATTCGGCCTTACTGTTGATCTCCAAAATCTTATAGATGTTCTTGATATGGCTCCTAACTGTATTTAAGGACACGAATAAATCTTCAGCAATTACCTTATAGCTTTTTCCAGAAACGATACCGTTCACAATCTCCATTTGACGTTTGGTTAACACACTGTTGTGCTTGCTTTTTCGCATATAAAAATTTGCGATCTTTCTCGCTATGGAAGGAGACATATACGAACCTCCTTCATGAACAACCGTTATGGCTTCAGCAATTTTTTCAAGAGATACCCTTTTGGAAACATACGAGCAAGCACCATTGGATAAGGCTTTAAAAATCACGTCTGTTTCTTCAAAGGTGGTGAGCATGATAATATCCGTATCCGGACAGGCTTTTTTAATCAATGGTAAGCCATCTATTCCTGAAATTCCGGGTAAATTAATATCCAATAGTATAATAGATGGAAGGGTATCGGCATTGGGCAATGCATCCAAAAACGCTTCCACCGAAGTAGCCGACAATAATATATGTGTGTGTAATTGAGCCGAAAAATAGGTATTCAAACTATCTTGAACCAAAGGATCATCTTCTATAAAGGCAAGTTGTATGGTTTTCATCTAGGTTTGTTAAAACGAGATTTTAAAGGTAGCCTACTTATTTATGTGTTGCAATAACATCAATATGTGGTTTTTTTACAACATAAATGGCAACTTAATATAAATCTCAAATCCGTTTTCAGTATTAAAATTAATCGTGGCATTCATTTTTTTTGCACGAAGTGCCATATTGGAAAGTCCAAAACCGGTTGATTTTTTGGATGGTTTTAAGGTTCCATCGTCTTTAATTAGTACGATACAATTCCCTTGGTGATTTTTAAATTGAAGCCATACATTTTTAGCGTTGGAGTGTCTTAGAATATTGGTAATAGCTTCTTTATAAATAAAAAACAAGTGTTGCTTTGTGATAATGGGAAGCTTTTTGTTAAGAGCTATGTTGTTCATTTCCATATTAAAGTTAATTCCTTTAGGGAACAATAATTCCTCTGCAAGTTCTTCCATGCGCTCTAATAAATCTGAAACTCTTTCTTTGCGGTTATCAATACTCCACACCAGGTCTCGCATGCTTGAAATGGCATCTCTACTTAAACGCGCTATTTTATTTAGTTTGTTTTTGTCCTCTATTCTAGCATTAGCTTCCAATAATTCAGATTGCATGGCAATACCGGAAAGCATGGAGCCTAGATCATCATGCAAATCACTTGAAATTTTTGTCCGCAAATGTTCTACAGCTAATAGTTGTTTTATACGGAGCCTATACAATCCATAGATAATTGCCATCGCACATAATATGCTCAATAAAATAAACCACCACGTTTTATAGAAAATAGGTTTTACATTTATGGGAATCTTTAATGTGCTATTATTTTCTGAGCTGTTAAACGCTGAGCTTTTCACTTCTAGCACGTAGTCGCCAGCAGGTAATTTATTGTAACGTACATATGGGTTTGTACCTTGAAAAAACCAAGAAGACTCATAACCCTCCAGTTTTGTGAAATATGTATTTGATTTATTTTTAAAATAACTAGGTATGGTCCAATTGACTTGAAAATATTGATTGTAAGGTGAGATCGAGATAACGTTAGGGGGTGCATACGACAGGTCGATTTTTAAAACATCGTTGCGTTTACTATTAAAGCGGGTTAAGGATGTAAGTCGAATGGGTTTTGACAAAACATCTTCTGTAATTAGATTTTCTGGCTTAAATCTATTAATCCCATTCATTCCACCAAAGTAGTAATAGCCATTACTATCTATAAAGAATGACGTATAATTAAATTCATTATTGGTAAGCCCATCTTCTTCATAAAAATTTTGGAAACTCTTCGTTTTTGTATTGAAAAAAGAAAGCCCTTCATAAGTGCTTACTATAAGATATGATTCTTTATATGGTAAAATTCCAACAACATTTTTGTTTGCTAAGCCATTGTTCGTATTGTAAAAAAAAACTTTTCCCTGTTTTGGATTTAAATACGTTAACCCTCCCCCGAAAGTACCTAACCACAGGCTTTTATCTTCATTTTCATGAATTACAATAACATTATTATTGTTTAAGGGGGGTGTTGAATTTAAGTCGTATTGTGCCTCAATAGTACCGTTTAAATTTATTTTTAAAAGTCCGTCATTAACTGTTCCAATCCAGATAACCCCGGACGTTTTGCTTTCTAAAAAAAATCTAAAGTGTAAAATATCTTTCTGGAAGGTATCTTTAAAAACCCGTTCGCTTTTTCCTGTTGATGGATCGTACAATGTGAGTTTTGAAAGTGTAAACCCAAATAATAGGCGTCCATCTTTAAGGGTTATTATGGGGTTAGGACCGGTTATATTAAGGCGGTTGGAATATTTGGGAAAGATAGTGGTGTGGCCATCTTTTAATCGTATTCTTATCAAATAATCATTAACGGTATAAACAAATTCTTCATTCAAATCCATTGCGAAAAAACGGGCACCAAACAATGGATTATAATTTTTTGGATACTCACCCCATAATTCTAGATTTTGTTGTTGTTTGCCATATAGGTCAAACACAACAAGCTTCTTTCCCCTTTCATACATGGCTATTAAGTTGCCATCTTTGGTTTCAAACATACTACGCATGCTATTTCCCCAGCCTTTTTCATTAGATCTAAATAACTGATCGAAGATTTTAGGTTTTATTTTTATTTTTACCAGTCCATTATCCGTAGCGATCCACAATAACCCGCTGTTATCAATAAAAAGCTGTGAGATATTGGTAAAATCCAGCACTTGATGTATCGTTTCAGTAAAATTGAAAATATTTCCAAAGCGATCCATTTTGTACAATACCGATCCTCCCGCAAACCAAATATTCTCTTCATTATCTTCAATAGCGTGACTAATGCCTATCGGGCCCTTTAAAATGCTTTCCAATTTTTTTGAAATTGGATTATACCTAACAATCCCTCGATCTATTGGAAAGAAAAAATGATTGTTGTCCTTGTCAAAAAATAAATACCCTCCAAAATTATTGGTGCCAGCACTTACCCCATTGTAGGTATTTAGATCATATTGACTAAAAAGCAGTAATCGATGAGCAGGATCAAGAGAGTCTTTATCCATATTAGACCACCAATCTAAAGTGAGAACATCTAGTTGCTTTCCTTCTTCAGAATACTGTCTGGTTCCTCCATTTATTGTTGTCCACCATAGATTGTTGTCGCTATCAGAAATTAACTTAGTGAATTCTCGTTCTCCTCTTTTTACACTATCAATTACTTTAAAATTATTAGAGTCGTTATATTTTTGGAGGTATTGCTTTGTATCTGTCTTAGAAGAAGTCCAATGGTTTTCTGAAACAATCCAGATTTGCTTTTTATAATCTATATGTAGCTCTATTACTCCTCCTTTTATACCTTCTGTTTGGCCATAAGCTTGGATACCATCTGTTTTTATGTTTAGCCGAAATAATGAATTGTTTGCGACATACCATAAAAAATTTGGATCTCTATAAATTATATTATGCTCGGTTAATAAATCCTTTCCTATAAAATTTGGATTTTGGGGATTGCTGTTATATTGTTTAAACGAATAACCATCATACCTCATTAAGCCTTGAGAAGTTCCAAACCACATAAACCCTAGGCTATCTTGCGCTATGGAAGTAACATCCCGAAATGGTAAACCATCATTTGTGGATAATGTTTCCATTTGGGACAAGGTTTGGGCACTAAGTTGAAAAGTGGTGATGCACAAACAAATGGCCAACATTTTAAATAACATCATTATGTATCGGGAAATGTTCAAATTGATATTTATGGCTTCAATGCTTTCATTTACTTTTTAATGCATGTCCCTTTATGCCCACTTATTCATTCATTATATTTATCTGGCGAAGTACTTTAAATTTGGCAGTAGCAAAATCATTAAAAAATATTTTGAAAGTAAAGGACCAACTTTAAGTTTCCAATAAATTTTGATTGTTAAATCTAATCAAATATTTGGCATCTAACAACAGTCTCTTAAATATATACCTTGAATTGGCAGTATTAGCGCAGAGTTTACAAAAAACAAAAAAAGCCTCTCCATTTAGGAAAAGCTTCTCATCGGTCTATTGCTAAACCACATCCTCCGCCTCTGGTGGAGAACAACACAACATTTTAGTTGCGGTCTGGACATGCAGATTGAAAAGTACTGTTTATTATCTCAGCACATTCTTATACACGTAACTAGAGAATTCCAGTTTTTTTATCGTTTCTGAAAAAATCTATATACACATAGAAGCATTGTACTAATTTTCGGACTTACTATACATTTAGTTCTTCGAAATTAATTCACAAGTTTAGAAACAAAAACGTTTCTCCTGCTGCTCCATGACCTAAAACATTTCCACGAATAGTATCATCTTCAGAAAAATGATATAATGGATTTTTTTATAGGTGAGTTGCGGACCCAAACCGTCATTTCTGTTTATATCTTAAATTAAAATACTAGTCATGAAAAGCTTTTTTCATTGTGATAAGCCGCGTCAATTCCTTTTAATTCTATAGCTTCATCTACTCTTGTTCCTCGGGTGAGAAGTTGCGTTATTTTATAGAGCACAAATGTCCCAACTAAAGAGAATACTATCGTAATAAGAACAGCAATAACTTGCGACACTAATTGATGAGGGTTTCCATAAAAAAGCCCAGCTTCACCATTGATACTAGGGTCAGCAAAAAGACCTGTTGCAATAGACCCCCATATTCCCACTACCCCATGAATTCCAAACGCATCTAAAGTGTCGTCATAGTTAAGTGCCTTTTTTAAATAGACTACACTATAATAGCCTACTATTCCAGATACTAAACCAATCACTAAAGCACCTTCAATTCCTACGTATCCTGCTGCAGGAGTAATCCCTACTAAACCAGAAATAGCTCCAGAGGCAAGTCCTAAAATGCTGGGTTTTTGCTTTTTTGACCATTCAAACAACATCCAGGCTAATGCACCTGCACAGGCTGAAACGTTGGTCACCAAGAGTGCATTAGCCGCAATCCCATCAGCAGCTAATTGACTTCCTGCGTTAAAGCCAAACCAACCAAACCAAAGTAACGCCGATCCTAAAATGGTAAGTTTTATAGACGAGGGCTTGGTTTTATGAACGATTTTCTTTTTTCTTTTGCCAAGTAATAATGCCAGCAATAGACCCGCCACACCAGCATTAACATGAATTACCGTTCCGCCAGCAAAATCTAGTTCTCCTAAATTATTTAGTAAGCCATCTCCCCAAACCAATCTTACCAATGGTGCATACACAAATAGCACCCAAAGTGTTGAAAAAATAATCCAACTACTGAATTTAAATCGACCTACTACTGAACCACATATAATGGCCACTGCAATGGCCGCAAAAACTCCTTGGAAGGCAACAAAAGCAAGTTCAGGAATTGTTCCAACCAATTGATCTATTGATATGTTCTTTAAAAATACGCTTTCTAATGATCCAAAAACTGGATGGCCATTTGGACCAAAAGCAATACTATAACCTGCTACAACCCAGGCCAGTGTGGCTGTGCAAAACGCTACATAGCTCATGCCAACCGTGTTCATTACATTTTTTTTATTGGATAGTCCGCCATAAAACAACGCCAAACCTGCTGGAGTCATTAACATTACTAATGCTGTTGCGATCAATACCCATGCTGTATCTCCTGTATTCATCATTTTTGTTTTTATATAAGTATACTTTCTATTACTTTATCCTTTTTGCTATTACAAGATTTAATCGCTTGCTCTAGCAATTTTTGTATTTCCTTATGCTTAAACTTAATTGCGTCCTCCATAGGTGTGTTGCCCCATCTATCTTTCGGACTAAGGTTTACATTTTTTGAAATAAGATGCTTTACTACTTCTAATTGTCCCTCAGATGTTGCTAGATGAAGTGGCGTGCGTCCATCATAATCTGCTATATCAGGGCTCACACCTTCTGCCTCTAGGCGAAGTATTTCATCTAAATCTCCATGGCTTGCAGACCAGATGAGTTCCATTACTTTCGAAGCCTTTACTTCTTTCTCCTTTTTTCTAGGGTTGATTTTAGTTGAATGTCCTGTTAATGAATCATATTGATGGAAGCTGAAACGCTCTACAAGACGTTTACAGAATTCTACACCACGAACCGAATTGCCAATCTCATCTAATCTAGGGGACCATATACTAATACCCATTACATTAGGAATCACCAGCATTAAAGCACCAGAAACACCACTCTTAGCTGGTAGGCCGATTTTAAAAGCAAATTCTCCAGAAAAATCATACATACCACAACTTAGCATTAACGACAAACAATTTTGAACCGTAGAAGATTTAAAAATAACTTCACCCGTTAATGGATTGGTCCCTGCATTTGCAAGTGTTGCAGCAGCAGCCGCTAGGTCGTAGGTTTTTGACTCGATTGAACAACACTGAAAATAAAATTCTAAGGTTTCGGTCAAATTTGTTTTTTCAGGAAACGCATTTTTCTCTCTCATAAAATAAGCTAGTGCAAAATTTCGATCTGCAGTTTGTCTTTCAGATAGGTAGACCGAGTTGTTAAAGCTAACAGCTTTTTCTGCACATAGTGCTTTCCATGTTCTATTCACTTTGTCGAACCGGTCTGCAATACTGTTTTTGCGGTCTATAAGCGAACAACTCATCATCGCACCAGCATTTATCATAGGATTATGAGGAAGCCCTTTCAAATTAAGCGCCAGCTCGTTGAAGGATTGCCCGCTAGGTTCACGTCCAACGTGACTATGTACTTTCTGCTCTCCAAGCTCCTCCAGTGCAAGACAATAGTTGATGGGTTTACAAGAAGATTGCAAGCAAAAGTCAACATTAGAGTCTCCTATTGAAAAACGTTGCCCGTCTACAGTACAGATAGAAATAGCAAATTGCTCTGGATTGACACGTGCTAACTGTGGAATATAATCTGCTACTTTTCCGGTTTTGTTTTTTCTTGTTTCAAAAAAAATATCTTCAATATGTTTGCAGAAGGATTCAAAATCTGGAATGACCAAGTTTTTTGAAAGGGACTTTTTTACTAAAGCATTTTGCTTTAGTATGTCATTAAATTCTGCTTGAGTAATGGTTTTAGTATCCTTCGGTACTTTAAAGGTAAAGCTATGCAACAACTCTCGCATTCTTGGATCATCTTCTAAAATACCATTTTCAGCAAGTTGATTTAAGAATGTATTCGATGTTATGCTCTTTTTATTTTCAGCATCAAGCATCTTAAACAATGAATCTGATGCATGCTCATCTAATTGTGTTGTAGAGATCATAGTTTCTATATTAAATTAAAAAATAGGAGACCATCCCCACAATGGTCTCCTTTTCACTGGTTCAATTTTCTCCTCTACGACACCAAAGTGTCCATGGATACAGTGTTTGTTATTTTTGCTGCAATTTGGTAGGGACAAGCGTTAGAAGCAGGCCTTCTATCTTCCAAATATCCTTTCCATTCATTTTCTACAGTGGTTAATGGAATTCGGATAGATGCTCCACGATCACTTACGCCGTATGAAAAGCGATCAATCGCTTGTGTCTCATGCAGCCCTGTAAGTCTTTCATTATTCATTGATCCATAATGAGCAATGTGCTCTGCATGATTGTCTTTCAGATTGTTTATAATCATTTCAAAATAATCTGCTCCTCCTTCTGTTCTCATCCTTTCGTTAGAGAAATTAGCATGCATTCCGGATCCATTCCAATCGCCTTTTACAGGTTTTGGATGTAGCTCGATTTTTAAACCGTGCTTTTCAGCCATTCGGTACAATAAATACCGTGAAACGTATAGATCATCGGCAGCATCTTTGCTCCCTTTTCCTAATAGTTGATATTCCCATTGGCCTACCATAACTTCAGCATTTATACCTGTTATATTGAGTCCACAGTCCAGACATAGTTCCAGGTGTTCTTCAACGAAGTCTCTCGCAACAACATTTTCGGTTCCAATTCCACAATAATATTGCCCTTGTGGAGCTGGAAATCCTTCCTGAGGAAATCCAAGTGGTTTTCCGTTCTTGGTAATAACATACTCCTGTTCGAAGCCGAACCAAAAATCTTTGATATTTTCATACGAAGCCCGATGATTACTCGAGTGGGGTGTAAGGTCTGGATTCAGCACTTCACAAAGCACTAAATATCCGTTTTTTCTCCCTGCATCGTTGTATACTTTTACAGGTTTCAATACACAATCTGAAGAGCTTCCTTCAGCCTGTTTTGTTGAGCTTCCATCATAAGACCAAAGAGATAAATTCTCTAAAGACGGTGGGTGGTTTAGTTGAACAATTTTCGTTTTACTTCTTAGATTGGCTTCTGGTTGATAACCGTCTAACCAGATGTACTCGCATTTGTAAGTTTCCATAATAAATTGATTTAAAGTTTATAATTGTTTTGTAAAATTTTGTTTTTGTGCATAGTGGAATCTTCTCTTAGAATTCCATTGGCTCCCCATAGTTTGTTTGGGTCTATCTAAGTGTGTATATTGGTTTATAATTTTCATTTCCGTTTTTTTAATTGTTTTTAAATAATAATGTTGTGATTGATCATTCAGATTTTTTAGTAATCACTTAAAAAATTCTTTATTCAACTTTTTATTTTCTCTAATTGAACATACTAGCGCATATAAATACAATATGACCAGTGCAGCGAAAAACATAATTAATAATAGTATCATGACTTTGTTTTTAATGAATTAATTCAGGGCAAAAGTATTGTGTTAAAGATAGTTAGCGTGTAACAAATACGTCGAAAACGTAAACATTTGCGACAAGGCGTTACAACAAAAACGACGTACTATTACAATTCCGACATATTCTTTTGAAACTGAATATTAGCGAGAGATTCATATAAAAAAGTGGCTCCTTGGTGGAACCACTTAGTAAAAGCTTAATTTAAAAAGTTAGAGTTTGCCCTTCATTAATCTTTCATTATTTTCTCGGCACTTACTATCTCACCTCTTGTAAGATTAATAAGTATGTTCCAGAAGATAAATGACTTAAGGCTATTTTAATTTGTGAACCCACTTGATTTGCTATCAATTTTCTAACATTGAGGTCGGTAATAGCAACTTTTACGACGTAAAATGTTACAAGACCGACGGGGTATCACATTTCCGAAATGAGAACTACTGTACTTATTTTTGAAGAAAATCAGATGGCGTTACACCAAATTCTTTTTTGAAGGATTTTGAGAAATAAGAAGGATTTGAAAAGCCAGTTTGATAGGCGACTTCTGCAATATTATATTCGTTTTCAAGCAATAACTCTTTGGCTCTATGAAGACGTACGGAAGAAATTAATTGATTGGGGGATTTACTGGTAATCGCCTTGAGCTTACGTTGCAATTGGCGGTCACTAATACCAATTTCTTTACAAAGTTTCTCTACACTAAATAATTCATCATCGATATGAGCATCAATACTTTGAAGTACACTTTCTAGGAAAGAATTGTTTTTTGGAAGTTGGTCGAAATGAAAACTAGTTGATTGGTTATTTTCAATTAGGTCATCATCAACAGAAAAAAGAAAATAGGGTTCTCCAGAAACAGTTTCAAAAACTGGTTTCTTGTTTTGAGAAAAATTCAATCCGGCTCCTAATAACAGGTATTTTACAGTTTGGGTTATAAGAATTTGATTCGGCTCTGCTTGTTCAAAAATAGACTCTATAAACAAACCTGTTTCTTCACTTATAAAATTAGACTCTTCCACAGAACCTTCTTTAATATGGATACCTATTATAATTGTTGAATTTAGACTTTTTGCCGCGTCAATCAATCCAAATGCACAATTAACAGCTTTACTCGGTCCCTCAAAAGTAGCCATAAAAGTTTGCCCATCGCCTTGAATTATTTGGCCATTGAATTGTGCTACATATTGATTAAAAAACTCTTGCTGATCTTCATTCAGTCTCTTGTCTGATATTATTCTTGCTGCTCCTATTGTAAAAAGACTTCTTTCATAAACAATCTCGGGTTTTGTATTGCTAACAAAATATTTAATCTCATTTAAAACCATTTCAGTATTCCCTACCCAGAATAAATGATCATTCCCTTCTAGTTCTACAAATTTAGCGTCGGGAATCCGCTCCGCAATAAAACGGCCTTCTTCAATTTTAACATCAATATCATTTGTTCGCTGCATTATTAAAGCAGGTACTTTTATCGACCCTAAAATATCAATAATATCAACCTGAGTATTCATCTTGGTAAGAACCATAGCAGCATTAGGGCTTGCTCCTGAACGAAAATAATTAGCGAGCCAATCCATAAATACCTTATCATTAGCTTTAGAAGGCGCCAAGGATTCCAGACCCATATTTCCACTTCCCCAACGATTTTCAATCATATCGTATACAGCCTGACGTTCTTCATCAGTAGGAGCCCAAGGATAATTTGGAGCATATCTCCGTTTTGCAAATATGCCAAATGTGATTAAAGAAATAGTTCTGTCGGGATAGGTAGCTGCAAAGAGAGCTGAAACAGAACCCCCTTCTGAATGCCCAAACAAAACAGCTTTTTTGGATCTTACAGCGTCCATTACAGCACGGATGTCGTCCATTCTTTCTTCAAGTGTTGAAAGCTCAATGATACGATCAGAAAGTCCAGTTCCTCGCTTGTCAAATAAAATAACTCGTGCTATTTTTCCCAGTTCTTGTAGAAAACTCACCAGTTCTGGGCAATTCCACATCCAGTCAATATTTGAGACCCACCCAGGGATGTAGACCAAGTCTACGGGACCTGAACCGAAGACCTGATAGGCGATATTAATACGACCACTTTTTGTGTATTGAGTAGTTGGTTTCAACTTCTATGTAATTTTGTTTCTTTCTAAAAATACTCCATTTTGAAACTTAAAAAATAGAAGTATGTTCAATATCACTTTTATTCTATCCTAAATTATATAGGGTATTTGGGAACATTACTCAAATATAATTTAAATAACTTAGAAATTTTTTCAATATCTAAAACTTCACTTCTTTTAAAACTACTCTGGAGTTATTTTAGAAGTTTTAAAACTGTCTTGTCCTCAAATAGCTATACACCAAAACAAATTATATTACACACTATAAGCCAACATGTTACAACTATATTCCTGTAAATTAATGTAGGATTATCTTTAAAAATAGCTATTCAACGTTTTTTTATGTAATTAATTGGATATTAGACGATTAATGAATACCTTAGTAATTCCCCTTAGGTATCCCCAAGAAATTAATTGACTGATGAAAGCTTAACCGCTGCTCAAATATTTATTGATTTTGGGCTTACTACTTTTTGATTTTGCGTGATTTAATTATTCATATTTTAATATTATAATCATGAAAAAATTCTTATCTCTGGCAGTTCTTCTAATGGCTGTTTCTACACTTTCCTATTCCCAAAGTGTATCACTCTCTGTTATTTCATCACAAGGAAATATCGACAAAAATGAATATCTCACTATAGAATGGACCATAGGTGAGAGTTTTGTTGAAACGGTAAGGCAAAGCCACATCATATTGACTCAGGGTTTTCAACAAACATTTGACCAAAAAAACCTGAGGATGTCCCATCCTCTGCTGTCTTTCAACATATTTCCAAACCCAACGGCTACGGATTTTAATATCAGTCTTAACACTAGCGATCATGATCTATTTATGCTAAGCCTCTACGATATACATGGTAGAATGTTACAACAAGTTAAATTGAATCAGGGGTTTAGAACCACTCATATAAATATGGCTGGGTTATCGGCCGGATTATACCTCTTAAAAATAACCGATAATGGCGGCTTCAATGTTGAATCGCACAAGATCATAAAACTATAACTACGCTAATAACCAATTAAATATTCTTATTATGAAAAATGTTATAATAACCATCGTATCCGTTTTTCTCTTTATCCCGGGAATTTTATCACAAACTGTCCCTAACGGAATGAAGTATCAGGCCATAGCTAGAGATCTTGATGGAGAGGTAATGTCCAACCAAGAAGTCGCATTGCAAATACGCTTACAAAGCTCGCTTGAAACTCCGGAAATCTATTATACCGAACAGCATCGTCCAACGACAAATCAATTTGGATTATTCTCCATCGTGATTGGAGAAGGAATAGTTGTAAAAGGTGATTTTAATGAAATCCCCTGGAGTACCGGTGAGGTCTGGATAGAAATTGCTATTAGTGAAGACAATACTGCAAACTTTAAAACCATAAGTAACAGCCAGCTGTATGCAGTACCCTATGCCTTTCATGCCAATACAGCGTCTAGTGTAGAAAGTAATAAAGGGCCCGATGGCCCGGGAAATGGGAATGTATGGAAGCTGGTTGGGAATACTAATACAGACCCCAATGAAGATAAATTAGGAACTGCGGATGAAACCGATCTTAATATTGTGACAAACGATATTGTGCGATTAAAAATTACCAGTGAAGGAAATTCCTTGATTACGGGTGATCTTACAGTAGGGGATCCTTTAGACAACAAAGCTACTAATTTGAATGGTCAGGTTACGGTTAATGCGGCGATTAATGGTTCAGACACTTTTTATGGAGCTTATCCTTTACGCGTGGAAGGAGGAAAACAAGGAATCGCAGTAAAAGTCACCGAAGATGAGCCTGGACCAGAAAATAATTGGATTACCTTTTTCAATACTAATGACGAAGCAATTGCAAGAATTGAAGGTAATGCGAATGTTGTAAGCGATGCTATTCTTATCATTGAAGCAACATTAACCGATCAAAATACTGTTGTTTTGTCTAATGGTAATAGTTTTGATCTTAACAATGAATCGGATAAAAGTTTTCTAAGAGAAAAATATTTTAAGAATGATACTGCCATTGAGTTCGCTAAATCCTACTCGCAAGCCTTATGGCATGCATTTATGACTGGAATTAAGTTAGGAATTGCAATTCCGACCGCGGGGGTAGAAGCCGATTTTGACGACACTATCGACCACCTAAAAGACTGTGTTAAAGGTTTAATTCAAGCAGAAAAAATTATTCTCCTAAGTGATCAACCAGGTGCGAGTTATTCATCCGGAGGTGCCGATTATGCCGAATGGCTTTTAAAAGCCTATCCCAATGAATCTATTTCATTTGGAGAAGTTGTGGGGGTAAAAGGTGGTACTATTTCAAAAACCTTTACAGACGCGAGTCAATTTATGGCAATTACTAGTAACCCCATCATTGTAGGGGCTATGCCTGAAAAAAACCAACAAAGTAAATTTAAAAAAGTGGCGTTAATGGGGCAAGTACCTATTTTAGTTTTAGGAAATGTGAACATCGGAGACTATATTTTACCTTCAGGCGATGGAGATGGGACAGCGAAAGCCGTAAACCCAGATTCAATGAAGGCCAATGATTTTTCAAAAGTTATAGGCATTTCCTGGCAAAAATCGGATCCCGACAAAATATTTAATTATATTAACACAGCAGTCGGATTTAACTCAGTTCAAATAGGTTCAGTAGTTAATACTATGCAAACAGTTATTAATTCAATGCAGCAAGAATTAGCGAATTTAAACCCAAATTACAAACCCATATTTTTTGACACCGTAGATACAAGTTTTGAAGGAACAATTCCTGCCAATTCTGAATCAGAATCTGCAAGTTGTTATACAGACTGCGGTGATGAGACCTTTGGTATTGACAGGTTTCAATGTTATATGCTTTGCTGGCTGGAAGGTGCAAACGTTTCTTCAATTAATAGTGAAAATAACGCTGTAATTCGATTGATGCAAAAACTTAGATCTGATGTTGTTTATCCAAGAACAAACTTAATTACGAATGCTGTAAATGATATTTTCCCGGATGTAACTGTACTTGATAAGATTCCGGAAATAAAGGATATTATATTGGACATAATGGACGGCCCCCCTTTTTCACCTCCTTCAGATCTGGCAACAATTGTCGATAAATTAAAAACTCGTATGACCCGGGTGGACTATTTTATTGATTAGTATTTTTCCAACAATGTGATTTGGTTTTAACCTATTAGTAACAAAACCTGGGGGAAATTAAAAGTACCGTGCTATGTCCACTTTTTATATAAATTAATTTACATCAGGATCACAAACAAAAAAAGCCCATCCATATGGATAAGCTTCTCATCGGTCTATTTCTAAACCACAAGCCACTTTACGTGACTCAACACAACATTTTAATTGCGGTCTGGACGAGACTCGAACAAATTAAATAAATCCCTTATAGAATCGTGCCTATAATAAAATAAATAAAAAAGGGACACTTATATTGCACCTTCAAATTTTGTCCTGTCCATTTAATATATATAAATATTATATTTGGACAAAGTCCAAAAATTAAATTTTATGTCAGATAATAATTTAAATGAGGTTAACCTAAAATATAGAAATATCCCAAATCCTGACTATTCAAAAATTCTTTCAGGAATTCAAACGGGTTTTGATGTTTATAAAAGTGATAAAGAACAAATTCCAAAATTGTTAGACCCTTTTTTTCAAAAAGTAGGGATAGCAAGTCTTGTAGGTTCATCTGACACTGGTAAGTCAAGTTTTTTAAGACAATTAGTTCTGTCCATAGTTTTACGAAAATCCAAATTTTTAGATTTTAATTTAAACATTACGCACGGAAGTGCAATCTATGTTAGTACGGAGGATGAATTTTACTCAACTAAAGAATCAATTTCCAAACAATTAAAGGAATTAATATCATCGGAAAGTGATTTAGACAAGTTAAATAATCTCTTCTTTTTTTTTGAATTTGACAACTTAATTGAAAGATTGGAATTTATATTAAGTGTTACTAAAGTCGATCTAGTCGTGATTGATTCATTTGCTGATGTATTTACAGGAGAATTAAATTCAAATACAAAGGTCCGCGAGTTTTTAAATCAATACAATAAATTAGCAATTAAGAATGGCACCTTAATAGTTTTTCTACACCACTTAGGAAAAAGGTCAGATTTTAAGAAATCCTCAAAAGACAATATTATTGGTTCGCAGGGTTTTGAAGCTAAAATGAGAAGTGTATTGGAGCTTAAACCTTCAAAGGGAATAAATGAACGAAAACTTACATTATTAAAGTGTAATTTTTTACCATCATCATATAAAAACGAAAGTTATTTATTAGAATTCAATTCAAATTTGATTTTTAGCAATACTAATAAAAAAGCTCAACTTCAATCTAGAGAAAAAAAAATACAGGACCCAGAAATAATTAAGTTAGTAACAAAATTAAAAAATGATGGTTTAACTTATAGGGCTATTTCTGAGGAATTAAAAAAAAATAATATTGAAATTAGCAAGTCTTCTATTGGTGCAATACTGAAATCATTAAATGAGTGATAGATAAGATTAATAGCTTCTTTTTTTTTTGACGTATAAGATTGACAGAAACCCATAAAATCTTCAATAGGATTATTAATAGTAATAATATATTGATTAGTTTTAAACCTCCCCTTAAAATATTAAAATTCTGGACGAATAAGTATGTCATTATTTCAAAATACAGTAGTTGCAAAATATTTAAAAACTCAAAATAGAAGTAATCTTACTGAAAGTTGGAACATATACAAATCCCATTTTTTAAATCCAACGATTCAGGAAAATATTAGGAATAGTAAAGAAGAGCAATACCAAGAAGGTTTTTTAAGGGATTTATTTGTAAAGATTTTGGGATATACCTTAAATCCTGAATATGACTTTAACCTTACTACAGAACTTAAAAATGTAAAAGACAGTAAGAAGGCTGATGGTGGTATTATTATCAATGATAAGGTCGTAGGGGTTGTAGAACTCAAAGGAACCAATACAACAGATCTGAGTAAGGTTGAGGAACAAGCTTTTGGATATAAAAACAATCAATCAGAATGTGTTTATGTAATTACCTCAAATTTTGAAAAACTCAGGTTTTATATTGATAATGCAATTGAGCATATAGAGTTCAATTTATTTACATTAAATGAGCAAGATTTTGAATTACTATATCTGTGTTTAAGTTTTGAGAATGTAAAAAATAACCTCCCAAAAAAATTAAAAGAAGAGTCATTAAGTCAGGAAGAATTAATTACTAAACAACTCTACAAAGATTACTCCCTTTTCAAAAGAAAATTATTCCAAAACCTGTGTGAATTAAACCCACAGTTTGAGCCATTGGAGCTTTTCAAAAAATCCCAAAAGCTATTGGATAGATGTTTGTTTTTATTTTTTGCAGAAGATAGAAATTTACTACCTCCAAACTCAGTAAGGTTAATCCTAAACCAATGGAAACAGTTAAAAGAACTTGATGCTTATACTCCTTTATATGGTAGATTCAAAAAATATTTTGAGTATCTAAACACTGGTTTTAAAGGCAAGCAATATGATGTATTTGCCTATAATGGTGGTTTGTTTAAACCTGATGCAGTTTTAGACACTATCACTATTGATGATGACTTACTATACAAACATTCCTATAAGCTTTCAGAGTATGATTTTGAAAGTGAAGTTGATGTAAATATACTTGGACATATTTTTGAAAATTCTCTTAATGAATTGGATGAGGTTTCAGCCCAATTGGAAGGTCAAACCATAGATAAGTTAAATACCAAAAGGAAAAAGGATGGTGTATTTTATACTCCTAAATACATAACAAAATACATAGTTGAAAATACCATAGGAAAGCTTTGTGAGGAAAAGAAAGCAGAACTTGACATTACAGATGAAGCATACCAACCAGCAAAGCAAAGGAGCAGAAAAAGACTGGACAACCTCAACCTATATAGAAATTGGTTATTACAATTAACCATTTGTGACCCTGCTTGTGGTTCTGGAGCATTTTTGAATCAAGCATTGGACTTCTTAATTAATGAGCATATATACATAGATGAACTTTCTGCCAAGTACAACAAAGATGCATTTATATTAAGTGATGTTGAAAAAAGCATTTTGGAGAACAACCTTTTTGGAGTTGACCTAAATGAAGAATCTGTAGAGATAGCAAAGTTATCATTATGGTTAAGGACTGCACAACCTAATAGAAAATTGAATGATTTAAGTAATAATATTAAATGTGGAAACTCTTTAATTGATGATGTTTCTGTAGCAGGGGATAAAGCATTCAATTGGGAAAAGGAATTTCCTCAAATATTTGCTAAAGGTGGTTTTGATGTGATTATTGGTAATCCTCCTTATTTAAGAGTTCAAGGACTTAGAACAAATTTTGAAATAGAATCAAAATTTTATGAAAATGAATATAAGTCTGCAACAGGAAGATTTGATGTGTATATACTCTTTATGGAAAAGTCCTTTGAACTTATAAATGATAGAGGGCTTATCTCATTTATTTTACCACATAAGTTTTTAATTAGTGACTTTGGCAGTGGCATAAGAAAGTTTTTTGTGGATAATAAATGCATAGAATCTATTTTGCATTTTGGTTCGGATATGGTTTTTGCAGATGCCTCAACCTATACTTGTATTATTAATTTATCTAATAATAATAAAATCTTAAAATTTAAAGAAATTAATCCTTATAATATATTTTATCCATTTGAATTTGATGAGATTAATTATGATTTACTTTCTGAAGAAAAATGGAATCTGAATAGTAAAAAGATAACAAATTTATTTACCAAATTATATTCTCAACCCCAAACTATTAAAGATGTTTTTGAGAGTATTAGTCAAGGAGTAGTTTCAGTAGGAGATGATATTTTTTTATTAAAAGGAAATATAAAAGGTGATTTGTTTATTGGATATTCTGATAAAATTAATAAAGAGATAACTATAGAATCTCGCATTGTAAAACCTTTATTAAAAGGGGAAGATGTAAAAAAATATGCACAACTGAATAATAGTTATTATTGTTTCTATCCTCATTATGAAAAAGATGGTAAAACAGTACCTTTTGAGGAGGATTACTTCAAAGAAAACTTTCCTTTGGCATATAATTATATTCTGCCATTTAAAGATGAATTAATAGAGAAAAAAATAAGATATAAAACCAATCCAAAAGCCTGGTATAGTTTACATAGGTCAAGAGAAATTAGTTTATTTGAACAAGAGAAGATTATTACACCAGAGATTTCCTTAGGAACTAATATGACCTTGGATGTGAATTATAATTACCATAATACGAAATGTTACACCTTAGCAAAAAAAAGGGATGTTTTAGAAGAGAATAAGTTTTGGTTGGCAATACTTAATTCTAAATTACTTTGGTTCTTCCTAAGTTCAACTGGCTACGTATTAAGAGGTGGTTTTTTCACATTTAAGACTAAATATTTAGAACCATTTCCACTACCCCAAATTAAAAACTTAGAACAACAAACTCCATTCGTAGAAAATGTAGACATAATGCTGTTTTTAACTTCTAAATTACAAGATGTTTCAGATAAATTCCAAAGAACTCTACAAAGAGAATTTGAGCAGTTGGATAAATTAAGTAAGAAGCTGGAAAATTGGCATGAATTAACTTATGCTGAATTTCTCAAGGAATTAAAAAAGAAAAAGATTGAACTTTCATTATCACAAAAAGCAGAATGGGAAGATTACTTTTTAACTGAGCAGAAAATAGCTGTGGAACTTCAAAATCAAATAACCTCAACAGATAAGGAAATTGATGCTATGGTTTATGAGCTTTATGGGTTGAGTGAAGAGGAAATAGCAATTGTTGAAAATAGTTAGAGAATGGATGATGTGATAAGAAATAATAAATATCAAAATGATTGGGATGAAAAGAATAATTTAGATAATTTATCAAAATTTGAAAATTGCTTAAAATCGGAGATAGAAAAATTAAAAATTTTAAAAGCTCAAATCATTAGAGCAGTCATAAGTGTAATTAATGGAAATTCAAAAATTTTATGAAAGCAATCATTATAATTTTACTAGCCTTAAATTCATTCTTAACTTATGGACAAAATATTACCCTCAATCAGTTTGTAGATCTTAGTAATGGAAGCTTGGGTGAAGTTGAGGAATTTTTATCTGCTAGAAAATGGGAGATTCATAATACAGAAAAGGACGTTGTAGTGTTTATGAGTGGAGATGGTGTTAAAACTTCTTCAATAACCTTTTTATTTAATTTAGACGGGGGGATTATTTGGAGTTCTATTACTTTCGTACCTCAAGAGGGATATCTTCAATATTTGGAAGATATTAAAAAATTAGGTTGTACTCTAGTTGAAACGAAGATAATAGAGGATGGAATTTTTAAGACATATAGCAATGATAAGTATAAATTTGGAATTAGGATAATAAAAGCAGATGAAGCAACTAAATTACCAATATACACCATAAAATTATCTAGATAAAACGAGTTCTGTTAGTAATAAAAAAGCGGTCAATTGACCGCTTTCCTTATATGATTATTTATTTAAGTTTCCAACTAAAACCACCAGCAGATTTTCTTTCTTCTCTGCAACATTTTGCAATACAAGATTTATTAACTCCTGTAATATTTGATGCTTCTACAATAGATGAAAATGTATTTATCAAATCGTCGTTAAAATCAAATTGCTGAACCTTCTTTATTCTATTGTCCGCAATAGACTCATATATTAAGTCATAGCTCCAGTAAAACCCTTTGCAGGATTTAATTTTACCTAGGCAGGCAGCACTTATACTTTTCTTATTCACTTCAACAGCTTCTGCTGCATCTTGCAAACATTCAAAGGTATTTTGCATTTCTCCTTCCAGATCATACTGATATACATTCTTTTTGAATCCACCACCACAGTCCTGATTATATCCATTATTCTTGGAGTTATACTCCACTATATAATCTTTCTCTTTACTGGCTAATTCATTACTATTATTAGCAATATCAATTTGTTCCCATTTAAAAGAATCGGGTCCATAAGTTCCGATTGCTTCTTGAAATTGATGCCCTGTTCCACTATATGATTTTTGAATATGATCTTTTTTTCTCTCTTCAATTGTTGAAGTGGTTGAGCCAACATAAACCCAACCATTTTTAATATTAACTACTTTATAGATTAGCATCTGATTTTTTATTTAGCTGATATTTCCCGTTACTTTCCTTTATAATTTTACCAGATTCAATTAATTTATTCATTGAATTGTGTAAGGTGTCTAAGGACATTGTTTTATTTTCAGTATATACAAATTTTTCTTTCAAGTTTTTAGTAGAAATAATCTGATTGTCCTGATTATGCTGATTAACAATATATTTATAAACTTTTTCAGCATTTGTATTATCTATCCTTCCATCGGCTATTTTACTAGGGGTATATAAATCATATTTATTAATTTCCCCAAGTTTACTAATCCAGCCATTAGCACCTAATGAGTATAATTCGGCTTTATTACTATTATTTTCAATGAATTTATTATATACCATACAACCATAATTTCCCCCTTGTCTGGAAGGAATACTCTCTAAACAATACGCAAAATCAAATTCCTGCAAAATAAATCTACTACCAGCAATTTTATTTTGATTAGCAGGCACATCATTTCCTTTTGTATTATGATGTACTACAATAGTAGTCATCCCATTTCTCACAACATATGATTTAAATTTTTGAATAAATTCTTGAGCAAAAGAGCTCCTCTCAATTTCTCCCACACACATTCTTGAAATACTGTCAAGAAATATAACGTCTGGTTTTATCACATCAATATAGGATTTTAATAATTTCCAATCTTTATCAGTATTCAAAAAACCTGGAAAATCTATTGGAGTAGAATAATAATTTTGAATAAATAATTCTAATTCATTCTTTGATAGAATATTTATCTGCTTTTTATTTCTTCTAGATTTTATTTGATAAGATTCTTCCAAATTAACAAACAAAACTCTCTTTGGAATTCCATCCATATCATATTCAAAAAAGGATTTTTTTCCAACAGCCATACTTAAAGCAAGATTTTCAGCAAAGGTTGTTTTTCCTGTTTTAGCCACACCTGTAATCAAACCTGTAGAACCTTCAGGAATTCCATTCCATAAATATTTTATGGGAGGCTCACTTTCAATTAATTTAATTAAATCAATACCTTTTGTAATTTTTAATTCATTTAATATGTTTTCATTTTTTTCCATATTAGATAATAAAATTTGTGACTAACTGATCCCTTAAATCGTGATAATCTGGGTAATCAGTATAGTCAGATAAATTCTACCAACTATCCAAAAGCAGAAATTCGCTTTATCCTCATAGGATAGTTAATTTTAGGAGTAAAATAATCTAGTATGTTTCTTTATTGGAAAGTTGACGTATTACTTTTTTAATTCAGTTTTGGGTATTATACGTCTTAAAATTTATGAAGAATACAAATATAGTTAATTAATATGTAATATCCAAATTTTTTAATCATTATTTTAAATAAAAAAGGGCTTTTAAGTTAAAAACCCTTATTATTCTCACTAATGATACTTTTTCAGTGGTTTTTTGACAAAGGAGAGACCGACTCAAAAGTTTGGATATACAAAATACAGCATAACTCCTAAAATTATTAATTCTATTAACTATCCAACATAATATCAAAATGGAAGTAATAATAAGCAGTTTTATCTATCACATAGACAGTTTTTAATTCGGGTGTTACCTTAATTTCTTCCACCCATACTATTTGGTCAACTTCCAAATTTCCTATTGCATTTATTACCTTAACTTTAAAAGGACAGAATAGTTCCTTCAAAAGGTTATTCCAAGTAACTATATAGAGACTTCTCGGAGTGCTAAAACGTAAAATTTCTGATAACTTTTCATAATCCATATTTGTATAAAAAAGCTATGTTATATTAATTGAGGAACCAATTTGGCTTCTCATTTTGCATTGAATTAGCCAGGTCCTGAATAAACTCGTATGCTCCAACATTCTTATTTAAATTGGAATCTATATAGGTGGATTTATTGGCTGAGGTCAGAAGATTATAAAAGCTCCAAAGATTGATTTGGCTTTCTTTTGTACGCGAAAAATTTGGGTCTGAATAATATTCCTTCACTACATTACCAATCTGGTTGTCATTGATAGCCAAAGGAAATATGGTCTGTCGTTCTTCTTTAGAGAGGTGTTGGAACATTCGCATTTTTCCTATGGTGTGTGCAAACTGGGTTTCATCTAAATAAAATTTGCTCATTCGTTCCATATTTCCCAAAAATCTCTTGTGGTCGAAGGAGTTAATCAAGCTCCATATTTGTTCTTTTAGCTCCTGCACAGATGTTACCCTGATTTCAGAATTTAGACCATCCGTTGAAATGCATAGATTACAGCAAACCAAATTTCTATAGCCTATGAAAATTTTCAGCTTTTCAACTGAACGCTTACTATATAAGTTTTCCTGATTTAAAGCCCTCACGCCACCGACAGATAGGGAAATTGGATTTCCATTGACTATATGCTTAATTTCTGGCATCTCAATCATAAAAGCACACCTTTGGTAGTAAATTGTCTTTTCCTCTGGTAAAAGGTCCTTTACAGGCTTTCCTATAGCGGTTGGAACCCTTCCTTTGATTATATGGCTAATGCGGATATCTGGTTCTAAAATTTTAGTTTCAGAAAACTTTTCCTTTAGGACTTCTCTTGTAGCCTCTATAAATTCAGAATGAGCAATCGTACTTTCGTTATCTGAATATACTGGGATGATACAGTCTTTCTTTAGATGTTCCAATGTTACTTGTTCCGTGTTCGCCTCTATAAAATTACCTTGCGAAATAACCACCTCATCTTTTGAAATGATCTGGTTTCCAATATTATTAACTGATACTATTTCCATTATTTAAATTATTAGATTGAACAATATTTGAGGTGGGAATGATTTGGGAGTTAATCTTTTCAATCTGCTCTTTTTTTAAAAGAACCAATTGTTTGATACGATCCTGTATTTCTGGATTCTCTGAATAAACCACCCTAAGCTCCTCTAGATTTTTGCAATTTTCAATTGCAGCTTTTACACTTTCGATTTGATCTGGTGAACCTTCATTGCACCACGCCAATAATTTTTTACCTGTTGCAGTATTGATAATAAATTCTGGCTTATCAATAAAAAGTCCAGTGCGGTCTTTTGATGCCTTTGTATTGTGTGCAATATCAATATCAAACACAATGGTAAACTCATAAGAAACATCATCTCTTTGTACTGCTTTAAGCCCTACTTTTTCAGGTACAGTTTTACCGTTTTTTTGATTAAGAACATAATCTTGTTTTACCCTCATTGTTGCTAGAACGTGAATGTTAGATTGTAAAATTTTATTTACAAAAGCATTCTGTCTGGGTGTTATTTTACCCCAATTAGTAAATGAGTTCCCTACCATATTACTGTGTGCATCAATCAAAAAATCCCAACAGTGGGATATGCTATCAATAATAATTACTTCCATTTCAGCCTTTTCACATAATGAAATTGCTTCAATGTATCTTTCTGGTGAGTAAGGTGGTTGCAAAACAATCACATTATAATCCCCTAGATGGGCATACAGGTCTGCTGATCCATTTTCTGTATCAATTACAGCTACCTTGGTCAAATCATTTCCTGACAATCCTTTTGCTATCAAGAGAGAGGAATAGGTTTTACCACTACCCGAACTACCCTGAAGTGCTAATTTCATTTTGGCTTTACGCCTTTCAGATTTTCTGATTTCCATTATATTTTTGTGTTATAGTTTATACTAATTTTTTTATTATTCTATTAAATACTGGGTTATGAGAAATAAAAAAGGACCTATCAAATAAATGATAAGTCCTAAGTTCAATGGGAAACAAGGTAATTAAACCACGAATTCCTTTTCAATAACTTGCTGCTGTACCTGTAGTAAGCCTGCAAAGTCTTCCACTGTTGCACGACCTGCATTGGATAGATGCGACATACTTAATTGAGGATCTCCTTCTTCATCAAACGATAAAGTAGTTAAGTAAGATTTCCCAATCTTCAATCCGTAATCATAGTTACTGGCATAGCATATTGCTGAACGCTCAACAAGTTTACCATCTGGCAGGTGGAATTTAACCTCAACGATCTTGTAATTTTTTTCGTTAATGTTTTTTAAAACAGTTTCTCCAACTTTTACCAATTCTGCATTGAATGTAAAAACGGATTCCCCAGTTTCCTCATCAATTTTCTCTGTGTACTTTGTCATAATAATTAAAATTTAAGTTAAACAAAGGTGTACGGGGACTATCCCCAACATTAAATAAGGGTGGGGTGAAGTTGAGGTTAGTTCACTCTTTCAGAAAAAAAATTAAAAAAATTTTTTAAAAACTGAATAAATCAGTTCTTGAATAAATCATCATTAATATTTCCGCCTGTAAGATTAAAATAATGAGTAAATGCTTTTTTTAATCTATTTATATCCTCTTCATCACACTCCAGAACTAAGTTTATATCGCTTACAAATGTGGTTGAATCTACTTCCATTTCACCTATTGAATTTCTAGAATGAAATTTTGACATAATAGAAGTATCAAAATAAATCATCAAATTATAGTTCCCGGCAGGTGCCCTTTTCTCCTTTACAGAAGAAACTTGATTTGAACTGAAATTATAGGAGTATGAAAATGACCCTCCGTGTATAACAATTACGTTGGGGTGTGGAGCTGAATTTTCCTCAAGTGTTGTTAATCCAATTCTGGCAAACTCATTTTGATTTTCTCGTAAAGTTTTATTGATCCAGTCAATAGTTTCCTTTTCAGTTTGTGAAAACCCAATTATGGGTATTATCAATAGAATAAATAGAATATTTTTCATAATTAAATTTTAATTACGCCATAAAACATAAGAAAGTTCAAGTGATTTTCAATTTTTTCAGTTGCTATTAATACTAGTTTACCATCCTCTGGTTTAACTAAAACATAATAGGTAGACTTAAAAGTGTCAATATAGTAATTAGGCTCTATATATGATAAAAACATTTCAGCAATATCTCCATTTTCTTTAGTGAAAGTGATTGAATATGACTTAAAAAATTTATCATAAACTATTACAGGATCTTTACCAACAGTCTTTTGGAACACTAATTCTCCATCACTATTCGTTAGGGAGGATACAGCACTAACTCCTTTATATTTTATTTTTGTATCATTTTGAGCCATCCCTAATAAGGGAATTAAAGCCATAAATAAAAGTATTATTGTTTTCATAATCGCTGATTAAAATGGTAATGTGGTTAGTTTTATAGTTTTTTTATTTTCTTTTACAATAATACTTATCCTAGCACCTCTGTGGAAGTTGTCGTAAAAACTATAGCATAGTTCATTACCTCCTTCATAAGCAATCGGTTCAATTTTAAGTTCTAGGTCTCCCTTTTTGGATTTATGGGCACATTTCAACTTTTGGCTAAAGAAAGAATAGAACCTTATTTTATTAGGCATATTCGTTTTTACTTCATTTCTTATCAAATACGGCAGAAATGATAAAACATTTCCTCTAATACAAACCTCTACAAGCTTTTGCTTAATGGTAATAATTTTTGACATTACTTAGGATGTTAAGGTATAAATAGTCGCAAGTATTAATGATGAAATAAAGAGACAAATAATTATCCAACAACCAATATTTTCATCTTTTCCTCTGGAAACGGGAACAAATGCTCGAAATAAAAGAAAAACAATTAAGCCTATAACTAGGAGGTAAAATAAATGCATAATTGAAAAATTAAATAAATATACAAAGTAGTTATTATATATCATAACTCTCTGTGTGTGATATTAAAGCATCTTGTCATTTCTTATTATGACAGACGCAGAAAAAGAGTTTTTATACAGAGTAGGCAGGAATATAGCCAAGCTTCGCAAAAAGCAAGGTTATAGTCAGCTAGACGTTTGTGCAAAGATTCAAATGGAAAAATCCAATCTTTCCAGTATTGAGAATGGTAGACAAAATTTTACTGCATTAACACTAAAGAAAATTGCAGATGCCATTGAAGTAGATGTTCGAGAATTTTTTATTAGTTAATCTTACTTGTGCTTTTCTTTAATAATTACTTTATGGTATGGCTCCATTTTAGCTTTTTCAAACATATTTTTAAACGTTTATTTTTTTTCACCTAAGATGTGTCTATGAGATAATTAAAATAAATAAAAATATTTTTTGTACACGGTAATAGTGCTATTAGCACTTATTGGTACAATAGTCAATAAATTCACATTCATAAGGTTTATTACAATGTTCCCCAATCATCATTATGGGCTCTTCCTTAGTTAGAACAGCTTTATACTCGCTAATTTTTAAAAGAACATTATTGATTTGTTTGTCTAATTCTGTTGTGAGATTTTCAATTTTCCAGTTTTCATTTTCTGTTCTCAAAATCACATTGAATGAATTTAAGTTAGAGTTAAACCGTTTTTTGCAAATAGTATATTGAATTGCTAAATCTGCAATAATAGCATCATTAACCTCTGTATTAAACTTGATCTCATAAATATCAATTTTTCCGTTTTCTTCTTTTATGAGAATATCACACATTACAAGAACATCTTCCTCAATTATAGTGGCTTCATATATTGTTTTTCCACCTTCTGAATTAATTAAAAAGCTTGTATACGAGTTGAAATAAGCAAAATGTCCAACTTTATCTTTTACATTAATTCCATTTGGAAACTGCTCCTTTCTTACTTTTTCTTCGAAAAAATGACCTTGATCAAATTTCTTTTGTTTTTCTTTACTAATGGGTGTTTTTTCCTGTTTTTTATGTTTGTTTAAATAAAGATACTTTAAACATTGATTCCCCTTGACAAATGAACTTTTGGTCAACTTCCAAACATCAAATTTTAATATTGACTTTCCCCTTCCAATTTTACTTTTTATTTTTTCAATTTTTTCAACAAGTTCACTTGCCATCATTATAGGTTGCATTCTGTCGCCTTGATAATTTCTAAGTCTTTTTAAAGCCTTGAAATAATTATCATCCGCACTTTTATAATCACCTATCTCATAAGCTATGTCACCTAATTTTATTGAGCTAAAGTCAATGTAATTTATATAATCGTTCATTATTCTCTGTCTTTTTTAAATAAGTTTTTATTATTTTCTATGTTAAATCCCTAGCTACAAAGTGTTCTTTCCAGCTCATTTGCTTCAGATATGGACACTTCATACACTTGAGTGGAGTAATTACTCTAGCCTCTGCAATTCTTAACAAAATGGTATTTTTTACTATGTGGTCCTTTACATATAAACACCGTTTTCCCATTGGAATTAAAGTAAAGAATTAATAAAATAGAAAGGGAATAACAATCCCCTTTCCAAAAGATTTTAATCGCATAATTTATTTTTATGGGGAGAAATAAAATGACACTACTAATGTAATTAAAATTAAAATTAAATTTTTCTTGGAAATAATCCATAATTTTGGACTTTATCCAACAAATGAAATATTCAGATTATTTTAGTCACCACTTTAAATATTATGGTATTCCAAAATTAAATTTAGAACAATTCCAAAGAATGATGAATATTGTGTTTATGGAAGGTTATTTATCTGGTTTATCAGATAATCCAAGTGAAAAAATAAAAAATTCAGCAGTAAGATATAGGGGGATAAAAAGTCTAAATGAATTAACTAAACGGTTACCCCCTCAACACTTATTAATTCAAATGGAAAAACTTTCTGAAAAAAAATAATTTCATAAATTAGTGAAATGTGCTACGAAACTGTTTTATCCAAAGGGAAAGTAAAAATAGAAAGAAGGTATCATTCTAAATTCAAGATTGATTTTGAATATGAGCCTTATTACCATAGGTCTGCATTTGGCTACCCAAACCTCTATATTATAAAAATGGATGAACCCAATGCTATTTATCCCAGTACTTGGGGTTTTGTGCCTGAATATGCATTAGAAAATCTTGAACAATTTAGGAAAAAATATAACACCTATAATGCTAGGTCTGAAACAATTCTTACATTAGGCACCTATAAAAAATCTACACGAGAAAAAAGATGCATCATTATAGCAGATGGTTTTTTTGAACCTCATCATCAAAATAAAGTTAGTATTCCTTATTTATGTTATCAGCCTACTAAAAACTATGAAGATGGTAGAGATTTATTTGTTTTTGCAGGATTATATTCAACTATTGATGAGTACGCAAAAGATTATAGTTGTACTATCATAACTAAGGAAGCAAATCCTTTTTTTGCTGAGGTTCACAATCAAAAAAAACGTATGCCATTAGTGCTAAATGAAGAATTCACAAATGAATGGCTTACTGAGGGTATAACAGATGATCAAATTATGGAAATTATGCTTTTAGGATTTACTAAAAAGGAATTTAAGGCACATCCAGTTTCAAGGGATTTATATAAGAGAAATTTAGATACGAATAACCCCGATATCCTTAAAGAAGTTGATAGTGGTACATTATTTTAATCAATTAAAAAACCCCAAATGATAAATTCAAATGGGGTTTAATATACTGGGGAGAAGTGTTTTACAAGACTAAATTACAAAATTTATTTTAGTTTTTCTGCTAGGTTTTGCATTTGATTTCTTGCTTTTTGTTCTATTATTCATCCATATTGTGCCTGTTCCAAAAGCCAAGTTTAAAAATTTGGTGGTTTTTTTAAATAAGCAGAAACCTCTCGGAAAGCCTATAATAGCTATGTTTTATACACGTTACTGCTGGCTTTTATTTTTTTTCAGGTAGTTTCAAAATTGATTCTCCACCTATATCTAAAAACTCTATTTTACTTGAACTCTTCATAATTGACTTTATCAATTCCGATTTTTCTGCGTATTCAGGACTTGGCTCCTCTTCTCCTTGTGGTTCAGGTAATGGCTCAACTCTTATTTCAACATTGAATCCTTTATCAATTCTATTAGCCAATTTATTTAGCGATATAGTTAGTCCATTTTGCAATTCGTTTTTCCTTCCGTTGTCTCCATCATAATGTTCATCCATAACCTCCTTAACTATCGCTTTGATTTCTTCTCTCATCATTCCGTTGGCGTGAGTATCGATAGATTTTGTTTTGGATGCAGGAATTCCCTGTTCTTTTAGTTGATTTCTTAAAAGCTTAATTTCTAATATCCCTTTATAAATGTTCAAAATTCTTTCTGTTGCATTTGAAAGGACTTCAGCAACTTGTAAACCTATAATCACATAAAGTAAAAAGTCGCTCGAAGAAATTGTTTTTACTTCGTATTCTTGTTTTTTTCCAGTTACAGCTTCTGAAATATTATTTAGTATAAAATTTAATTCGGCAAGTTCATCTTTAAGTTCTGAAAGTTTGTTTTCAACATATTCTCTCGGAATAGTATATCCAAGTTCACATTGTCCAGCTTCTAAATCTTCTTCCTCTATTCCAAGAGCTTTAAAACCTGTTAAAGTGCTTTTAACTGCCGTCTGAAATGTTTGTAGATTATCAAAGATTTTTTTTATTTCTTCTAATGCATTTGCAGGTGTTATAGAATTCGAAGCAAGAATACTTTCAATTCGATTTTTTAAGGGTATTCCAAGTTCAATTTCTCCACTTATTTCAGAAATAATTTCCTTCCAACTTGGTGAGTAATCATTGAATTTGGAATTTTCTAACGCTTTATAAAGATTATTTAAACTGTTAACCAAATTTGTTTGATGAGTTGGCTGATTTGGTTGATTTACTTGATTTTGCAAATGGTCTCTTATTTGCTGAACAAGTGTAATAATTTTATCCGTTTTTATATCTCGGTCAAGGTCTATTAGAATTCTGTGTAATCTTTCTACATTCATTTTTTATCTGTTGTTTATTCAGCATGCAGGTAACGTTGCAGGTAACGTTATTGTATATGGCTCGTAGCGTGCAAAATTGCAATATCATTTCGGTTAAGCACGAGCCGAATTTTTTAATTTCCTTATTATCTTTTTTACTCAATAAGCCAAAAAAAATTGGCGGACTTGCAAATATGCCTTAACTTCGATTAAGCAACTAATTAGCTATGAGCTATACGGTATTGTGCATAGTTTTAATCTGCTAATAGTTGTGAAAAATCATCAATTGTATAATTCGTAAATACTTTTAAATTTTTATACTCGGCTGGATTAGTATTTGGTATTCTTTCAGAAGATATTTTAATTTTTAAATAATTTCCACTACCCACAATTAAAGTTAAAGCCTCTTTTGAATTTTCAAAATTATATATATTCCTTTCTTCAGTGCTATTTTTGTTCGCTTCGGCGGTTGTAAAGCTGAATATTTTAGTCAAATTTCCATTATTATATGTCATTTTTTTATTGTTGATGTCTAATTGCCAAGTCATAAATTCATTATTGTGCTTAAAGTCGCCATACGTTGATGGAAATTTTATCAAATAAGATTCAGTTGTTTTCAATGTCAGTTTCTGTTGAGCCTGGACATTTAAAAAGTTCAGAGTTATAAAGAGAAAAAAGAAATAAATTTTCATATAAGTATTTTAGAGATATGATATTATTAAAGTTAATGGGAATAAATATAAGATAACTTGAAAATAAAATAAGTTCCAATGAAAATCATTTTGGTTTTCAAGTTTTATATTTCCGAAATTTTTATCCATTTGTTTTAATTATGTACAACGTTTGGTATATGAGCTGTGGCGTGTCTCGTCACGGACAATTCTAAACACATACTTACCAGAGGAAAATCCGCAGGATTTTCCAAGTGAGAACAGACCAAGCCATAGCTTATAGCTGTGTTGTAAACTGTGCTTATTCACTATTGGTACATTGTTGTTCCGTCTTCAAATATTATTTCTTTCGGAATAAAAATGATGTTCAATTTTTTCAAATCCCTTTGTAATGTCGATTTAGTAAAGTCCGAAACTTCAAGTCTTAAATCATTGCTATCGGAATAGTAGGTGTTAATTATTCGGATGTCCCAATTTTCTAATTCAGATTTCTTTAATGGATTGGGAAGAATGTTTTTAGGTAAAACATCAGAGTTTATTTCCACGTTTAATAAATTATCCAAGTCATCATTATTTATAAAAATTGTTCCTTTAAAGGACTTAATATTTTTAGAGGAAGCATTTGTAAAATACATATTAAATTTTACAACATTACCATAAAATTCAATAGGTCTATCCATATTATATTTAAACTTAATTACACTATTAATGTTTTCATTATATTCCAGTTGAGTTTGTCTTAAATTCTCAATTTTGTCATAATGCTGTTCCGCAACGAAGATTAAGTTTTCTATTTTAAAATTCTCATAAAAAGTACTGTCTAAAACGTAATTACTATAACCATATTCATCTTTAATGTTCTTTCTTTTCATTCGCGTTGGAACATAATCAGAATAGTTTTCAAAATCCATTAGTAAAGATTTATTTGGGCTATTTTTCAGTTCGTTAAAACCAAAAGCATCTTTCAAATATTTGTTTACAGTATTAATGTCATATTCATTGAAATATAACTTAAGTTTTAATTTCGCTGTATCTTTGATTTTATTGTTTGATAATTTCAAATATTCAAACTTAAAAGTATTGTCGTTTTCTTTTTGACTATTACAACTATATGTTAATAGAATAATTGGTAAAATTAATAAGAGGTTTTTCATTCAGTTTGGTTTTTTTGGCATTGTTTACAATATGTGTATATACGACACGCCTATTGCTGCTATACAACACATCTGCGCCAAGATTTTTATTTATTAATCTTTCAAAATTTTAAAGTATACCAAACCCCAACAAGACATACGAAGTCTCTGGGTTTTAACTAAAAGGGGAGAATAAAGCATAAAGCTTTAAATCAAATATATTAAAAAAGAGGTGTATCCTAGCTTTTTCCGCTAATTATTCGACCAAATACTACATACTTCCAAAAAGATTAAGTTAAGTACATTCACTTTACCCTTCCATTTGTTTTTAAAAAAATCCACCCATCTATCAATTGACAGGATAGGGGGAACAATAAATTTATTACATTAAAATTTATCAGACAACTTTTTCATTTCATCACTAACCCTCCTCTGCACTATCTTTCCATAGCTGTCTTGTGTTATTTTTATACTTGAGTGCCCTAGCAATTCACTCACTATCTCCATTGGGACATTGTTATATAACAAAACAGTGGATGCGAAAGTCTTTCTAGCAATATGATGTGTGAGATGCTTCTTTATCTTTACGATGTCTGCTATTTCCTTCAAATAAGCATTGAAGTTAGAATTTGCAATTACGGGGAAAACCAATTCTCTATTATCATCTTTGAATTTTTCAATGATAACCTCAGCTTGTTTGAGCAATGGAACGTTATAGATTCTACCTGTTTTAGACCTTTTAACCTTAATCCATTTGTTTCCATCAAAACCAACGAAAATATCAGAATGCTTTAGGTTTCTCATTTCCTTAAAAGCTAAACCCGTGTAACAACAGAACACAAACAGGTCTTTTACTTTTTCAATTCTAGGAATGTCAAAATGATGTTTTTCAAGATTGGAAAGCTCTTCAAAATTCAAAAATATCACTTCCTTTTTTACAGATTTATAGGAGAAAAGCAGGAATGGGTCCTTATTTAGAAAGTCTTGTGCAATAGCATATTTAATCACTCTTCTAAAACGCTGTATGGCTTTATTTAAGGTGCTCTGCTGGAAGTTTTTCTTAGTCTTAAGATAATACTCATATTCCTCTAAAAAGCCGCTCTTAACCTCATTTAATGGAATGTCATTTTTTTTGAATTTAAACTTTATAAAATCTTTTAAATGCTTCCCGGACTCCAAGTATTTATCATAAGTGACTTGCTTTATTTCTTTATCTACAAGAACCTTTAATCTCTTTGTAAATAAGCCATAAACCTCAACAACCCCAAATTCCTTTTTAGGTTTCTCACCCTTATACTTAGTATAGATATCATCCACGGTAAATGAAGTTTCATTCACTTGTAAAAACAAAAAAGCCTGATTAAGTTTTTGTCTTATCAGGCTCATTTGGTTATTTGAGTAGTTGCTTTCCTCACTAGGTTTGACAATTTGATTTTTACTATCCCAATAATTTGGATTTACAAACATTCCCGTGGAAAATTCCATTCTTTTTTTAAAAAAAGTAATTCTACACTTTATTGCACATTTATTTGCTTGATTGACCCTATTCCGTGCTATAAGAAATAGAATCTTCATTGTATTTGAAGACATAAGATTTTAATTATTTTATTAATTATTAATTTGCACACCTTGAAGAAAGAGATGCACACCATAGAGCACACCAGAATAGTGCGTAAAAACTTGTCAAAGTTGACTTTTTGAAGAGGAAACTACATGGTACAAAAAAAGCCCTTCCATTTGGAAAAGCTTTTCGTCGGTTTAATTATATAAACATTGTCACATTTATGCAATTCACTATTTTAAATAAAAAAAGGTTTGCGAAACCTCAAAAGTTCCACAAACCAATTCTTTAAAAAATTAAAAGATTAATAAGGTATGCCAGATTGACCTGCACAACTTTGAATCCTTCCTTTTTGTCTCCCAGTAATTAATCCTTCAGCTACCCAAGCGTTGGTTAACTGGGCCACACAATCTACAAATTCGTCATGATTGGCAGCAGCTGCCGCACAATCTGATATTAGATCGTTCATAGTACTACAGTCATCAATAAATACATTGTCAACACCAGAATCACATCCATCAATAGTTACGGTAGGGTCTTCATTAGAATTTGGATGTGGATCTACATCATCATAACAACCATCCCCATCGGTATCACATACTATTCCTGAACCTGAAGCTACTATACTATAATCCATAGTGCCGGTGGCACACGATCCACTTGCAAAGTCCCATACCGCAACGGTATAGTAACCTGTTGATGGCAATACAAATCCTGATATTGAAGGATCAGACCATGCGAAACATGCAGGGGTGCAGCTAAGCGGGTTATTGTCATCCTCACCGATAAGAAATGTAAGAGAACCTGTGTCTCCTCCACCTTCAAATAGATAAAATATGGGATCCATTTCACAGTTCACGCGGGAAACCGATATATTTACAACATCGCCTGCGCTGCCATAAAATGACCAAAAGTCAGCATTCGCTAAATCATTGAAACCACGCAGTACCGCATCACCTGTATTTACTTCGTCTGGACATAATTGCCCTTCATAAGTAATTGGAGTTCTCTGCTGATTGTTAACTTGTTGCAGAATCCCATTGGCTTTTTCTATACCAACCTTTTCTACCAATGCCCTACCAAAATCTGAATCTAAGAGAGAAGTCTTAGAATCTAATTGTTGAATTGACTCATTGGTTTGATCCTTTGTACAGGATACCATCAAGCTTATTGCAATACATGCAGTAAGCATAAAAATTTTGTTCATTGTTTTCATAATTAATTAAATATTTGGTTAAAATTTATTGAAATGTTAAGGTAGTAATAAGTCTCCTATTACGCAAGCGTTTGATTTTTAATTAGATATGCGGTTTGGTTATTCCGATTAAGTGAAGTATTTTCCATTATTTTGGTGTTTTTTATAGTATATAAAGGAAAATTCTCAAAGGAAAAAAGTCCTTTTTATTTCGACTCCTCTCACAGATTAGGTATTAAGGGAGAGCCAATAAGAAAAGAGTCAAGAAAAAATTGCTAATTTATCACCCGACCAAGAAGAAAAAGACGCACACCTTGGTGCACACCTAAAGGGTGTAATAAACTTGTTAAATTTGACTTTTTGAAGAGGAAATTAGAGGATACAAAAAAAGCCCATCCATATGGATAAGCTTCTCATCGGTCTATTTCTAAACCACATCCGCCTAAGGCGGACAACACAACATTTTTGTTGCGGTCTGGACGAGACTCGAACTCGCGACCCCCTGCGTGACAGGCAGGTATTCTAACCAACTGAACTACCAGACCAAGTTTTCAATCTACCTTTCGGCGGACCCCAACAACAGTTGGGCAAAGTGAAAATTTGTTACCATACATTTTAGGATTGCTCCCTTGCCGTATTAAGCGGTGGCAAATATACCACTCCATTTCATTTTGGCAAACTATTTATTTAAAAATTAATGTTTTTTATCCAAACTTCTGACGTTCCACTAAATAGGTGGTCAAAATCTTATTGAAACTCTCGTTGATGTCGGTAAGCACGTACTTTATCCTGTATTGCGCACAGCGCAATTGCAATTCCATAAAATAATCATGTACTGCTTTTTCGTACTGTTCCTTAATGTTGTCTGCATAAAGGTTTACATGCTCGCCTGTTTCAACGTCCACAAAGCGTTTGGGACGGTTGCTGAAATCAAAATCTACCTCTCGCTTTTTATCGAAGGTATGAAAAAGAATAACCTCGTGTTTGTTGTATTTTAAATGCTGCAGGGCCTGAAAAAGTTTTTCCGCTTCGGCATCGCTTTGGAACATATCCGTAAACAGGAAAACCAAGGAGCGGCGTTTCAATTTTTCGGCAATCAAGTGTAGGTGTTCGTAGGTTTTGGTTTCGGTTTTTTCTTTCGAAGAAAGCAAGGCTTCATTCAATTTTTGAAGCAACATTTGATGATGGCGCTCACTGCCCTTTTCCGAAGCATAAAATTCATATGCGTCACTATAAATGCTCAATCCAACAGCGTCACGTTGGCGTTTCATCAAATTCATGATTGCTGCCGAGGCCAATACAGAAAAACCTATTTTGTTTAATGAATTTATATTGAATTGTTTCAGCTTTGGATAGTGCATCGAACTGCTGTTGTCCACAATTAAATGGCAGCGCAGGTTGGTTTCTTCTTCGTAACGCTTGGTGTAGAGTTTGTCCGTTTTGGCGAAAAGTTTCCAATCTATGTGCTTGGTGCTCTCGCCATTGTTGTAGATTTTATGCTCTGCGAATTCCGCAGAAAACCCGTGAAAGGGACTTTTATGAAGTCCAGAAATAAAGCCTTCCACCACTTGTTTTGCAAGTAGCTCCAGGTTTTTAAAACCCGTAATCTCGTTTATTTCTTTTTCTATATGCATTTTTCGAGTTATGAATTATGAGTTATGAGTTATGAGTTATGCTTAAATAGGAAACAATTTCATAACTCTGAACTCATAACTATTTTTGAATTTTATCTACAATGCCGTACTTAACGGATTCTTCGGCACTCATCCAATGGTCGCGGTTAAAGTCTTTCATCACTTTCTCAAACTTCTGACCGCAATTATCAGCGAGAATTCTAGCGCTAATTTCCTTTGTTTTCAGAATTTCCTGCGCGGTAATCTCAATATCGCTGGCCACACCGCGAGCTCCGCCGCTGGGTTGGTGAATCATTACACGTGCGTGTGGTTGTATAAAGCGTTTTCCCTTTTCGCCTGCGGAAAGCAAAATACTTCCCATTGAAGCCGCTAACCCAGTACAAATAGTTGAAACCGGACTTTTTATTTCGCGAATGGTATCATAAATTGAAAACCCGGAAGTAACGTAACCCCCTGGGCTGTTTATGTAGAATTTTATTTCGTCGTGGCTAAGTGCATCAAGATACATCAAGCGATCCACAACATGGCGTGCGCTCTTGTCATCTACCATACCCCAAAGGAAAACTTTACGTTCTTCAAGTAATTTTCCGTCAATTTTATCCTGTACTTTATCTGTTTTTTTCATAATTTTCGTAATGTCCCCTCGAGCGCAGTCGAGAGGTTTTTAAGCGTGTTATATCAAAAAGAGGTCTCGACTGCGCTCGACCGGACATTTTTACTAATATAGAAAAAGGCCTGGCAATACGCCAAGCCTTTTTGTTTTTAATTTTTCTTTTTTCTATTATTTTACAAAAGCGAATCAATCGCTTCAGCATAAACATTTTTAGGGGCAACACCTACTTGGCGGCCTACTACTTCACCATTTTGAAAAACCAAAACAGTGGGAATGTTACGCACTCCATATTTTGCTGCAAACTCTTGGTTTGCATCTACATCTACTTTTCCTACCACAGCTCTGCCGTCGTATTCTTTTCCTATTTCTTCAATAATCGGTCCTACCATTCGGCAAGGTCCGCACCAGGCTGCCCAAAAGTCAACCAATACCGGTTTGTCACTTTTTAAAACCGTTTCTTCGAATGTTGCGTCTGTTATTTCTAATGCCATAATCTTTGTTTTTAATTAATACACAAAAGTAGTCATATTTTTTGCGAAAACTTACGGGGTTAATATATGTTTAGGATATGAATGTATTGTTTATTTCTATAATTAATTCAATTTATAACTCAACTGCTCCCTATCAAGTTCGTCAAGCAATTCCTTTGAGATATTGATCTTATGCTTCCTGCTGGGCATAGTAAGATGAATTTTCTCTTCGTTTTCATAAACCACAAAAAACAACTGTTTTTCGCCTTTGTGTGTTTTAACTAGGTTTTTAAGCGAATTGATTTTTCCTTCTTTTAATTCATTTAAGGGAATGGTGAGCGTCAGTTTTTTTCCGTGCGTTTCCATCACATCGTGAAGCAATTGGATGCTGTTATACTGAAGTCGTGGTTCCCCTTTTTTACCTGTTTCGCGGTTTGTCCAACCTTCTTTCACAAAAACACGTCCATATATGAAACTGTTCGGAACCAAGAAATGGCGCCACTTTAAATATTCTTCCCCAAAAATTTTGAAGTCATAACTGTCCTCATAATCCTCAACGGTGAAAATTGCCCAACCCTTACCAGCTTTTGATTCCCTGTGCTGCACATCACTAACAACACCTCCAAAACACATTTCCTTATTGAGGTACTCTTCCAAGCGGTTAAAGTCCGAAACCTTGCAATTGGTAAAGCTTTTCATTTCAATCTTGAAATCGTCCAAGGGATGGCCTGAAATATACACACCAACTACCTCGCGTTCCTGTTTCAGTTTTTTCATTGTGCCCCACTCTTCACAAGGTGGAACTTCGGGTTCAGGAATTTGTACTTCGCTGGCATCGCCAAAAAGACTTACCTGTGAAGAATTCTGTGTTTCCTGATATTTTGCGGCATATCGCAACACTTTTTCAATAAACATTACCCCATCACCATCATCATGCAAATATTGGGCTCGGTGGGTGTCGAAACTATCAAAACCACCCGCCAAGGCCAAGTTTTCAAAAGCTTTTTTATTTGCTGATCGCAGATCGATTCGCTTAGACAAGTCAAAAACCGATTTGTATTTTCCATCTTTTCTATGCTCCACAATGGTTGCAACGGCACTGCTTCCCACACCTTTTACGGCACCCATCCCAAAACGGATAGCACCTTGGTCGTTTACGGTAAATTTATGGAAAGACTCGTTTACGTCTGGGCCCAAAACAGTAAGCCCCATTCGCTTACATTCGTCCATAAAGAACGTAACCTGTTTTATGTCGCTCATATTATTGCTCAGCACCGCAGCCATATATTCCGCTGGATAATGCGCTTTTAGATATGCAGTTTGGTAAGCAATCCAGGCGTAACAGGTAGAGTGGGATTTATTAAACGCATAACTTGCAAAAGCTTCCCAATCTTTCCAGATTTTTTCAAGTTTTTCGGCATCGTGGCCACGTTCAGCAGCTTGGGCAACGAATTGCGGCTTCATTTTATCGAGCACCGCCTTTTGTTTTTTACCCATCGCTTTTCGCAAAACGTCGGCTTCACCTTTTGTAAACCCAGCCAATTTCTGCGAGAGAAGCATCACCTGCTCCTGATAGACTGTAATTCCGTAGGTTTCTTTCAAGTATTCTTCCATCGCTGGAAGGTCGTATTCAATTTCTTCCTCGCCGTGTTTTCTGCGTACGAAACTAGGAATATATTCCATTGGGCCCGGGCGGTACAACGCGTTCATCGCAATTAAATCTGCAAATACCGTAGGCTTCAATTCCTTCATATATTTCTGCATTCCGGCAGATTCATACTGAAAAATACCTACCGTATCTCCTCTTTGGAACAATTCGTATGTTTTTTCATCATCCAGAGGGAAAATATCTGGATCGAGATCAACGTTGTGTTTGTGCTTTACGAGTTTTACGGTGTCTTTTATAAGTGTCAACGTTTTCAAACCCAAGAAATCCATCTTCAAAAGACCGGCACTTTCAACCACTGAGTTATCAAACTGTGTAACGTATAAATCAGAATCCTTCGCAGTGGCAACGGGAACGAAATCTGTAATATCGCTTGGCGTAATAATCACCCCGCAGGCGTGAATTCCAGTATTACGAACGGACCCTTCAAGAATTTTTGCCTGATTGATGGTTTGTGCCTCCAAATCACTTCCTTCGGCGAGATTTAGAAGTTCGTTTACTTTCGGAAGTTCATCACTTCGGAAACGGCTTCGTAATTCCGCATCGCTCAAACCGAAGATTTTATTCAGCTTGGTCATATTCGGAATAAGCTTCGAAATTCTATCCGCTTCATTCAATGGCAAATCCAAAACCCGCGCCGTATCGCGAATGGAAGACTTGGCAGCCATAGTTCCATATGTGATAATCTGTGCTACTTGATTGCTTCCGTATTTATTGATTACGTAATCCATAACTCTGCTTCGGCCCTCGTCATCAAAATCGATATCGATATCGGGCATGCTCACACGGTCTGGATTTAGGAAACGCTCAAAAAGTAAATCGTATTTTATAGGGCAAATATTGGTGATTCCCAAGCAATACGCCACCGCACTTCCCGCTGCGGAACCACGGCCCGGACCAACGGAAACGTCCATTTTTCGGGCTTCGGCGATGAAATCTTGTACAATCAAAAAGTAGCCGGGATAGCCGGTATTCGCAATTACATCCAGCTCAAAGTCTAAACGCTGTTTTATCTCTTTTACCCTTTCGGAAGCGCCCTCCGGAATTTCAGAATCCGTCAGCACTTCATAGGAAACTTCTATCAATTCTGGATAGCGTTTTTTGGCACCTTCATAGGTCAAATAGCGCAAAAACGCATTTTCTCCGCGTTTGCCACCATCAATATCTTCAGGATTCAAAAAATCCTGTGGAATCCCAAAATTGGGAAGCAATACATCGCGATGCAAACTGTAGGTTTCTATTTTCGAAACCACTTCCTCTATATTCAAAATTGCCTCAGGAAGGTCTTTGAACAGCAACTTCATTTCGTCCTGCCCCTTAAAATAATATTCTTGGTTCGGTAAACCGTAACGGTATCCACGGCCACGGCCAATAGGCGTTGCCTGTTTTTCACCATCTTTTACGCAAAGCAAAATATCGTGGGCGTTGGCGTCTTCTTTTTTAATGTAATAGGTATTGTTGCAAGCAACGAGTTTTACGTTGTTGCGCTTCGCCATTTCAATCAAAACATTGTTTACACGCTTTTCATCTTCCTGATTGTGGCGCATAACTTCCACATATAGGTCATCCCCAAACATTTCTTTCCACCAAAGCAACGCCTCCTCGGCTTGGTTTTCGCCTATATTCAAAATCTTTCCGGGTACTTCACCGTAAAGACTTCCCGTTAAAACAATGATGTCTTCTTTGTATTTTTCTACTATATTTTTATCAATTCGCGGCACGTAATAAAATCCTTCCGTGTAAGCAATAGATGCCATTTTCGCCAAATTGTGATAGCCACTTTTGTTTTTGGCGAGCAGTACAATTTGGTAGCCATTGTCTTTGTGGGTTTTGTTGAGATGGTCTTCGCAAACAAAAAATTCGCAACCTACAATCGCTTTTAATGGCTGCGCAGAAGTTTCTTGTTCGTCATTTTTGGCTACATCTGCGAGGGACTTGTTGTAATTACTCACGGCTTGCACAAAATGAAATGCCCCCATCATATTTCCAGAATCTGTGATTGAAACCGCAGACATATTATTTTCAACAGCAGCGTTTACCAGATCTAAAGTGCTCGAGGTAGATTGCAGAATCGAAAACTGTGAATGGTTGTGAAGATGCGCAAACGGAGCATCTTCAAGTGTGGCAATATTTTCTTTTATTTCTTTGGAAGAGATCTCCTGTGTTTCCGAAGCAGCCTGCATTTGCTTTCTGATTCTTTCAGAAGCTTTTTTCAGGTTGATATGCTCAAGACCGATTAACTCAATAGTTTTCGGGTTTTCCTTTGAAAAGTTCTCGAAATAATCTGGCTGAACGTCAAGTTCTTCTTTTGTAAAAATCTGACGGCGCACCAATTCAAGAAAACAGCGGGTTGTAGCTTCAACGTCCGCCGTTGCGTTATGAGCTTCGGCAAAACGTTCGCTAAAAAGAAAGTCGTGAAGCTCCGTTAATGTTGGCAACTTAAACTTTCCGCCACGGCCACCGGGAATTTGGCAGAGTTGGGCTGTGGTTTCGGTACAAGTATCCAAGACCGGAAGATTCGGCAATGGATTTTCAATTCCGAGGCGGAAAAATTCCGCACCCATAATATTTACATCAAAACCTACATTTTGACCGACAAGAAATTTTGTTTTTGAAAGTGCTATTTGAAATTTTGCAACTGCATCTTCCAAAGAAATTCCTTCGGCAGCTGCCAATTCGGTAGAAATTCCGTGGATCTTTTCAGCATCGAATGGAATATTGAAACCTTCGGGTTGCACCAAATAATCTTGGCGCTCGATCAAGTTTCCCATTGCATCGTGCAACTGCCAGGCAATTTGGATACAGCGCGGCCAGTTATCGCTATCGCTAACGGGAGCATTGTAGCGTTTGGGGAGACCTGTTGTTTCTGTATCGAAGATTAAATACATTGGATTAACGATTTTTTGATTGCGGATTTTAGATTTCTGAACTAAGGAAGTAAAAATAGAAAAACAGACTGCCTTTGGGAAGTAAAATTACTACGAGTTGTTCACAATAAAAAACCGCCTTCGGAAATTTCCAAAGGCGGTTTCATTCTTCTTATCCAAAATATTAGGATACTACGGCTTCAAAATTTTTGGCACTTTGCCAAGCGTTTTGGATAGTGTCACGCTGGCCGAGCAAAATTTTCTGCGTTGTGGGCGGCAATGTAGTGTCTTTAATTACTTCATTGTACTCTTCCACTGCAGCTTTTTCACCTTTTTGAACTTCTTCTAAAATTGTTTCTTCGTTGTTTGAAGAAAACGCAGTTTCAATGTCCATCCATGTGCGGTGCATTGCTCCTTTGGTGCTTCCACCTTTATCGGGAGTTTCACCGTAGTTTTTGATCTCCGTTTTTATTTCGTGACCAAAACCATTTCTTTTTTGAGCTTGTTCGTTAAAGAATTGCTTCAGTTTTGTGTTATCTACTTTATCTGCAGCTTTTTTATAACCCTTTTCAGCATCATAGTTTTTCTCTAACAGTTCGTTTAATTTGCTTGTCATTTTTTCAGTAAACTTCATCATCTTTCATTTTAAATTATACAGTTATTTTTTCATCATCATAATCATTCCTCTAATAAAGACAACTGTTCAACTTCATTCGGATATACCCTAACATAGCATGAATAAAGGCGTTCAACGAATTATTAACCTAAGTTTAAAATAATTTAACAAGGTTTAACTTTTGAAAAGGGTTTCGCGTAGAAATGTTAATTAGTAGACAACATCAAACTGGCCTTCGGTTATTTCGGTCCTGTTTGTTATAAAAGAAAATGTGCCTTTAATTGTTTTGCCAGTAATGTCGTGCTCAAGAATGTTTATTATACCTTCTACAGTAGTTTCTGGCCCATTGGCGTCTTGATATTTTGCGCCAAAACCACCCCGTGGCAAAGTATATTCGCCAGGCTCAACTTCTGAAGTAACAGAAATCACTATCGTGGCATTGGCTGTATTACCTGAAGTTACAATTGTGTTGCCAGTGTCACGGGATGAAACAATTATTGGTAAAAAAGTATTGCCATCAACTTTGGCACTAAATGTTCCAGCATTTGTAGGGTCAGGAATATCTCCGCCCGAATATGAAACATTAAACATTGTTCCACTTGAAACATAGATTGTATCAATACCTGGAAGAAAAGCATTAAAATTAAAAATTCCCGAAAGTGTTTTGTTGTTTTCGTTCAACTCTGAAATAGTTACTTCTCCTTCTCCGTTAGGATTTGTAGTATAGATGTTTCCGCCCATATCCTCGTAAACAGCAAAATTGGGAAGCCCCTCACCAATAGCAAAATTACCTTCAGCTAAACGAGAAAGGTGAAGCGTCATGGATTCAACATCAGTAAAACCCTGTATGGTAACGCTTCCATCTTCATTTACAGCTGCACGCGCATCTGTTGAAATGTAAAGTCTATTATCCACTTTTGCCTGCAAGGCAACTTCATTTACTTGTTTATCTTCGCAGGAAATAAGAGATAAAGCAGCCAAAAGTAAAAAAACAAATTTTTTCATAAGTAAGCGGGTATTTAGGGGTTTAGACAAATGTAAAATAAAAACTTTAATTGGTTGAATTTCAAAAAGAAAATATACTATCTTTGCCGTCCTTAATTATAACCGGGGTCGGGAACCCCAAAAATTAATTTAAACATGCCTGTAAAAATCAGACTACAAAGACACGGAAAGAAAGGTAAGCCTTATTTCTGGATTATCGCTGCGGATGGCCGTAGCAAAAGAGATGGTAAATTTCTTGAAAAATTAGGATTTTACAATCCAACAACCAACCCTGCACAGATTGACCTGAATGTGGACAGCGCTGTAAAATGGCTTCAAAATGGAGCTCAGCCTACAGATACTGCCCGTGCTATTCTTTCTTACAAAGGAGCTTTATTGAAAAACCACCTTGCTGGTGGTGTTCGCAAAGGCGCTTTGACCGAAGAACAAGCTGAAACAAAATTCAATGAGTGGTTAGAATCTAAAAAGGGTACTATCGATCACAAAAAAGCAACACTTACTGACGCTCAGCAAAAAGCAAAAGCAGAAGTACTTGCTGCTGAAAAAGCTGTAAGTGACAAACGTGCTGCTGAGGCCGCTGCCGCCGCTGCTCCTGCTCCTGCTCCTGCAGAAGAGGAAGCTACTGAAGAAGTTGAAGCAACTGCTGAAACTGCGAATGAAGCGTCTGCAACTGAAGCACAAGTTGAAGAAAATACCGAAGCTCCTGCTACAGAAGCTAAGGAAGAAGAAGCTCCAGCTGCTGAAGCTACAGAGGACGAAGGAAAAAAAGCATAAATTTTATAACGATGCAAAAGGAGAACTGCTTCTACTTGGGCAAAATCGTTAAGAAATATAGCTTTAAGGGGGAACTGCTAATAAAATTAGATACAGACGAACCCGAACTTTTTACTAAAATGGAATCGGTTTTTGTGGAACAACGCAAAAACCTGATTCCATTTTTTATTGAAGAAAGCTCACTACACAAAAGCGAACTTCTGCGTGTGCGTTTTGAAGAGGTGAAAAATGAAGAGGAGGCAAATGCCCTTATTGGCGCACATCTTTACCTGCCTTTGGAATTTCTTCCAAAACTTAGCGGCAATAAATTTTACTATCACGAAATAATCGGTTTTACTGCAGAAGATGAATCTTTTGGGAAAATTGGTGAAATTACAGGTGTAAACGATACCACTTCACAAGCTTTATTTGAAATTGATCGGGACGGGAAACAAATTTTGATACCGATGATCGACCATTTCATAAAAAAAGTGGATCGTGAAAACAAATCTATTCTTTTGAACGTACCTGAAGGTTTGATTGAAATGTACTTGTAGAAATTCCAAAACCCAATTACCAAATTCCAAATAAATTCCAAAACTCAAAATTCCAATATCGTAAATCCGTTGAATCCTTTTAAATTTAAACAATTTACCGTTGAGCAAGACCGCTGCGCTATGAAAATTGGCACAGATGGCGTTTTGCTTGGAGCTTGGGTGTCAGTAAATAAAAAACCGTTTTCAATTCTGGATATTGGTGCGGGAACTGGTATTATTGCTTTGCAATTGGCCCAAAGAAGTAATGCCGAAATGGTAGATGCCATTGAGATTGACGAAAACGCCTACGAACAGTGTGTTGATAATTTTGAGAATTCTCCGTGGGGCGACAGACTGTTTTGCTATCACGCTTCTTTGGAAGAATTTGTGGATGAAATTGAAGAAAAGTACGATCTCATCATTTCAAACCCGCCTTTTTATTCTCCCCCTCTCCGCTGTGGCGGATCTCCCCAAAAAGGGGAGAAAATTATTTCTACTTCACGAGAATTGGCTAGGTTTTACGACGCACTACCTTTTGATGAATTGATTGAAAGCGCTTCGCTTCTTCTCTCAGACGAAGGAATTTTTGCCGTTATTATACCAAGAAAAGAAGAAGAAAATTTCATCAAAATGGCTTCCGAAGTAAACCTGTTTCCAAACAAAATTTGCAGGGTTCGGGGCAATGAAAATTCCGAGGAAAAAAGAAGTATGCTTGAATTTTCTTTTGAAAAGGTTTCTGCTAAAATTGAAAACCTTACCATTGAAAATTCCCGACACGATTATACCTTAACATATCAAAATCTAGTACAGGATTTTTACTTGAAAATGTAGGTCTTTAAGCTTGTGATTTCTACATTTGTATTCCTTTAAATTACTTATAGATGAAACCAGATTTATTCGAAGCTCCCGATTACTATAATCTTGACGAATTACTTTCCGATGAACACAAATTGGTACGCCAAGCTGCCCGTGATTGGGTGAAGCGCGACGTATCGCCCATTATAGAGGAATATGCCCAAAAAGCAGAATTTCCTAAGCAAATAATCAGTGGTCTTGCTGAGATTGGCGCTTTTGGACCTTATATTCCTGAGGAATACGGCGGAGCTGGGCTTGACCAAATCTCCTACGGTTTGATTATGCAGGAAATTGAACGTGGCGATAGCGGCGTTCGTAGTACTGCTTCCGTACAGTCTTCTCTCGTTATGTATCCAATCTGGAAATACGGAAATGAAGAACAACGAAAAAAATATCTCCCAAAACTCGCTTCCGGCGAATGGATGGGTTGTTTCGGATTGACCGAGCCCGACCACGGAAGCAATCCCGGTGGAATGACAACCAACTTTAAAGACAAAGGCGACCATTACCTTTTGAATGGCGCTAAAATGTGGATCAGTAATGCTCCTTTCGCACAAGTTGCCATAGTTTGGGCAAAAAATGAAGAAGGCAGAATTCACGGTTTAATAGTAGAACGTGGAATGGAAGGCTTCTCAACGCCCGAAACACATAATAAATGGTCGCTTCGCGCTTCAGCAACAGGCGAGCTTATATTTGACAATGTAAAAGTTCCGAAGGAAAACTTGCTTCCAAACAAATCAGGCTTAGGCGCGCCACTTGGCTGCCTTGATTCCGCACGTTATGGAATTGCTTGGGGCGCAATTGGCGCTGCTATGGATTGTTATGATACCGCGCTTCGTTATTCCAAAGAGAGAATACAATTTGGAAAGCCCATTGGGCAATTCCAGCTTCAGCAGAAAAAACTTGCAGAAATGATTACCGAAATCACCAAAGCGCAATTATTGGCTTGGCGTGTTGGCGTTATGCGAAATGCAGGGACGGCCACTAGCGCTCAAATTTCAATGGCGAAAAGAAATAATGTAGATATGGCCATTAACATTGCGCGCGAAGCTCGACAGATTCTCGGCGGAATGGGAATTACCGGCGAGTACAGCATTATGCGACACTCGATGAACCTTGAAAGTGTAATTACTTATGAAGGAACGCATGATATCCATTTGTTAATCACAGGTCTTGATATTACTGGCCTGAATGCTTTTCAATAAATAGTTTTTAAAAATAAATTTCGAAAAGGCTTCGTTCAATCGAAGTCTTTTTTGTTTCTAAAGCAAGTTGTATCTTTCAGAAAACAATTGACGCATGTCCTCAAAAAACCGAATGTCTCGTGCCTACAAGACTGCCCGTCGCATTAAGTTTAACGATAATTCAAAATTTATAATTTTTAGCGACTGTCATCGCGGAGACAACAGTTTTGCGGACGATTTTGCCAATAACCGGAACATCTACTTTCACGCACTACAGAATTATTATAAAAACGGCTTTACCTATTGCGAAATTGGCGATGGGGATGAGCTGTGGGAGAATCTTTTTTTCAAAGATATTTTTGAAGCCCACCAAAATGTTTATGAACTGATGAAGCTTTTTTATGCTGAAAACAGATTGTACAGATTGGTAGGAAACCACGATATGGCCTATATGAACCATAAATTTGTAGAGAAAACACTCTTTACCTACTTTGATAAAATAACAGGGAAAGACGCACCACTCTTCCGAGGAATTCAATTTACGGAAGGTCTTATTTTAGAACACGAAAAGACTAATCAGGAAATTTTCATGATGCATGGACACCAAGCAGATTGGATGAATTATGTGGGTTGGAAGTTCAATCGTTTTATGGCTAGAGCCCTTTGGCGACAATTATAGATTTTTGGCATTGGCGATCCCACCAGTCCAGCAAAAAACTATAAGGAACTTATTAAAGTGGAGAGACGAACTAAAAGTTGGATTGTTGAAAACAAAAACCTTTTTACAATTATTGGGCATACCCACAGACCAAGATTTCCTGAACCTGGCGACATTGCTTTTTTTAATGATGGAAGCTGCGTGCATCCACGAAGCATAACGGGGATGGAAATAGAAAATGGCGAGATTTCATTGATAAAATGGCAGATTTCTACAACTGAAGATGGCACGCTTAAAGTTGTTCGGGTATTGCTGGAAGGACCGCAAAAACTGATTGATTATAAAACTGATTAATTCTTCAAAATCTTTTTTGTTATTGAAACAGATTTAGATTTGTTGTAAATATTCATTAAATAAACTCCTGAAGAAAGTTCAGAGAGATCTATTTCAGGAGACAAACTAACTTCACTCAATAATTTTTTCCCTTCAACTGAATATAGTGTAAAGAAAAGATCCTCTGAAAAATTCAAATTTTGAATGTAAAGAAAATTCTTTACAGGATTTGGATATATTTGAAGGTTAGCCAGTAATTCGTCAGAAATATTTAGATCACAGTTAACTTCCTGTAATTCTTCTAAGGGGCAAGCAGATGCTAAGTACTCATTTATGGAAGTAGCTCCAAAAATTTCAGCACCTCCTAAAAAAATACTACCTACTTGTTCCACAGTATTTGATTCAATATCAAATTGATAAACATTCCCCGATTCAAATGCATAAACTAAATTTTCCCCACAATTAGTTACGAAGTTTGAAAACCCAAAAAAAGAAAGGTAATTGCCACAAGCCACAGTAGTCAATTGATTATTAGTAAAGCGAACAATATCTTTGCTAAATGCACTTTGAAAAATTAAATTGCCTTTGTAAAAAGTTAGATCTCCTGGAGTTGTATCTCCAATGTCTTCAATGGATATTATTGAAAGACTATCCAAACTAAAAGTAATGAGTTGCTGAGACCCATTAATCAAAAGCAATTCATTATTTACATTACACACCATATTATTATAGAAAATACTTGTTTGAAACGTGAATAACGAAGTAAAGTCTCCTGTAGCAAGATTTATTTCAATAATTGTTTGGTCACTTGTTATACCATAAATCTTTCCTGAGGGCGAGTAAGCAATATCCAAAATGGAACCAACAAAATTGTTCAACGTTACTTCAGAAATAATTTCAAAATTTGGCCCAATTAATTTTATGTTGTTTTCTTCAGTATTCTGATTATAATCGCAGATATAAAACTCTTGAGCATTACTTAATGAGATTCCAAATAATATTGCAATTAGGTAGATATATTTCATATTCTTTTATCGCATTCAAGTAAATATACAATTTTTATAATATGAATAGATTGACAGTATTTATCTTTACACAAATAGATTTAAAGATGAAACGAATCATATGTATTCTAACTATAATTCTCTCTTTTTCTTGCGCAGCTATTAAAGAGAATAATTCTACCGAAAAAACAACTTATAAATATCTGGCCTTCGGTGATAGTTACACTATAGGTGAAAGCGTTTGCAGCGACTGTAATTATCCGAAGCAATTGAAGGATACTTTAAACAAGACTTCAAAAGAAAAAACTTCGGTAAAAATAATCGCCAAAACGGGATGGACAACTACAGATTTGCTTTCGGCAATTGCTGCTGAAAATCCTTCAAAAGATTATGATTTGGTAACGTTGCTCATTGGCGTAAACAACCAATATCAAAACAAACCATTTGCAATTTATAAAGAAGAATTTCCGAAGTTGCTGGATATGGCAATCGCTTTTGCTAAGGGAAAACCTGAAAATGTGATCGTGATTTCAATTCCTGATTATGGATTCACACCATTCGGCCAAAAGTCTGGAAAAGCTGAAAAAGCCACAAAAGAACTGGAGCGCTACAATATTTATGCTGACAGAATAGCTTTTGAAAAAGGAGTGCATTTTGAAAATATTACCCCAATAACACAAAAAGGGTTGGAAAACCCGGCTTTGGTTGCTTCGGATGGTTTGCACCCTTCAGCGGTTGCCTATAAAAAATTTGTAGAAAAAATGTTTGCAAAGGCTGCTGAAATACTCCGCTAAGCCTCCGGGGCCAATTCAATTTCTAGGCCCTCAAGCTCTTCGTTTATAAAAATCTGGCAGCCAAGACGGCTGTTTTCTTTCACATTAAAGGCTTCGGAAAGCATTAAATCTTCATCATAACTCATCTCGGGAAGTTCGTGGTCACTTAAAATGTAACACTGACACGAGGCACACATCGCCAATCCGCCGCAGAAACCGATGGTTCCTTCAGAAGCCAATTCGTAGGAACGAACTATCTCCATTAAGTTCATATTCATATCTGTAGGAGCGTCAACCTCGTGCTTAACTCCTTGACGATCGATGATTGCAATTTTGATGTCCGTCATTTATTAATTAATTGACTTAATTACCGCTTTTGGAGCTTCTTTTTTACTGCCATCAAAACCTTCTACGCCACCAACGGTAGTATATTTCATAACATAACGCTTATCGGGAAATATACGCTGGTAAGCACTTTGGCACATCAAGGTTGCTTCGTGAAAACCGCAAAGAATCAGTTTCAATTTTCCTGGATATGTGTTGACATCACCAATGGCATAGATCCCTGGAATGTTTGTTTGATAGTCTAAAGTGTTGTCAACCTTAATTGCATTTTTTTCAATTTCAAGTCCCCAATCCGCTATTGGACCAAGTTTTGGTGACAATCCGAACAAAGGAATAAAATGGTCGCATTCGCGATTAAAAACCTCAGCGCCCTGTTTTATTACTACTTCTTCCAAACCATTATTTCCAACCAACCCAACAACTTCGGCTGGAGTGATCAATTCAATTTTTCCAATATTTTTTAGTTCCTGTACTTTTTCAACGCTGTCCAAAGCACCGCGAAATTCGTTTCTTCTGTGAACCAGCGTAACACTTTTCGCCACATCTGTCAAGAATATACTCCAATCCAAAGCAGAATCTCCACCACCAGAAATAACAACGCTCTTATCACGATAAAACTCTGGATTACGAATGATGTATTCCACGCCTTTATCCTCAAAATCGGAAAGGTTAGTGATTGGCGGTTTTCTCGGCTCAAAACTTCCAAGACCACCAGCAATTGCTACAATTGGCGCATGATGTTTTGTGCCTTTTTCAGTAGTAACAATGAAGGAGCCATCCTCTAATTTTTCAATGGTATCTGCACGTTCGCCCAAGGTGAAACCAGGCTGAAAAGGTTCAATCTGCTTCATCAAATTATTTACCAAATCGCCAGCAAGTATCTCTGGAAAACCAGGGATATCGTAGATAGGTTTTTTGGGATATATTTCGGAACACTGTCCGCCAGCCTGCGGAAGTGCGTCAATTAAATGACATTTCAATTTAAGTAATCCTGCTTCAAAAACGGCAAAAAGCCCCGTAGGACCAGCGCCTATTATAAGAATATCTGTTTTAATCATAAAAGATGCTCTCTTTATTTTACTTCAAATTTAGTTGTGAAACACTAACAACTTTTTCAATCTGGGGGGCGTATTTTTTGATGGTCATTTCAACACCACTTTTCAGTGTCATTTGGTTTACGGAACAGCCCACACAAGCACCTTGCAACTGGACGTTCACTACTTTGCCCCCTTCAATGGAAACGAGTGAAATATCGCCACCATCACCTTGCAAAAATGGACGAATCTCGTCCAATGCTTCCTCTATTTTTGTTGTTAGTTCCTGCGCTGTCATTATTATTTTTTTACGGCGCTGCAACCTGCCATTGTTGTAATTTTTATTGCTTCAGTGGGCGGAAGGTTTTCGTTTCTGCGAACTGTTTCTTCTACTACGTTTCGGGTAATGGCCTCAAAGGCTTTTTCGGTTTGGGTTGCAGTTTGCAGCGCGGCTGGTCTTCCCGCATCACCTGCTTCGCGTATGCTCTGTACTAAGGGAACTTCACCCAAAAACGGCACTTCCAAATCCTCTGCTAAATGTTTCGCACCCTCTTTCCCAAAGATATAGTATTTATTTTCGGGCAGTTCGGCAGGCGTGAAGTATGCCATATTCTCAATGATTCCCAAAACTGGAACGTCAATATTTTCCTGACGGAACATTGCCACTCCCTTTCGAGCGTCGGCCAAAGCCACATTTTGCGGTGTACTGACTACAACCGCTCCTGTGATTGGTAATGATTGCATAATACTTAAATGAATATCTCCCGTTCCTGGTGGAAGATCAATCAACATAAAATCTAATTCGCCCCAAGCGGCGTCAAAAATAAGTTGGTTTAAGGCTTTGGCAGCCATCGGTCCGCGCCAAATTACAGCTTGGTCGGGTTGAGTAAAAAACCCAATGGAAAGAATTTTAATGCCATAATTTTCAACGGGCTTCATTTTGCTTTTGCCGTCAATGTTTACTGAAAGTGGTTTCTCCATAGCCACATCAAACATTATTGGGATTGATGGACCGTAAATATCTGCATCAAGAATTCCAACTTTGAAACCCATTTTGGAAAGTGTAACCGCCAGATTTGCAGTAACTGTTGACTTACCAACGCCTCCTTTTCCGGAAGCAACTGCAACAATATTTTGAATTCCAGGAATTGGTTTTCCTTTTATTAGATTTGGGTTCTGTGGTTTTGCGGGTGCCTCAACTTTAATATTTACTTGTACTTTGGCATTAGCATCCACTTTTTCGTGAATGGTTTTTATTACGTCTGCCTCAGCTCGTTTCTTTATGTGAAGCGCTGGTGTGGAAAGTTTTAAATCCACAATAATTTCATCTGCAAAAGTCACAACATTTTGCACAGCACCGCTCTCTACCATATTTTTCCCTTCGCCTGAAACCGTAATAGTTTCAAGAGCTTTAAGAATATCTTGTTTTGAAATGCTCATTCTTTTTTATTTAATATTTAGATTGATTCTAAAGTGCAAATATAAGCGTAAAACTTCGGAATAACGAAGGTGTGGAATTGAAATGATTTATAGTGGGATAACTGGAAGATTAGATTTTTGGATTCCCTAATATTTGTAAATTTTTAAAAGGTCAGGAAATATTCAAAGCTCCTTCATCGGATCCCAAAAATGTTTCTCAAAATTTTGAATTTTATTATCAACCACCTCAAAACCTTCACTTTCCAAAAGTTGCTGCATTAAATTTGTACCTTGAAAGTGATGTTTGCCAGTAAGCAACCCGCTTCTGTTCACTACCCTATGTGCGGGAACGTCTTTGTTTCCGCTTCCGTTCATTGCCCAGCCTACCATCCTGGCACTTCCTGTGGCTCCTAAATAGTTTGCAATCGCGCCGTAGGAAGTAACTCTTCCATACGGAATAAGTTTTGCCACTTGATAAACTTTTTCAAAAAAACCTTCGTTGGACATTTTAGAATTCCCTTAAAATTTTTAAAAAAGTAATTACCGAAATGATAGCGGTAACAAGCCCAATTACATAATTCATATTCATCTTGAGTCTACGTTGTTCTTCTTTGGGCCTAAAAAATTGAACGTACAAAGCCAAGCTGGCAAAAGTACCAATTCCAGAAGCGAGCACCGCAAACCAAAGTACAGGGTGCGAAAAAGAAAACCACCCGAATACCGAAAAGGTAATACTAACGTACACCCAATAGGGCAGTGGTAATAAGTTCAACATAGCAATAAAAATTCCAGAAAGGAAACGGTTGGTTTTGGAACGTGTGTGACGATCACGAACTTCTCTGCGAGTGTCCTTCGCAATAAAAATAAAATAGATTGTAAGACTAATGAAAATCCCTAAAGCTACTTTTTGAAGAAGATCCACAATTTCGGGGTGCATTTCAATATAACGGGCAAAAAGCAATGCAATATAGGTTTGAACCATCACAGTAATGCAGACACCACCTGAAAAAAGAAGGCCTTTTTTCCTTCCTTCTTTCATACTTATTTTGGCAGCATACATATTTATCAAACCAGGTGGAAGAACACCAACAAACGAACCAAGAAAACCTATAATTAAATTGTAAAATATTGCCATTTAAAGCATTAGTTTTTGTGAATATACTGAATTTATAGCTAATGGAATTTAAATCGGATATAGGTTATTTTTTTTCCTATTTCAAGATATTGTTTTTCATAAAAAGTTTGAATATTCGTTACAGCCTCTGGAGCTCCTTGGCTACCATAAATATCGTGATGTGCATATTCAATGGTTTCGCCTAAACCTTGAAGAAGGCCAAGGGTATAACCATGCATAAACTCGCTATCCGTTTTTAGGTGAACCACTCCATCGGGTTTTAGAATTTTTTTGTATTTCTGAAGAAAATCCGCATTGGTCAAACGGTGCTTGGTTCGTTTGTATTTTATCTGCGGGTCAGGAAAGGTTATCCATATTTCATCTACTTCGTTTTCGTCAAAAATATGGTCCACGAGTTCAATTTGGGTACGCAGAAAACCTACATTTTCCAGATTTTCTTCCAAAGCAATTTTTGCTCCGCGCCAAAAACGGGCGCCTTTGATGTCAATTCCCAAGAAATTCATTTCGGGGAAAGCTTTAGCAAGATTCACGGAGTACTCCCCTTTGCCACAGCCCAGTTCTAAAATCAAGGGATTGTTGTTTTTGAAGAAATTTTTTCGCCAGTTCCCTTTTAATTTTAGAGAATCGTTTAACACCTCTTCGCGCGATGGTTGAACCACATTTGCAAAGGTTTCGTTTTCCCTGAAACGTTTTAATTTGTTTTTACTACCCAAAATTTTATTTTTTGGTAAAATTAAGGAAATATAACACCGCGGCAATTATTGCTACCTTTGTTTTTATGCCTAAAAAGAAAACAATCTTGGTTGCGCCACTACAATGGGGTCTAGGCCATGCCACACGCTGCATCCCAATTATACAGGCATTGCTAGATCACGATTTTGAAGTTTTATTAGCCTCAGACGGACCGGCGTTGCTGCTGCTGCAGAAAGAGTTTCCAGAATTAGAATCTATTGAACTTCCGTCATACAATATTGAATATCCAAAAAAAGGAAGCCATTTTAAGTTGAAAATTCTGCTAAAACTTCCTCAGATCAAGAAAGCGATGGATGCAGAAAAAAGCATCGTAAAACAACTTGTTAAGGCAGGAAAAATCCACGGAATTATTAGCGATAATAGATTTTGCGTTAGAAACAAAGCTGTGCCTTCTGTTTTTATAACTCATCAGTTGAATGTTTTAACAGGCAGTACCACAATCGCTACAAGTAAAATGCATCAAAATATTATTAAAAAATTTGATGCTTGTTGGGTTCCCGATGTGCAAGACTCAATACTAAACCTCAGCGGAAAACTTGGGCATTTGAAGCGGGAAGAATTTCCTATAACCTACATTGACGTTTTAAGCCGAATGAAAAAAAAGGAAGTTCCAAAAACCACGGATATTTTGGTTTTACTTTCGGGCCCTGAGCCGCAGCGGACTATTTTGGAAGAAATCTTGAAAGATTCATTAAAAAATATTGAAAAAAGAGTTTTAATGGTCCGCGGCAAAGTTGAAAAAGAACAAAAGTGGGAAGACTTCGAAAATATAAAAACGGTGAATTTCATGGCAAGCGAAGAACTTGAGAACGCCATAAACGCATGCGAAATTGTTATTTCCCGCTCCGGTTATACAACCATTATGGATTTGACAGTGCTTGAAAAGAAAGCTTTTTTTATTCCAACGCCAGGGCAGTATGAACAGGAATATTTGGCCAAACGCCTTAAGGATTTAGGCATTGTTCCCTCCTGCAAACAGGAAAAGTTCAAGCCGGAAAAGCTCAACAAAGTTTCACTTTATAAAGGGTTAAAATCTTTGTCGCATCCAGCTACAAATTTTTCGGAATTATTTGCCCTTTTCGAGCGTGAATGAAAACTCGGAGCCAATGCCGAACTGGCTTTCCACGTAGATTTTTTCATTATGGGCTTCCACAATATGTTTCACAATTGAAAGTCCTAACCCGCTTCCACCTTCCTTTCGGGAACCGCTTTTATCAATCCTGAAAAAACGTTCAAAAATACGGGTTAAATTTTCTTTTTCTATCCCTTCACCGTTGTCAGTAACACGCACTATTACTTTATTTTTTATAATATTTTCAATACTCACTTCAGTAGTTCCATCCTGTTTTCCATACTTCAATGAGTTGACGAGTAAGTTAGTAAGAACTTGCTCAATGCGCTCTCTGTCTGCATGTACAAGTATAGTTTCTGTATATTCTTTGTCAAAAACCAGTGATATATTTTTTTTGGCTGCCTTCATTTCAAGTAAGTCAAAAACATTTTGAACGAGTTCAATTATGTTGAAGTTTTCTTTGCTAAGAACAAGTCCGCCCACTTCCAATTTGGTAATCATATCCAAATCTTTGATAATGTAGATAAGCCTTTCTACTCCTTTATTAGCGCGCTGCAAGTATTTTTTTCGAACTTTTTTATCTTTCATTGCGCCATCCAGCAACGTTAAAATGTAGCCTTGGACAGTGAAAAGCGGGGTTTTAAGTTCGTGTGAAATATTTCCCATAAATTCCTTACGGTAGTTTTCACGAACATTTAGGGTTTCAATCTCAAGCTTTTTAACGTTTACGTAATTCTCAACTTCGCGGGTGAGAACTTCCATATCTGTAGTGATAGAAGGCTTGGGGAAATCCTTTTCATTTAAAATGCGAACGTCGTTATATATTTTTTTTATTCTGAAGTAAATAAATTTCTCCACCCGATATTGAACGATGAAAAACGAAACCAGAAATGAAACCAGAAATGAAACTAAAAAGAAAACGAGCAACCAGCCAGAAAGGAATTTGAAGAAAATATACAGAAAAATCCCCATCGACACTGCTGAAAATAAGGCAATCAGCAGTGCCGTTGAAGTTGCAAAATTATATCTTTTGGAAAATTTCATAGACTACTAAAGTACAAACTTATAGCCTACGCCCTTAACTGTTTTAAATTTATCATCCCCAATTTTTTCACGTAGCTTTCTAATGTGCACATCTATTGTCCGGCCGCCAACAATAACTTCGTTACCCCAAATACTGTCCAAAATATCTTCACGTTTAAAAACTTTTCCGGGTTTTGAAGCAAGTAGCGCCAAAAGTTCAAATTCCTTTCGGGGCAAAACCATTTCTTCTTTACCAAGCACAATTTTATATTCCTCTCGGTTAATAGTCAAGTTGCCGAGCTTTATATTTTCGTCTTCCTCTTCTTCCTTAAACCTACGAAGCAATGCTTTTACTTTGCTTACAAGCACTTTTGGCTTGATGGGCTTTGTAATATAATCATCTGCTCCGGCTTCAAAACCTGCCATTTGGGAATAGTCTTCCCCGCGAGCAGTTAAAAAAGTGATTACGGTTTCGGAGAGTTCAGGAATGTTTCTTATTTTCTCACAGGCCTCAATCCCATCCATTTTTGGCATCATCACGTCCATAATGATTAATTGTGGTTTCACCTTTTTTGCTTGAGCGATAGCTTCTAAGCCATTTTCAGCAGTTTCAATATTGTAGCCTTCCGAAGTAAGATTGTATCGGACGATTTCAAGAATATCCGGTTCATCATCGACCAATAAAATTGTAATATCCTTTTTTTTCATATTAAATTTTCATCTTTTTTAATAGTTCAAAGATACTATTATTTAAACTCAGGAAATGTTTAGCACACTTATTGTTAATGTTATAGTAACGCTTTAATAATATTGAAACTCACGACCAATTGCATCATTTTTAGATGTAAAACACGACTTTAAATATAATTGAAATTAAGTTTTAAAAGTTAAAAAATATTTTTTAACTTTAATTTAGATATCTTAAAAAGAGGGAGTTATGAAAAAAATTACATTTATTGCAAGCTTACTGTTCTATACCATTTCTTTTTCTCAAATACACATAAATGAAGTGGATGTGGATCAAACTGGAACCGATGTTTCGGAATTTATTGAAATTCTATCCGATTCACCAAATTTTTCACTTGAGGGTTACATTGTAGTTTTCTACAATGGTTCAGACGACGAAAGCTACAAAACAGTAGATTTAACCGGATATGTTACAGATTCGGAGGGATTTTTCATAATTGGCGGTAGCGCAACTCCCGGGGTTGACATAGCTATTGGAACCAGCAACACCATACAGAACGGGCCCGATGCCATCGCTATTCACCAAGACGATGCAAGCAATTTTCCCAATGGAACACCTGTTACAAACGCAAACTTAATTGATGCGATTGTTTACGGAACCAACGATGACGATGACCCGGAGCTTTTGGCTGGGCTAGGCCAAACCGTTCAATATGATGAAGACCTGAATGGAAACAAGGATACAGAATCAATCCAAAGCGACGGAGCTGGAAGTTTTTGTGTTAATTTACCAACATTGCGCGCTACAAATGCATGTGTTTTAAGCGTTGGCGAATCAAGGTCTGACTTTTTTAATATTTATCCAAACCCGGCATCAAGTGGTTATTTATATATAAGCTCAAAATTAAGCGGAGTTAAAAATATATCCATTTTTGATGTACTTGGAAAACAAGTTTTAAAGACTGTGTTAAATGGGGAAAGGTTAGACGTTTCTTCATTTAAAAGCGGAGTTTATATTTTGAAAGTTGAACAGGGAAGAACTTCCTCCACCAAGAAAATGGTTATCAAATAATATTTTTTAAAATTCAATTTTAAAGCTCCTGTTTCAGCAGGAGCTTTTTTTATTTAACTATTTTTGAACCTAAATTTAGGTTACTTAAAATATGCTTGAAAAGGACATTTTCAATATTAATTCTTCCGAAGATTTTGAGCGCCTAGCGATTGAGGTATTTCAATTTCAATATGAAAATGTTACTGTTTACAGGAACTTCTGTAACCTTTTACACATAAAGCCTTCTGATGTAAAGTATATTGAGCAAATCCCTTTTCTTCCCATCCAATTTTTTAAAAGCCATAAAATAATTACCAAAAATTTAGAGGAAGAAACAATCTTCACAAGCAGTGGAACAACGGGAAGCACAACAAGTAAACACTATGTATCTGACTTAAGTATTTACGAAAAAAGTTTCCAAAAAGCCTTTGAAAGAGAATATGGAAATCCCGAAAATTTTTCAATTTTAGCACTGCTACCCTCCTATTTGGAACGCGAAGGCTCTTCGCTTATTTATATGGTTGAAAATTTGATTGAAAAGAGCAATAATCCCAATAGTGGTTTTTACTTATATGAAATGGACGCGTTGATAGAAAAGCTAGACTTTTTGGAAGCAAGTGGTCAAAAATCAATTCTGGTTGGGGTCTCTTATGCGCTACTTGATTTAATTGAAAAAAGAAAATTTCAATTAAAAAATACAATCGTGATGGAAACTGGTGGAATGAAAGGTCGCAGAAAAGAAATGATAAAAGAGGAACTTCACGAAATTTTAAAAAAGGGCTTCAGTGTTTCCAGAATTCACAGCGAATATGGGATGACGGAATTACTTTCACAGGCCTATTCCTTGGGTGACGGAATTTTTTCCTCCCCCCCTTGGATGAAAATTTTAACGCGAGACACCGAAGATGCGCTTTCTTATACCTTTGGAAAAACCGGAGGAATAAATGTTATTGATTTGGCCAATCTCAATTCCTGTGCTTTTATTGCTACACAAGATCTAGGTAAAACCTTTTCAGATGGTTCTTTCGAGGTTATAGGCCGTTTTGACTCGAGCGATATTCGCGGTTGCAATTTGATGGTTTTATAGGGAAATGTTTAACATAAACCTATGAAATTCAGTGTAAGTTTTTGAAGAAACCTCCGACCAAATAAGTGTGAAAAAGTGATGATTTTTCATAATTTGGTTGGTTAGTTAATTGAGAAATCCCCGTGCAAACTTTGCCGGGGATTTTTTCATGGAATAAAAACGGTAAATTAAACTACTTTTATAATGAAGTAATTTTTCTTTCCGCGTTGCAGCAATACAAATTGACCATTAATCAAATCCTTTTCAGAAACGTTAAAATCTTCTGTAACCTTTTCTTTATTTACGGAAATTGAATTTTCTTTCAAAGCCCGTCGCGCTTCGCCATTGGATTTTAAAAACCCTGTTTTTTCAGCCAGAGCCCCAATAATATCAATTTCGTTTTTTATTTCCTCTTTTGAAATTTCTGCTTGTGGCACACCATCAAAAACATCGAGAAATGTTTTTTCATCCAGCGTTTTTAAATCTTCGGAAGTTGAATTTCCAAACAAAATCTCTGAAGCTTTTACTGCTTTTTCAAACTCTTCAGCACTGTGAACAGTTGTAGTAACTTCCTGCGCCAATCGCTTTTGGAGCAAGCGCAAATGTGGCGCTTCTTTGTGTTCCAAAACCAAACCATCTATTGTGTCCTTGTCCAAAAAGGTGAAAATCTTTATATATTTTTCAGCATCATCGTCGCTGGTGTTCAGCCAATATTGGTAGAATTTGTACGGGGAAGTTCTGTTGGCATCCAACCAGATATTACCTCCTTCACTTTTCCCAAACTTGCTGCCGTCGCTTTTTGTAATCAATGGACAGGTTAGCGCATAACCTTTACCGCCAGCAATCCTTCTTACTAGCTCAGTTCCCGTAGTAATGTTTCCCCATTGATCACTGCCACCCATCTGGAGCGTACAACTCATATTTCTGTATAAATGAAGAAAATCATATCCTTGAATCAATTGATAAGTAAATTCAGTAAACGAAAGTCCTTCCGCGCTTTCACCGCTCAATCGTGTTTTCACGGAGTCTTTCGCCATCATATAATTTACTGTGATGTGTTTTCCCACGTTTCTAATAAAATCAAGAAACGAAAATTCTTTCATCCAATCGTAATTATTAACTAATACAGCCTGATTTTCAGCGCCCGAAGAAAAATCTAAAAATTGCGAAAGCTGATTTTTTACACATTCTTGATTGTGGCGCAAAGCAGCTTCATCAAGCAAATTTCGCTCGGCACTTTTTCCAGAAGGATCTCCAATCATTCCAGTGGCGCCACCCACTAAAGCGATCGGTTTATGTCCACAGCGCTGATAGAACGACAAAAGCATAATAGGAACCAAATTACCAATATGCAAAGAGTCTGCAGTTGGGTCAAAACCCACATAAGCAGATCGCATTGTTTCCATAAGATGTGTTTCGGTTTCTGGCATCACGTCGTGAATCATTCCACGCCATTGTAGTTCTTCAACGAAATTTTTCAAATTCATTTTTTTTAAATTTTTAACTCCGCCGCCAAGGCTATAGAGTACGAAGGTGCAAAGATAGGGTTCTCAGTTTATAATTCAGAATGCAGAATTAAGAATTAGCGAGCAACAATAACCATTTCTACATTCTTAAAAAAAAAGGTATTTTCGCTTTATGATATTAGTAACTGGTGGCACAGGTTTGGTAGGTTCTCATTTGCTTTATTTTCTTTTAAAGGAAAACGCTCAGGTACGTGCAATTCACAGAAAAAGCAGCGATATAGCCGCTGTAAAAAAAGTTTTTGCATTGTACACCCCCGAAGTAGATTCTCTTTTCAATAAAATTGAATGGATTGAAGCAGACATAACCAATGTTCCTGAATTAACCGTGGCTTTTAAAAATATTACAAAAGTTTACCATTGTGCTGCATTTGTAAATTTTAATCCTTCAAAATACAAAGTACTTAAAAAAGCAAATGTGGAAGGCACGGCGAATATTGTAAATATTTGTTTGGAAAACAATATTCAAAAAATCTGTTACGTAAGTTCTGTAGCCACTTTTGGAAAGCCCCTGAACAACGAATTGATTACCGAAGAAACCCAGTGGAATCCGGACGAAAATAACAGTGTATATGCAATTACAAAATTCGGTGCCGAAATGGAAGTTTGGCGCGGAACGCAGGAAGGTTTGGACGCAGTAATCGTGAATCCAGGAGTAATTTTGGGAACTTCGCCAAATGGCGGTGGTAGTGAGATGATCATCACTCTTGGTTCAAGCGGAATCCCTTTTTACCCTTCGGGAGGTATGGGAGTTGTAGACATTCAAGATGTGGTAAAAACGATGATCTTGCTGGTAGATTCATCAACAAAAAACGAACAGTTTATTTTAGTGGGTAAAAATGTTACTTACAAAGAATTGCTTTCAAAATTGGCGCCCTTGTTTGCGAAAAAACCTCCATCAAAAAAACTGTCACAAACAATTATGTTTTTTCTAAGTAACGCAGATTGGTTATTGAGTAAAATTTTTGGAAAAAAGAGAAAATTGTCTAAAGCAATAGTCCACTCAATGTTCAAAACATCTTTTTATGATGCTTCCAAAATAAAAAACAACTTGGAGTTTCAGTTTACTCCTTTAGAAGTAACGCTGGAAAGAGTAACAAAAGAAAATAGTAAAGCATCAAATTAGGCTGTCTTTTACGGGCTCAGTGTTTAGTTTTTTTACACCCTTATTGTTACTGATACTGTCTTTTCGACTTTTTTCAATCTCCCGAATACTGTCCATTTTTTTTTGCATTCCGGTAAGTTTCGCTTCCACTTTTTGAAAAATTTCCATATACGTATTTATATCTGAAGCGTAAAACTCGTTGCTTTTTGTAAATTGAAGACTGTCAACACCAAAATTTTTATAAATCAACGAATCCATTTTAATTCCTTTGGAAATAATGGATTTGTTATCGACACTTCGGGCAGCATTGGCCAAATAAGCCTCCGTAAGGATATTGATCATTTTATCTTTTGAGATAAGGTTTTTTGGCTTTTCGGGTTTCTTTACATCTTGGCAAGCAAAAAAACCTAAAGTGAAAAACAAAATGATTGTCCAGTGCTTCATTATCTGTTAAAGGTAAGTCTTTCGGGATTGCTTTTATTTGGGAATTTTGTGTTTTCATAAACTACAATTCCGTTTACGAGCGTATGTGTAACACGGGATTTAAAAATTGTTCCCTCAAAAGGCGACCATCCACATTTATAAAGAAGATTTTCCTTTTTTACCGTCCAAGGCGAATTTAGGTCAACCAAAACCAAATCTGCCTTATACCCTTTTCGAATATATCCGCGTTCCTTTATTTGAAACAAAATTGCCGGATTGTGCGCGGTTTTTTCCACGATTTTTTCCAACGAAATTTTTCCTCTGTGATACATTTCCAAAAGTGCAACCAAAGCGTGTTGCACCAATGGTCCTCCAGACGGAGCGTTTAAATATTTATTGTTTTTTTCTTCTAAAGTGTGCGGCGCATGGTCTGTGGCAATCACGTCAATGCGGTCGTCTAGAAGTGCTTTCAGCAGGCCATCACGGTCCTTTTCAGTTTTTACGGCTGGGTTCCATTTTATTTTGGTGCCCTTTGTTTTGTAATCCTCATCTGTAAACCATAAATGGTGAATACAAACCTCGGCGGTAATTTTCTTTTCCGAAAGCGGTTTTTTATTGCTGAAAAGATGCGTTTCCTTCTCCGTTGAAAGGTGAAAGACATGAAGTCGTGCGCCAGTTTTTTCGGCAAGCTTTATTACTCTTGAGGAAGAAATATAACACGCCTCTTGACTTCGGATTTTTGGGTGAAGTTCTATAGGAATATCTTCGCCGTACTCAGCTTTATATTTTTCTAAATTCTCTTTAATTGTCGCCTCATCTTCACAATGAGCAGAAATAAGCAATTTGGTTTTGCTGAATATTTCTTCCAAAGTCTTTGGATCGTCCACTAACATATTACCTGTGGAAGAACCCAAGAATAATTTTAGTCCAGCCACTTTTTGTGGATCAACTTTTAAAATTTCTTCTAAATTATCATTGGTGCCACCAAACATAAAGGAGTAATTAGCCCAAGAAGTTTTGGAGGCAATATCAAATTTTTCTTCTAATAATTCAATGGTTGTGGCATTGGGAACGGTGTTTGGCATTTCAATGAAAGAAGTGATTCCACCTGCAACCGCAGCTTTTGATTCGGTTTCAATGTTGGCTTTATGCGTCAAACCTGGTTCACGGAAATGCACTTGATCATCAATCATTCCGGGCAATAAATAACTTCCATCTGCATCGATAACTTTCGTTTCGGCGGATTTCATGCTGATGGTTTCAGAAATTTCTGCTATGCGGCCGTCCTGAACTAGCACGTCGCCTTTAAAGATTTTTCCTTCATTTACAATATTCGCATTCTTAATTAAAACTGCCTTCATTAAATCTTTTTCTGTTAAATACACTATTAAATTTCATTGCAATCACACCAAAAATAGCTTCGGAAATAATACCCGAGCTCATTTTTGATTCTCCTTTGGTGCGATCCGTAAAAATAACCGGCACCTCTTTTATTTTAAATTTACTGACATGTGCCTTAAACTTCATTTCAATCTGAAAAGCGTAGCCAACAAAACGAATATTGTCTAGGTTTATTTTCTCAAGAACACTTCTTCGGTAACAAATAAAACCTGCTGTAGTGTCATATATATCAATACCCATCACAAACTGAACATATTTTGAGGCCAGCCAAGACATCAAGACCCTGCTCATTGGCCAGTTTACAACATTTACACCTTTCACATATCGCGAACCGATAGCAATATCATTTCCATCCTTGTGGCAAGCATTAAACAATCTGATTAAGTCATTTGGATTATGTGAAAAATCAGCGTCCATTTCAAAAATATAATCATATCCATTTTCGAGAGCCCATTTAAACCCAGCAATATATGCTGTTCCCAAGCCATTCTTTTCAGCTCTTTTTAGTAAAAAAAGCTTTTCCGGATAAGTTTTGAAATTGGCTTCAACAGCTTGTGCTGTGCCATCAGGAGAATTGTCATCCACAACTAAAATGTGAAACTCGCGCTGCAATGAAAAAACAGTGCGCAGCAGCCGCTCTATATTTTCAATTTCATTGTAGGTTGGCACCACCACTACTGCCTTGGACATACTCCTATTTTAGCGCAAATGTACCTTTTTTTGAGCAAATAAATGTGAAGTAAAATCTAATTGATGACGCATAAAGAAAATTTATTTTGATGTACCTTTACAAAAAAATTAAGGTGGATTTTAGCGAAAGACTTATCGAATCGACCGATTGGGCCACCTATATGCTCCTGGCATGTTTTATTCTTTTTGCGCTCTCCAAATATTTTTACCCCAAAAGATTCCACGAATTTTCCATGTTGCCTATAACAAATCAATACTTTTTCGTGCATGGAAAAAATGACGAGATAAACCATCCTTTTAATATTATGCTTTTCGCTGCACAGGTAATCTGTGTTTCAATATTTTTTTATTTACTTTTTAAAGTTTTTAACCCTTCCGAAGTTCAAAAAAATGAGTGGCTTTTTCTTCAGATCTGTACCGCTTATTCGGCTTTTGTTCTCATAAAATTTTCTTTGGAAAAAATTATTGGGAATATATTTTCTTTAGATGAAATCATTAACAATTATCTGTACCAAAAACTCAGCTATAGAAACTTTTTAGCGATCTTATTGTTCATTGCCAATCTTTTCTTGTTATATATTTATCAGCCACAGCCACAGGCAATACTTATTTTTTGTGGCATCATTGTAACGTTGAACGCTATTGCGCTGCTTTACAGCTATAAGAAAAACGGAAAATTGATATTTCGCAATTTCTTCTATTTTATTTTGTATCTTTGCGCACTTGAAATTTCACCTTATATTATTCTTTATAAAACGTTTGTTTGAGGAAATAATATTTAAAAAAAATCAGGAACATCTATGAAAGTGAAAACTATTTTGGTATCCCAGCCCGAGCCTAAAATTGAAAATTCGCCTTATTTCGATTTGATCGAAAAACAGAAGGTAAAAATTGATTTTCGCCCTTTTATTCATGTGGAAGGCGTATCAGGCAAGGAAGTGCGATCCCAAAAAGTTGATCTTACAAAATACTCGGCTATCATTTTAACCAGCCGAAACTCTGTGGACCATTATTTCCGTATTGCTGAAGAACTTCGTTTTAAGGTGCCGGACACAATGAAATATTTTTGCTTGAGTGAAGCTGTTGCTTACTATCTTCAAAAATATGTGGTGTACAGAAAGCGAAAGATTTATGTGGGGAAAAGAACTTTTTCTGAACTTGCCCCATTGATCAAAAAATACAAAAACGAAAAATTCCTACTTCCAACTTCAGATAAATTGAAGCCCGAAGTGCCACTTGTTCTTAACGAACTAAAAGTAGATTGGAAAGAAGCTACTTTTTACAAAACAGTAATCAGTGATCTTTCGGATTTGCGCGATGTTTATTATGATATTTTGGTGTTTTTCAGCCCAAGCGGAATTGAATCTTTATTTGAAAACTTTCCAGATTTCGATCAAAAGGATACCCGAATAGCCGTATTTGGAAACACCACCGTAAAAGCAGCTACTGAACAAGGCCTTCGCGTAGACATTCAAGCCCCAACTCCTGAGGCACCATCAATGACGATGGCTTTGGAAAAATACATCAAAGAGGTCAACAATAAAAAATAAGCTCAATTAATTGCAACTAAAAAAGGCTTGCCAACTGGCAAGCCTTTTTATTTATAAATTATTCTTGAAATTATTCTGAAGCGGGAGCTCCTGAAAGAATTTCATCATTTGCATAAGCTTCAAACTTTTTAAAGTTTTCCTTAAAGGAATTAGAAAGTTCATTAGCTTGAATATCATAAGCCTTTTTGTTCTTCCAAGTTTCCTTTGGGTTTAGCACTTCCGTAGGAACATCTGGACAGGATTTTGGCATCATCAAGTTAAAAATTGGATGCTTTTCAAATTCAACATCTTTTAACTTTCCTTCCAAGGCCGCAGCAATCATTGCTCGGGTGTACTTCAGTTTCATTCGACTTCCAACGCCGTAAGGACCACCAGTCCAGCCAGTGTTTATCAACCAAACATTTACACCTGCATCTTTCATCTTTTTGCTTAACATTTCAGCGTATTCTGTTGGATGAAGTGGCATAAACGGAGCTCCAAAACACGCTGAAAAGTTAGGAGTTGGCTCATTGATACCTTCCTCAGTACCAGCAACTTTCGCAGTATAGCCGCTAATGAAATGATAAGCAGCCTGCCCCGGAGTCAATTTTGAAATAGGAGGCAAAACACCAAAAGCATCTGCCGTTAAAAAGAAAATATTTTTTGGATTGTGACCAATAGAGGGAACTTGAATGTTTTTAATGTGGTAAATTGGATAACTTACACGTGTATTTTGCGTAATGGAGGTATCTGCAAAATCCACCTCGCCATTTTCGTCCATCACTACATTTTCAAGGATGGCTCCTGGTTTTATAGCGTTAAAAATATCTGGTTCCTGTTCTTCAGTAAGGTTTATCACCTTTGCATAACAACCCCCTTCAAAGTTGAAGATTGTGTTATCGGGAGTCCAACCATGTTCGTCATCACCTATCAATTTTCGTTTTGGATCTGCAGAAAGTGTGGTTTTTCCAGTTCCAGATAGTCCAAAGAAAATAGCAGTCTCACCATCATCTCCCACATTTGCGGAGCAGTGCATTGGCATCGTGTTTTTATAGACAGGGAGAATAAAATTAAGTGCGGAGAAAATTCCTTTCTTAATTTCACCCGTATATCCTGTACCACCAATCAAAGCTATCTTTTTGGTAAAATTCAGTATAGCAAAATTATGCTGGCGTGTTCCATCTACTTCAGGGTCTGCTATAAATCCGGGAGCATTCACTATAAGCCATTCTGGGTCAAAAGAAGCCAATTCTTCATCATTTGGACGAAGAAACATATTGTGGGCAAACATATTGGACCAAGGTGTCTCAGTAATTGTTCTGATGTTCAGTTTGTATTTTTCATCAGCACAAGCATAGCTATCACGCACATAAATTTCTTTCCCAGAAAGATAATCCATTACTTTGTCATAAAGCGTATCGAACATGTTTGGTGGAAAGGGAATGTTTATGTTTCCCCACCACACTTTGTCACGCGTGACGTCGTCTTTTACAATAAATCTATCTTTTGGTGACCTTCCAGTAAACTCTCCAGTATCTATCGCTAGAGCACCGCTGGCGGCCTCTTTCCCTTGGCCTTTTTGTAATGTTTCTTCGTGAAGTTGTTCTGAAGAAAGTTGATAATTAACTTTTGCATTTTTGATTCCGTATTTGTCAACCGAAATCGATTTCTTAGTTTGGTTATTACCCACCATAACTTGTTTTTGTTTTGTAGGCTACAAAAATAACAAATCTTGGACAGACTTCGGAATTTAAAAAGAAATTATCGCTTCTTTAACGCAAGTAATCCGTAAGCAAAGAAAAACCAGCCCATTATAAAAAATAAACCTCCCAAAGGCGTCACAAATCCAATGACAGAAGTTTCAAAAGGGAGGATAGAATTCATTGACAGTAAATAGATGGAACCCGAAAAAAATAGGATTCCAATTATAAAAAGCCAAAAAATCTTTTGTTTTAAGTTCTGGGAAATTGAAGGAACAATTCCCAAAATTAAAATTCCCAAAGCATGATACATTTGGTAACGAACCCCAACTTCAAAGGTGTTGAGTGCTGGGGCATCCAGTATTTCTTTTAAACCGTGGGCTCCAAAAGCTCCAATGGCTATGGTCACAGCCAGAAGAAATGCTCCAATTGCTGTTATATTTTTATCAAAAACAGTCATTTTTAAAAAGTAGAATTAGTAATTTCGTCATTCATAAATATACCCTCAAAGTTAACAAAAAACTCTCCCAATGAGAAACATATTAATTATAGGTGCAGGAAGATCTGCAACAAGTTTAATCCGCTATTTGCTGGAGAAAAGTGAAGAAGAAGAACTTTTTATCACCATCGGGGATCTTTCCATACAAGCGGCACAAAAGTTTACCACCGGACATCCCAATTCACGCGGAATTATGCTCGATGTTTTTAACGATGTGCAACGAAAAGAAGCCGTTGAAAACAGCGATTTGGTAATCTCGATGCTACCTGCGCGTTATCATATTGAAGTGGCTCGAGATTGTATTGAGTTTGGCAAGCATATGGTTACAGCTTCCTACGTCAGCAATGAAATGCAAGCACTTAACCACAAGGCCGAATCAAAAGGTTTGGTTTTTATGAATGAAATAGGTCTAGACCCTGGAGTAGACCACATGAGCGCAATGCAAGTGATAGACAGAATTCGTGCAAAAGGCGGCAAAATGCTACTTTTCGAATCCTTCTGCGGAGGATTAATAGCTCCTGAAAGCGACGATAATCTTTGGAATTATAAATTCACTTGGAACCCACGTAACGTTGTGTTAGCTGGCCAAGGTGGTGCTGCCGAATTTATACAGGAAGGGAAGTTTAAATACATTCCTTATCACAGACTTTTCCGAAGAACAGAGTTCATCAATATTGAAGGTTATGGTAAATTTGAAGTATTAGCCAATAGAAACTCCTTACAATACCAATCCGTTTACGGACTTGAAAATATCCTTACCCTATACCGCGGAACCATCAGAAGAGTTGGCTTTAGCAAGGCTTGGAATATGTTTGTCCAATTGGGAATGACCGATGACACCTATACCATCCCAGATTCTGAAAACCTGACGTATCGTGAGTTTGTAAACTTATTTTTGGCCTATTCGCCAACAGATTCCGTTGAGCTTAAACTCCGCTACGCACTAAAAATAGATCAAGACGATTTGATGTGGGAAAAATTGGAGGAATTAGATCTTTTCAATAGTGAAAAAACCATTGGCATCAAGAATGCAACACCTGCAATGGCACTTCAAAAAATATTGGAAGAAAAATGGACATTAGCGCAAGAGGATAAGGATATGATAGTGATGTACCACAAATTTGGGTATGAATTGGATGGAGAAAAACACCAAATTGATAGCCATATGGCTTTGATTGGTGAGGACCAAACCCACACCGCTATGGCAAAAACAGTTGGACTGCCAGTAGCCATTGCATCTATAAAAATTCTAAACGGTGAGATTACAACGCCTGGAATTCAACGTCCAATTGCTAAAGAAGTTTATGAACCTATTCTAAAAGAATTGGAAAAAAACGGAGTAATTTTTAGGGAAGAAGAAGTGAAGTATTTGGGATATAATCCAGAGAATCTTCATCTTGCTTAGGCACAAGGTGCAAGACCCTATAAAAATAAGTAAAGCCCGCAATATTGCGGGCTTTGTCATTATAATCTATTAAATATTTATCTCCTTCCCATGAAAATGGAGATGAAATAAAGTAAGGTTGCCAATGACCCAAGTGCTGCAACAACATAGGTTCTAGCAGCCCATTTCAAGGCATCTTTTGCTCCGTCGTGTTCCTGTGGTGTTACCATTTTACTGCTTTCCAACCAAGCTAATGCACGATTACTGGCGTCATATTCTACAGGCAAAGTAATAAAGGCAAAAACAGTTGTTGCGGCAAAAAGGATTATTCCTATAAAAAATACGACATTCCCCAAAGCACCCATAATATTCATCGCTGTCATTATCAAACCTGCCATAATCACAAAGTTTGACAACTTACTAGCAACTCCAACCGCGGGAACGATCGCCGAACGCATTTTTAACCAACTATACGCAGTGGCGTGTTGCACGGCGTGCCCACATTCGTGAGCGGCAACAGCTGCCGCTGCGGCGTTACGCTGCATATAAACGGGTTCGCTTAAGTTTACGGTTTTGTCTGCTGGGTTGTAATGATCTGTCAACTTCCCCGTTACTGAAACCACTTTTACATCGGTGATTCCATTATCTGCCAACATTTTCTCGGCAATTTCTTTTCCGCTCATTCCATTTTGAAGATGGACTTGCGAATATTCTTTAAACTTATTTTTCAATTTGTTGCTAACGTACCAACTTACCAAAAAGAAGATTCCTGCAATTATATAGTATCCAAACATTTTATTTCGTTTTTAAATTCTTACTTCAAATTTAATCAAAAAGCGTGCTAATTTTTAACCTACAATATTCACGATTTTTCCAGGAACGATGATTACCTTTTTTGGCGTACGCCCCTCTAAATACTGAGCTGTTTTCTCGTGTGCCATTACGGCAGATTCTATTTCCTCTTTGCTCAAATCCAACGGCAACTCCAATGTAAAGCGCATTTTTCCGTTGAAGGAGATTGGATATTCCTTGCTACTTTCAACCAAATATTGCTGTTCAAATTTTGGAAAAGGCGCTGTGGAAATACTTTCCGAATGCCCCAATTTCTGCCAAAGTTCTTCGGCGATGTGTGGTGCGTAAGGCGAAATGAGAATTGCCAATGGCTCCAAAACTTCACGGGCATTACATTTTTGAGCCGAAAGTTCGTTCACGGCAATCATAAAAGAAGAAACCGAAGTATTGAAACTGAAATGCTCAATATCTTCCTGCGTTTTTTTAATGGTTTTGTGAAGCGTTTTCAAACTGTCTTTGGAAGCTGCTTCATTGGAAACATAAAAATCATTTGGCTCTTGCGATGGGGAAACATCCCCCTTGCCCCCTTCAAAGGGGGAATGGTAGAGTTTCCAAAGTTTTTTTAGGAAACCGTGTACGCCAGTAATTCCAGCGGTATTCCACGGTTTTGCCTGCTCTAGTGGGCCGAGGAACATTTCGTACATTCTTAAAGTATCGGCGCCGTATTGATTGCAAATATCGTCAGGGTTTACTACGTTGTATTTGCTTTTGGACATTTTTTCTACTTCGCGGGAGACTTTAAAGTCCCCACCCGGCCTCCCCGAGGGGGAGGAGTTTGAGTCGAAAATACTTCCATCTTCTAAAATGAAGATTGCATCTTTATATTCTTCTCGCCAATTTTTAAAAGCTTCAATATCCAATTCATTGTGAGAGTTTACAAACAATACGTCTGCGTGAATACCATCTGCATTGAAAGAAATACTATATTTATCCAAGTTGAAGAATTCCTTCACGTTTTCAGGGATAAACTTAGAATAGGCTTTGATCCTTTCTTTTTCCCAATCCTTCATTATAATATTAGAAAAACCTTTTTCCTTCTTTATTCTTTTATATTCATTGAAATCGACAAATATATTCGATAGAAGTATTTTATCATTTGTTAGTTCAATGTCTTTTATTCTAGAATCTGAAATTGTTTTCGTCCAATTTTCAGATTTAGACTGATCGTCGGCTGAAACAATTTTAGAAATTGTAATTTTAGAATTCATTCTATATACAAAAGCACTCTCCCCCAAAATCATCCCTTGGTTGATCAACTTTTTAAATGGTTCTTCCACGGGCACCAATCCGCGGTCGTGCATAAATTTTACCCAAAAGCGGCTGTACAGTAAATGACCTGTTGCATGTTCGCTTCCGCCAATGTACAAATCCACATTTTTCCAATAGTTCAACGCTTCTTTTGATGCAAAAACTTCGTCGCGGTTTTCATCTTCCATATAGCGGAAAAAGTACCAACTGCTTCCCGCCCAACCTGGCATCGTATTTAATTCAAGGGGATAAATGTCCTCCCCCTGCCCCTCCGAAGGAGGGGAGACAACTTCGCTATTTTTCTCGTTCCAGTACCATTTTGTGGCGCGGCCCAAAGGCGGCTCGCCTTCTTCGGTGGGAAGGTATTTTTCAACTTCGGGAAGGCGCAACGGCAAACATTCCGTGGGGATGGCGTGCGGCATTCCGTTTTTGTAATAAATCGGGAACGGTTCGCCCCAATACCGCTGGCGACTAAAAACGGCATCGCGCAAACGGTAGTTTATTTTTCCTTCGCCAACGCCTTTTTCTTCCAAAGCAGTAATGATTTTTTCCGTTGCTTGCTGATAATTCAAGTCATTTAAAAAATCGCTGTTGGTAATGATTGTATTTTCCTTATCGGAATAGGCTCCTTCAGAAATATCTGCATCCTTAAAAATATTTGGAATGGGCAGATTGAAATGTTTAGCAAAATCATAATCACGCTGATCGCCACAGGGAACACTCATTACAGCGCCTGTTCCGTAGCCAGCCAAAACGTAATCGCCAATCCAAACTGGTATGGAATCACCCGTAAAAGGATGTTCTGCATATGCGCCCGTGAAAACGCCGGTGATGGTTTTTACATCGGCCATTCGTTCGCGTTCGCTTCGTTTTGCGGTGGCTTCAATATAATTTTCAACAGCTTCTTTTTGTTCAGCAGTCGTGATTTTTGAAACCAAATCGTGTTCTGGCGCTAAGGTCATAAAACTTACGCCGAAGATGGTGTCAGGTCTTGTAGTAAATACGTCTATGGAATATGACTTCTCGACTGCGCTCGAAGGGACATTCTTAACTTTAAAAGTTACGCTCGCACCTTTGCTTCTCCCAATCCAATTGGTTTGAGAATCTTTCAATGGTTGTGGCCAGTCTATTTTATCGAGTCCGTCAAGTAAACGTTGGGCATAAGCGGTAATTCGCATACTCCACTGTTTCATTTTTTTTCGGACGACTGGATAGCCTCCGCGTTCGGAAACTCCGTTTACAATTTCGTCATTCGCCAAAACGGTGCCGAGTTGCGGGCACCAGTTTACTTCGGTTTCGGCCAAATAGGTCAATCTGTATTTTAAAAGAATTTCCTGTTTTTTTGTTTCTGAAAAATCAAGCCATTCCGAAGCAGTGAAATGTGCAATTCCTTCATCACAAATCGCGTTTACGTGAATGTTTCCTTCCGAAGAAAAAACAACACGCAATTCTTCAATTGCACGTGCTTTATTTTGGTCTTTATCATACCAACTATCAAAAAGCTGCAGAAAAATCCACTGCGTCCATCTGTAATATTCGGGGTTTGAAGTACGCACTTCGCGGCTCCAATCAAATGAAAAACCTAATTTATCCAACTGTTCGCGATAACGGGAAATGTTTTCCTCGGTAGTTTTTGCAGGATGTTGGCCGGTTTGAATTGCATATTGTTCCGCAGGCAAACCAAAAGAATCATACCCTTGGGGATGCAAAACATTAAAACCTTGGTGGCGTTTGTACCGGGTGTAAATATCACTGGCAATGTACCCGAGCGGATGCCCAACGTGCAAGCCCGCCCCGGAAGGATAGGGAAACATATCCAAAACGTAATACTTTGGTTTGTCGCTTTTGTTTTCAGCCTTAAACGTTTGGTTTTTCGCCCAATGTTTTTGCCATTTTGCTTCTATTTCGTTAAAGTGATATTTGCTCATTATTCGTCTTTCAAGTAAAAAAAAATGAACTCCTTTGCTAAAGCTTCGGAGTTTGCGGACAAATTTAAGGTTTTTGGAAGAAGTAAAACCCTATAATTTAAAAATTTGGACGGAGTAGATTTCCAGAGTAAAGTACCCAAATCATCGAGAGCACCGCTGAAATATTAATTGCGATTCCGAAGATTTTCATCTGCTTCAGTGTGTATGGTTTGTTTTTAAAAAAAATGAAAATATCTAGAATGAGCCAGATTGCGAAAGCGGCCAAAAATGATGAAAGCACCCAATCATTAAACCAAAATTTCAGAATATAGGCTTCAAACAAAAGCAGGAACAACATTAGAAACTTTGCTTTTTTTCTTCCGATTAATACTGCCGTGGTTTTCTTTTCAGCCAAAATATCGGGCTCAATATCCATGATTTCCCCAGCAATGTGCGCTTGAAATGCAAAGAGGGATAGATAAAGTAAGGTTTGCCATGGAATCATTTCTAAGTCATTCAAAAGAATGCTAAAGAGGGCTGTAAAACATAGCCCACTTGCATTAAAATCTCGAATGGCGGACGCTCTTTAAGTCGGAAGGGTTTGTAATTGTAAATAATATTAATAACAATCATAAACAACAGCAAAATAAACAATTCACCACCACCAATATATGAAAAATAGGCTAAAAAAGGTACAGTTAAAATAAGAATAAACCACGGAACCGACTTTAATTCTTCTTTACTCAGTTTAGCTCCAAAAAGATAATTGCCTTTTCGTGGGTTTAATGAATCTGCTTTTCCATCGGTAAAATCGTTCAATCCGTAAACCAAGAAATTCAAAGGAAAAGTGACAAAAAACAGACCTACCCAAAAAAGTGGTTTTTCCCAAAAATTTGAAGAAAGGTCAAAAGGGACCAAATAAATCCAAATTGTAGGGAACCAAAGTCCCGGACGGGAAATTTTTAGATATTTTAGTAGGCTATTTACGATAGTAATTAAATTTAAGGCACTTCAAATTTAATCTTATTATAACAAATTGGAAACTTTCGGCGTTGTTTAACACAAGATGCAAAATTACTTGTATTTTTACGGCAAAATTCGGTAAACCCTATGAGTTCTTCTTTTGAAAAATATCAAAAACGCAGGTTGATTTCTTCCTATTTTTCAGTTGTTATAAGTATTTCGTTGGTGCTTTTTCTATTGGGATTGCTAGGATTACTAGTTTTGAATTCAAAAAAAGTAGCCGATTATTTTAAAGAACAAATCGCGATAACCGTATTTCTGAAAGACACAGCGAAAGAGGTTGAAGTCACTCAATTAAAACAGAGTTTGGCTTTGGCAGAATACACAAAGTCAGCAACTTTTGTTTCAAAAGAAGATGCAGCAAAGGAACATTCTGAAACTTTAGGCGAGAATTTCATTGAATATTTGGGCGATAACCCACTTCAAAACAGCATTGACGTTTATATTTTGGCAGATTACGTAACGCCACAAAAAATGGAAGAAATAACCAACGAGCTTAAAAGTAAGGGGTTTGTAGATGACGTAATCTATGACAAACCTTTGATTGCCCAGCTAACTGAAAACGTTCAGCGCATTAGTTTTTGGGTATTGGTAATCAGCGGAATTTTTACGTTTATTGCCGTATTACTTATAAACAGTAGCATTAGGCTTTCCATTTACGCAAAACGATTTACAATAAAAACAATGCAAATGGTAGGCGCGACCAAGAAATTTATTCGCCAACCCTTTGTTTGGAAAAGTGTGCGTCTAGGAATAGTTGGAGCCTTAGTGGCAATGACAGGCATGGCTTTGGTTTTATATTACCTCAACGAAAGTTTCCCACAATTGCAGCTGTTAGGAGACCCCGTTCTACTCACAGTTCTTTTTGTTTTTATACTTTTAATGGGCGTAATCATTACTTGGATCAGTACTTTTATTGCCACACAGCGTTTTTTGAATTTACGCACGGATGATCTGTATTATTAAATAAAAAAATCGCCCTGAGCTTGTCGAGGGGCTGAAACCAGAAACTTTCAATTATGGGAGAAAAGAAACGAAAAGAAGAAGCAAAAACAGAATTTGTTTTTGATAGAAAAAACTACAAATTCATGCTTATTGGCATCGCCTTTATCACACTTGGTTTTATATTGATGACCGGAGGTGGAAGCGACGACCCCAACGTTTTCAATCCTGAAATTTACAACTGGCGCCGCATTCGTTTGGCCCCGGCAATGGTGCTTTTGGGCTTCGGCATTGAAGTTTACGCCATTTTATTAAAACCAGATAGCAAAGAAGAAAATTAGTGGATACTTTACAAGCCATTGTCCTTGCCGTTATTGAAGGTTTAACAGAATTTTTGCCCGTTTCTTCAACTGGACATATGATTATCGCTTCCTCCTTTTTCGGAATTGCCGGTGATGATTTTACCAAACTTTTTACAATAGTAATCCAGCTCGGAACTATTATGAGCGTTGTGGTTTTATACTTTAAGCGCTTCTTCCAAAGTATGGACTTTTACTACAAGCTTTTCGTTGCATTTCTTCCGGCCGTATTTTTAGGACTGCTTTTGAGTGATTTTATTGACAGCCTTTTGGAAAATCCAATCACTGTTGCGGTTTCATTGATAATTGGCGGATTTATTCTTTTGAAAGTAGATGATTGGTTTGGCGATGGTGAGGAGACAGAAATTTCATATCTCACTGCTTTAAAAATTGGCTTCTTCCAATGTTTGGCAATGATACCCGGTGTTTCACGAAGCGGTGCGAGCATTGTGGGCGGTATGAGTCAGAAATTGTCGCGAACTGTGGCCGCTGAATTTTCTTTCTTTTTGGCAATTCCAACGATGTTGGGTGCTACTGTGAAAAAAAGTTACGATTATTACGAAGCAGGCTTCCAGATTTCTTCGGAACAAGTGAATTTGTTAATAATTGGGAACGTTGTTGGTTTTGTCGTGGCTTTGATTGCCATAAAATCATTCATCAACTATTTGAGCAAACACGGCTTTAAAATATTTGGTTACTATAGAATTATCGCTGGAATCGCCGTTTTATTGATTCACTTTTTTATTCAAGAACTTACAGTAATTTAATGACTGCAGAAGATTACAAAGAAGGCCAAGTAATTTTAATAGACAAACCTTTGGAATGGACTTCCTTCCAAGTAGTGAACAAAGTGAGATGGCTGATTAGAAAATCTTTTGGAATTAAAAAAATAAAAGTCGGTCACGCCGGCACACTTGACCCTTTGGCAACTGGGCTTTTGATAATCTGTTCAGGAAAATTCACCAAAAAAATAGACACTTTTCAAGCTCAGGAAAAGGAATATACTGGAACTTTTACTTTGGGTGCAACCACGCCCAGCTTCGATTTGGAAACGGAAATTGACCAAACTTTTGATATTTCAGAAATCACTTCTGAAAAAATAAAGAAAGCCACAAAACAATTTTTAGGTGAAATACAACAACAACCCCCCGTTTTTTCAGCTTTAAAAAAAGATGGAAAACGATTGTATGAATTCGCTCGAAGCGGCGAAAAAGTTGAAATTCCTTTCAGAACCGTTACCATTTCAGAATTTGAAATAACAGAGATTGATCTTCCGAAAGTAGACTTTCGCGTGGTTTGCAGTAAAGGCACTTATATTCGCTCTTTGGCTAATGATTTTGGGAAAGCATTGGACAATGGCGCACATCTTTCCGCGCTTCGAAGAACAAAAATTGGCAATTATTCTGTTGAAAATGCAGTTGGAATTGAAGCTTTTGAAGCATCGCTTCCAAGTTAAAATAACGCTAATACCTTCTTAATTTTCAGCGTTTTTGTGGAATTTTGCGCAAAATTTCGGTACTTGCAATAATGAATTTCAATTATTCATACAGAGCTTTCCTCATAACCTCAATGTTAACTGGCATTTTGGTCTTATTACTATATAGCATTAAGCTATCCAAGGTAAAAGTTGAGACCAACGAGGAAACCTACGATGTGGTCATGGCTCCCGAAGACTTACTTCCCGAAGATCTCGCTATTGCTGAGCTTACGCCAGAAATAGTAAAAGTGGAAACCAATCGCGCATACAACGAAGCCGAAAAATTTATTTCGTCCATAGAAAACGAAGAAGAAATTACGAAAACCACCGAAGGCAAACTTCAGGAAATGAACGAAGCTATAGAGAATTCAAAAAACGATAACGGCAGTGGAACTTCAGTAATAACAAAATCTGAAAAACAAAAAAAGAAGAATTTTTCCAACAGTGAAAGTGGTAAAGAAGGCGAAGCTGTTGTGAAAAGTGGCAATAGAAATACCACCATAAGTTATCAATTGATAAACCGAAAAGACATGGATCTGCCCAATCCGGTTTATACTTGCTATGGTTCCGGAAAAGTTGTAATTAATATTGAAGTTAATAATTTGGGGAAAATAGTTAAGAATTCATACAACAGAACCGCTTCCACCACATCCAATGAATGTTTAATAGATGCGGCTTTGGAATATTCCGAACAAGCGCGTTTTAATACTGATGCTTCAAAAACGAAACAATTAGGCACCATTACATTTAATTTTCCCGGCCAACAGTAAATAAGTATTCAGTACGTAGTGTCAATAGTCAGTAAAATTAAATTTATGCATTCAGAAAAAGTACGCTGTGGGTGGTGTGGGAACGACCCCCTTTATATGAAATATCACGATGAGGAATGGGGCGTGCCTGTGAAAGATGATAAAACCCTTTTTGAGTTTCTAATCTTAGAAACCTTTCAGGCTGGGTTAAGTTGGATTACGATTCTTCGGAAAAGGGAAAATTTCAGAAAAGCTTTTGATAATTTTGACTATAAAAAAATTGCGAAATACGACCAGTCAAAAATTGATTCCTTGCTTCAAAATAAAGGGATTATTCGCAATAAATTGAAGGTTCATTCTGCGGTTACAAACGCAAAACTCTTTATGGAAGTTCAAAAAGAATTCGGAAGTTTTAGCAACTACATTTGGGAATTTGTGAACCATAAACCCGTAAAGAATATCCTGAAATCCCACAAAGATGCTCCTGCCACCACTGGGCTTAGCGACGCCTTAAGCAAAGATTTAAAGAAACGTGGATTTAAATTCCTGGGCAGTACGGTAGTTTACGCACATATGCAAGCCACAGGAATGGTTAACGACCACATTGAAGATTGCTTCCGCTATCACGAAGTGTGATTATTGAAGGAAAGAATTTTTTTGAGAATTACTAGAGTTTGCAGCGGCAACTGCCTTTAATGCCTGATTGTATAGATGAGCAAGTTCGGGGTCTGTGTTTTTTTCTTCAGCAAATAATTTTTGGAACCAAGCCAATGCTTTTCCATATTCACTTTTGAAATAATACGCAGTAGCCAATTTTTTATAGATAAAAGGAGTTCCGTAGCCTTCCACAACCACTTGTTCATAAACACGAACTACATCAATATCTTTATTGACATCAGTTTTATGCGGGCTAGTTTGTGAATAAGAAAAGGTTGAAATACTTGCGAACAGCAAAAGGGCAAACATATTATGCATAGTAATCTTGGGGATATTGAGTTTAAAACGAACACTTGCAATTTTAGTAGGATTGCAGTTGTTCATGAGGCTTGTTGTTTATAAAACTAAAAAAGATCCGACATATTGCTTGCTCCCTAAAAATTTTAAAAAATGAACAACTGAAGTTTTTTGGTTTACAGCTTAATAACCTTTTTATGAACTTTTCCGAAGTCACCTTCAAAAGTAACAAGTAAAGTTCCCTGCCAGTTTTGGTTTAGGTCCAAAGTTACTTTTCCATTGCCGTTTTCTATATTCTCTTCATATAATTTTTGACCTAAAATATTGTGAATTTCTACTTTCACGGGTCCTTGAATAGCATTCAGATTAAAAGATACTTTGCCAGTAGTTGGATTCGGATAGGCCGCTGAAATATGATTCTGTGCCCACTCATCAACTGAAAGATTTTCCACCTGAATAGTCCAATATCCTTCCGGTGCAACAATGGGACGGTTTAATTCCTTCCCAGAAAATGACTTAGCCCAAATGTAATATTCTATATTAACCGGTGTATTCGGAATAGTTAAATCTGCGGTCCAATAATCAGAATTGGAAGGAGCCATTTCAATTTCATTGTAAGTATTTGAACCTTCTTCCCTCCAAAAAACTTTGGCTTGTTCCACAAATGAAATATGTTTTATAAAAGCTTCAATGGTTACCGTACTGCCGGCGTTAGCATCATCAATGGGCTGATGGACAATCCAAAGTGGGTCTGCAACACCAATGGTGTGCGTAATGCAGTGAATAGCGCCCAATGAATTTATTAAATTTTCACCTGGATTATCTACATCTATGCCCACAACGGTGTAACCCGGCAACATTTCCTGATATTTCGCTAGTGCGGGGGCATCAACTTCTGGGCGGTATGTGGGAACCATAATGGTTTTATTTACAAAAACCGCATTACTATAAGTATTATAAGGCCCGCCAGTATTAGGATAATTTCCATTTGTACTTGGTGGTGCATCAATCCATTCTATATTATATGGAGTTCCAAAAGGTGATTGAAAATTGTCCAAAACATACTGAATGTTTGCTTCAATCTGTGGGCCATCAGCAACTCCTGGAGGGTATTTACTTACCAAAATCGTTTCTTCATCTAGCAATTTCATATGCATATCAATATGGTGAATAACGTCATATGGCAACGTATTCATTTTCACAAAACGGTTAATGCCCATATATTCCTGCATAATACCGTCTATTTGACTTTCGGTTTTAACGCTTACGCCATAAGGATTTCCAGCAGCATTTTCATTCAAGATTAAATTTGAAGCAAAGGCATTGCCCATTCCATCACTCATATAGTTTCCACCTGTGTTTACCAAATCATTGGTGCCAGAGTTGGTTGTATAAAGGGGAATTCCAACTTGAGCAGCATGTGCCACAGGCATTACATCGTCATTTGGGCGGGGGCGGTTGTATATCCAGTCGGTCAATGCAAGTTCGCCCACATCATCAGAATAAATGGTATTTCCAGCATAATCGCGAATCCAAATACTGTCCCATGGAACATCCAAAAAAATTACATTGGTAAGATCAACGCCATTTGTGGTCAAATAATTAGCGACAGAAGCTTCGTTTTGTGTAGTGATTATAACTTTACATTCTTGAACCCCAGCTTGTACAATTTGACGAAGGATATTTGGGTAAGAAGGCTGCCAAGTAACTAAAAGATACTCTACCTCTTCCCACTCTGCCGCAGCGCGCACAGGGCCAGAAGGCGGTGCTGAAAGTCTCGGGCTTGTAAACTGAAATTCCGAAACCAGTGCTTTTTCCGTTTCGGTGAGATTGTGCGGAAGATTAGGTTTTTCCTGTGAAATAGCAAAAGCAGTTTGCAATGCCATCAACAATACTAAGAAGTATTTTGTGTAGTTGTTTTTCATCTGAATAGCGAATTGTGGAATACGAAGATACGGGTTTAATTGTTTTGAAAAATATGTCAGAAAGTGTTTATTATGAAGAAATTTATTCCAGCATCACCAAAAACTCCTCTCTCCCAATCTCCTCCGCTCCCAAACTTTCCAAATGCGCATTATAAATCTGACAGTCAATAAACTTGTAATTTTTGCTTTTTACATATTCCGCAAGATGATAAAAAGCCACTTTTGAAGCATCGCTTACCAAACTAAACATACTCTCACCACAAAACACTTTTTTCTGTGGAAGATCAATTCCGTAAAGTCCGCCAACTAATTTATCATTTTCCCAAACCTCAACAGAAATAGCGTGCCCTGCTTTGTGCAAAGCAATATATGATTCCTGCATTTCTTCCGTAATCCAAGTTCCAGCTTGTCCTTTTCGCGGAACTGTAGCACATTTTTTAATGACTTCTGAAAAATTTCGGTTGAAAGTGACCTTGAATTTTTTACTGTTTAAAGTTTTCCGAAGACTTTTTGAAACCTTAAATTTTTCGGGAAACAAAACCATTCGCGGATCTGGACTCCACCAAAGTAGAGGCTGATCATCTTCAAACCACGGGAAAATCCCAGAATTATATGCAAGCAGCAATCGCTGCGCTGAAAGATCGCCGCCAATAGCAAGCAAACCATCAACGGTAGCCTCCGAAGTAGTAGGAAACCAAAGCTGTTCAGTTAGATAATGCATCATTCAAAATTGGTGAAAATTTTCACATAAAAAAACCTCGAAGAAAAATTGGATTTCTTCGAGGTCATTTAATCCATGGGAATGGTCAACGCCCTTAATTAAAAGGGAAGATCGTCGTGTTCTTCTTCGTTAAAATCGTTTGCAGGCTCAAAGGCTTCAGCTGGCGGCATTGGTGGCATATCACCACTTCCCGCTGCTTGTGATACATTTTCAACTCGCCATCCTTGGATGCTGTTGAAATATTTGGTTTCGCCCTGTGGGTTCACCCATTCACGCCCACGGACGTTGATGCTCACTTTCACGTCCTGCCCTACTTTATAATTATTCAGTAAGTCAGTTTTGTCCTGCACAAATTCAATCAAAATATGTTGTGGATACTGTTCTTCGGTAGTAATTACCAGCTCGCGTTTCCTAAACCCATTGTTTCCGTAGGTTTTGGTTTCATCTATCATCTTAATTTTTCCTTGTAGTTCCATTTTCTTGCTTAATTGTTTAATCTTTATTTTTTCTCGTTTTATTTTTTACTTAAAAGCACCATCCAAGCTTCGTCAATTTTTCCTTCACACAAAAAGTCTTGTGCTTTTTTATGAATTTTTAAAGAATTGCCCTCATCCTGCAACCCTTTTAATTCTTCCGAAGTATTTATAAAGGTATTAATTTCTTCTGAATTTGGGAAATTTTCTATGTTCCCCAACATTCCCAAATCATTTCCTGTCAACACTTTGCTCCGGCGGATTTCTTCAGGAATCATATCGACGCCCATTCCGAGTGTTGTCAATGGTTTTGGCACTTCAAAAAGACCGGATTTAGCACGGCTGTACCAATTGCCGCCAAGTCTTGAAACCGCATCTATTTTAAAAGGATCGATGCTTCCATCCTCGGCTAAAATTTCTTCTTTTATATGAATTTTCACCACTTCACAAATCACCAAATTTCCTGCACCACCTTCTTTACCGAGTGCAATAACTTCGTTCACTTTACATTCAAATTGCACTGGAGCTTCAGCTACGCGCGGTGGTTTTACCATTTCGGAAGTCAATTCTGTAAATCCTGCTTTTGTAAATTCATTTATGCCTTTAGCATATTCGGTAGAGGAAAGCGACATTTGCTGCACCATTTCAAAACTCACAATGTTTATAACCACTTCGGGAACTTGCAAAACATTTTCGTAAGTATGCTTAGTGGTATTATCGCGACCGCGTCTTGCCGGTGAAAACACCAAGATTGGCGGTTTTGCGCTAAAAACATTAAAAAAACTAAAGGGAGAAAGGTTCACGTTTCCTTCTTTATCCATGGTGCTTGCAAAACATATTGGTCTTGGCGAAACTGCCCCCAAAAGGTATCCGTGCAGTTTTCCAGTAGATAATTCGTGTGGTTCGATAGAGATCATTACTTGCAAATGTACCCAAAGATTATAGCTTCTAAAAACTTGATTGTACAATAATATCAACATATTTGCTTTATATTTAAACTGGAAAAAATTTCTTTATGCTGAGTAACAAAACACTCTCCCGCTGGGGTTTTATTTTAGCTTCGATTCTTATTATCAGCCTAATTTTGTGGAATACTTATATTTTCTTTATTCAACTAAAGGAAAACGAGCGCAAGAAAATGGAGATTTGGGCGGTGGCACAGGAAGAGTTGGCACAAAGTCTTGCAGGCGAAGGAAGCTCGGTGAGTGAAACGGCACTTACCATCATCCAAAGCAACAGTACGACTCCTATGATTCTTCATACTTTAAAAGAGGACTTTTATGACGGAAGAAATATAGACTCCAAAATTCTAAAAAACGAAACTGCCAGACAAAAACTTATTAAACGTTACATATCAGAATACAAGCCTCTGGAAGTGAAGTATAACGACCAAGTGCTTTCTGTGATTTATTTCGGAAATTCACCTTTGATAAACAAACTGAAGTATTATCCCGCGGCCCTGATTTTGATAATTTTTCTTTTCATTTTAGCCGTTTATCTTTTTTACAAAACCTCTAAATCTTCTGAACAGAACAGGCTTTGGGCCGGAATGGCAAAAGAAACCGCACATCAAATTGGCACGCCTCTTTCTTCTTTGGTGGGTTGGACCGAAATATTGAAAAGCGAAAACGTGAACCCGGAATATATAGTGGAAATGGAGAAAGACATCTCCCGGTTAGAAACCATAACTGATCGTTTTTCAAAAATAGGTTCAGTTCACAAACTGGAGCAGCGCGATTTGGTGGAAGAAACAAAAGCTACTTTTTATTACTTGCAAAAACGTACTTCCAGACTCATAAATTTTCAGCTTAACGTTCCCGAAACCCCTATTTATGTTGAAATGAATCCACAGCTTTTTAGCTGGACGATTGAAAATTTGGTGAAAAACGGTATTGATGCGATGAAAGGAAAAGGAAAAATAACCATTGCGATTGAAAAGAATTCAAAATATGCAAAGGTGCACATTTCCGATACTGGAAAAGGCCTTAACAAAAGTGAATTCAAAAGAATTTTCAATCCCGGACATACCACAAAAAAACGTGGTTGGGGACTAGGTCTTTCGCTCGCAAAGCGTATTATTGAAGAATATCACAACGGAAAGATAAAAGTTTTGAAAAGTGTTCCTGGCGAAGGTACCACTATGGAAATTTCCTTAAAGACTGAAAACTAAGTTATGAAAACCAACACATTACATACTGCCCGACTAAAAAATAACTGCCCCACTTGTTTTGGAACAGATGGTCTGGAAATCACTTTTACACAAGAAGAAAAAGAAAATCCCTTCTTCAAAAAACCCGCCCAACAAATAGATGAAAAACTGTATTGCCACACTTGTAAAAATACCATTTACCCCGTAAATTGGACGGAAGATATTGAACGTGTTTTTGATTACAACAAAAAAATAGCGGAAACCAATAAACAATATTTAAAGGTTAAACCACTATTTTATATTTTAATTGTTGTGGCAATCGTTCTAGTTGCCGCTGTTATTTATGTTTTGATTCCTAAGGTTTAAGTTTCTCAGAAATTGCTTCAGCTAAAAATTCAAACTCTTCGGATGTCATTTTCACTTTTTTGGTGAAGCGCATATCGTCCATTTCATTCAACGGAATAAGATGTACGTGCACATGCGGCACTTCCAATCCTACAACGGCCATCCCCACACGTTTACACGGAACGGTTTTTTCCAAGGCTCGGGCAACTTTTCGGGAAAACTGCATCAATTGCAGGTACATATGTTCGCCCATATCGAAAACCTTATCAATTTCTTCCTTTGGGACACAAAGGGTGTGGCCCTTGGCATTTGGGTTTATATCCAAAAAAGCGATGAAATTATCATCTTCCGCTACTTTGTAGCACGGTATTTCGCCTTCAATTATTTGTGTGAAAATTGATGCCATAACTAATTTCTTGAAATTTCCAATATTTCAAACTTAAGCACGCCATTTGGAACCTTTATTTCGGCAACCTCGCCTACTTCTTTGCCTAACAATCCGTGACCAATTGGAGAATCCACAGAAATTTTTCCAGATTTAAGATCGGCTTCGCTTTGTGCAACCAGCTTATATGTCATTTCCATTCCGTTATTTTGATTCTTAATCTTTACGGTTGAATGCACCAGAACTTTGCTCAAATCCAATTGTGATTCATCTATCAAACGGGCATTTGCTAAAACTTCTTCCATTTTGGCAATGCGCATTTCGAGCATTCCCTGTGCTTCTTTGGCGGCGTCATATTCTGCGTTTTCACTCAAGTCACCTTTATCGCGGGCTTCGGCAATAGCGTTTGACGCCTTTGGGCGTTCCACATCGCGCAGCTGGTCAACTTCATCCCTTAATTTTTTTAATCCTTCAGCAGTGTAATAAGATACTTTACTCATAACTTCATCGTTTGTGTATGCAGAACATACGTATTCTTTAATATAACAAAATCCCGACTCGTGGCGGGACTCACTTTAATAAATTGAAAAAATCCCATACTGTGACGGGATTGTTTAACAAATATACTAAAAATTTACTTGTTTTGTCATTTATTGTAATTTTGACCTTAAAATTTAATTTTATTTATGAAAAAAATAATTCTTTTCCTTCTGATTGTCTTTTTTGCCTTTTCCTGCTCAAAGAGTGATGATAAGCAAGAGCGCAATCCCTTTTTAACTGATCCTGCTGTAAGCCTAAATTTAAATCTGAACCTACCCGAATACAATCCTTTAAAATTTCCAGGGAATTACATTATTACCACTCAGGGAATCAAGGGAATTGTGGTTTATTGTGTTAGTGAAAACCAATATTTGGCTTTTGACCTTACAGATCCCAACCATGTACCCAGCAGTTGTTCGCGGATGGAATTGACGGGCGTAATTGCTAGTTGTCCGTGCTCAAATGATGACAATAAATATTTCATAACATCGGGACAGCACACTACTGAACCTGACACTAAATACCCAATGCAGCAATATAATGCTCAGCTAAATGGGAATACTGTTGTTGTTAGTAATTAAAATTTCACCGTCGCCCCAACCAAAAAGTTTATAGTCGCCTGCGGATAATAGCCCGCACCTTCAACTGTAGTAACCGTTCCCGGATTACTGAAATCGTCATCATAAGTATAAAAATAACCGTTGGAAATATATTTCACATTGAAAATATTATTTACCAAAGCTGAAAAAACCACTTCTTTTATCCACGGAAGATTGTCCAAAGTGTAAACAATATTCAAGTCATTTATGAAATAACTGTCCAATTTTGAAGCTTCGCTATCAATATTGCCCATATACTGTTCGCCCACAAATTTTGAGAGAAAACCTAATTGTAATTTTTTGATTGGTGAATACTCCAGCATATTTCCTGCAACTATTGAAGGTGAAAATGAAATATTTGTATTGCCAAGATTTACCAATTCACCATCGCGAGAAGTTACAAAATCTACATTTTTATTAGTACTTAAGGCGATGTTTGGAAGCGTTCTCAAATTTTTCAAAAGTTGGATTTCGGCATCAACCTCTAATCCCAAACGGTAGCTTTTTCCACTGCTCGTTCTTAAACCCGCACCCACATCGTTCAATTCGCCGGAAAGCACCAATTGATCTTTGTAATTCATATAATAGATATTGGTATTCACCTTTGTCTTTTCTGAAGTAAAACGCCAACCAAGTTCAAAATCATCCAACTTTTCTGGAGTAACGATTCCTTGTTCATAATCATTTCGTGAAGGTTCACGATGTGCTTTTCCGTAAGAGAAATAAAATTGGTTTGAAGTATTAAACTTATAAGTCAATCCAGCTTTTGGATTGAAAAACGAATAGTTTTCATCAACATTCAACGGCAACAAATCTGAAGTAATCCCCGAAGTTTTATAATTCAAAAACCTGCCCTGTAAATCTCCGAAAATGCTCCATTTTTCATCAAGTCTATATGTAGCTTTTGAAAAAACAGTGAATTCGCTTTTTTCTCCTTTTCCTTCGTAATAACGATCGCGTATTTCGGAATCGCTGGCATAACGCGCCCAAATTACTTCACCGTAATGATCGCCAGTGTAATAACTGTAAAATGCGCCCCCAGTGAAATCTATTTTATTGTTTTTGTAATTCATGTTGGCGTTTGCTGCATAAAAATCATTGTCCAACCAACGACGACGAATCAAATCGGTCGTATTAATGGTATCACCACCAATTTCAATAGGTTCAAAACCGTAAGTTTCAAAATCTTCGTCTTCTTTATATTGCTCAAAATAACCTTCTCCTTTTGTATAATTGAAAGAAACGTTCGTACTCCAGTTGTTGTTGAAGCGCTGATTCCAGAACAATTGATAATGATCCTGTGCATAATTGTCCACTTCATTATCATAAAACTGAATATTTCCATTTTCATCGGTGTACATCCCAACGGTGTTATATGTTCTATCGTTTTCAAGTTTTTCAGGATCTTCCAAACCGTTCCAAGATTGATACGTTTCTTCGCGTCCCCCAAAAACCAAGGCTTTAATTAATGTATTTCTATTGACAAACGCTCCCTGAAGAAAATACGATTTTAAGTCTGAACTCGCTCTGTCAATATAACCATCGGATTGAATGGTTGACAACCTTCCCGCTACTTCAAAATGATCTGAAAGCAAGCCAGTGCTGAACTTAATATTGTGTTTATGCGTATTATAACTCCCGAAGGAATTTGCAATTTCACCATACGCTTCATTTGAAACTGCATCGCTCAATAAATTCAAACTCGCTCCAAAAGCACCCGAACCGTTTGTGGAAGTTCCCACACCGCGTTGCAATTGTAAACTTTGAACAGAAGAAGTGAAATCGGGCAAATTCACCCAAAATGTTCCTTGGCTTTCAGAATCATTGTACGGAATTCCGTTTAGCGTAACATTCACACGTGAAGCATCACTCCCACGAACACGAATGTAGGTATATCCCACGCCTGCGCCGGCATCACTTGTAGTAACAACCGACGGCAGATAGTTGAGCATATATGGAATGTCTTGCCCCAGATTGCGCTTTTCCAATTCCTCTTTATCGAGGTTTGAATGGGTAATTGGCGAATCTGCAGAAACACGGACGGCTTGGACCAAAACTTCGTCTAAAGATTCAATTTTTGTTGAATCCTGCACTTTTTCTTGTGCGGAAGCCATGATAAACAGTGAAGTAAAAAAAACGGAAATCAATAACTTTTTCATTCGTAATAATTTTAAATTTTACGAATAAAAGGGGCGTTATTCTTTGTTTGTTAAATAGTTGCATAAAAAAACCCTGAAAACAATGCGTCATGCATTATTACAGGGGGTTCCTATTGTTGTCCCTTGGCAGCATTACCCGCCCAGGTTCTTTGGGTATAATCTCAGCCAGAATGATTACCGATTGATGATTGTCGATTAACGATTTCAGAATTACTTCTGCAATCAACAATCTAAATTCTGCAATCTTAAATCTACTAGCACCCCTTTGAGATGTGCGACAAAGATAGTGCTTTATTCTATTTTTGGCGGTTTCCGATTTGATTTTTTAAATGCGTTTTCTTTTTTAGACTTTAAACGTCTTTCAATCGCACCTCTTGAAGGTTTTGTTTTCTTTCTCGGTTTTGTCACTTTCAAATTTTTCTGAAGTAGCTCAACCATCCTTTCAATAACGATTGCTTTGTTGCGGTGTTGGCTTCGGGTTTCGCCGCATTGAAGTGTAATATTTCCTTCAGAAGAAATTTTTGAAGATAGTTTGTTGCGAAGTCGTTCCTTTTCTGTTTCAGAAAGTGCTTGGGACGCTTCCAAATCAAAAGAAACTTCAACCTTTGAAGCTGTTTTATTAACGTGCTGTCCGCCCGGGCCACTGCTGCGGATGGCTTTAAAATTGAGTTCAGAGATTAATACTTCCGTGTTCATTTCGGTTGGTGCACTTCGTTTAAAAGATCGTTTACTGTTTTCACTGGGTTGAAAGTGATGAGCGGAACTTCTACAAAAACAGTGTTCCAATTTGCCATGGCACCGTTCCAAAGTCCAGGGAGTTCCAATGCTTTTATGGGTTTTCCTTGGTAGGATTTATGCGAAATGAAACCTGCATCGGGATCTGAGAATTTTAGCAAATCATATTTTTCACCATTATAATTTCGCATCCCACAAACCAAATCCACGGGATTGAAATGCGTAGCTTTCTCAACCAAACCTTTTTGTTGCGGGTTGTTAGTGTCAATCTGTGACATTTCCACGATTTGATAGGAAATGTTTCCGTTTTTATCTGTTATAAGAAACGGTCCACCGCCAGGAGCTCCAGTATTTTCAACCACACCACAAATACGGATGGGGCGCTCCAAAATGTTTAAAAGCGTTTCTTTTTTCGCTGAACTATTTTGAATTTTTAATGCTGAAGAAATAAATTCAGAAGCTTTTTTCAGTATTTCTTCGGAAGGATTTTCTGAGCGAAGTTTTTGAACAAACCCGAAGATTTGCTTCTGAAGGGAAGTCAATTTTCCAGCAAGTACTTTTTTCTGAAAACCGATGGTTTCAACATAATTTTCAGAAACCACATTGTCGATGTTTTTTATGAAAATAATATCTGCTTCCAAATCATTTAAATTTTCTAGCAGCGCGCCATGACCCGATGGACGGAAAAGCAGATCGTCGTTTTCATTTAAAAACAAATCATTTTTTGGTGTTGCTGCAACTGTATCTGTCTCTTTTTTCTGAAACGAGTATGAAATATTAAAAAGCACTCCAGTTTTCTTTTCAACAATGTGTTTTACCTCGTCGAAGCGTTTTTTGAACTTTTTCTCGTGACCTTCGGAAACTGTAAAATGCAAATTAGCCACCCCGTTTGTTGTTGCGTAAAATGCCGCTTCATATAGTTGTTCGCCAAAAGCTGTTACATAATTTTCGCTGTATTTATGAAATGGAACAAGTCCTTTCGGGGTATTGTTGAAGTTCAATCCACTTTCTTCAAGCATTTCCTGAACGAAGAAATAGTATCTTTTCCCTTTTCCCAAATTATCATAATCGGAATATTTTTCTTCTAATTTCTCTCTCACTAAAGATGAAAAAGCAAATTTTTCAACAGAGTCAAAGAATATTCTTAAACTCCGGTTTTCTTCCTTTTGAAGAAACACCTCGATGTCGTCATTTTCAAGATTAAAATTTTCTAAAAATTGATGCAAAAACTTAAACATACGCGTTGCCGCACCAGATGCGGGAACAAATTTTAGCAAATCGAGTTTATCTTTTTCAGCCTCAAAAAGATTAGCATAAAACTGTTGTTCCTTTTCCGAAAACACTTCAATTCCGTTAGTGGTCGAAGCGGGCTCCACTACATTTACGAAAGGAATTCCTTCCTTAAAAATTTCAAGTTGGTTTTTAACTTTAGCCTCGGAAAGACCGTGATTTTTTATTTGTTGTAGGTTTTTTTCAGTAAACATTTTAGTTCTTCTTCAGCAATTCATCAATAATTTTTACTGCGTTTTCAAATCGTTCTCTTTGTTTTCCTTTTAAAATTTCATACGGAAAACCTTGCTCTTTCAATTCGGCCTCGAAAATACAAAACATTTCCTCGCGATTGTTTGGTCTATCGCGAAGATCATCCACTTCCCAAGGTGTGTCAATATAGGTTAATAGGTAGATGCTGTAATTGTTTTTGGTAGCTTCAGTTTTTATTTCCGAAGGGCAAAATCCGTTATAATAATATTCGGAATACACTTTCAATTCAAGCAAGTTTGTGTCGCAAATCAGCAGATTTTCAACTTGTTGCGAAGCCTCATTTTCAAGTTTCAATTGGCCTTTGGCGATGGGAATTAAATCTTCCTTAGAAACCATTTTTTTTTCAGAATCCCATTTTTTCTGAAGGTACTCACGCATAAACTCCGGCACCCAAAGTGTTTTATAGTGTTCGGCCAATTGTTTAGCCAAAGTGGTTTTCCCCGTAGATTCGGGACCGTATAAAACTACTTTTATCAATTCAGTAGGCTGGTTTCTGGTATGTTGATATTTTTCTTCCAAGCGCGATATCCGTAAAAGGCAATAATAGTAAATAAAAGGTATTGGAAAGAAGTAAACACGAGTCCTTTATAAAGGTAAAGCGGCACCGAAATGATATCTCCAATAATCCAATAAATCCAATTTTCAAGCTTTTTCTTCGCCATAAGCCACATTCCCACAAAGAAAATGGCAGTTGTAATAGTGTCAACATAGGCTGTCCAACTGTTCCATTTGTCAAAAAATTCATATACCGCAAAAACGAAAATCAGTGTTGCTATAAAAATATATATTGACTGTTTGTTTTCGGTTTTTGTGGCTTTTGTGATTGGAGTATAATGTGTTGCATCTATTTTTCGGGTCCAAATGTACCAGCCGTAAATGCTCATGACGAAGTAATACGCATTAATCATCATATCGCCCAAAAGCCCATAAATAGCAAGGATATACACAAAAATAGCCGTGCTAATAATTCCTGTGGGATAGACCAGAATATTATCTTGCTTGCTAAACCATACACTCAAAAAACCAAAGAAAACCCCAATTAATTCCAGTACTATTAAATAAGTGGGAATATCTTCGTATTGCGCAAAAAACCAATCAAAAATGGGGCTCATAATCGCTTCTGTCTGATTTTACAATTTTTATATAAAGCAAACCTCTTTCCACGGCTTCCAACGCAACTTTCATTTCTTTTTGAAGCAAATTCATTACTGCGTCATATTCACCATAAACTTGGGTGCTGAGCGGATTTTCCAGAACCGTAAGGCCAGAATTTCTCAAGCTTTTTATAAAATCGATGATAGCAGGTTCGTAATCGTCCTGCAAAGGTGTTAATGTAAGTTCTACTGAGATTTTCATTTTCATTTTCATTTTAATATTAATTTTTGAAATTTTCAAAAGCTGTTCCCATCACAACCATATCGGCGCCTGAATTGTATGCACTTTGTTTTTGTGCCTCCGTTTTTATACCGCCTCCAACAATCAATGGAATATTGATTGCTTTTTTTACTTCCGAAATAATTTCAGCTTTTATGGGAAACTTAGCACCACTACCCGCTTCCAAATAAATAAGTTTTGCGCCCATAAATTGTCCGGCCAAAGCAGTGTTCACAATCATTTCAATGTTTTCCTGAGAAATTGGTTCCGTATTTGTCACTTTTGAAACCGATGAATTATTTCCGCCATCAATCAAAATATAGCCAGTAGAAATAATTTCCAAAGCCGAATTTTTCAATTTTGAAATGGATTTTATCTGTTGACCAATCAAATATTCTGCATTCCTTCCAGAAAGTAATGTCAAAAATAAAAGAACATCAGCCAAAGGTGTAATGTGTGAATGGTCACCGGGAAACAGAAAAATTGGGAGTTTGGATTCCGCCTTTAAAGCTTTTACAGCTTCTTCGGTTTCGCCGTTTGCCACGGTGCTTCCGCCTACAAAAAGATGCGTAGTTGTTTTAGGTATTTTATTCAGAAATGATTTTGTTGAAGCAATATTGAATTTTTCGGGATCAATCAAAATGGCAAGTTGCTTCTCATTCTCTGCAACCGATTTCAGAAAAGATTTGTAAAACATGCCTTCCATCTATCTGTTTTCAGAAATAAGAGCATATGCACAGGTGAAGTCTTCAAACTCGAGAAAATCTACATGATATTCTTGCTGTTTGTCCTCGTAAGTTACTGTTGCTGTGGTTTTGCTATTGTCCAGCCTAAAATCTTCCACATAAATATTTTCCAAAAAGCTCACCCCTTTTTCGGCAAAACTTTTATAAAGCGATTCTTTGGCACACCAAACAATGGTGAGTTTTCGCATCATTGCATCTTCATTAGCAATGGTTCGATATTCTTCAATAGGAGTAAATTTATGGGCAATGCGAAGAATTTTGTGCCTTTGCATTTCAATGTCTATTCCAACTTCTATATCACTAATAATAATTGCAGTAAAATGAAAGGAATGTGTAATAGAGATATGTTTATCACCTGTTAAATGAGGCTTCCCATTTTCGTCATAATACAAATCGTAATCGGTATATCCTTCCAAAGCCATCAAATGGCGAATACTCATAAAGCCTCGGCGATGAAGGTCGCTTTTCATATTCAGCACCCTATTTGAACAATTTTCGGTAAGACTTATACCCTCGGAAAGCGCTTCAAAAGACTCTTCAATCTTCCAAATGAAGACTTTAGTATGGGGGTTTACTGTTATAGTTTTGTAAAGTGGCATAAACTTTCAAAGGATATTTCGTAGTTTTGCAGACTTAAAACCAAAAAAATAATTTTAATAAATGTCCGCCATTGCGGGTATAAATATAACAAATATGTCAACGAAAACTGTGCCTTACACGGCGTTTAAAGTAAAAGATATTTCCCTTGCAGACTGGGGGAGAAAAGAAATTGAGCTTGCCGAAGCTGAAATGCCGGGGCTTATGAGCTTGCGTGAAGAGTATGGAAATGAGCAGCCTTTGAAGGGTGCACGTATTGCTGGATGCCTTCACATGACCATCCAAACAGCAGTTCTTATTGAAACTTTGAAAGCTTTAGGTGCTGAAGTTACTTGGAGCTCTTGTAATATCTTCTCTACCCAAGACCATGCTGCAGCTGCAATTGCCGCCGCTGGATTTCCAGTTTATGCTTGGAAAGGAATGAATGAAGAAGAATTTGACTGGTGCATTGAGCAAACACTTTTCTTTGGCGAAGACCGTAAACCGTTAAATATGATTCTTGACGATGGTGGCGATCTTACCAATATGGTTTTGGACAAATATCCAGAACTTGCCGCTGGCGTAAAAGGTATTTCTGAAGAAACAACTACTGGTGTTCACCGCCTTTACGAGCGCATGAAAAAAGGTACATTGCCAATGCCAGCTATCAACATCAACGATAGCGTTACCAAAAGTAAATTCGACAATAAATATGGTTGTCGCGAAAGTGCTGTGGACGCAGTGCGCCGTGCTACAGATATAATGATGGCTGGAAAACGTGTTGTTGTTTGCGGTTATGGCGATGTTGGTAAAGGAACAGCCGCTTCTTTCAAAGGAGCCGGAAGTATTGTTACTGTTACTGAAATTGACCCAATTTGCGCATTACAAGCCGCAATGGACGGATTTGAAGTGAAAAAACTGGAAACTGTTGTTGGCAATGCAGACATTGTAATTACAACAACCGGAAATAAAGACATCGTTCGCGGAGAACATTTTGAAGCGATGAAAGACAAAACCATCGTTTGTAACATTGGACATTTTGACAATGAAATTGCTGTTGCTTGGTTGAAGAAAAACCACGGCAATACACATGTTGAAATTAAACCACAAGTTGACAAATATACTATCAACGGAAAGGACATCATTCTTTTGGCTGAGGGCCGTTTGGTAAACCTTGGTTGCGCCACTGGTCACCCAAGTTTTGTAATGAGCAACAGTTTTACTAACCAAACATTAGCTCAAATCGAGCTTTGGAAAAATGGTGAAAACTATGAAAACGAAGTATATATGCTTCCAAAGCATTTGGACGAAAAAGTAGCAAAGCTTCACCTTGAGAAAATTGGGGTTGAACTTACCGAACTTTCCAAAGAGCAAGCCGATTATATTGGTGTTGATGCTGAAGGACCTTTTAAGCCTGAGTATTACAGATACTAATTCAGCACAAATTTGAAAAATTAAAACCCTTGCAGAGATGTGAGGGTTTTTTGTTGAAAAATATTTAACTTATACCAAGCAAGATTATTATTACTTTAAGTGAATGATTTATGAAGAAGAAAAAATAAAAGTCCCAAGATTCAACGAAGAATCCGGTTTCTACACCACAAAAAAGCGCTCAAAAATGATGAGTAAGATTCGTGGAAAAAATACCAAGCCCGAATTGCTCTTCAGAAAAGCGCTTTGGAAACAAGGTATTCGCTATCGCGTGGATAGCAAAAAACTTATAGGAAAACCTGATGTTTCCATCCAAAAATACAAACTTGCCATTTTTATTGACGGCGAATTTTGGCACGGTTACAATTGGCCAGAACGGAAAGAAACCCTAAAAAGCAACCGCGCTTTCTGGATTCCAAAAATTGAACGAAATATGCAGCGCGATCGTCAAGTAAACAAAAAACTGCAAGAAATGGGCTATACCGTTTTCCGTTTTTGGACACAGGAAATAAAGACTAACTTGAACAAGTGCATCAACGATATATTAGTTTACATAAACACTGGACAAAATGATTGACTCAAAACTACCAAATATTGAAACCTCCATTTTCGCTAAAATGAGCAAAATGGCCGCAGATAATCATGCCCTAAATCTCTCCCAGGGCTTTCCAAATTTTCCCAGTGATCCCGCCTTGAATGCCTTGGTGGATCAGGCAATGAGCGATGGGTTTAATCAATACGCCCCAATGCCAGGAGATTTTGAACTTCGGATGGAAATTTCAAAAAAGATTGAAAATCTTCATAATCATTTCTATAATCCCGAAACGGAAATCACAGTAACTGCCGGAGCGACACAAGCCATTTTCACTATAATTGCTGCTTCAATTAGCAAAGGTGATGAAGTAATTATTTTCACTCCAGCCTATGACTGTTATGCTCCCACGGTAGAATTGTTCGATGGAAAGATTGTTCCAATTCAATTAAAGCCTCCATTTTATAAAGTGGATTGGCAGGAAGTTACTGATAAAATTTCTTCAAAAACGAAAATGATAATCATCAATAGTCCACACAATCCAACCGGAATGCTTTTTTCTGAAGAAGATATGCTTCAACTGCAAACTTTAGTAGCGGAAAATGATTTATTGGTTTTAAGTGATGAGGTCTACGAGCATATCATTTTTGACGGAAATGTGCACCAAAGCGCCTCAAAATTTGAAGTCTTGGCGGATCGAAGTTTTGTTACTGCTTCTTTTGGAAAAACATTTCACAATACTGGTTGGAAGATGGGCTATTGCGCAGCACCGGAGCGTTTGATGATAGAGTTTCAAAAAGTACATCAATTCGTCGTTTTCTGCGTAAACCATCCCATTCAAAAAGCGTTGTCCACCTATTTGAAAGACCCAAATCATTATTTAAAACTTTCAGATTTCTATCAGCAAAAGCGGGATTTCTTTTTGCATTTAATGAAAGGGTCTAACTTCAAAATAATTCCTTCCCAAGGAACGTATTTTCAAATGCTCGACTTTTCTGAAATTTCCAATGAAAGTGATATCGCTTTCGCGGAAAGGCTTACGAAGGAATTTAAGATTGCCACTATTCCCACTTCCGTTTTTAATAAAGGAAAAAAAGATTTTAAACAAATACGTGTTTGCTTTGCAAAAACAGATGAAACCTTAGCTGAAGCTGCACAAATTTTGAAACAATTTTAATTGTCAAAATTTATTTTTTATCTGAAGTACTATAAGTTTTATCAATTAAAAGATTAAAACAACCGATTGATTTTTAAAGCATCAGCGGTTTTAATTGTTATTTTCGTAGAATACACTTCAAAACTCTTCAATAATGGAAAATGAAAAAGATAAAAACTATCACAAAAACGGAAACCCAAATGGAAATAACAGCGATGTTTGGGAAATAAATGATAGTAATGCTTCACAATGCCCCTATTTCGGCAACACACAACACCAAGTTGCTGGGGGTGGAACAACAAACGGTGATTGGTGGCCAAATAGTTTACGATTAAATGTATTGCGCCAACAAAGTTCAAAGTCGGACCCCATGGGAAATGATTTCGACTATAAAAAAGAATTCGAAAAACTTGACTACGATGCTTTGAAAAAAGATATAGTAAAGCTAATGACAGATTCACAGGATTGGTGGCCAGCAGATTATGGCCATTACGGAGGTTTGTTTATTAGAATGGCTTGGCATAGCGCTGGAACTTACCGAGTTACTGATGGTCGCGGTGGTGGAAATACGGCAAATCAGCGCTTTGCTCCCTTGAATAGTTGGCCAGACAATGGCAATTTAGATAAAGCACGCTTGTTGCTTTGGCCGATTAAGCAGAAATATGGCAAACAAATTTCTTGGGCAGATTTATTACTTCTTACAGGAAATTGTGCTTTGGAATCTATGGGTTTCAAGACTTTTGGTTTTGGCGCAGGACGGGAAGATATTTGGGAGCCCAAACAAGATGTTTATTGGGGATCAGAAACACAATGGCTGGGCAACGATAAGCGTTACGAAGAAGGGCACCTTGAAAAACCATTAGCAGCCGCGCATATGGGGTTGATTTATGTAAATCCCGAGGGACCGAATGGAGAACCTGATCCTCTTGGTTCTGCACACGATATTCGTGAAACCTTTGGCCGAATGGCGATGGATGATTATGAAACCGTAGCACTTGTTGCTGGCGGACATACCTTCGGAAAAGCTCACGGAGCAGGCGATGCCGAAAAATACGTCGCTGCAGAACCCGCAGGCGCGAGTATTGAAGCGCAAAGCAAAGGTTGGCTCAATTCTTATAAATCAGGATTTGGGGATGATACTATAACCAGTGGCTTGGAAGGTGCTTGGACGCCCGTTCCAAATAAATGGGATTACGATTATTTCAGAGTATTGTTAGATTACGACTGGGAATTGACCAAAAGTCCAGCGGGTGCCCATCAATGGAAACCAACAGCAGCTTCTAATGCAGATAAAGCACCCATGGCGCATGATGCTTCAAAAACACAGGATTTAATGATGTCTACTGCAGATATTGGTCTTAAGATGGATCCAGAGTATTTGAAAATTTCAAAACATTTCCGAGATAATCCTAAAGAATTTGAAGATGCATTTGCACGTGCTTGGTATAAACTAACGCACCGCGATATGGGACCAGTTTCTCGCTATTTGGGGCCAGAAATTCCAAATGAGGAATTGCTTTGGCAAGATCCAATTCCAGCGGTTAACCATAAATTAATTGATGATAAAGACATTGCTTCGTTAAAGGGCAGAATTTTAGATACCGGTTTGTCAGTTTCGCAATTGGTTTCTACAGCTTGGGCTTCGGCTTCTACATTCCGTGGATCTGATATGCGCGGAGGCGCCAATGGAGCTAGAATTCGTTTAGAACCACAGAAAAACTGGGAAGTGAACAATCCTTCTCAGTTATCAAATGTGTTAAAGAAGCTCGAAGAAATTCAAAAAGATTTCAATAAAAATCAAAGTGGTGACAAAAAAGTATCAATAGCAGATTTAATTGTTCTTGGTGGATGTGCAGCAATTGAAAAAGCCGCGAAAGATGCCGGTCATAATGTAACTGTACCTTTCACTCCAGGAAGAGGAGATGCTTCACAAGAACAAACCGATGTAGATTCTTTTGCACATCTTGAGCCTGCTGCAGATGGTTTCAGAAATTATCTGAAGCCCGAACAACACGCTTCCTTTGAGGAATTGTTAGTTGACAAATCACAATTATTAACACTTACGGTTCCCGAAATGACAGTATTAGTTGGTGGGATGCGCGTTTTAAAAACCAACTTTGATGGTTCTGACCATGGAGTATTTACAGATAAGCCCGAAACATTAACCAATGATTTCTTTGTAAATCTTCTCGATTTGGGAACTACTTGGAAGGCAATTGGAAGTGACGATAGAGTTTTCGAAGGACGCCATCGCGCAAGCGATACTTTCAAGTGGACCGGAACGAGAGCCGATTTAATTTTCGGTTCCAATTCAGAGCTTCGCGCGATTGCCGAAGTTTATGCCACTGAAGATTCGAAAGAGAAATTCGTTAAAGATTTTATCTCAGCTTGGAGCAAAGTGATGAATTTAGATCGCTTTGATTTGAAATAATTTTATTACACAAATTAAAAATTAAAACAGAGTTGCAGTTTATGTGGCTCTGTTTTTTTACTTTTATAACAGATGAAAGAACAACTTTTTAGTGCCATAAGACAGGAAGATTTTTCGGAAGTTGAAAAACTTCTGAGGAGTAATCCTGAATTGGTTTCCACGAAAGATGCACGTGGCTCCACCCCTTTGCTACTCGCAACTTATTATGGACTATACGACATTTCAGAAATTATTTTAAAATTTCCACAAAACATTGATGAGCAAGATGCTTCGGGCAATACTGCCTTGATGGGCGTTTGTTTTAAGGGCTTTGACCATATTGCAAAACTATTGCTGGAAAACGGTGCTAATCCCAATACAACAAATTTCAATGGTGCCACGGCTTTAATATTTGCTGCCACCTTTGGTCGAAAAGGGATAGCCTGGATGCTTTTGGACAAAAATGCAGACAAATTAATAAAAGATGATAAAGGCCTCACTGCCGTAGATCACGCGAAAATGCAGGGAATACGGGAAATGGTGGAACTGCTTGAAAAAGAATAGCAAATAAAGAAAAATATACAATTTGAAAGAGAATCTTAAAATTACAATCATTCAAAGTGAGCTGCATTGGGAAAATGCGGAAGCCAATCGCAAAATGTTTTCAGAAAAAATACAGCTTATTGAAAGTGAAACGGATTTGATTGTTCTTCCCGAAATGTTTTCTACCGGTTTTTCAATGAAAGCCAAAAGACTTTCCGAACCAAACAATGGAGAAACACTAAAATGGATGATTTCCGAAGCAAAGAAAAAAAATTGTGCGATAACCGGAAGTGTAATTATTTCTGAAGACGATAAATTTTTCAATCGCATGTTTTTTGTATTTCCCGATGGGAGTTATGAAAAATATGACAAAAAACACACCTTTACTTTAGCAAGGGAGAACGAAACTTATGACGCTGGAACCAAGCGTTTGATTGTTGATTACAAAGGTTGGAAAATCTGCCCCTTGGTTTGTTATGATCTGCGCTTTCCTGTTTGGGCAAGGAATACGGAAGACTATGACGTGTTGATTTATGTTGCAAACTGGCCTAAAGTTCGCACCCTTGCTTGGGACACGTTACTTCGCGCCCGAGCTATTGAAAATATGACGTATTGCATAGGTGTAAACCGAGTTGGGTTTGATGGCAACGGCCACGAATATATTGGTCATTCAGCAGTCTACGACGTTTTGGGTAAGCAGATTTCCTCTTCGGGTCTTGATGAATTTACCGAAACGGTAGTTTTAGAAAAAGAACATATTGCTACCAACCGCAAGCATTTGCAGTTTTTGAACGATCGCGATCATTTTACTTTAACGTAAACGTTTCATTCAAACTCCAATTGGCACGTACTTCAATTTGCTTGGGATAATAAATAATTTTTTCGGGCTCCAAACGGTTTAGAAAACTTCCTGTGTCCCATCTACCGTTTTCGTTATCGTCGTAAATTATTCTTAAAAAATATTTGTCTGGGGAAAGTGCATCGAAGAATACGGGTTTGTTTTCGTTTAAATACTCTTCTCCAACAATATTGTACTTACTGTCCACCATTTGCACAATTACTGGAAATCGGTTTATATTCATCAAGGTTAGATTCAGTGTGCCATAATCTGAAGTAAGTCGAGTATTCACATTAAATTGGACGGTGTCATTGCTCGTTTCGAAAAAACCTGTCAACGCTCCTGGAAAAACCTTCACTAAGTAGCTTTGGTCTTCTTTCTTCGGAAAAATTACTTCAGCCCAATTGTATTCTTTATTCAATTTTACAGTGGCTTCCACAAACGAAGAATCTTTCGCCATCACTTGAAATTTTTCAGCATCAAAAGAAACCAGTGGTGTGTTGGCTCGCAATTTAAAAGTATCTTTTAATTTAAGCGTTCCCGTTTTTAGTGCCGAAATTTTCAGGGAATCTTTAAAAAGTTCGCGCATTCGCACAGTGGCTGTATCAATAATATTTCCGTTGGCGACTTTAAATATCAACGAATCTTTTTCAATTGCGGGTTTAAACCAATAATGGAGCGTGTCTTTCTTTTCGTCTTTAAAAACAGTTGAAACGTAATCTTCCGGCACTTGAGAAAGCACTTCAATGCCTAAACTGTCCGCGCGCCCCTGATAACCAAACACAATATGATTTTTGCCCACTTGACTAGGTCGTGCAAATTTATAATCTGGGGTTTCTTTGAAAAGCGCAAGCGTATATGTTGAATCTGTGGGGAGCGTAATTAATTGCTTCACAAAACCAATTTTATCGTTTTGTGGCTGAAAAATGTAATCGTTATTTTTTTCTTTCAGCGCTAAAAGCAGATACTTTCCTTCCTTTAAATTGCTCAGCTCGAATGTGCCAGTGCTATCTTTGGTTACGGTTACGTAAGTTGGTTTTTCAGAATAGATCAAGGAATCGGTAAAGGTTTCGTTCACTTCATAAAGCATTACCGTAGTCGGAATTTCCGGCGCAATAAGTTGTGCATCTTTTACTTTTCCAGAAAGTTTTAAGCTATCGATATAACTTCCAGTTGAGAAAATATACTTAAAATAATCAAATTTATTTTCCTCATTATTGTCTACAATACTGTTCCCAAAGTTGAAAGAATAGGTTGTATTGGGCTTTAAAGTATCTATCAATTTTATCTTCAGCGTTTTTGAGGTACTCAAAGGAGTAATGACTGGTGCAAATTTCATCGGTGGTGAAATAATCAATTCCTTATTGATTTCTTTAAGCTTTATGTATTCATCAAAACGAATTTCAATTTCGTTGTCAGTAAAGTTAATGCTGTAATTTTCTGGGTTACTATTCACAATCATCGGCGGAATAGTATCTCGTGGGCCACCAGAGGGTGTTCCTTTTTTTGCGCAGTCCACAAAAGAAAGCATAAATAAAAATGCAATGGGAATATAAAGAAGGCGGTGTTTCACTGAGTGCTATTAAAATTACTTAATGATAGGTTTCGGTTTCAAAAATAAACAATAACATTTTACTATTTGGAAATACTTTACGTTGTTGCAATTGTAGCGATACTGATGCTTACATGTTCAGCTTTCAGCAATTGCAGCGCACATTTTTCAAGCGTAGCGCCTGTGGTTATAATATCGTCCACCAATAGTACATGTTTGTTATTTATTTCTTCCAAATTTTGAACGGTAAACACTTCTTCGGCCTCAAAACGAAGCATTCGCGTTTTAAAAACCTGCGAACCAGTTTTTGAAACTTTTATTAAAATATCATCTTTATAGGGAATATTCAAAGCTACAGCAATCTCTTTCCCAAAACCTTCTACTTGATTGTAGCCGCGTTTTTTTAGTTTTTGTTTATGCAAGGGTACTGGAATAACCAAATCTATTTCTTGGTAGGCTGGAATTTCTGAAAGTTCTGCCCCCAACCATCTTCCGAAGAAAAAACTTATTTCTTTTTGTCCGCGATATTTTAAATTATGTAGCAATTCTTGGGTAATTCCTCTTTTCTGAAAATTGATAAGTGCTGTTGCATTTTGGACCAAAAACCTTCCGTAAAATTTATTTTTCAGCATATCGCTTCCAGTTATGTGAAAAGATGCCAAAGGAATGGAATGAATACATTCTGCGCACAAAACCTCTTGACCCTTTAAAAGTGATTGTTTACAACCATTACAAGTTTTAGGAAAAAGCAGATTTAACATATTTTAAGAATTTTTACCATTTTGTAAACGTTTGTTAAAGAAATACCTACCTACATTTACCACTTAAACTTAACTTATTAATTATGAGTACAGAAAACGAAAACAATAGTGGCAAATTTAAGATCCTTATAGGAGTTCTTTCTGTTTTGCTGATTGCCCTGGCGGTTTACACCGTAACACTATTCAATGATAGTAAAAATACAGTATCAAATCTTGAGATGCAAAAAGCAGATATTGAACAAGAACTTGAAGGACTAATTGCAAACTATGATGAAGTAATTAAAGACAACGAACTTAAAGACAAAGATTTACTTGCTGCCCGTGAAAGAATTACCGTTCTTTTGGATTCTGTAAAAGATGCACAAGCTAACATTAGGCTAATAGAACGATATAAAGTCGAAGTGGGCAAACTTAAACAAGAACGCTCAATGCTCTTTAAGCGTGCCGACAGTTTAATTGCAGCCAATAAACAACTTGCTATGGAACGCGACAGTACTTCAATGGAGCTCTCAAACTCTCGAATGGTGGTAGATTCTGTTAGTCAAGAAAATATGGCAATGAATGAAACCATTAAAAAAGGTTCTATCGTTAAAGCTACTGACCTGCGTGGAGAAGCTGTAATTATAAGAAACAGTGGAAAAGTAGTTGATACAAAACGCGCCAGTCGTGCAGACAAAATAAGAACATGTTTTACATTGGCTCCCAACGCAATTGCGCAAAAAGGTGACAGAATATTATATGTTCAAGTGATAAATCCAAAAAATAAAATGATGGGTGATAACGTAGTTAAACCGTTTGAGGACAAAAACCTTAACTATAGTGCTTCTACAAATGTATTTTATGAAAATGATGAACTTGACGTTTGTATTCTAGTAAACTCGTCCGAATCTGACCTAGTAGAAGGTAGATATACTATCAACCTTTTTGATGGTGCCAACCAAGTTGCAACAACCACAATGGAACTGAAATAAGTTTATTTATATACGAAGATTAAGTAAATTATAAAATAAATGAAACCGCTGTGAACATATCACGGTGGTTTTTTTATTTTTGCGCTATGGCAAATAACGAAGATCAATTCAAAAAAGTAGTATCTCACGCAAAGGAGTACGGTTATATTTTTGCATCCAGCGAAATCTATGACGGCCTTAGCGCTGTTTACGACTACGCCCAAAACGGTGTAGAATTAAAGAAAAACATCCGAGAATATTGGTGGCGAAGCATGGTGTACATGCACCAAAATATCGTGGGAATTGATTCCGCAATATTGATGCATCCAACAACTTGGAAGGCTTCCGGCCACGTTGATGCTTTCAACGACCCATTGATAGACAATAAAGATTCCAAAAAACGCTACCGGGCTGATGTGCTAATTGAAGATTACGCTGAAAAGTTATATCAAAAAGCCCAAAAGGAAATTGAAAAAGCAAAAGGTCGTTTTGGAGACAGTTTTGATGAAGAACAATTTGTAACCACCAATCCACGAGTTGTTAAATATCTTGAAGAACAGCGTTCTGTTTTAGAACGAATGGCCCGATCGCTAGAAAAAGAAGACTTGGCAGACGTGAAAGCTTTGATTGAAGAGCTTGAAATTGCCGACCCCGATACAGGTTCAAGAAACTGGACCGAAGTTAGACAGTTCAACTTAATGTTTGGAACAAAATTGGGAGCTTCAGCAGATAGTGCGATGGATCTTTATCTTCGTCCCGAAACTGCCCAAGGTATTTTTGTAAACTTTTTGAATGTTCAAAAAAGCGGACGGATGAAAATTCCTTTCGGAATTGCCCAAACTGGAAAAGCTTTTAGAAACGAAATTGTTGCACGACAGTTCATCTTCCGTATGCGGGAGTTTGAACAGATGGAAATGCAATTCTTTGTTCGCCCGGGAGAAGAACTAAAATGGTATGAGTACTGGAAAGAAACCCGTTTAAAATGGCATCTTTCCTTAGGACTGGGAGAAGAAAATTACCGTTTCCACGATCACGAAAAACTGGCACATTACGCCAACGCCGCAGCAGATATTGAGTTCAACTTTCCGTTTGGTTTTAAAGAATTGGAAGGAATTCATTCCCGCACCGATTTCGACTTAAAAGCACACGAAAAATTCTCTGGAAAAAAATTACAGTTTTTCGATCATGAGATGAATGAAAGTTATGTGCCTTATGTAGTAGAAACCTCAATTGGTTTAGATAGAATGTTTTTAGCAGTTTTAAGTAACTCGCTCCAAGATGAAACTTTGGAAGACGGAAGTGTGCGTACTGTTTTAAAACTACCAGCCATTTTGGCCCCTGTAAAAGCTGCAGTTCTTCCTTTGATTAAAAGAGATGGTTTACCAGAAATTGCACAAAAAATTATTGACGATCTGCAATGGGATTACAATGTAATTTATGACGAAAAAGATGCAGTTGGAAGACGTTACCGTCGCCAGGATGCTGCTGGAACTCCATTCTGTATCACCGTCGATCATCAAACTATTGAAGACAATACCGTAACCATACGCTATCGTGACACGATGGAACAGGAACGTATTTCTATTGATAAAATTTCAGAAAAAATGAAGGAGACCATTTCATATAAAAATTGGCTTTCCTAAAATTTTAAGTGGTTAATTCTATATTTTGAAAAGGGAGGATATTTATTTATCCTCCTTTTTTTATGTCGATAATTTCTGCTGGAGTAGCTTTATCACAACGGTTCATTCTGCGCAAACCCGCAAATTTAATCCACACTTTTAGCCCATCTTTTTTATAAGTTTCTTCCAAATTTATAGGGTCCAAATAGTAAAACTCCATTTTATCGCCCGGCATCTGTATGGTATAAGGACAATCACCTTCTTTGTCAGAATATACTATGGTTCCCAGCAAGTAGCCTGCTGCCATCATTTTTTTTGGATCCATTGTTTCAGTGGTTGAAGTGGTTGAAGTGGTTTCCGAGCTTGTCGTTGTTTCAGAAGTGGAAGTAGTTTGGGTTTTCTTTTCTGTGGTGCCACAGGAAAGAATTAAGGTTGAAATGATTGCAAGTCCTATTTTTAAAAACATTTTCTATTTTTTAGAATTGATTTATGAAGGTACAAAATTAAAAATACGCCCGCAACTGAATACTGCCCGTATGCACTGTTTTGGTGGTTTCACTTTTTCTTCCGAAATAGGAAAGGTTGGCGTCTAAATATTTAGTTATTCGTTTCTGAAAAAGTAATCGCCACGTAAAATTGGTCCCAGGCTGCAAGCCTTCCAACATCTGATAGGCTACGGGTGAAAAAGCACTGCCTTCAAACTTGTTGTCTATATAATTGAATTCGCCATTTATTGAAACTTTTTCGGCATTTGTATATGCAAAAGAAAAGCCCAAGGTTTGTTGGTTTAATTTTTCCATCTCGCCCAATTGGTTGTCTTGATTTTTAAATTCATAAAACACATCAAAACGCGTCTGCTGGCTGAGCAAATAAGAAATTTTTGGATTAAATTCATACGAATCCAAACGATAATTTCGATTCGCAAAATTTTCTGAAAGGCTTTTATTGCTTCCTGTAGCGCCTTTTAAATTCAGCAACCAACTTTCCCAAAACTTATGATTGAAGTTCAATTGATGGCTCTTCAGTTCACTGCGCTGTAAACCCGTGGCAAGTAGATTGTCGCTGGAAGTGGAAATAAAGGTGTAACTCGTGGTTAAATGTTGCTTCCCTCGATTGAAAAACAAAGCATTTCTAAAATTCAGCGTGAGTCCCAGCTGATCGTTCCCGCCATCTTCAAAAGGATTTATGTTAAAGCCATCTTTTTTTCGCTTCACCTTTCGATCCAAAACATAGGAAGTCTGATTATAAAAATGTGACAGCACTTTTTTAAATCCTTCTTTATTTGACCAATTTTGCGGGTTTAATGTGAGGATCTGACTGAATTTGTTTTCTCTTATTTTTAGGAATACCTGATTTGGAAGCAAAATTCGGATGTATTCCGCTTGATCCTGAAACTGTGCCACTTCAAATTCTTCCAATTCCTGAACTCCGTTATTGTTGTAATCAATCCAAGTGTAAACGCCCTGACCCGCATCTGTTTTTATATACGTAAATTCCTGTTGCGGAATAACCCCATTATTAGATTCCAAAGTGGTGTTCCACCGCACTCCACCATCAAACAAAGTTTGATTGTATAAAATTCTTGAATTCAAGGAGCGCTCAGTTTCGCGAGCAATATTTATAGGCGGCGTAGGATTGTTTATGCCGGTTCCATCACTTAAAAAAGGCTCATATTTTAAAGTTCTGTAATTCGCAAACGCTGAAAGCTGCGTGTTTTCAGTATTTATAAGTCGCGATTTTAAATAATAGGTATTTGATGAATTCACTTTTTGAAGTAAATTATTCCGAACACTGTCATTCACACGGAACTGATAACCTGCTTCCACAAAAACTTTGGTACTATCACCGATACCTGAAAAGACTTCAAAAGAACTAAATTTCTGACTTATGGGCGAAATGCTATCGCGTGAAATATCTTTTATTCGATTGTCTTCCAACGCAACTTTTCCGCCAGCCCAAGCCTTTTCAAAAGAATAGGTTGTAATGTTATTTAATCGGAAGAATTTTGAGGAAATTGAATTTGCCTTGCTGTTCAAATAGCTTCCGTAAGTTAGCAATTTCAGTTTTTTCAGTTTTAATTCCGAAGTAATCACATGTCGTGTACCGTTGAAATTTTCAGTATAATTTAAATTTTGAAACTCGTAACGGCCACCACCAATTTTTGGATGCGAAATCTCAACTCCGGAAATCACAAAGCTTTGGTTTCCCATTGGGTTTACAAGATTCCAATCTCTGTTAAACTCAATATTATAAAGCCTTTCAACGGTTCTAAAGTCTCTTTGAACAAAATCCAAAGAACCAAAAGCATCTACTTTCAGCGTGTCGGCTGTTGTCAAAACGCGTTGTTTGAATGCTAATCTTCCTGCAAAACCATCATTATTATTGTCGTCAATATCACTAAAAAGATTGAGATCGTTTTTGCTTCCCGCAACTTCAAAATCGATACGCGATTTTTCCGAAGGATGAAAGCTTCCATTTAAGCCACCAACTTGAATTTTTATAGGAGCATTTAGGCGAATAATGGGCTCATAATTACCCTGCCTTACTCCGTTTACTGGAGCCACATACTCAAAAATACGGCTGATAGCATTGGTGTCGCTTATCACATAATCACCATTATTGTTGCCAACAAGGGAAAAACGAACACTGAAAAGTTCGTCGTTGGGATTGTTTGAAAACACAAAAATATCTTCACCATTTATGCTTTCCTTTTTATAAAGAATTTTGTTTTCGGAATAGGTGTCGGACACGGCTGAAGGAGCGTTCATTAAATCGCGATCATCACCCGCAGCCTGCAAAATAGCCACCTGCTCTTCGGAAAGGTTTTGTTGAAGCGGCTGGTTTTTAGCATCGTTTTCGGAATAAACATATACACCCAAATCCAAATTTTCACTGGAATAATTTCCGCCGCCGTAGCCAATGAAACGCGTGTAGCTTCTATCGGTATATTGATATTCCACCTTAATCCGCATATTACTCGTTATTGGATATGTAGGATTGAATTTTATTTCACCTGCGTTATAATCAATAACATAATCTTCATTTTCGCCACGATTTAAAAGCAAGCCGTTCACATAAACCCGTTCGCTACCAGAAACCACTAAAATATATAGTTCACCGTTGGGACCAACCAATTTATACGGCCCTTGATTTCCTTCCTGTCCAACAAATTCACTTTTAGAAAAAACACCTCGTACCAAAGCTCCAGATGCAAAGGCTGAAATTTTGGAACCGTCTTCATTATTAAAAGTTCCGCCAAGGGAAATTCCCTGCACTTTTTTAGTAAATCTTCCGAAATAACTATTGTTGTTTTGCAAATCAATATCACCTGCGCGAATGTTCCAATCATCTCCATAAAGCTCAATAAAAATCTGGTCAAATTCATTCAAGCTTTGCGAATAACCACCTTCCTGTGCCGGAATATTGGAATCTTGAATAGAAGCACGAATTGAGACTTTATCGCTCAGTTTTCCAATAATTTGTAAATCCAATTCACTGTTTACCACTGCGTTTTGATTGTTCCCAATGGTAATTCCGCGTGAAATACTTCCTGAGGTATTCAGACCATCAAAAGGAGTAAAAGTGCTTTGGTTTGTGCTTTCCTGCAGCGAATATAGTTTATCAATTTTTCCAGTATTTTCAACAATAATTTTAGGGTCGAGCGCGAAATAATCTCGCGTTAAAAAATCTGGATACCTCAGATATTGAATAGTTAGCGAATCCTGCTGCTGTTGCAATTCTTCGGAAAAGATAATAATGCCTTTTTTAAAATCTATCCGATAGCTGAAAGGATTCGGTGAATTTCCATCTTTATCGAGAATGGCAAACCGTTTTGGATTAATGCTCACACTGTCCAAAACAACGGTGTCTTTCACCGCAACTTTCTTTTCCCGATAGTTTGAAGAAATATCCTGCGCATGGCCAATGGCCGCAATAAAAAGGAAAGAAACTAACAGGTAAAACTTCATCATCAATATAACTGAATGTAGCGTATTATATTTTGTGAATATATTATGAAAATCTTTACGGGCACGAGCCGCGTAAAAATACAATGTTAATTAACTTAGTAGCCTTTAACAAACGCTTCTTACAATGAAAATTATTTCATACAACGTAAACGGAATACGCGCTGCAATGCGCAAAGGATTTATTGATTGGCTGAAAGCTGCAAACCCTGATGTTATATGCCTTCAAGAGACAAAAGCCAATTTTGACCAGGTAGAAATCGAGGAAATAGAAAAAGCTGGTTATCCCTATCATTATTGGTACAGTGCGGTAAAAAAGGGTTACAGTGGCGTGGCAATTCTTTCCAAAATAAAACCGAATCACGTTGAATACGGAACTGGTATAGAATATATGGATGCCGAAGGAAGAAACATCCGTGTGGATTTTGATGATGTTTCAGTGATGAGTTTGTATTTGCCAAGCGGTACAAACATTGACAGACTGGAGCACAAATTCAAGTATATGGACGATTTTCAGAAATATGTCGACAATCTGAAAAAAGAAATTTCAAACTTGGTGATTTGTGGTGATTATAACATTTGCCACGAAGCCATTGACATTCACGATCCTGTTCGCAACAAAAATGTTTCAGGTTTTTTACCTGTTGAACGGAAATGGTTGGACAGCTTTATGAAAAGTGGATTCATTGACAGCTTTCGCCATTTTAATAAAGAACCCAATAATTATACGTGGTGGAGCTACAGAGCCAACGCCCGAAATAACAACAAAGGTTGGCGGATAGATTACAATCTGGTTTCCGAGCCACTTCAAAAAAATCTAAAACGTGCTGTGATTTTACCCGATGCAATGCACAGTGATCATTGTCCACATTTGGTGGAATTAGAATTTTAACCTCAAGTAAATGAATTTCCCAGAAGATTTTTATTCACACTTAAAAAATCATAATTACACAGAAATAAAAGGTGGAATTGAAAGAGTTTCATTTTTGGAAATTTGGGTGGTTACTGTTAACAACCGAGTTTTTGCAAGAAGTTGGAATAAGAGTGCCAGAAGTTGGTTCACGGCGTTTCTTGAAAAAGGTGTCGGTCAATTGAAGTATGGCGATAAAGTCATTAATGTAAAAGGAAAAAAACTTGATGCATCAGCACCTATTCAAGAAGAAATTAATAAAGCTTACATAAAAAGATACAATCAAAAAGAAAACATTTTCTACTCCGAGGGCATTACACAGCCGGAATATTTGGATTACACAATGGAGTTTTTTTATTCTGAAAAAGCCAGTAAATGAAATATACAATTCTCCCAAATACAGATTTAAAAATCAGTAAACTTTGTCTCGGCACAATGACATGGGGCCAGCAAAATACTGAATCGGAAGCCCACGAACAGCTCGATTTCGCGATTGAAAAAGGAATTAATTTTATTGATTGTGCCGAAATGTATCCCGTTCCCGCAAACCCAAAAACGCAGGGGAGAACGGAAGTTTATATTGGAAATTGGCTTGCAATAAAGAAGAATCGTGAAGATTTGATTATCACTTCAAAAATTGCTGGGCCGAGCAGAAATATGGACCACATTCGGAAGCCTTTGGATTTTAGTAAAAAATCTTTTGAAGACTCCATCAATAAAAGTTTGAAGCGTTTGCAAACTGATTATATCGATTTATATCAACTTCATTGGCCGGAGCGAAACACCAATTATTTCGGCCAACTTGATTACATGCGCAAAGAAGACGAAGTTTGGAAAGATAATTTTTCTCAAGTGTTAGCAGATTTGGAAGATTTCGTAAAAGCGGGAAAAATTCGCCATATCGGACTTTCAAATGAAACCCCTTTTGGCACAATGCGTTGCATGGAAGAATCGCGTAAGGGGAAACTGAAGATGTTTTCTGTTCAAAATCCATATAATTTATTGAATAGAAAAGATGAAATAGGTCTTTCGGAAATTCTTCAACGCGAAAATATTGGCTATTTGGCATATTCACCATTAGGATTTGGAACATTAACGGGGAAATATTTAGATGGAAAAGCTGATGAAAATTCTCGAATAAACCAATTCAAGCAATACACGCGTTATAGCAGCAAACCTGCTCTGGAAGCGACTCAGCAATATTATGAAATAGCCAAAAAATACAATTTGAGTTTTACACATCTGGCCTTGGCATTTATTCTTCAGAAGAAATTTGTGACCGCTCCAATTATCGGAGCCACTTCCATCGAGCAACTTTCTGAAAATATTAAAAGCATCAATATTTCACTTTCAAAAGAAATTTTAAAAGAGATTGATGCCATTCACAATCAAATTCCAAATCCGGCGCCTTAAACAAACGCACTATACCCGGTAATCGCCCGTCCAACAATCAAAGAGTTGATTTCTTTGGTGCCTTCGTAGCTATAAATTGCTTCGGCATCCGCTACAAAGCGAGCGACGTCATATTCAAGTAAAATCCCATTTCCACCCATAACTTCGCGGGCCTGGCTAACCACATCACGCGTTCGCATACTGCAGAATACTTTGGCGAGCGAAGCGTGTTCATCAGTCAACAAACCTTCATCCTGTAATTCCGATAGGCGAAAACACATTGTTTGCATTGCGGTTAAATTCGCAACCATTTCTACCAAATGATTTTGAACCAATTGAAAAGATGCTATTGGCTTTCCAAACTGTTCACGTTTTTTTGTGTATTTCAAAGCTGCTTCATAAGCACCTCGAGCGCAACCCACCGCTTGCCAAGCTACTCCCGCACGTGTCATTCGCAATACCTTTGCCGTGTCTTTAAACGAATCACATTTTTGCAGTCGGTCGCTTTCAGGAATGCGGCAATCTGTCATAGTTATCAGCGCATTTTGCACAGTCCGAAGTGCCATTTTGTTTTCAATTTTTTCAGCTTTAAAGCCTGGATTTCCTTTTCGAACCAAAAAACCTTTCACCTGGTCGGAAGCTTCATCAACCGCCCAAATAATTATAACATCGGCAAACGTAGCATTCCCAATCCATTTTTTCTGTCCGTTCAAAACCCATTCATCACCCTCTTGCCTACAAGTGGTTTCCATTCCACCTGCAACTGCTGAACCCACATCGGGTTCGGTAAGACCAAAGGCGCCAATAAGCTCCATTCTGGCCATTTTGGGGAGCCATTCCTGTTTTTGTTCCTCACTCCCGCAGATATATATTGAACCCATTGCAAGACCGCTATGTACTCCAAAAAAGGTGGAAATGGAAACATCAACACGGGCAAGTTCCATCGCTATTATCCCTTCCATTATGTAGGTTTCATTTGGTGTTCCGTAACCCTCATAGGTAAGTCCGCAAATGTTTAATTCTGCCATTTTAGGAATGATTTGAAATGGAAATTCAGCTTTGTTCCAATATTCATTGGCAATTGGCTTTATTTCGTCTTCCATAAAATTGCGAACTTTTATCTGTAGTTCGCGTTGTTCGGGGCTCAGTTTTAAAGCCAGATCGTAAAAATCGCCATCAATGGGGGGTAATTTATGTTGTCCTCTCTTCCCACTTTTGTATTTCAACATCTTCATTAAACCTTGCAATTGCCGATCATCAAGCTTGCCAACGGTTTTCATGATTTCAGAAAGATCTACTTTTTGCGAAAGTTTTCCCAGCGCATCAAGATCGATGTCTTTCATTAAATGAATGGTTTGCTTAATTTTTGAAAAGATGGACATAACAGCTTTTTTAGAATTGCATTTTAAAGATAATGGCAATCCATAGCTTTGTTGCACAATAAAGTGTTAAAAACACTATCCGAAAAGGTGATGCACCACATCGTGAACTTTTGCCACTTTAATAATATTTATGTGAAAATTGTTCTTCGGAATTTTGCAATATTTTGAAATCACGATAGAAGTAAAACCAAGTTTTTCGGCTTCCAAAATTCGCTGTTCCACACGTGTTACTGGTCGAACTTCTCCCGCTAAACCAACCTCAGCAGCAAAACAAAGGCGTTTGTCAATGGCAATATCAATATTTGATGAAAGTACTGCAGCAACAACTGCCAAATCTATTGCGGGATCGTCAACAGTAATTCCACCAGTTACATTCAAAAAAACATCTTTTGCACCAAGTTTAAAACCCGCACGTTTTTCCAAAACAGCGAGAATCATATTCAATCGCTTTGCGTTATAGCCCGTAGCGCTTCGCTGTGGCGTGCCATAAACGGCGCTGCTCACCAACGCTTGAATTTCGATCATCAATGGGCGCATGCCTTCCAAAGTTGCAGAAATTGCGGTGCCGCTTAAATCTTCGTCATTTTTCGAAATCAATATTTCCGAAGGGTTTGAAACTTCTCGCAAGCCGCTGCCCTGCATTTCGTAAATACCTAATTCATTTGTACTTCCAAAGCGATTTTTGTTGGCGCGCAAAATTCTGTATATGTGATTTCGATCGCCTTCAAACTGCAAAACCGTATCAACCATATGTTCCAAAATTTTTGGTCCAGCAATGTTTCCGTCTTTGGTGATGTGGCCAATAAGAATTACTGGTGTTGCAGTTTCTTTTGCAAATTTTATAAGTTCCGCAGTGGTTTCACGAATTTGCGAAATACTTCCAGCAGTGCTTTCAATAGCATCAGTGTGTAACGTTTGAATGGAATCAATAACCACAATATCTGGTTCAATTTCTTCAATATTTCTGAAAATATTCTGCGTTTTTGTTTCGGTTAAAATGAAACAGTTCTCTGAAATTGGCTGAATACGTTCGGCCCGCATTTTTATTTGCTGAGCACTTTCTTCTCCTGAGACATACAACGTTTTATAGGGAAGTTGGAGTGCAATCTGAAGCATCAATGTACTTTTCCCTATTCCAGGCTCACCACCCAAAAGCGTCAATGATCCTGGGACTAATCCGCCTCCAAGCACACGGTTTAATTCGTTATTTTTTGTGTTGAGCCGAGCTTCTGCTTGCGTTGAAATTTCTGAAATACGTTGCGGCTTGGCAACTCTTTTTGAGGTGTTTTCAGTAGATTTCCAACTTACCTTTTCGGCTTTTTGAATTATTTCTTCAGCAATGGTATTCCATTCTTTACAGGAATTGCATTGCCCCTGCCATTTGGCATATTGCGCGCCGCAGTTTTGGCAGAAAAATGTGGATTTTGTTTTGGCCATAATAGTTCCGCTAAAATAAATATATTTACGCTACAAACCTTCGCTAAAATGAAACGCTTATTCCTCACACTATTTTTTTTTTGTATTTGCTCTTTGGTTTTAACCGCCCAGCAATACCAATTCAAAAAATATAAGGTCGAGGAAGGCTTGGTTAACAACGAAACCTATGCTATTCTGCAGGATACCAAAAATAGAATATGGGTTAGCACTACAGGCGGGATAAGTTGTTTCAACGGAAAGACTTTCAAAAACTATACTACAGAAGACGGGTTGGTCTCTAATATTTGCTTCAGCCTTTTTGAAGATTCCAAAGAACGCATTTGGGTTGGAACACTGAATAACGGAGTAAGCATTATAGAAAATGGAAAAGTCACCAATCCAAAGGGCGTTGATTTTTCTTCTTTGGGAAGCCTAACCTATATTTTGGAGGGAGAAGACGGAACTATATATCTCATTTGCGTTAAAGGCATTATAGTTTATAAAAACGGAAAGCTGGAATATTTGATTAAAACAAGTACAGAAAATAAATTTTCCAATTTTCAGAGTGCTGCTTGGTATGACCATAATACTCTTTATATAGCGTCTTCAAGCATGGGTATTTTTAAATTGACCCTCAATCCATTAAAGCTCGAAAACATTTACAATGAAAAGGATGGTATAAACAACATTTGTTATTCGGTTTTCATAGATGCTAAAAAGGATGTATGGGTGGGTGCATATGGCGAGCTTTATAAAATATCAGATGGAACACTTACGAAGTTTAAATTCAAACCAGAGGATTTTGACAAAAACCGTATTTATGGAATTTATGAAGAAAACGAAAATGAGTTCTATTTGAGTTTTGAAGGCAATGGTTTCGGAATTTTCAATAAGCAAACAGGCGATTTAAAAGTAATCAATGAAGCACAAGGACTTCCCACAAAATATATTTACCGTATAATCAAGGACACAGAAGGCAACCATTGGATGACTTCTTATGGGGAGGGGATTATCCGTTTTAGAGATACTGCTTTTAAACTTTATGACGATACGCAAGGGTTACCGTCAAAATCTGTAAATAGCATAGTGGAATGGGACGGGGATTGGATTGTTGCCACCGATGGCGGAGCGGTTGCAATTGACAATGAAAAAAAAATAAAGCAAATCACCCAAAACAAAACTATAAACAACCTTTTGGTAACGCCAGAAAATAACCTGCTTTATACAACTGACGAGAAAGTACTTGAACTCTACAAAAACACAGCCACAAAAATTATTGATGAAGGAGATTATAATCTTTTGTATAAAGAGGGCGACCAGACTTTTCTCTTTGAAACCAATAAAATAAAAGTCTTAGCGAAAGATTCTACCTATTACATAAATACAAGAAGATCAATTGCGATGGTGCCAATTGGTGACAGACATATTCTTTGCAAAATTGCAGGTTTATTTCAATTAAAAGACAATAAGGTAGATACCATTCCTGGATTGAGTCCTTTAAATCATTATAACTTTAAAAGTATCGACGTTATTAACAAAAACGAAGTACTCGCCGGAAGTGAAAAAAAACTTTACCACATAACCTATTCAGGCAACAATTTTAAAATACAAACTTTTGATATAGACCGATTTGCACCCTTAAAACATTTTCGAGCACTGAAGGTTGATGGCAATAGTTTGTGGCTGGCCGGCAGAGATATTTTGTCCAAAGTAGATTTGGGTCTGTTATTGAAACGAGATAGCATAGTAGCATCCCAATATAGAACGTTAGCACATTTTCTTGAGAATGATATCGACCTTAACTCAATTACAATAACTAAAGACAAAACTATATTGGCGAGCTCATTGAGTGGCATGCTCGCTTTTAATGAAAAAGAATTTATACCAAATACAAAACCCCCCAAGCTCGCTCTTTCAGAAATATTTTTATTTTCTGAACCCTTGCAGGATAGTTTATACCGAATCAAAAATGATTTGGTGCTTCCATATCAAAAAAACTACCTGACCTTTAATATGGAGGCAATATCCTTTACCAATCCGGAAGAGGTTAAGTATAAATACAGATTAATTGGACTCCGTAACGGCAATGAGTGGTCAATGCCAACGGAAGATTCAAATGTTGTGTTTTCATATTTGCCTCCTGGAAAATATACTTTTGAATTTACGGCGAGCAACGGTGATGGGGTTTGGCAAAACACTCCTTATCAATATTTGTTTACCATAAAAGTTCCCTTTTGGAGAACCTCGATGTTTTGGATTTCTATATTGTCCCTAACAGTTTTGGGTATTTTTCTTTTTTATTATTACAAAAACAAAGCGGAGCGAAAGCGAAGTGAAACCTATACCCATAATCTTATTAAAGCGCAAGAAGAGGAACGCACACATGTGGCTCGCGAACTTCACGACAGCGTAGGGCAAAAATTGATGCTCTTGGCAAAGAAAACAAAAGCCACCGGTAATCCCGAAATGGAATTTTTGGCAAGTAACACTCTAGAAGAATTGCGTACCATATCAAGAGGCCTTCATCCTGCAACATTGGAGCGTTTAGGACCCACGGTTGCAATCAGAAATATGGTTGACGAGGTAGATGCAAATACAAATATCTTTTTTACACATGAAATTGAGGACATAGATGCTTTGTTAAGCAAAGAAGCATCACTACATTTGTATAGGATTATTCAAGAAGTGTTAAACAATATGGTAAAGCACGCGGAAGCAAAAGCTGCTTCCGTGACGATCGAAAAAAAGAAAAGCACCATTGAAGCTGTTATAATGGACAATGGCAAAGGTTTTGAACATTCCGAAAAACTTAAAACAAGTAACAGCCTCGGAATGAAAACATTGTTAGAGCGCGCAAAAATTTTGCATTCAAAAATTGATGTTAAGAGCCAAATTAACAAAGGCACAACCATAACACTTATTATTCCAATTTAAATGATTGAAAAAAAAGACATTTCCATAGTTATTGCAGATGACCACCCAATGATCCTCAAAGGATTAAATGAGGAACTTACGACAAATGATTACAACGTTATAGGCCAGGCAGTAAACGGCATGCAGGCTTTGGAACTTCTTTTGACCCTAAACCCTACAATAGCTCTTTTGGATATAGATATGCCGCTACTTACTGGTTTTGAAGTCATAAAAATGGCAAAAGAAAAGCAGATAGCTACTAAATTTATTTTGCTTTCCTTTCACAAGGAAATTGATTATATCTCACAGGCAAAAGCGCTTCAAATAAATGGTTATTTGCTGAAGGAAGATTCTTTTTCTGAAATTGAAAACTGTATTCAATCAGTTTTAAAAAACGAAGAATGTTTCAGCAGTGCCTTTGAGGCAGCTTCTCTGGAAAGTGTGTCGGAAGATTTAAAAAAAATTAAACATTTAACTGCTTCCGAGAAGACGATTTTAAAATTAGTTGCGCAGCAAATGAGCAGCAATGAAATAGCAGAAACACTTTTTATTTCAACCCGAACCGTTGAAAAACACCGAAGCAATATTATTACAAAACTTGAAATTGAGAATACAACCAATGCACTTACAAACTGGGCGTATCTTCATAGAAATGTAATTAATGAACTTTAGGTTTAATACCCAAAATCGTTCTTAATTTTATCAGCCCGGTCCAATAATTTATCTACTGTTATAAAATCCACTTCTTCCTTATCATAGGCCCCTTGAAAGGTTTTCATGGCTTTTTTGGGTTCGCCGGTTTCTTCATAATAACGACCCATGTAATAATCGCCAAGCACTGTGTTTGGATACTGTTTTTTTGCAAGTGTAGCAATTTCGCGTAAAGATTCCCATTGGTTTTTCTTTTCGGCAGCAGTTGCAGTTGCTATAAAATCATTGACGCGAATATTGTTTGTAATCCCAAAAAGATCTTCAATCACCTTGTATTTATCCAACAAATATTGGCTAATTGGCGTATCCATTTTCAGCAATACTTCGCTGTATTCTTTTTTACTGATGGGCCTATAGACCGAAAATATTTTTTCCAAAGCATTTGGAATGCCGCGCCCACCTAACGAGTAATGTGTTGCGCCATCAAAATTGTCATAATAATAGTTAAAGGATTTACTTTTCAATCCACTTAATTGTACGTTCAAGCCTTCGGCAGATTCCATTAATCCTTTAATGTCGTCAGTTCCAGTGGCCAAATAATAAAATATTTTTCCTTGAATTTTTGGAATTCGTTCCACAAGTCGTTCTTCCATCATGGGTGCCATATCTGGGCTCAAGTTGATATAACCTTTCAATAACGGTGGGTCTTTAAAAAGATAATAATTAAGAAAATTGGCAGTAAAATCGTGCCCAACACCTATGATAAATTTCGCCGTGCGATATTTTTTGTCAATATATGGAATCAATTCCAAGCCGATAAATTCAAAAAACTGTGCGCCTTTTTCACCGGGCATAAAAGTATCTTCATCGTATGAACAATCTTCATAACGGCTATCCCCCTGCATAATTCCAACTACAATGGATTCTGGCATGTCTTCCCAATAGCTGAAATAATCTACGTTTCCAGCCACAGGTTCAAAAAGATAATCGGCATCCAGCACCAAAACGATGGGGTATTTTTTTTCTGTATTTGTTTCGTAATTTCTTGGGAGCTGAATTTTTAACCTTCGGGATTCGCCGAGTTTGGTAGAATTGAATTCTTCGTAAATAATCTGGGAAAAGGAGGCGTAATTAATTAAAATGCAAAAAGCGAAAAGCAGAAATTTTTTCATTGGTGAGGTTTTTTAATCTCCGGAAAGGTAACAAATTTTGAATTTGTGGATTTTCCGAAAGTAAAAAATAAATCAGAAATATTACAACTTTAGCCGTTTGCGATTGTAAAGTGGAAGAAGCACCAGTGAAAGCACTCCGAAAAAAACAATGGAGAAAATATTTGAAATCCAAACAATCCATCCAAAAGCAACCCCAACGGTTTTTGCGATGCCAAAAACTGTTAAAATTCCAGCTACCGCGGCAGGATAGGTTCCAAAACCGCTATTTGTAAAAGCAAAGGTGAAGCTGCCCACCACAAAAGTGATAATAATGGTGCCAAAAGGAATATTTGCCGTTTCGGGCAAAGCGTGCAGTGCAGTATAAAAAGAAAGTAAGTAAAGCCCCCAAATAACAAACGTGTGAAAAAGAAAAGCTCCTTTCTTCCGCATTTTCAAAATACTGAAAACACCTTCTTTTAAACCGATTATGAAGTTTTTCAGTTTTGTGTTAATATTCGATTTTGAAAATTTCATATAAAGTGGAATGCTTACGGCAATCAAAACAGTTCCGAAGATAATTAAATACAAAATTGAAGAAGGAATGCTTTCAACAACATAATCATACAACACGTCAAACTTTATTATAAGTGCTAAAATTGTAAAAAATAAAAGGAATACAAGATCTACTACTCTTTCAGAAATGATGGTGCCAAAACCTTTTTGAAAGGGCACATCTTCATATTTGTCCAAAATAATCCCTCGGGAAACCTCACCGCTCTTCGGAATGAAAACGTTCATTAAATACGCTACTGAAATTGCCATAAAGTTATTGGCCAATTTGGTTTTATAGCCTAATGGTTCCAGCATAAAATTCCAACGATAGGAGCGTGAAACATGGCTCAAAACACTAAACACAACAGAAAGGATTACAAAACCGTAATTGGCATCTGCAAAATACCTTTTCGTCTCCGATAGCTGTTGTGGCGTGAAAGATTGATAGATATACCAAATCAAGAAAACTCCTAATCCCAACGGAATCGCAATCTGCAAAAATTTTGAAAGGGAGCGGCTCAATTTAACGGAGTAGATTTGTCTCCTCGTCTGGGAAAACCAACGCAGGCTTAAAGGCTTTGGCCTCTTCTAATTCCATCAAGGCGTATGTGATAAGTATAAGTACATCACCTGGAGCTACGCGCCTTGCCGCGGCGCCGTTCAAAGTAATTTCTCCACTTTTACGCGGGCCAGGAATGGCATAGGTTTCAAGACGTTCGCCATTGTTGTTGTTTACTATTTGAACTTTTTCGCCTTCAATAATGTTGGCGGCGTCCATTAAATCCTCGTCAATAGTGATACTGCCTATGTAGTTTAGGTCAGCACCGGTAACTTTTACCCTATGGATTTTAGATTTTACTACGTGTATTTGCATGGTGCAAAGATATTAATTTAAAGGCATATTATCTATTAGCCTGACTTCGCCCGAAAACGCCGCGATAAAAGCTCTGTATTTTGAGCCTTTGTTTTTTAGCTTTGCAGTTTTGAGGGTTTTTTCATTGGCAATTTCAAAATATTCCAATTTCAAATGTGGGTTTTGCAAGAATCGTTCCGCAACCAAGGCATTCAAATCTGCAATGGGAGTGGAACTAAATTTTTCCTGCACTTCTTTCAACGTTTTATAAATAATTGTTGCTTCCTCAATTTTTTTTGTACTTAGTCGTTTGTTTCGCGAACTCATTGCAAGACCGTTTGTCTCCCTCAAAATAGGGCATCCCAAGATTTTTACAGGAAGATTTTCAATGGAAACCAACTTTTTAACAATCTGTAATTGCTGAAAATCTTTTTCGCCAAAATAGGCTGTGTGAGGTTTTACAATCTTTAAAAGTTTACTCACAATAGTTCCAACTCCGTCAAAATGTCCTTTCCGGTGTTTGCCCTCCATTTCGTTTTCGAGACCTCCGAAATTGTAGGTTTTCGCGGAAACGGTATCTTCATACAAGTCTGAAACCTCTGGCAGATACACAATCACTTCGCCTTTCAAGTTTTTTAGAAGAAAGATATCATCTTCCGGAGTGCGTGGATATGTTTGAAGATCTGCGCTATTGTTGAACTGAGTTGGGTTTACAAAAATGCTCACAACCACAACATCATTTTCACTTAAAGCTTTCATTACTAAAGAAATATGTCCTTTATGCAATGCACCCATTGTTGGCACAAAACCTATTTTGTCATTTTTTTTAGCGGAAGACAAGGCCTGCACCAATGTTTCTTTCTGGGTATATATTACCATAAAATTGGGTTAAGAGCGGGCAAACTTAATATATTAAAGACAATCTACATAAATTTTCGTAATTTTGCGTGTTTTTAAATGCCTCGATACTTCGTGGCAAATTCCGAATAATACCTAAAACCCAATAGATGAAAGATAAAAGAGTCTTGTATGTGTCTTCCGAAGTAATACCATATCTTCCTGAGACCGAGATTTCTTCAATGTCGTTTGAAGCTCCGAGAATGATTAACAACAACAATGGTCAAATACGCATCTTCATGCCTCGTTACGGCAATATTAATGAGAGAAGGCACCAACTACACGAAGTGATACGCCTTTCTGGAATGAACTTGGTGATCAACGATCTTGATATGCCTTTGATAATCAAGGTTGCTTCTATCCCAAAAGAGCGCATCCAGGTTTATTTTATTGATAATGAAGATTATTTTAAAAGAAAAGCGACCTATGCCGATGAAGAAGGCAATTTTTACAAAGACAATGACGAGCGTGCTATTTTCTTTGCAAAAGGTGTAATTGAAACCGTAAAAAAACTGAACTGGGCGCCAGATATTATTCACGTTCACGGCTGGTTGGCTTCATTTCTTCCACTTTATTTAAGAAATTATTACGGCAACGAACCACTTTTTGAAAACAGTAAAATAGTTACTTCTGTATACAATCAAGGCTTTGAAGGAACGTTAGCTAAAAACACCATTGATAAAGTTAGGTTTGATGCCATAGATGAAGAAGCCATTGGAGAGCTTGAAGATCCAAGTTATGTGAATCTTATGAAAATTGCTATCAAAAACTCTGATGCAATAATTGTAGGTTCGGAAGAAATACCAAAAGAGCTTGAAGATTTTCTTAACACTATTGACAAACCAGTGTTAAAATATCATAATATGGATAATTTTTCCCAAGCATATTTAGACTTTTACCGCTTAAAAGTTTTAAAGTAAATATCCTTTACATTCGTGATGAAACCAGTCCTTATTGGAATTGAAAATCATGAATGGCAAATTACATCTGACCGATAAAAATTTAAAAAATACTGATGAAAATTAAAAATTTGTTGCCCTTAGCTGGTGCTATTTTGCTTCTTTTAATTGTATTATCCTCTTGCCAAGAAGACATTACCACAATTGGCTCTGAAATTTTAGGAACTGAAACCCCTAATGGTATTTTGGACGAATCCCAAACCATTGTGGCATACAGTAGAAAACTTGGGCCTTTGCAGAGCAATAGATTGCCTGCATACCAGCTTGGGATATATAACGACCCAGTGTATGGAAAATCTAAAGTAAATTTGCTGTCACAGCTTACGCTGGAATCTAATGATCCTAAGTTTGGCGACAGCGCAGTGGTGGATAGTGTTTTTGTCTATCTTCCCTATTTTAGCACTGCAACGACAGTAGACAGTACAACAACTTACGAATTAGACTCAATATATGGCACTACCCGCATAAATCTATCTATTTTTCCTTCCAATTACTTTTTAAGGGAATATGATCCTAATTCAGGTTTTGAAGAATTTCAAAACTATTATACAAACCAAGGCCCTACATTTGAAGAATATCTGGGCCCTGAATTGGCTTCAGTCGAAAACTTTCTCCCTACCGAAAATGGTTATATTATAAATGAAGGAACTGACACGGAAGAAAAAATTGCACCCGGACTTCGGGTAAAACTTCCGGTAGAATTCTTTCAAGAAAATATAATTGATAAGGAAGGAAGTCCGGAACTTAGAAACAACAATAACTTTAAAAATTTCTTGAGAGGTATTTATTTTAAAGTAGATTCTCCCACAGATGATGGAAGTCTTTTCATTTTTGATGCCACCAAGGCATACGTCTCTATTTTCTATAGCTTTGACGATGAAACAGATCCAGACATACGAGATACTGGAATTTTCAAACTGAATTTTGGCGGCATTAACGTGAACACTTTTGAAAACCAACTGCCGCAACAAATACAAACTGCCATAAGCAACCCTAATATTCAAACTGGGGACGAAAACCTCTATCTGCGTGGTGGCGATGGTATTATATCTATAGTTGAACTTTTCGGAAAAGACAATGATAACAATGGCATTGCAGATGAACTTGAAACGCTTCGTGATAAAAAATGGCTCATAAATGAGGCAAATCTCATTTTTTATGTAAACCAAGATTTAATGGTAGGTGGTGCTACTGAGCCCGAGCGAATTATTATATACGACCTTAAAAACAGTAATGTTTTGGCAGACTATAACCTCGACACGACCGCTGGACTTGATGCGGCAAATGCCTTGACAAACCATTTTGGAAAATTGCAAAGAGGAAGTGATGGTAATGGCGAATATTATAAATTAAAAATCACTGCACACGTTAGCAATTTAATTAATAAAGATAGCACCAATGTACCTTTGGGGATTGTAGTATCACAAAACGTACTGACACAAACTACCTCGAAACTTCTAAACCCGATGGAACCTCAGATAGAACAGGTACCCACTAGCAGTGTAGTTTCGCCTGAAGGAACCATTCTTTATGGGAATGCAACCCCAAATCAAGAAAAAAGGTTAAAACTCCAAATTTATTATACTGAACCAAAATAAACCTCGCTTATGTGTGGAATTGTAGGCTATATTGGCAAAAGAGAAGCATACCCAATCATTCTGAATGGCTTGAAACGTTTGGAATACAGAGGCTATGACAGTGCTGGAATTGCACTTTTTGACGGTACCAATATCCAACTTTGCAAAACCAAAGGCAAAGTTGCAAATCTTGAAACAAAGGCTGAAAAAGAAATTTCACGCAAAGGCAGTCTTGGTATTGGCCATACCCGTTGGGCAACGCACGGTGTGCCTAATGATATTAATAGCCATCCACATTATTCCAACAGTGGCGATTTGGTGATTATTCATAATGGAATTATAGAAAACTACGATTCTCTTAAAAAAGAATTGATTAAGCGTGGTTATACCTTCAAATCAGAAACAGATACTGAGGTATTGGTAAACCTTATCGAGGATATTCAAATAAATGAAAAAGTAAAACTTGGAAAAGCCGTTCAAATTGCTTTGAACCAAGTGGTAGGAGCTTACGCAATTGCGCTTTTCGACAAAAAAAAACCAGACGAAATCGTGGTTGCCAAACTGGGTAGCCCATTGGCAATAGGTATTGGCGATGACGAATTCTTTGTAGCAAGTGATGCTTCACCTTTTATTGAATTTACAAACAACGCGATCTACTTGGAAGATGAAGAAATGGCTATTATCCGCCTTGGACGTGATGTGAAAATTCGAAAAATTGAAGATGATAAATTGGTTGCACCATACATTCAAGAGCTTCAAATGAATCTTGAACAAATTGAAAAAGGTGGTTACGACCATTTTATGTTGAAGGAAATCCACGAGCAGCCTGCTGTAATAAAAGACACCTACCGCGGTCGATTACTTGCGGAAAAAGGAATCGTAAAACTTGGAGGACTTGAGGATTACATAGAAAAATTCATCAACGCAGACCGAATTATAATAGTGGCCTGTGGAACTTCTTGGCACGCAGGTTTGGTTGCTGAATATATTTTTGAGGATTTGGTTCGAATTCCCGTTGAAGTGGAATACGCTTCCGAATTCCGTTACAGAAACCCAATTATTTCAGAAAACGATGTTGTTATTGCCATTTCCCAAAGTGGTGAAACCGCAGATACACTTGCTGCAATAAAACTTGCAAAGTCAAAAGGCGCATTCGTTTATGGCGTCTGCAACGTTGTTGGTTCCACAATTTCAAGAGAAACGCACAGTGGAACATATACGCACGCTGGACCTGAAATTGGTGTTGCTTCAACCAAAGCATTTACAACACAAATTACCGTTTTGGCAATGATGGCCCTGCGCTTGGCGAAGGCAAAAGGAACAATCGGCCATCGTGATTTTATGCTTTATTTACGCGAATTGGAACTTATTCCAAGCCACGTGGAAGAGGCTTTAAAGACCGAAGACAAAATAAAAGAAATAGCCACAATATTTAAAAATGTTCGCAATTTCCTTTATTTAGGAAGGGGTTACAACTTTCCAGTAGCTTTGGAAGGTGCGTTGAAACTAAAAGAAATTTCATACATACATGCCGAAGGCTATCCCGCAGCTGAAATGAAGCACGGCCCCATCGCCTTGATAGACGAACATATGCCCGTTGTGGTCATTGCCATAAAAAGCGACCATTACGATAAAGTAGTAAGCAACATTCAAGAAATAAAGGCTAGAAAGGGTAAAATTATAGCAGTCGTTTCAAAAGGAGATACTGCAGTTAGGGAAATAGCAGATTATGTAATGGAAGTACCACATACCCCAGAAGCATTATCACCATTGGTTACAACTATTCCATTGCAATTGCTTTCATACCATATTGCCGTAATGTTGGGTAGAAACGTGGATCAGCCTCGTAACTTGGCGAAGTCGGTTACGGTGGAATAATTCAAAGTTTCAGGTTCCAAGTTTCAAAACGTCTTGGGTCAAAACGTCTTGGTTCAAAAAGTCCTGTTTCTCCATTCCCTTAAGTCCTATTTCCAAATAAATTGATACTTTTAAATAATGAAAGTCATCAACCTTATTTCTGGTCCTCGAAACCTTTCCACGGCACTTATGTATTCCTTTTCGCAGCGGGAAGACATTACTGTTTTGGACGAGCCTTTTTACGGACATTATCTTCAAAATACTTCTTTGGAAAATGAGCATCCCTCGCAAAAGGAAATCCTGCAAACGATGGAATTGAGGGAAGAAAAAGTAGTTGGGCAGATAAACTCCCTTTCAAAAAAGAAAAACGTTTTTGTAAAAGGAATGGCACACCATTATTTGTCTAGTTCGCCAAGTTTTATTCTAAACTGGGAAAATGTCATTTTAATTAGACACCCAAAAAAGTTGATTGCTTCCTTTTCAAAAGTAATTCACACACCTACCTTGAACGATATTGGCATCAAAAAAGCTTCGGAATTATTTTTATTTCTGAAGAAAAACGGAAAAACACCTATAGTGATTGACAGTGACGAACTTTTAAAAAATCCTGAAACCTATCTAAAAAAACTCTGTGATTTGCTTAATATACCTTTTTCATCAACAATGCTTCATTGGAAAAAAGAAGGTATCCCAGAAGATGGTATTTGGGCAAAACATTGGTACGGCAACGTTCACAATTCCGAAGGATTTGCAATTCAAAAAAGCAGCTCACAACCATTCCCAGAACATTTGGAAATATTGCTGAATGAAGCTATGCCTTATTACGAAACTTTAAAAAACAATATTTTATTATAACGAGAGATTCTTCCAATCTAGCAACCGATAACTCATAACTCATAACTCATAACTCATAACTCATAACTCAAAAAAATGCTTCAAAAATCCAACCCCAAAAACGATAACATTCAAGTATTTATAAAAGACAAATTATATCCGCGCAACGAAGCAAAAGTTTCGGTTTTTGACAGCTCAGTGCAAGGCGGTGATGCCGTTTGGGAGGGTTTGCGCGTTTATCCCGAAGGCGTAGTCTGTTTAGACAAACACTTAACCCGTTTGCACGAATCCGCAAAGACCTTACTATTTGCCGATATCCCTTCCAAAGAATTTATCAAAAAAGCTATTAAGCAAACCCTCGATGCCAATGGAATGACTGATGATACACACATCCGTTTAACGTTGACGCGCGGTGAAAAAATTACCAGTGGTATGGATCCAAGATTGAATCAAAGCGGTTCTTGTTTAATTGTTTTGGCAGAATGGAAACCTTTAGTTTACGACAATAATCACGGAATAAAAGTGATAAGCACCAGCCAACGCAGAAATTCACCTCAATTTTTGGATAGTAAAATTCATCATAACAATCTGCTGAATAATATTATTGCGAAAATCCAGGCCAACGTTGCCGGAAAAGACGCTGGATTAATGCTGGACGACCGTGGTTTTATAGCTGAACTTAACGGTAGCAACCTTTTTATGGTGAAAAATGGAAAGGTTTTTACGCCTTTCGCCCACGCTTGTCTTCCAGGAATTACACGTAATTCTGTGATTGAAATGTGCCAAAAAAACAATATTGAAATTACAGAAGCAGATATCACACTTTCACAATTCTACAATGCAGAAGGTGTTCTTGCAACAGGAACAATGGGCGAGCTTACACCTATTGTTGAAATTGACGGGCGCAGTATTTCCAAAGATGATTCACTTCAGAAAAAAATAATTGAACTTTTTGCAAAAGAAGTTCGTGGACTGTGTGAAAAGCTCTGATTCTATTAGACTTCACAGGTTATAAAAAGAGGTTAAGTCTTTTCATAAAAAACTCCAATTTTTTAAAGATTGGGGTTGCAAATTTCATTCAGAAAAAACTATCTTTGCACCGTTCAAAATAGGGGTGGTTTTTTCGCCCTTAGATAACTATAAAATAAACAGTTACTCATGTCACAAAGTACAGGAAAAGTTGCACAGATTATTGGCCCGGTAGTTGACGTTGCGTTTGAAAGCGGATCGGAACTTCCAAAAATATACGACTCATTAGAGGTAAACAACCACGGAAACCTTTTGGTTCTTGAAGTTCAATCTCACATTGGTGAAAATATGGTGCGTACCATATCAATGGATTCTACTGATGGTTTAAGCCGCGGTGTAGATGCTGTTGCAACTGGAGCGCCGATCCAAATGCCAATCGGCGAGGATGTTTACGGCCGACTTTTCAACGTAATCGGTGATGCTATTGACGGTCTCGGAAACTTGCCAAAAGCTGGCGACAATGGGCTTCCTATTCACCGTGATGCACCAAAATTTGAAGATCTTTCAACCTCTACCGAAGTTCTTTTCACAGGTATTAAAGTAATCGACCTTATTGAGCCTTACGCAAAAGGTGGTAAAATTGGTCTTTTTGGTGGTGCTGGTGTTGGTAAAACAGTACTTATTCAAGAGTTGATTAACAATATCGCGAAAGGCCACGGTGGTCTTTCAGTATTCGCTGGTGTAGGTGAACGTACTCGTGAAGGGAACGATTTGCTTCGCGAAATGCTTGAGTCTGGTATTATAAAATACGGAGATGACTTTATGCACTCTATGGAAAATGGCGGATGGGATCTTTCAAAAGTTGACAAAAAATCTTTGAAAGAATCTAAAGCTACATTCGTTTTTGGACAGATGAACGAGCCACCTGGAGCACGTGCTCGTGTGGCACTTTCAGGTTTGACAATTGCTGAATACTTCCGTGATGGAGCTGGTGAAGGACAAGGAAAAGATGTACTTTTCTTCGTAGATAACATTTTCCGTTTTACGCAAGCTGGTTCTGAGGTGTCTGCACTTCTTGGGCGTATGCCTTCAGCGGTGGGTTACCAACCAACTTTGGCAACAGAGATGGGGGCGATGCAAGAGCGTATTACTTCAACAAAAAGAGGTTCTATTACTTCTGTACAGGCGGTTTACGTACCTGCGGATGACCTTACGGATCCAGCACCGGCAACAACCTTTGCCCACTTGGATGCTACAACCGTACTTTCACGTAAAATTGCTGAGCTTGGTATTTATCCAGCGGTGGATCCATTGGATTCAACTTCTCGTATTCTTTCCGAATCTATTCTTGGAAAAGAGCATTACGGTTGCGCACAAAGAGTAAAAGAGCTTTTACAACGTTATAAAGAATTACAAGATATCATCGCCATTCTTGGGATGGAAGAACTTTCTGAAGAAGATAAACAAGCTGTATATCGCGCTAGACGTGTACAGCGTTTCCTTTCACAGCCTTTCCACGTAGCCGAACAGTTTACTGGTATTCCTGGAGTTTTAGTTGATATTAAAGAAACCATCAAAGGTTTTAATATGATTATGGATGGTGAATTAGATCATCTTCCAGAAGCAGCCTTCAACCTTAAAGGAACCATCGAGGAAGCAATTGCTGCTGGTGAGAAAATGCTTGCTGAAGCTTAAATTGGTTAATGGTTGATAGTTGTTGGTTGATAGATTCTCCAACAACTATCAACTAACAACAAACAACTAAAAAATATGTACTTAGAAATAGTTACCCCCGAAGCATCCTTAGTTGCTGGAGAAGTAGAAAGTATTACAGTTCCAGGTGTGGAAGGCGAATTCCAAATGTTGAACAACCACGCTCCTATTGTTTCTGTTTTGCAGGAAGGAAAAGTGAAATTCAAAGGAAATCCAACTATTGCGGAAGGATTTCAGAAAAAATTCACCCAAGAGGATGGAAAATGGATTCTTCAGATTTCTGGTGGAACCGTAGAGTGCAACAATAACAGAGTGATGGTTTTAGCTGATTAAACTGCTGAAAATTTCAATCCCGATAACTATTGGGGCAAATCCCAAATTCCATAAATAGGAGTTTGGGATTTTTGTTTTGCTTAAATCCTTAAAGTTATATTAACATTGACCTAAACAATACATTGAGATTTGTAAATTTACCAGTTGATGAAAACTATGCAACTACAGCAAATTGATAAGGTAAAAACCATTACCAAAGAAGATTTTATCAAAAACTACTTCAAACCCCAAAAACCCGTCGTTATTGAAAGGTTTGTAGAGGAGTGGCCTGCATTTATAAAATGGAACCTTGATTATATGGCTGATGTTGCTGGAGATATAATGGTTCCGCTCTACGACAACCGCCATGTGAGCCATAAAGATGGTTTCAATGAGCCCCACGCTAAAATGAAAATGCGTGATTATGTGGAACTTCTAAAAAAGGAACCCACCAAATACCGCATCTTTCTTTGGAATATACTAAAAGAAGTACCACAACTTCAAAACGATTTTGACTATCCAGATTTTGGATTGAAACTGATGAAAGGCCTACCGATGCTTTTCTTCGGCGGAAGAGATTCCTACACCTTTATGCATTATGATATCGATTTGGCAAACATATTTCATTTTCACTTCCAGGGAGAAAAAGAAGTAATTCTCTTTGACCAAAAGCAAAACGATTACCTCTACAAAATACCCCATTCTTTAATTACGAGAGAAGACATTGACTTTCACGATCCCGATTATAAAAAATGGCCTGCGCTAAAGGAGGCAAAAGGTTACAAGGCAAATTTGGAGCACGGGAACGTTTTGTATATGCCCGAAGGCTACTGGCATTATATGCGTTACAATACGCCCGGTTTTTCCATGAGCCTGCGCGCCATTTCCCGAAACCCCAAAAACTTGGCAAAAGCCGTTTACAATATCGCCTTTATGCGCTATTTTGATCAATTTATGCGAAAGCTGAAAGGTCAAAAATGGATAGATTGGAAAAACGAACAAGCTGTTGTTCGAACCAATAAGGGGATTTAGTTCCAAAAGAATTGCCTATCTTTCTTTTAAATTTTTCTGAAATGAAGACATTTGCAACTGTTATAACCTTTCTATGTATACAACTATCCTTTGGGCAGGCTTTTATTGGAAAAGGTGATGTGAAATTTCAAGTCGGTGCTAATTTTCAGAGCAACGGTACAGGTATAATGGGAAGCTTGGATTTTGGTGTGGGTGAAAACATCTCGCTGGGATTAGCATCTGCCTATCTTTTGGGAATTGATAAAGTGCGGGATTTGGATGGCAATGAAGAGCCATTTGCTAAATTTGAAGATCGTTTTGATTTAAGAGCACGCTTCAACGCAAACCTCGGAAATGTTATAAATGTTGATGAAAATTTTGATGTTTATCCCGGACTTTACGCGAGTTTGAAAAATTTTGGAGGCCATTTAGGTGCTCGCTATTTTTTCACTAGTGGTTTTGGTGTTTTTACGGAAGTGAGCGCTCCCATTTCCAAATACAATACCGATTCGTTAACACCTGCGGAAAAACTGCATAATCAGGTTTCAGTGAATATTGGGGCTTCGTTTAATATCTAACATACTATTCCTCCATCGTCGCGAGCTTACAACTCCTTACCCACGCAAATATCATTTTGAGATTTCCCCAACCTTACCATAAACAAGCTCACTCTCCCACCCCCGATAAAAAAGATAGTCTGCTAGTTTCTTTCGCTTTTTCTGAAGATTTTTTTCTGAAACCAATTGCTGTAATCGCTTTTCTGCCAAGGCTTCAAATGTTTTATAGTATTCTGAATCGGGTATTTCTTTTAAAGCAATTTTGATATTGAATTTTGAAATTTGGCGCATTTTCAATTCATTCACAATCCTATTTCTCCCCCACTTTTTGACTCTAAATTTTCCGCGCGCAAAAGCCTGTGCAAACCGAGTTTCATTTAAAAAATTGTGTCTCAGCAAATGGTCTATTATTTCATCCATCGCTAAGGGGATCATTCGCATTTCATACAGTTTTTGATGCACTTCTTTATGGCAACGCTCTTGATAGGCACAATAGCGCTCCATTCTTTTGGTGGCTTCTTCAACGGAGTATGTTTTGTGAGTGTTCAAGGGTTGTAACTAAATTTTTATGTGAAGATAAATGATTTTTAATTTAAAGGAAAAGAACAATGAGCCAAGACCGCTTCGCTGCAAGAAACAAGAAACAAGAAAAATATCAAAAGTATCTATAGATACAACAGGACACAAAAAAACCCCTTCAAAATTAATTGAAGGGGTTTTGATTATTTTATCAATTCACCGTCTTTGTCGTTGAAATGATATTCAAGATACGTATAAGCATCCCGAGGTTGGATTTTTACCCATTTTTTGTGCTCCAAAAACCATTTGGTACGCACACTTGGGAAACCTTTGGTTAAAAAGGCCGCTATAAAAGGATGCGTATTGAGCGTTATCTTTTTATAGTCTTTTGTGAAAAGGCGTTTTACCTCTTCATTTATTCTATTTATAACAATGATAGGCGCTTCAATTTCCCCGTCAATCACATTACTAGGATCTTCTTCACGGGTCTTGATGTTCATCTCTGGCCTAACACGTTGGCGGGTTATCTGTATTAACCCAAATTTGCTTGGAGGTAGAATTTTGTGCTTTGCTCTATCGTCCTTCATTTCGTCACGAAGGTGATTGTATAGCTGTTTACGGTGATTGGCATTTGCCAAATCAATAAAATCAATCACAATAATTCCTCCCATATCGCGCAACCTTAGCTGTCTTGCCACCTCGGTGGCTGCAATCATATTCACTTCTAGCGCTGTGCCTTCCTGTGTTTTTTGCTTGTTGCTTCGGTTACCGCTGTTCACATCTATTACGTGCATTGCTTCGGTGTGTTCTATTACCAAGTAGGCTCCTTTGCTACCTGATACTGTTTTTCCGAAGGAAGTTTTAATCTGCCGCTCGATGCCGAATTTTTCAAACATCGGAACATTGGAATCATAGAACTTTACGATATTGTCTTTTTTTGGTGCGATTTCCTGCACATAATCTTTTATTTGCAAGTATAGGGTCTCATCGTCAATATGTATTGCAGAGAATGAATCGTTAAACATATCACGGATGATAGAGGCTCCCCTGTTTAGCTCGCTCAGCACTTTTGAAGGGTGGTGCGCCCTTTGTAGCTTCTTACACATCGCTGTCCAGCGCTCTATAAGGTTTTGTAAGTCTTTGTCCAGTTCTGCTACTTTTTTGCCCTCGGCTACGGTGCGTATAATTACGCCAAATCCTTTTGGTTTAATACTTGTTATCAAGCGTTTTAACCTGTCTTTTTCTTCGTTGCTTTCTATTTTTTGTGAAACAGAAACGCGATCGGAAAAGGGAACCAGCACTATATATCTTCCAGCTATAGAAAGCTCGGAACTAATACGTGGTCCTTTTGTGGATATGGGTTCTTTTACAATTTGAACCAAGATAGATTGATTGCTTTTTAAGGCATCATTCAAGTTGCCGTGCTTATCAATCTCTTTTTCAAATGGAAAATTATTTAAGGAATAATCTTTTAACTTACCTGAACTTACACTTTTAACAAATTTCAATTGTGAAAGCACTTTTGGACCGAGATCGTGATAGTGTAAAAAACCATCTTTCTCGTAGCCAACGTTTACAAAGGCGGCATTAAGCCCAGGAACAGTTTTACGAATTTTGGCGAGAAATATGTCGCCTACCGTAAAATTATTACCTTCTTCTTCCTTGTGAAGTTCTATAAGTTTTCCATCCTTTAAAAGGGCAAAATCAACTTCTTGTGAACCGGATCTAATAAATAATTCGTTGTTCACTTTACATTAATTTTGTTGTCCGCACAATGCGGACTAATTAAACAATATTTTTCACAGATTTTATATAAAAATCCGGCGAAACTGCACCATAACCAAAAGCCGGCAGCTGCAATCTCATTTTCAAAGAACGATTTTTTGTTTGTTTTATTCGAAAATAGCACCAAAAAGGTACAATTTTCGAAACACTTTTAAAACAGAAAAAGTAGTTTAGAAACTACTTTTTCTTTTTGTGGCGGTTAGCGCGACGTCTTTTCTTGCGCTTGTGAGTCGCTACCTTATGTCTTTTTCTTTTTTTACCACTTGGCATACTAAAGTCTTTTATTAATGTCCCGAATTCACTTCAGGACGGGTTATTATTATAGTTTTACGTCCACGTTGGTCTTTACACTTTCAACAAAAACTTTTGCAGGTTTAAAAGCCGGAATATTGTGGGCTGGTATTTTAATAGTTGTATTTTTTGAAATGTTTCTTCCTGTTTTTTCAGCTCTTGTTTTGATAATAAAGCTTCCAAAACCTCTTAAATAAACATTGTCACCACCTTCTAATGAATTTTTCACTTCTTCCATAAAGGTTTCAACTGTAGCTTGGACTTCATTCTTTTCCATTCCTAATTTTTCTGAAATCTTTGCTACGATATCTGCTTTCGTCATTGCTTTTAAATTTTAATTAATTTTCTTTTACTAGATTTTTTTTAGAGACCGCAAATATACATATTTTAAAATCAATAAATCAAACCTTAATCCTTTAAAATTTAAAGGTATATAGATTAATTTTATCCAATGCCAAAAATAGCACCTCATTTTTCCAATAAACTCATTTTGTGGTATTTACAAAACAAACGTGAATTGCCGTGGCGAAACACAGTAAACCCTTATCATATTTGGCTTTCAGAAATCATGCTTCAACAAACCAGAGTTTTGCAAGGTTTGCCCTACTATTTAAAGTTCGTGGAAGCCTATCCAAAAGTTGAGAATTTGGCAAACGCTCCCGAAGGTGAAGTTTTAAAACTTTGGCAAGGCTTAGGCTATTATTCCCGCGCACGAAACTTGCACACCACTGCAAAAATGGTTTCGGAAGAAATGAACGGCATATTTCCAGATAACTACAAAGACCTTTTAAAACTAAAAGGCGTGGGCGATTATACCGCCAGTGCCATAGCGAGTATTTCTTTCAACAAACCCGAAGCGGTGGTAGACGGAAACGTTTATCGTGTGCTCTCTCGTTTTTTTGGAATTTCTACTCCTATTAATATAACCGTTGGGCAAAAAGAATTTAAACAACTTGCGCAGCAGTTAATAGACAAGGAACAACCCGGCACTTTTAACCAAGCTATTATGGAGTTTGGCGCGCGTTTCTGTGTTCCACAAAACCCAGATTGCGAAAACTGTATTTTCAATGATGGTTGTGTGGCATTTCAACAGAAAAAAGTTTCGGTACTTCCTGTGAAAATAAAATCGAAACCTGTTAAAAACAGGTATTTCAACTATTTGGTTATTCTTTCTGAAAATGAGCGGACAATCCTACAACAACGAACGGGAAAGGGAATTTGGCATAAACTTTACGAATTTCCATTGATTGAAACTTCCGAAGAAATAAATCTTTCAACCCTACAAAAACTCCAACAGTTTGAAGATTTTTCCAAAAATTTAAACATTGAAAACATTTCGCTTTTTAATGAAAAGCAATTAATACACAAACTTTCACACCAACATCTACATACGCGCTTTTGGATTATTGAAACTTCTGGAGAAACTGAAACCACTGTTCCTGTTTCAGAATTAGGAAATTATGCCGTTCCCGTTTTGATTGCGGATTTTGTGTCGGAGTTTTTTGAAAATTATGGATTTTCCTTACCTTAATAGAAGAGCTTGAAATCATTTTATATAAAAATTTAAAAATTCCTTATATTTAAAACGCAAAATCTACCTTTGCACAAATTGAAAAAGAAACAATTATGAGTGGAACACTAAACAAAGTAATGTTGATTGGACATACCGGTGATGATGTGAAAATGCATTATTTTGAAGGAGGAAACAGTTTAGGCCGTTTCCCACTTGCTACCAACGAAACCTATACAAACAAAACAACTAACGAGCGTGTAACCAATACAGAGTGGCACAATATTGTTGTGCGCAACAAAGCCGCTGAAATCTGCGAAAAATATTTAAAAAAGGGTGACATGGTCTATATTGAAGGCCGCTTGAAAACCCGCAAATGGCAGGATGACAAAGGTTTGGACAGGTATAGCACAGAAATACATTGCACAGATTTCACTTTTTTGACACCTAAAGGCGATAGCAATAATTCTGTTGATAGTGGTTCTGGGCAAAATGCTGAAAAACCCCAGCCTTCATCGGCACCAAAAAATAACAATTCAGTTTCTGAAGAAGAGGACGACCTTCCTTTTTAACGTTTAACTAAAACCAATAACTTGGACACGGACCCCCCTGGTTTATTCTTTTTTGCCGTTTTGGACTTTACCCAAATAACAAGTGGCGTTTTACTGTTTGTTTTGTTAGCCTGTTCGGCCCTTATTTCGGGGGCTGAGGTGGCATTCTTTTCATTGACGCCTTCAGATTTTGAAACCAATGAAGAAAAGTCCATCGCAAAAAAACTGGGAATTGTGCAGCGATTGCTGGCAAGACCGAAAAAGTTGTTGGCCACTATATTGGTTGCAAATAACTTTATAAACATTGCCATCGTGCTGATCTTTGACTCTTTGAGCGATGCACTTTTTTCGGGCATTCAATCCAATTTTTTCGGAATTGACATTCGCTTTATTGTTGAAGTGGGCGTTGTAACTTTCTTCATTTTGCTTTTTGGTGAAATTCTTCCAAAAGTTTATGCAAACCGCAACCGCATTTCGTTTGCTGTTTTTATGGCACAGCCGCTCAATGTTTTGGACACATTACTTTCGCCAATCAGTTTGCCCATGCGGTCTGCAACACTTTATTTGCACGCACGTTATGGGAAGCAGAGATCGAACATAAGCGTTGACCATCTTTCGCAGGCTTTGGAACTTTCAAACAAAGACACCACGTACGAGGAGCAGAGAATTTTGCAGGGCATCGTTACCTTCGGAAATACCGACACTAAACAGGTTATGAAAAACCGAATGGACATTTTTGCGTTAAACGAAGATCAGCCATTCAAAGAAATTCTGCCAGAAATCATAGAGAAGGGTTATTCGCGAATTCCTGTTTATAAAGATAACATCGACAATATTACGGGGATTCTTTATGTGAAAGATTTGATTCCGTATACGGACCGAAAAATTCTTGATTGGAAAATCTTGAAACGCAATGCCTATTTTGTTCCCGAAAATAAAAAATTGGATGATTTGCTCAATGAGTTCAAGGAGATGAAAATGCACCTTGCAATCGTTGTTGATGAATATGGCGGCACCAGCGGTTTAATTTCTTTGGAAGATATTATTGAGGAAATTGTGGGTGAAATTAGCGATGAGTTTGACGATGAGGATTTGATTTTTTCAAAATTGGACGACAACACGTTTGTTTTTGAAGGAAAAACACCGTTAAAAGATTTTTATAAAGTAATAAAACCGGAAGATCCAGAACTTTTTGAGGACGAAAAAGGCGAAGCAGAAACTGTGGCGGGATTTCTTTTAGAGATTTCAAAAGGGTTTCCGAAGAAGAATGAAGTAATATCCTTCCACAATTATGCGTTTACCATTGAAGCGTTTGAGGGCAAGCGCATCAAACAAATAAAACTTACCATTGAAAATAAATAGTCTAATTTACCTTTTCCTTTCAAGCCTTTTCATCCTTGCTTCCTGCGAAGATGATGTTATAGTAAAACCTTCGGCAATGCTTCGTTTGGACTATCCAAAGCCTGAATATCTTACTGTTGAAAGGGGTTGTCCCTATAGCTTTTCGATGAACGAAAATGCTATAATGGTTAAAAAGAAACGTTGTGGCACCAATATATATTACCCAAATATGAAGGCTACTTTGTATTTGACCTATCAAGATATTCGGAATAACAATCTAGATTCTTTATTGCAAGACGCGCAAAAATTGGCTTACGACCACACCATTAAAGCCAATAGCATTCCAGAGCAACCTTTTGTGAACCCAGATAAAAACGTTTATGGAATGTTCTATATGATAAACGGTAACGCGGCCACCCAAGCGGAGTTTTATGTTACGGACAGCATCAACCATTTTTTGAACGGCGCTTTGTATTTTGATGCCAAGCCCAACTTCGATTCTATCTATCCTGCCGTTGTTTATCTTCGGGAAGACATTAGGAAATTGATGGAAACAATTACTTGGGAATAAAGTTGTTTCAACATTCATTCAAAAAAGTTAACAAACCATTCACAAATGGTTCGGCAAGTTTTTGTAACTTTTGACTGTAAAAACTAACTATTATGTTCAAAGTATATTCGCGTTACAGTATTTGGATTGCAGTAATTTTAATTGCATATTTTCTTCTTTTAAAATTGGTCGGATTGCATCAATATCCAGTATTAAGTTCAGTTAATGGATTGATCTTCGGTTTCGGAATTTACATGGCAATGAAAAATTATTCTTCCCGAAAAAACAAATTCAAATATGAAAAGGGTTTTCAGGTAGGCCTGTTCTCTGGTGGAATTGCATCTATAATTTTCACTATTTTTATGGCTATCTATATGTACCAAATTGACGCAGAATTTTCTGATGCCATTATGGAAAGGTGGAATGTTGAATACGATATGGGAACCCTTATGTTATTAATATCAATATTAATAATGGGCTTTGCCACTACTCTGGTTTTAACGCTCTCTTTTATGCAACTTCTCAAAAAATCATGGAACACACAAGATGGAAACAGGAACACCCTGTAAATTAACAATAAAACACTTTGTTGTTTCCTTTTTAAAAATTATATTTGCAGCCCCCTACGCAAACCTTGTTTGCTTCGGAGGCTTAGGCCCCCGCAAACGTTAGGGAAATTTAAGTTTAACTAATTTATAAACGATTCGCTATGTACGCAATTGTAGAGATAGCAGGGCAGCAAGTAAAAGTTGCAAAAGACCAAAAGGTTTTTGTCAATCGTTTGCCAGTAGAAGAAGGTAAAAAAGTGTCTTTTGACAATGTACTTCTTATTGGTGACGGAGACAATATTACCATAGGCGCCCCAGCTATAGACGGAGCTCAAATAGGAGCTAAAGTCGTAAAACACCTAAAAGGTGACAAGGTTATTGTATTCAAAAAGAAAAGAAGAAAAGGTTTCCGCAAGAAAAACGGTCACCGTCAGTATCTTTCTGAAATTATAATCGAAAGCATTGTAGCTTCAGGAGCTACACCTGCAAAAAAGGAAGAAGCAAAGTCAACTCCTGCTAAAGCTAAGGTTGACACAAAAAAAGCTGCTCCAAAAAAAGAAACCAAGCCAGCCGCTAAAGCTGAAACTAAAAAAGCCGAGCCAAAAGCAAAAGCCAAAAAAGAAGTTGAAGTAAGCGAAAATCTTGTAACTCGTGCAGAGCACAGAGCTGAAGATGCTAAAATCGAAATGAACATCGATAAAGTACTTCACAATATCGGTACAGCTACAAAAGCAGAAGCTGATGACTTGAAACTCATCAACGGTATTGGTCCAGCGTATGAAACTAGACTTAACGAAGTAGGCATTTACACTTGGGAGCAAATAAGCAAACTTAAAGCTGCAGACCGCGAAGAGCTTTCAGCTATCGACGGTATTACACGCGATAAGATTGAAGCTGAAGAGTGGGTTAAGCAAGCGAAAGAATTGCTTAAAAACAAATAATCGAAATCATTAATTAAAAAGTATAAACCATGGCTCACAAAAAAGGAGTTGGTAGTTCCAAAAACGGTCGCGAATCAGAATCGAAACGTCTAGGCGTTAAGATTTTTGGTGGACAAGCTGCCATTGCTGGAAATATCATCGTAAGACAAAGAGGATATACGCATCACCCAGGTGAAAACGTATATGGTGGTAAAGATCACACCTTGCACGCACAAGTGGATGGTTTGGTGAAGTTTACCAAAAAGAAAGACAACAAGAGCTACGTTTCTATCGTTCCAAACGCTGAGGCATAGTAACAAACTTGTTTAATAAAATAAAAACCTTCACAGAAATGTGGAGGTTTTTTATTTTATAGAATGTTTTTGAAACTCTGAAAACGAAATAGGATTCCCTAATAATATCCATTTACGGTCTTCCGGAAAGTGGGAAAGAATAAAATCGGCAGGTCTTGTTAAGAACCAGAAATCATCGGGCTTATTGTTGCTGCCATAACTTATGGCCCAAGTAATATCAAGCAATTGCCATTGCCCATTCAACTTTACCGCACTCCAAGTATGGTTCGGTTTTTTATCTTTTTGTATTTTCCCATAATAATCTTTTGTGAACCCATGGACCACTTCTGCAGGTACGCCCACATCTTCACAGAGACTTTTAAAAAGAAAAGCAAAACCACCGCAAAGCGCCATATTCCGCTCCAAAACTTTTTTTATTACATTTTCTTCGGAAGTATAAAATTCTTTTTGAAGCTTTGAACTTAGCCGTAACTCATTGTCATAAGAAATATTGGAAGCTATCCATTTATAGATTGCAAAAACTTTATCCTTGTCAGAAGTTGCGTCTTTTGTGATTGCAAAAGCAAGCTTTGCAGTAGAAAAAGGTGTTTTGCGTTTTTCAGAAACTTGGTCATTATGACGATTGTCATTTCCAATTACAGCGCCTATTTGCGCAATGGAACTAAATCCAAGGCAAACAAAAAGTAAAAAGATAAATTGTTTTCGCATAAATCCAGACTTGACTTATTACAAAACGTTTTTAATAAAAATATATTGAAAATGAAAGTGTTAAAACTTACTTGAGTAATTCTTTCAAATCTTTTTCTGAAACATTCAGTAAGCCCACTTTCGGCAAACGCCTTGTAAGCTCCCTCCAGTTTTCATCATTTTTATAGATATTCTGAAGCATTTCAGCAGCTCGTTCAATTTGTTTATCGTTCGCTAGGGTTATCGCCGTCCAATACTGCATTTCCAAATTTTCTGGAAACATTTTCATAGCAGCATTGTATTCGTCCATAGCTTTTTTCATTTCATTCTTTTCAACATATAAATCTCCTTGGTTCATATGTTCATATGCGCGAAAAACTTTTAAAAGTCTATCAATTTCCTTTATAGGATTTTCTGAATCATCAACACGCAAGTCTAAAAGTTTATCGTTCCAAGGCTCCTTGGTAGCCTCGGGTGCAACAATAAGTAATGCGGCAGATTGTTTTCCGCGAATGTCACCTCCAGCATTCTGTGCAGCTTTTAATACAGCAACCATTCTTTCGGCCAAAGGCATTTCGGCGTGTTCTTTCCAAGCTTTTTCCATTGCCGGCACTACTTTATCGTTCAGCATCATATTTGCCTGTACTGAAAAATTATTACCGTTTGCGTGACCAGCAAAATCAATGCAACTTTTACCTGTGTGTGTTGCAACCCTTCCTTGCCTGTCCAAAATGGCCACTTGACGGAAATCCCTACCTTCGTCATCGCTCAACAAAATGTCCATTGCCTCTTGTGGAGTTTTCCCTTCTTTTAATAACTTCAACCCACGAATACCGAATGATTTGTTAGTAAACGATTGGGTAGCGACAACGCCCACGCCAGCTTCGCCCCACGACACACCAGTGCCCACACTAAACCAATGACTCTGAACAGCCACAGCCATTTCTCCTGTTTTTGCATCACGCGCCACTATTGAAAAAGTATGTGCTAAGGGATCATTGGGTTTCATTATTTGTGCATTAATGGATGAAATTGGAAAAAGACTAAGGATAAAAAGTAAGTACTTCATGGTTTGTGATTTAGTATCTAAAGATAAATTTTTATTACAAGAATTTGAAGACTTTATTTCTCTAACCAAGATACAACCTATTAGTTTTTATAAATTTGATTTCAATAAATTTTTAAGACTAAGCAAAATGGTTTAGCGTACTAATCTCATTATAATATGTTATTTTAGTAGTCTTTAAAAACCCTATTTTGAACTTTTCTAGATGTTGAAATATTTACGCTTCATAATACTGTTTATTCCCTTAATAGGATTTGCTCAAAATAGCCAAGACACTATTTTAATCCAAAACGAGCAGGAGTTTGCTGTGCTTAAAGACTCCCTAAAGGCATTGCAAGACCGGACAGATTATATGCTGTTTGAAGGAAAATACGACTCTGTAATATTTACCTCCATTGACAATATAAAATTTGCCGAACGTATCGGTGATAATGATGCAGCCTTTTATTCTAGATATATGATGGGTGCTTCCTTTTTATATCTGAAAGATTTTGAGAATGCCCACGATTATGCAAATGTTTATTTAGAGTTTGCAGAAAATTCAAAAGACGACTTTATAATTGCTCGTGCCTATAATTTTATGGGGGCGCTTTATTTGGCCGAAAAAAAACACGATTCGGCCCTTCCTTTTTTTGAAAAAGCATTGCCCCTTTCGTTAAAAAGAAAGGATACTTTGGAGGCATCCATGGTCTATTATAACATATCCGAATCATACCTTAGTCAAGGCGATCAAAAAAAAGCGCAGCTCTATTTCAATAAAGCACAACAAGGAATAGACGCTATGGGTTTTAAAGGCCTAACAACTGAAATGAATTTACTTAAGGGCAAGTTGAGCCTTCATTCAAACAAACCAAAAGAAGCGATTGTAAACTTTAAAGAGGCTATTGACTTTGGGGTAAAAGGAAATTATATTGATGACAATTTAATTGAAGCTTACAAAGAATATAGTAACGCTCTTTTTGATACTGGTGATTTTAAAGAGGCTTTTTTGGTGCGGAAAAAATTTGATAGTCTTTCATCTGTCCAATTTGAAAAAGAGCGCCTAATGGCTATTCAGCACGCAGCTGCCCAATTTAGCGTTAATGAATATAAAAAACAGGCACGCCAAGCAAAACTAGAAAAAAAATTATTTTCAGAAAAAGCTTTACTAAGCAACATTCTGCTTTACTTTTTTATTGGAGCAGCCCTATTAATGGGATTATTTTTGATAATTCTTTACATATCGCACAGAGGAAGAAAAAAACTGACCCTTACCTTAAAAGAAAAAAACCAACAATACTTAAAAGCAAAACAGAAATCGGAAAAATTGGCTTTAGCAAAAAGCAAGTTCTTTTCAACTGTTAGCCATGAATTACGAACTCCGCTTTATGGGGTTATTGGCTTAAGTTCTGTGCTTTTGGAAGACGAGTCGCTCAAAGACCATCGAGCAGATTTAAAGAATTTAAAATTTTCGGCAGACTATCTTTTGGCGCTTATAAATGATGTGCTTCAAATAAGCAAATTGGAATCGAACACCCTCGAGGAAATGAAGGCACCCTTTGATTTAAAGGATTTGGTTCAATCTATAGTTTCGTCTTTTCAATATGCTCTGGTCCAGAATAAAAATAAACTGCACGTAGATATTTCAGAAAATATTCCCCATACAATTATTGGTGACCGCGTGCGCCTTTCGCAAATTCTCATGAATTTAGTGGGCAACGCCATAAAATTTACTACTAATGGCAATATCTATATTTCGGCTCAAGAAGAATCAATTTCTGAAAATGAAGTAACCATATATTTTAGCATTAAAGATCAAGGTATTGGGATTCCAAAGGAAAAACAGAAAGCCATTTTTGAAGAATTCCAACAAGTAGATTCTGACGATTTCAACATACAAGGAACAGGACTTGGACTTGCCATAGTAAAAAAACTGCTGGAGGCTTCAAACTCTTCCATCAAGCTAAAAAGCAAACCAGGCAAAGGATCTACTTTTGGTTTTACACTAAGCTTTCAAATATTGAAACACTTGCTTCAAAACAAAATACTGGACGATAACAACATTTTGAATGGCAAAAAGATACTTGTGGTAGACGACAACCGTATCAACCAAATTGTAACGAAGAAAATACTTGAAAATCACGGGGTGGTTTGTGATATTGCTGAAAGCGGCGATATTGCTATTGAAAAAATAAAGAATGATACTTTTGATCTTGTTCTGATGGATATCAATATGCCAGGCAAAAATGGAATTGAAACTACCAAAGAAATTAGAAAATTCAACAAATTAATTCCAATTTTGGCTTTGACTGCTATTGAAGTTGAAGAAATGAGAAACAAAATTGAAGCTTCGGGAATGAATGATATTATAGTAAAACCCTATGATACAGATAAATTCTTGAAAATTATACTTCGCAATCTAAATATAGAAGAATCAATACAACTCAGCACCGAAAAATTTTCACTTAAGTAATAAAAAAATCCTAAGTATTAAATACTTAGGATTTCTTCATTTTTTATATAGCGTTTTTTTATCCTTTCAAACTCGCGCTTAAATATTCACGGTTCATTCGGGCAATGTTTTCCAAGGAAATTCCTTTAGGACACTCAATTTCGCAGGCACCGGTGTTAGTACAGTTTCCAAAACCTTCTTTGTCCATTTGAGCTACCATATTTAAAACACGCTCTGTTGCTTCAATTCTTCCTTGTGGAAGCAATGCGAACTGGCTTACTTTTGCAGAAGTGAAAAGCATTGCACTGGCGTTTTTACAGGCAGCCACACAAGCACCACAACCAATACATGTTGCTGCATTGAAAGATTCATCTGCATCGTGTTTGTTTATGGGAATAGTGTTGGCATCAATAGTGTTTCCAGATGTATTCACTGAAATATAACCTCCAGCCTGTTGAATTCTGTCAAAGGCGGTTCTATCCACCACCAAATCCTTTATTACAGGAAAAGCCTTTGCTCGGAACGGTTCAATTACAATAGTATCGCCATCGTTGAACATACGCATGTGCAATTGACAAGTTGTAACCAATCGGTCTGGCCCATGTGGCTCACCGTTTATTTGCAACGAGCAGCTTCCGCAAATTCCTTCACGGCAGTCATGGTCAAAAACTACGGGCTCTTCGCCTTTGTTTATTAAACCTTCATTGAGAACGTCGAGCATTTCTAAAAAAGACATGTCACCTTCTACTCCGTCAATAGGATATGTTTTTAATTCTCCCTTAGTGGTTGCGTTTTTTTGACGCCAAATTTTTAGTGTTAACTTCATGATGTTAAAAGTTATGTGTTAAGTGTTAGGCGTTAAGCGCTAAACACTTTTTATTTCTATAATTATTGCTTCTTGGCAATCTTTAAATAATTAATATAGCCGTTTAGAATAGCTTTGGTTTTTTCATAAATCTGTCGGAATTCCAACATAATCTCGTCATTAATATAATCCTCATCCCTAGCGATAATAACCTGATTTAATGATTCACATAAAGAACCGCGTGCCATTCTACACGCTTGAATATTCTCTTGAAAATGATACCTTCCATATCCTTCCGAAATATTATCGGAAACCGATCGGGAAGAACGTCTTAACTGGCTTGTAAGGGCAAACTTTTCATCTGCTGGAAATTTCGGCAAAATGCTTTTGGAAACATAGCGTCTTAAGTCGGTTGCCGATTTCCAACACTCTAAATCCTCAAAAGAATTTATATTGCCCACTTTAATTTCCTTTTCAATTATATTCCCTTAACACCTAACGCTTAACCATTAACTCTATTTATAACTCCTCGATTTAACTTCAATATTTTCGTATTCCAATTTTTCTTTATGAAGCACTTCATTTCCAGGATCTCCGGTATATTCCCAAGCGGCAACGTACATAAAGTTTTCGTCGTCTCGAAGTGCTTCCCCTTCCTCGGTTTGGTATTCTTCACGGAAGTGGCCACCACAGGATTCATTTCTATCTAAAGCATCTTTTGCAAAAAGTTCACCTAGCTCCAAGAAGTCGGCAACGCGTGTTGCTTTTTCAAGCTCGGCATTCATTTCATTCATTCCTCCAGGGATTTTCACATCCTTCCAGAATTCTTCGCGTAGTGCCCTAATTTCAGACATTGCAGATTTTAAATCTTCCGCGTTACGCGCCATTCCGCATTTGTTCCACATAATGTGGCCCAATTTTTTATGGAAATGATCCACGGAATGTGTTCCTTTATTGTTTATCAACTTCTCCAAAAGTTCACGAATCTTGTTTTCGGCTTCGTCAAACTCTTTAGTGTCTGTTGGTATTTTTCCTGTTTTAATGTCTTTTGAAAGATAATCGCCAATGGTGTATGGCAACACAAAGTAACCATCTGCCAAACCTTGCATTAAGGCAGAAGCACCCAAACGGTTTGCGCCATGGTCGCTAAAATTGGCTTCACCTGTAACGTAGCAGCCCGGAATAGTGGATTGCAAGTTGTAATCTACCCAAACACCGCCCATAGTGTAATGCACGGCAGGATAAATCATCATTGGGGTTTCGTAGGGGTTTTCATCAACGATCTTCTCATACATCTGGAAAAGGTTTCCGTATTTTTCTTCGATAACCTGCTTTCCAAGTTTCAATATTTCTTCATCGGAAGGATTGTGATTTCCTTGTATTCCGGCGCGTTCTTTTCCGTATCGTTGAATTGCAGAAGCAAAATCAAGGAATACAGCCTGTCCAGTTTTATTTACACCAAAACCTGCATCGCAACGTTCTTTTGCAGCACGTGACGCCACATCACGTGGCACCAAGTTACCGAAAGAAGGATATCTTCTTTCTAAGTAATAATCACGTTCGGCTTCTGAAAGATCTTTCGGCTTTTTCTTTCCTTGGCGAATCGCTTCAGCATCCTCCTTCTTCTTTGGAACCCAAATTCTACCATCGTTTCTCAAAGACTCAGACATCAATGTCAATTTACTTTGATGATCACCAGAAACAGGAATACACGTTGGGTGAATTTGTGTATAGCAAGGGTTTGCGAAATACGCGCCTCTTTTATGAATCTTCCAGGAAGCAGTAACATTACTTCCCATTGCGTTTGTGGAAAGATAGAAAACGTTTCCGTAGCCACCCGAAGCAATAACCACGGCGTGAGCGGAATGTCTTTCAATTTCACCAGTAACTAAATTTCGGGCAATGATCCCTCTCGCTTTACCGTCCACAATCACTAAATCAAGCATTTCGTGACGGTTGTAAGGTGTAATTTTTCCGCGGTTTATTTGGCGGTTCATTGCGGAATACGCTCCTAAAAGCAATTGTTGGCCTGTTTGTCCTTTCGCATAAAAAGTACGCGAAACCAAAACCCCTCCAAAAGAACGGTTATCCAAATAACCACCGTATTCGCGGGCAAAGGGAACACCCTGTGCCACGCATTGGTCAATAATATTTGCAGAAACCTCAGCAAGACGGTATACATTTCCTTCGCGTGAACGGTAATCGCCACCTTTTACGGTGTCATAAAATAATCTATAGTTTGAATCTCCATCGCCTTGGTAATTCTTTGCAGCGTTGATACCTCCCTGTGCAGCGATAGAGTGCGCACGGCGGGGAGAATCTTGATAGCAGAATGTTTTTACGTTATAACCTAATTCTGCAAGCGTTGCAGCAGCACTTCCACCTGCAAGACCTGTTCCCACTACAATTACGTCTATATTACGTTTATTGGCTGGGTTAACCAGGTTTATATCGTTTTTATGTTTTGTCCACTTATCTGCTAAGGGTCCTTTTGGGATTTTTGAATCTAATGTTGACATAGCGTTGCGTTTCGTGGTGATTATTGATTAAAGTGAAGGTATAGCGCAATGAAAATAAATCCAAGAGGAATAAATATTGCGTAAAACTTCGTGAATCCTTTTAAGGCTTTCGAATATTTGTTGTTCCATCCCATACTCTGGAAAGATGAAGAAAAGCCGTGCCAAAGGTGAAGCATCAAAAGCACAAAAGCCAAACAGTACAAACCTGTGCGCACAGGGCTTTCAAATTTATGAACCAACTCTGGGTAATAACGTGTTGGATCCAGTGGATTGTTTTCAATGTATTTGTGGATTATTTCGGGAAACCAGAAATCGTAAAAGTGAAGTCCCAAAAATGCCAACACAACGGCACCGCTAATAATCATATTTCGGGAAACCCAAGTTGAGTTTTTGTTTCCTTTAAAGGATTTGTAGCTAATCTGCCTTGCATTGTTGTTTTTTATTTCGAGTACAATTCCCATTATAAAATGAAAAACTACCCCAAACATCAAAACTGGTTGCAGAATAAACTGCACCAAAATGTTATGCCCCATAAAATGAGACCAACTGTTGAAAGTATCAGGATCTATGACCGAAGTGATGTTGATGGTAAAATGTTGTGCCAAAAAGAAGACAAGGAATAAGCCCGAAAGTGCCATAGCAACTTTTCGTGCAATTGAAGAGGATAGTATTGCCATTATGGTTTTATTTCAAGAATAGTTGTGCAAAAATACACTTCAAACGGCTTGTTGCCAAACATTCTTAATTGTTTAAAATCTATTTAGAATGGGTTTAAATACATCGGGCTACTTAACTTCCAATTCGGAAGTTGCAGTCTTAATATTTACTGAAACGCTTACCTTATATTTTCCTTTCGGAAGATACTGTTTCTTGTTTTCGGCTTGCTTCAATTTAATATCATTCTTCTCCAGTAGTTTGCTGGCTTTTTCGGAAATGGACAAATCACAATCCAACTCATTTACGCCTTTAGTTGCATCTGTGGTCAACGTTTGGAGTTCTTTTCTTTCTCGGGTTTTGATGTGTATAACAAAAAACCATTCACTGACGGTGAATGGTTTTTTTTATTAACTTAAAAAGTTATTTACTGAACTACTAACTTCTTAGTAGCAGTTGCTTTGTTTTGCGTAACGCTTACCATATAAACACCAGCTTTTAGAGAAGAAATATTCAACTCTCCTCCAGCAATAGTTGTATTGATGACCTGCTTACCTAAAATATCGTAAACTACAACTTGTTTTTCACCAGCAACAGTAGTGTTGATGTTAACTTTTCCGTTTGCAGGGTTTGGATAAAGGGTAAAGCTTGATATAGCATTGTCAGTCACCCCTAAAGAAGGAGTCAATTCCACAGCAAAAATCAGGTTGGATGGAGTACATTGGCACATACCTATCAATGCTAAACCATTGTGGCCATCTAGCCCATCTGTTATTGACAGCCCTCCCGCAAGTACCTCAGTAGCCCCGGAGGCAAATCCATCAGCAGAGAAATCATAAACAACTCCAGTAGGAACTCCTGTAGCTGGGTTTAATTGCGTAACAAGATCTCTACTTGGGGCAGTTCCAGTTTGATCGTGGATCCAAAGAAATGGGCCTCCGGGCGATACATTATCAATTGCACCCCCATAAACCACCGTTTGGTGAGTAGCTGCAGATATTACTGAAAGTTGATTTCCATCCATATCAATGGAAGCAATGTCATTTGCAAAACTACCTATCCAAAAACCTCCGTTTCCGCCATCAAGCGTTTCATCATAGGTAAGCATACGAGCAGCTGCAGAAGAAATTATGTTAATTGTATTATCAATTGTCATACTAACTGGATCGATTTCATAAATAACTGATCCAGCCGTACCCATAAACAAACTTGTACCATTCGAGGTTATTGAACGCACGCCACCCACCCCTGGAATCTGGAAGGTTTCAATCAGAACCCCAGTGTTATCCAAACGATAAAAATCTACTGACATGGTCGCGTCCCACCTTGTAGTGATGTATTGATCATTAAAATATATGACCGCAGCAAGGCCATTGGTTCCTATTGAAGCGCCTGCATCCACAAGTGTAAGAAGGTCAAATAACGCATTGGTATTTTCAGTAGTAGGCTGTCCATTTGAATATGGAGTAGCTTCCGCTTCCTGTGCAAAAGTAGAAATACCGCTAACTAATGCAAAAGCGATTGAAAGAATAAGTAGTTTTTTCATCATATAAAATTTTTAATTGTTATGAATCAAATGTAGGAAATTATTTAATCGATAAAACAATTGTAGAAAATTTTGCTAATAAATTTACACCCAATTCATAGTTGCCTTTTGGCAAGTAATACCTACCGTTTTCGGCTTTTTTTAATTTCGCATTATCTTTTTCAAGCATCTTTATTCCTTTTTCTGAAATGGAAAAATCATATTCAATAATATTAACGCCTTTTTCAGCATCTATAGATAGCCTTTTCAGCTCTTTTCCGTCTTCTGTTTTGATGGTTATTGTTGCTTTTCCACTTTGTGGGGTGTAAAACTGAATTTTAGTTTTTGGTTCATACACTTCGCCCCAAGAGCTCCATTTGCTTCCCCAGCGAGGTGAGAAATTTACAGGCTTCATTTCAGAAAGAACCACTTCACCCATTGTTTTATCGTTTAATTTTTGAAGCAATGAAATATCGGAAACATACAGCGATCTTCCGTGGGTTCCCAAAACCAAATCTTTTGCCTCGGGCTGGATCACTAAATCGTGAACTGCAACATTTGGCAACTCTTTTGAAAATACCTCCCAACTTTCGCCACGATTGAAGGAAACATAAGCACCGTTATCCGTTCCTAAATACAGTAAGTTTTCATTTACAGGATCTTCTTTGATTACGTTTACCGAGGAAACTGGTAAATTACTACTGATGTCTTTCCAAGTTGCGCCATAATTTTCACTTACATAAACATAGGGTTTAAAATCATCCCAACGATAGCCGTTTAGTGTAACATACACGCGTTCTTTTTTATGTGAAGAAGCAATTACACGGCTCACCCAAAGATCTTTTGGAAAGCTATCTGAAATTTTTATCCAATTTCCACCCCCATCTTTTGAAACATAGACCAAACCATCATCGGTTCCTGTGTATAACAATCCAAATTGAAATGGGGATTCACTAATCGTTGTGAGGGTTCCATAAGCTACATTTCCCGGTTTTCCGCCCTGCGTTAAATCTTCTGAAATCGCAGTCCAATCATCGCCTTGGTTCATGCTGCGCATCAATTTATTTCCGCCTAAATAGAGAATGTCTTGGTTGTGTAGACTCAAAAAAATAGGTGTTTGCCAGTTGAAGCGATACGGGCTATCTCCCAATTCGTGTTTCGGCTGAATGTAAACAGGTTCGGCACCATTTCGGTTCAATCTGTAATAATTCCCAAATTGAAATCCAGTGTAAACAATATTGCTGTTACGACTATCAATCTGCACTTGCATTCCGTCGCCGCCAAAGATAAATTCATACGGATATTTACCCTCTTGCAACCAGCCAGGACTTGCTTCATAATCGTGTGGCCCTACCCAAACGCCATTGTCCTGCAAGCCACCATAAACATTATAATCTTTTTCGTGATCTACATTTACAGAATAAAATTGACCCACCGCAGGAGCATTATTCTTTATCCACGTTTTGCCGTCGTCATAACTTATGTTTACGCCACCGTCATTGCCATCAATTAAGTGGCCGGGCATTTTGGGGTCTATCCACAGTGCGTGGTGGTCGCCATGGACGTTATCTGCGTCAATTGTTTCAAAAGTTTTTCCGCCATCGGCAGATTTTAGAATGGGTACGCCATACACATATATTTTATTGGCATCGTTGGGGTCCACGTGGATTTTTCCAAAGTAATAGCCATAGGAATAATACAAATCATCTAAGAAGCCTTCGTGGGTTTTCTTCCAGGTTTTTCCACCATCGGTACTTTTGTACACCTCAGCACCAATAACAGGCGTGTCAAAAAGTGCGCTGTTGGCATCTTCTAGGTATCTTGCCAAATCTTCAGGCTTTACGGTGCCTACGCGGACCATTTGTTTTACATTTTCGGCTTCGTATTTTTCCTGAAAACCGTTCATTTTTAGAAATTGGTTTAGCTTTTTATCGTCCAAGGCAAGAAAGGAAGCTACGTCCATTTTTTTGAAATCGTCTTTGATGAGGATGTCTGTTTCTTCTTTTTTAGCTTCTTCTTTTCTGTGGAATTGGTTGTCAACAATTAAATAAACCGTGCTGTCATCCACCACAGCCGTGCCCATACGACCCATACCCTTGCCTATTGGCAAGCCACTGTTTTCGTTAGAAACTTTTGCCCAAGTACTACCGGCATCCGTGCTTTTATAAACACCACTGCCCGCACCACTACCTTCAAAATTCCAAGCTTTACGGTCTTTATCCCAAGCGGTGGCATACATGGTATTAAAGTTTTTAGGATTCGCGGAAATTTCAATAATTCCTGTTTGATTATTTATAAAAAGTGTTTTGTTCCACGTTTTGCCACCATCCATGGTTTTAAAAACACCTCGCTCCTCATTGGGAGAATACAAATGACCCACTGCACCCACAATTACTTCATTGGGATTGGATGGATTTATAAGAATACTACTAATGTGGTGGCTATCCATAAGCCCCATATTTTGCCAGGTTTTGCCTTTATCGTCGCTTTTCAAAAGGCCAATTCCGGCGTATGAGGAACGGGAAGCGTTCACCTCGCCAGTGCCTACCCAAATGGTGCCATTTTGCCAATCTACCGCCACACAACCCACATTTTGGGTTGGACTATTATCCATTACAGGTGTAAAGGAAGTGCCGTTATTGCTTGTATGCCATAAACCACCACTAGCGTAACCTACATAGAACTCGATAGGATTGTTTGGATTTACTGCAAAATCAACTACACGGCCGCTCATAATAGTCGGACCTATGTTTTTAAAAGGCAGGTTTTTAACAGGAGAAGCTTGTGCCAGTTGTATTTTTTGAGTGATGCTACTTGACGCAGTGGTTGCAGGAGTAGCGGGTTGTTGGGAAAAAGCGACTGCAGTAGCTAGGCAGAGCGCCGAAAAGAAAAGGTTTTTCATCGATTTAATTTTTTAAAAGTTGAAGGTACTTAAACGGGGTGGGTTTTGCAATTGTTTGATTTAGCGATGAGGATTAGCGAAGAGGAGTTAGCGAAGAGGAATTAGCTACGAAGTTTGAACGACGAGGTGGGAACGACGAAGTACGAACGACGAAGTACGAGGTACGAGCGACGAAGCACGAGGCACGAGAGATGAAGTACGAGGTACGAGCGATGAGGTACGAGGTACGAGGTTGGAAAACGAGATAGGATCTAGTAGACTTCAAATGGAAAAAATTAATTATGAATATTTATTTGGCGCCACTGATTTCAGGACGCTTATAAAGCAGTCTTATTAGACATTTTAAATTTGTAGGAAAAAAGGGCTGTTTTCTTACAATTTAATGAAGTATCTATGGCTTTGGTATGGCTTTGCTATGGAGTATCCGTGAATGGGTTGTCGGTTGTCAGTTGTGGGTTGTCAGTTTGGATTACTTTCTTTTTTTTATAATGAGGATTTCATCGTCTGAAAATTCCATCCAGGCCAAGTCGTAGATATAGTGGAACATTTTGTTATGGGAGTTAATGTGGAAATGGGTATGATACATGAAACGGAATTTCTTTTTCTCAAGTACGTTTCTATATACTTTGACTTGTGATTTATTATTTCCGAGCAATTCGGATAAGATGGAATAGTTTCGTTTTAAATACCCGTTTATTTCTATGGCTGCCTGTTTGGAGGCATAGCGAAGGTGTTTGTGATATTGATTTTTGCAATAGGTAGAACAGAAAATTTTATCGGTTCGCCCTTTTAGTGGTTTTTCGCATATTTTACATTTCCTGTCCATGTAGTCACTGCTATTACTGTAAATATACGCTATTCGTTCCTAACGGTTAAACACTTTTATTATACTTTTTGCTCACTTAGTTGGGCTCTTTTTTCCTTAATTTTGATACTAACGCAACTCTTTTTGACCATGGAAACCTCTAAAAATCCTGCAATAGTACTGTATACACCTCGTGCCAATGCCGGACGCATAAAACTTAAAATTCCGTATGAAATGAAGGCCGAACGGGAGGTTTTCAAAAAGCTGAACGGCACCTTTTACCACTATAACCAAAAGCTTTGGAGTATTGTAAATACAGCAGAGAACATAACGCATCTAAAAAGGCTTTTCGGCAAAAAACTTAAGATGAAAGCCGCCGAAGCCCCTACTGCGCTGCCCCGTTTTGATCCTTCGGAAAAAATACAGCTGGAACTGGACCGCAACCAACAAAAAATGGTTTTAAAAGGTTTTAGCCCAGCAACCATTCGCAATTATCAACACAATCTATTACATTTTTTCAAGTATTTTGAAACTGCGGAGCTGCGCACCATTTCAAAAGAACAGATTGAAGGCTATGTGTTTTATTTGATAAGCAAACACCGCATTAGCGAGCAAAAACAGAATCTTGTTATCAATGCCATAAAATGCTATTACGAGCATACTTTGGAAATGCCACGGGAGTACTACAACATTACCCGCCCAAAAAAAAGCAAGGATCTGCCAAATGTGCTGAGCATTGAAGAGGTTCGGCAAATAATAAACCACCCCACAAACTTGAAGCACAAAGCCATCCTGCACATAATTTATGGTGCCGGCCTTCGTGTGGGCGAAGTCCTTAGGCTTCGGGTAAAGGATATTCGAAGTGATGATGGCTACATTTTTATAAAAGACAGTAAAGGCAAGCGCGACCGGCATACGGTATTGAGCCCCGTGCTCTTGGCGCTATTGCGGGAGTACTACAAACAATTTAAACCTGCATACTGGTTGTTTGAAGGCCAAGATGGTGGGCAATATTCTTCCAAGAGCATACAGAGCATTTTTAGAAGTGCCGTGAAAGCTACCAATACAAATCCGTGGAGCACGCCGCACACACTTCGGCACAGTTTTGCCACACACCTTATGGAGCGGGGTGTGAACATACGCTACATACAAAGTGCCCTAGGCCACGCTAGCACTAAAACGACTGAGGTTTACACCAGAGTTGTAGGTATTAACAACAAAACTTTAAAGAGTCCTTTGGATACTTTGTATGAATCGGTTACATTTGACAAAGAACAAAACACATGACATGCGCACATATGCGGTATAGCAGCAATAAGCATGTCGTATATACACATGTTGGCGGCAAGTTAAATGAGGTAATTTGTTCTATAAAATTGCGGAATCTAATTGTGAAAAACAAAGTCCGCGCCGATCAGCGAAAATGAAAACACGGTTTTTGGGCGGGCAAAGACAAAAGCCCAATTAAAGGTTCAGGC
>JAGXGE010000014.1 GCA_024637015.1 Aequorivita sp. | reverse complement strand
TTGGCTAAAAAATTGTCCTTTTGCACCTACTTTTTGTCTTTTTTTCGTTCCGTAGCGATGCTATGCAACTTAAAAAAGCCTTCAATTAGTCACAAAATGACTAATTTTCGCTTCAATCCAAAAAGTTTAAACCACTTCAATATTTACTATCACTTTTTATGGCTTTTGAAGATGTAAAACATTTTATTAATTAAACAAAATAAAAAACTCCCCAAAAAATGAGGAGTTTTATAAATTGATAAATAGTTAAAAAACCCGAACTGCACGAACATAAGCGTCGTTGAGCTTAGTGGCGTCGTACTGGTTACCATTGTTGAAGGTCTGTAGCCATGCGGTGGTGACATTGATCTCGCTGGAACTCCAATAGAAGGCATTAACAAAACCGCCAACCGCCACTCTATTCAGATAAAGTTTGTTTAACTCGTCTTTACTGGGTAAATACCAATCGTCATACCCACCTAAAACCAAATCATTACAGACTTGAGCAGCATAGTTTCCGACTCCCTGACTAGTTACAATGGCTGTTGTATTTGCCTGCCCTGTGCCCAAAGCTGTGCCTGTTGCCTCTGTTGTTGTAAAACTTCCGTTGTACCATTGAATATCTGTACTTTGGTCGCTTGGAGCTGCTATTATGCCGTGGGTTTCATCTGCTACATATCCTGGGTCACCCAGCTGTAAGATATAGGCAATCTTACCACCCTGGTAATCGTCACCTATTGCTAAAGTACAGCCTTCATCTATGCCATCACAATCTTGGTCAATCCCATCACCGCATATTTCTGTTGCTCCTGGATATACCGAAGCGTCTGTATCGTCACAATCACCGCCAGGTACGCATTCGTTTACTTCTGTCACGTAGCCATCGCCATGCAAACTATGACCTGGCCATGCGTTTGCGCTAACTTGTATTATAAACCAAGTATCATCATCTTTTGAATAGTGGCAAATATCTATTTTATCTGCTTCTCTTAAGGATTCGTCATTTTGAGCATTCTCTTCAGTGTCCAAACTAATCTCTTCTTGGTTACAACTTACAAAGCCGAAGCATAGCAGAACTGCCATTAAAATGCCTCTAGTAAGAAACTGCAATTTTGTTTTCATGTTTTTCATAATTTAAAAATTAATTGATTAGTAAAAAATCCACTAACAAAATAGTAAAGACATGTATAAATTTGGGAATAGCATAATCTTTAGAAATAAAAGAACCCAACCTAGATTAATTTATTAAATAAGAAGATGTTAAATTGTGCTATAAATTATAAATCAGAGATATTAACCCTAACAAATTAAGCATTAATTTTAAAATAATGTTAAAAATTATTTGATTTAAGATGCTTTTGCAAAGCGTGTCCATTTACGTATACCATTTGCAATGCGACTCTATTTAATAAAATTCAATCAACTATCCATCACCCACTCTTCCTCAGCACCTCCAAAGGCGAACTCCTTAAAACTTCACGAATATTGCTCAGGCCTATTCCTAAAACCAAGAAAGAAATTCCAGGAAGAAAAACCAAGAATGGGATTAGCGAAGGTGTAAAGGGTTCTTCAAACACAAATACCGCCAACAGCAAACTGCTAACCAGCGCCAAAAGTATGCCCAAGAGACTGCCCAAAATTCCTAGAAATAGATATTCCAGGGCAGTAATGGTTAGTATCTGTTTGTTTTTTGCGCCCAAGGTTCGCAGCAAAACACTTTCTTTTATGCGCTGGTATTTACTGGTACGCACAGAGCCTATTAAAACAATAATCCCTGTAAGGATGCTAAAAAACGCCATAAAATTAATAATCCAAGATACCTTATTCAGGATATCTTCTATTACTGTAAACACCTGCCTTAAATCTATAACAGACACATTGGGGAATTTACGCACCAATTCCCGTTGCAGCTTAGCCGAACTAGCTTCAGTTGGGGCGTAGGTTGCCAACACGTTAAACTGTGGCGCATTTTCCAATACGCCTTTTGGAAAAACGATGGAGAAGTTAGGTTGCAGGTTTGTCCAATCCACTTTTCGGATGCTTGTAACAACGGTTTCCATAAGTACGCCTTGCACATTAAAAACGATAGCATCGCCAATAGTAACCTTGGCGTCTTCTGCAAGATTTTCGGAGATAGAGATTTGTATGGTATCGTCTGCCTTATGCAAAGCCACCCACTCCCCTGCTACAATTTCTTCGGAATCAGTAAGTTCACTGCGATAGGTGGTTCTAAACTCGTGATTTAAAAGCCAGCCTTTTACTTGGGAAGTAGTATCCGTTCGCAAGGTGCTTACCAATTCATTTTTTATGCTGTGCATCCGCATGGTAACCAGCGGAATATTATCCAATACAGGCAAGTCATTCGCTTTAAAGGTATTTACCACCTTATCTACTTGATCTGGTTGCACGTCTAAAGTTATCAAGTTTGCACTTTCTGAGGTTTGGCCTACTGCTGTTTTATCCAGTAAAATATCCTTTGTAAAGTAGAGCGTACTGATTAAAAAGGTCCCCAAACCAATAGCTACCAGCAGTACGATGGTTTGATTGTTGGGACGAAATAAATTCAGCAGACTCTGCCGTGTAGTAAACCCGGCGCCCTTGGGAAAGTACTTTTTAACCAATTTCATGCTGCCAATGGCAATACCTGCGAGGATACCGAAGGTTACGAGAACTCCGCCAATAAAGGCCAATGCAAATAACCAATCTTTAAGCAACCAATAGGAAAAGCCGTATAAAAACAAAACAATCACGACAATGGTGCTATAACGGGCCATCGTTGATTGCTTTAAAGTGTCCCCGCTAAATCGTAGCACTTCCAATGGTGAAACATACCAAGTGCGCAATAAAGGCAATAAGGCAAATAAAACCGACATCACCAAGCCTAATAGAACGCCTATGATTAAAGGTTGTGCGGTAATGCTAATGGTTAAATCGAACGGTAAAAACTCTTTTAATACAATGGGAAAAAGTTCTTGCAGCCCCACTCCTATTGCGGTTCCAATAATACCTCCCAAGATTCCTATTCCAGCAATCTGTATCAAGAAAATCAAAAAGCTTTGTTTCCTGGATGCACCCAAACATTTAAGGACTGCAATCGCCTTTATTTTTTCCTTGATGTAGATATTTACCGAGCTGGCAATGCCTACACAGCCTAGCAATAGCGCTATGAAGGCGGTTAGGTTAAGAAAAGAGCCTACATTGTCATACCGGCGCCCCAATCTGCTGCTCGTACTGGTGTGGGTATCCAAATCTGCATTTTCTGCCTCGAGCATTGGTTGCAAGTATTCTTCCAGTGCCACCAGATCTGTATCGGGTTGCTTAAAAAAATACTGATATTCTTTTCGGCTACCAAATTGTAACAATTCGGTGTCTGCTATAAACCGAAAAGGAATAACTACCAAGGGTGCTACAGAACTGGAGACAGCGTTATTACCTGGAATAGCGTTTAATGCGCCAGCGATAGGCAGGGTTATTTCGCCTATTTTTATAGAATCGCCCGCTTGAAGGTTGTATTGCAACATTAAAGTTCCATCTACTAAAGCGCCACCTAAAGCTTGATAGGAAGTAGCGGCTGTAACAGGCTGTGTTTTAATCGTTCCATAAAAAGGAAAATCACCTTGCAATCCCCGTATCCGGACTAATTTGATACCGTCATTTTTAGGAAAAGCAGCCATCGACACAAAGTTTACTTCCGATGCATCTGGTTTTAAGGAATCAATAATTGCTTGCGCGCGTTCATTGGGAAGTTGATCACTATCAATAAGGAAATCCGCCCCCATCAAGGATTTTGATTGCCGCTGAATATTAGCAGTTAGATTCTGGCTAAACAACTGTATGGAAACTACGGCAGCAATCCCTAGAATAATGGAAGCCATAAAAAGCAGTAAGCGTGCCCTACTTGCTTTGGCGTCGCGCCAAGCCATTTTAAAAAGCCAAGCGGTGTTGAGTTTAGATTTTAACTGAGACTTGTTCAAATTTGTACGGTTGTTTCATTCGTTAAAATCTTGCCGCCTTTCAATCTTAGGATTTGCTGTGTTCTTGCGGCTAAATCTAAGTCGTGTGTAATAATCACTAGCGTAGTTCCTGCCTCTTCATTGAGGTTAAAAAGCAACTGTATCACTTTCTCACCGGTTTCTTCGTCTAGATTGCCAGTAGGCTCATCTGCGAATAAAATAGCCGGGCTATTGGAAAAAGCCCTTGCTACTGCTACCCGCTGCTGCTCCCCACCCGATAGTTGTGATGGATAGTGATGAATGCGATCTCCCAAGCCAACTTTTTCCAATAATTCATTCGCTCTGCTAACGGCGTTTTTAGCCCCTTGCAGTTCTAAAGGCACACTAACGTTTTCAAGGGCCGTTAAGGTTGGCAATAATTGAAAGTCTTGAAAAATAAACCCCACTTCTTCATTTCGCAATTGCGCCCGCTCGTCCTCATTAAGGGTGTTTAAAGTATGTCCGCATAATTCAACCGTGCCTGCACTGGGCGTATCTAATCCTGCAGCTAAGCCCAATAAGGTGGTCTTTCCACTACCCGACGGACCAACGATGGAGAATGTTTGTCCTTTTTCAACTTCAAAGGAAACATTTTGAAGGACTGTTAATAGCTTGGAACCACTTTTATAAGTCTTTTCCAGCCCGTTAATCTTTAATATCTTTACCATTTAAATTTTATAATAATTACCGACCTTATGCCGAAGTTCAAAACTACACAAAGCCTTTTAAATTGTACAGTTTCCAAGTATCGAAACCTCTTAAAGTTTTGTTATTTTCTACTAGTTTTTGTGATGATGTCCTGCGGAAATGACACAAAATCAAAAGCCACTGTAGATACAAACGAAAATGCCACTACTGAAACTGAAACTACAGAAAACACTTCAAGCAAGACCATCCTGTTTTTTGGCGATAGCATTACTGCCGGACTTGGCCTAGATGATACTAACGATGCCTTTCCAGGAATTATCCAGACTAAAATTGACTCGTTGGGGTTGAATTATGAAGTTGTAAATTCTGGAGTGAGCGGGGAAACTTCCGCTGGCGGCAAAAGTAGAATCGATTGGATCCTCAACCAAGATATTGATATATTCGTGCTAGAACTTGGCGCAAACGACGGGCTTCGCGGCGTGCCTATAGCTGAAACCAAAGCAAATCTGCAAGCAATTATAGATGCCGTAAAAGCCAAAAGCCCCAGTACAAAGATTATTCTGGCAGGGATGCAATTACCCCCCAATATGGGACAAGAGTACACAACTCAATTTAAAGCCGTTTTCTCTGATCTGGCTTCAGAAAATAGCATTGCCTTCATCCCTTTTATTTTAAAAGACGTAGGCGGTATTAAGGAATTAAATCAGAATGACGGGATTCATCCCACCGCTAAGGGGCATAAGATTATTGCTAAGAATGTTTGGGAGGTGTTGAGGCCTGAGTTGTAGTTCGTCATTGCGAAGCAGCGACCCAAGGAGCGACTGAAGCAATCTGCCCAAGTGTAGTTCCATTCATGGTGGCAAGTAGATTCATGAGATTGCCGCGCTGCGCTCGCAATGACAGTTCTTTAGTTAAAATTAAACAACCATCCATCAGAAAGATCTTCCCAATTTGGGTTTGTTAGGTTTATTAGTTTTTCCTTATTTTTTCTATTTCCAGCCTTTATTTTCTTCTCAAATGAAATGGCTTCATTTATATCTGTGAATTCTGTGTAATAAACAAGTTTTTCACAATTATAGCGACTTGTAAAGCCTTTATATGTTTTATTTTTATGTTGATAAACTCTTTTTTGTAGGTTGGAAGTTACACCTGTATATAATACTGTGTTATTTTTATTGGTTATTATATATACATAGGAAAACTTCATTAAAATAAAAATAATACAATTTTAGAAGTTATAAAAACGTCATTGCGAAGGAGTTTACGACTGTGGCAATCTGCCTAGGTGTAGTTCTAATCATGATGGCAAATAGTCTCATGAGATTGCCACGCTTCGCTCGCAATGACGGTTTTGCTCACGCATAGTAACGTCATTGCGAAGGAGTTTACGACTGAAGCAATCTGTTGCGGTGTAGTTCTATTCATGGTGGCAAGTAGCCTCAAAAGATTGCCACGCTTCGCTCGCAATGACGGTTTGAATCTTTTAGCTGACTAGGTTGCCTTAATTCACCAAAATAGAAAAACCAACAACCCCCATCTATGTCGTTTGTAGGCAGTATCTTTGCTATTATTAGTATAAGCGGTAAGCTTAGCCTTCATCTATAAAATCCCTATGCCATTTAAAAAATTACATCCTGATATCCAAGAGAAGCTAGCGCAACTTGAAATAACAACTCCTACTCCATTTCAGAGCGAGAGCATTCCTATTATTAAAAGCGGTTCCAATGTGTATTGCATAGCTCCAAAGGATAGCGGTAAAACCACTACACTAATACTTACCACACTTCAAAAATTAAAATGTAGAGCAATCGGAAATGCGCCACGAGCCTTAGTTTTAGTAGAGAATAAGGAAATAGCGATGGAGTTATACGATGCCTTCTTATTTTATACCAAACACAATTCGTTAAGGGTTTATGTAGGCTATGAAGAACTTCATGTAGATGTGCAAAAATCGGAGATTGCAATGGGGATAGACATACTTATTTCTACGCCCAAGTCTATGAATAAGTTGTTTTTAATGAACGGGGTAAGTATTGCCGATTTAAAACTGTTTAGTATAGACGATGCTGAGTTTCTAACCCAAAAATCGGCTTATGCAGCTATTATGTCCATTACCCAAAGTATTCAAAAATGCCAGTATGTGCTGTATTCGGAAAAAATGCATCCGATGCTGAAACGGTTTGAAGGGTATTTTATGGAGTATTCTAAAGTCGTGAGTCAAAATTAATTAATTAAACATTAATGATACCCAAACTACATTATATAACCCAAGGAAGTTCTCCAAAGGAGCATCTGGAAAACATTCAAAAGGCTTGTAACTCCGGGGCGGAGTTAGTGCAATTGCGTTTAAAGGGTATTTCAGAAAAGAAAATTTTAAAAGCAGCCCATGAGGCTAGAGAAATTACAGGTCATTTTCAGACCAGACTGATCATTAACGATTATTATAAAATAGCAAGAGAAGTTAAAGCAGATGGGGTGCACTTAGGAAAAATAGATGTCTCCCCTACTGTAGCTAGAAAGCATTTATACACTTGGCAAATTATTGGAGGAACTGCAAATACCAAGCAAGATTGCGAAGCATTACTTGACAAACAAGTGAACTATATTAGTTTAGGTCCCTTTAGAGCAACAGCTACTAAGGATAATTTACCTCCAGCTTTAGGTTTAACGGGCTATACTGCCATTACAGATGTTTTAAAAACCGGCACACCCATTATTGGTGTTGAAGGGATTACAACTGATGATGTTACAGCCATCTTGGAGACGGGTATTTCTGGAATTGCTGTTTCTGGAGCAATTACCCGTGATTTTAATACAATAAAAGTCTTTAACCAATTGCTTAATGCATCTTCTACAGCAGAGCAACGGTATACTTTTGAGTAGTTAGTAGTGAGTTCGTCCTTCGCTATACACCTACGCGAAAGCTTCGGTGCATGAAGAGTATGGGTAATAAAAAAGCCCATCGATTAAGACGGGCTTTGTTTTGAAAATATAAGAATATATATTAGATAACTTTTACGTTTACTGCGTTTAATCCTTTGTTTCCTTCTTGAAGGTCAAATGTAACTTCATCACCTTCTCTAATCTCATCGATTAATCCAGAAATGTGTACAAAGTGATCTTTTTCAACTCCTTCTTCAGTGATGAATCCAAAACCTTTAGTGTCGTTGAAAAATTTTACTGTTCCTTTACTCATTGTAATGTAATTTAATTTATTAATAATTATTAGTTTGCAAAGATGGTACCATTAAATTAAATAACCACATATTAGTTTGTTTATTATTATGGACTAGAAGAGAATTGTTGAGTTATTGGGTTGTTGAAGTATTTAATAAGAGTTATGGGAAATTTACCTTTCCCAATTTTGGTATATTGCATTAATAAATCAGTACTATGAAATTAAACTTATTGTCTTGTGATGCTCAGCGGCCAGATAGAAGAGCGATAGCCCAATGTATAGTAGCGCTTTCATCAAACATGAACGAATCCCTTTCTAATGAACTTACAGATATACTCTTAGAAGGAGACGCTGTAGAAATTGAAGTGGAAGACAAAGACAGTGGTTCTGCTTTAAGAGCTTTACGAAAACTATCTATTGACTACGAAATTATTGAATGAATAGCACCTACTAATCAATAGTAAAATAATCTTTCAAAAATTTACTACTCCATTGCTTCCCTGTGTTTATACCATCAATTAAAAGATTTCATGTAATAACTTTCGCTTTTCTCCCAAAGCAAAGTGACATAACACAGAACACCTTAGGACAAATAATTATTTTGTTTTATTTAGGGATTAGTAAATTGAGACTATGTCTTTCATACTTTAACCATAAGATTGCTAGTGTATTAAATAAAGCACAATTAACAAAGCTTTGTTTATATTTTAATCTGAATATCTTCTTTTTGTATTATATATCTTTAAACGCTATGATGCGAACAATAGTCTATATTAGCAATGCCGTTAAATTAATTGAAGAGAAACATTTGGATGAACTATTTTATCAAATCGTCCAAAATAACTCTTCCAAGGATATTACCGGAATATTATTATATAAGGAAGGAACTTTTATTCAAATTTTGGAAGGAAAACAACATCCTCTCAATCATTTGTTTAAAACCATTAACCAGGATAAGCGCCATAATAACATAACCAAAATTCTGGATAGAAGGATTAGGGAAAGGCTCTTTAATAAATACCGAACAGGTTTCAGCACGTTGAATAACTATGGACAACAGGATGACCTGGAAACTTTTTTAAAAAACAAGAACGGTGCTTCTCACTCTCACAGTGTCCTAGCCCTGTTGAGTCCGTTTTTTAATAAGCAATCTACTCAAATTAATGCAGCTAATATTGAGGCTTGAAGCAGCTAGATATTTTTTTCTTCTTAAATGATTAGAGTCATTTTTGGTATCTTTCTGCAAATAATAAGATTATTTTTTTCATCTGCTTTTTGATTTGTTAGACTAATTAATAAATTTAATTTCAACAAGTTCAAATATTAATAATCATGATATCGAATTGAAACAAAAAACACCTGCTATAAAAACAGATGATTCTTCAATCACTAAAAAAATCCAGTTAAGCTTTATTTATATCTTGGATATCAAATACCTCAAGGTCTGAGGTGATATTATGGTTAGTGTAATTATTGAATAGATTCATATTTTGTTTAGCTATTAATACCAATAGAGTTTGAGAGATACATTTTCAATCCACCACCTATCCTGGGCTACTACATAAAAAAAGGCCATTGCGATATTGCAATGGCCTTAATCTTCTTTTTAATTGTACGTTTCTTATTTCGGCATCACCACAGCATCTAGTGCGTGGATAACCCCGTTTGAGGCTGCAACATCTGCTATGGCCACTGTAGCGGTTCCGCCGTTGGCATCTGTCAATATTACATTACTTTCTTTTAGGCTCAAAACAATGTTATCCCCTTGAACAGTTGTTACGGGAAATTTGCCTTTGTTGGCATTAATGGCTTCAATAACCGCCGCTGCATCAAATTTTCCCGATACCACGTGGTAGGTCAAAATTTTGGATAGCGTAGCTTTGTTTTCCGGCAGTAAAAGACTTTCTACTGTTCCAGCAGGTAATTTTGCAAAAGCATCATTTGTTGGGGCAAATACTGTAAATGGACCATCGCCACTTAATGTTTCAACCAATCCTGCAGCTTTTACCGCAGCCACCAAGGTGGAAAAATTTTCATTTCCAGCGGCAACCTCTACAATATTAGGCGCTTTCATTTCCTGAACGGGAATTTCTGTAACTTGTGCAACAGGCTCTTCTGTAATTTCTTTTTGCTTTTCACCACAGGATACAAATAATAGTCCCGAAAGAGCGAAAAAGCTTAGTAATTTCATTGTTTTCATAACATTTTAAGATTTTTAAGTTTTGTCAAAGATACAGGTACTTTTCGTTTGTTTAACTTATTTAACAAAAGATTAAACAAAAGATATAAAACTTTCCCGCATTTGTAACCGTAATTTGTGCCTCTTAAGCCGTTCATTAAATGCCAATTGACTTTATGGTTAGTTACTTTAATGATATCGGGCTTTCTAGTACGACTCAAAATTAGGGTCTCTTTTTTTCAAACTGTCCCTTCCCTATTTTATACACTGCTCAATAATAGGACATGAAAAATTTAACTGTAATTTGGCACATCGGTGATACTTCAGGCAGACTTATTTTGGATTCATATAAAATTCTCGTACTGAGAGTTTCAGTATAATATAAAGACTATTTTCACTACCTTACACAGTATACCAAAAGATAACAAATGGCAGAGCAAAAAGATTTAGATTTTACCTATACCACCATCGATGAGATATTTAGATTGAGTATGGGAGAAACAGGCGATTACAGCGGAGCGAAATACGATGGGGATTTTTCGATGTCATTGGAAGAAGCTCAAAAAGCAAAACATAAATTTATAGCCGATAGCCTCAATATTACCAAAGGTTCCAAAGTTCTTGACATGGCATGTGGCTGGGCACCTTTCACGAGATATATTGTGCGTGAAAGAGACGCGGAAAGTATTGGTCTAACACTCTCACAGGGGCAGGCTGATGCTTGCCAAAAGAATGGTTTCAATGTGATGGTGAAAGATTGCCGCTATATAAAGCCTGCAGACTTCGGGACTTTTGATGCCATCACCTGTATTGGGGGCTTGGAGCATTTCTGTTCGGTAGAGGAATGGCAAGCAGGGAAACAAGAGCAGGTGTATCGTGATTTTTTTAAAACGCTCTATGATCTGCTGCCTATTGGTGGACGGTTTTATATGCAAACGATGGTTTTTAGCAAGAATATGATACCCTTTGAAGAATTGGACGTAAATGCCGAAAAGGGATCTGCGGCCTATATTATGGCGCTCATGGTAAAGCAATTCCCAGGATCCTGGCTTCCCTATGGCCCCGAAATGGTTATAGACTGTGCTAAACCGGGATTCAAGCTTATCTCCCAAAGCAGTGGAAGGTTAGATTATATTGAAACCATTGCCCAATGGCGAAAGAAATTCAGAAAATTCAATCTAAAAAAATATTGGCTTTACCTATCACTTATTCCAAGATATTTTAAGGATAAGGAATTCAGGCATCTAGTGGCTATCTTCAAAGTAAGCCCAAACAAGGTGTGTTTCGAAAAAGAGGTCATGGATCATTACCGATTGGTTTTTGAAAAGGTGTAGCTGTCTATGCTAAACGGGCAATTAAGTGAGACATTAAACGGGAAACGGAAAACGGGAAACGTAAGATTGCGGCGCTATGTTTTCAATAACGCTTCAGCAAGGCATCAGTAACATTATTGCTAAGGAGGAACGACTGAAGCAATCTGCCTCTTTGTATAGTTCTATTCGTAATGAAAAGTAGGTTCCTTAGATTGCCCGGTATCACTCGCAATGGCTCTATGTTTTTTATGCCTAAACATTTTTAAGCTTATCGGCGTGCATTTTGCGTAGTCGTGACAATTTTGGAGTAATCACGGCACTGCAATAGCCTGCTGATTGGTTGTTCTTGTAATAGTCCTGATGGTAGTCCTCTGCTTCGTAAAAAGTTTGCAAGGGGCTTATTTCAGTTACTATTGGGTTTTCGTAATAGGGTGCCATTTCTTTGGCAACTGCTTCTGCAATTTCCTTTTGGGTTTCGTTGTGGTAATAAATCACCGAACGGTATTGGGTTCCCGCATCGCCGCCCTGACGGTTGAGGGAAGTTGGGTCGTGGCTGGTCATAAAAATGACCAATAGATCTTCGTATGATATTACGCTTGGATCAAAAGTTACTTGTACCACTTCGGCGTGGCCCGTGAGGCCAGAACACACTTCGCGATAGGTTGGTCTTCCGGGAGCGGTACCGCCTGTATAGCCAGACACTACTTTTTCTACTCCTTTAACTTCGTTTAATACTGCTTCTATGCACCAAAAGCATCCGCCGCCTACTGTCATTAATTCCATTCTACTGTTTGTCATTTTTAAGCTTCCTTTCCTGTTGTTTGTAATTTCATTGATTCTGAATTGATGCAATAACGTAAACCGCTGGGTTCTGGACCATCGGGAAACACATGACCCAAATGGGCATCGCAAGTATTGCACATCACCTCTACCCGTAACATTCCAAAGGCAGTATCTTTTTCATATTTAATAGCGTTTTCGGTTATGGGTTGTGTAAAACTAGGCCATCCAGAGCTTGATGAAAATTTAATGGTAGAGTCAAATAAAGGAGTATCGCAGCAAACACAATTGTATTTTCCTTCGTCATAAGTACTACAAAGCGCTCCACTGTTCGGGGCTTCTGTTCCTTTTTCACGGGTAATCCGGAATTGTTCCGGAGTCAACAAAGCTTTCCATTCAGCTTCTGTTTTTTCCACACGCCTATCCGGGACGGGGTTTCCATTTACTGTAAAATTGATTACTTCTTTCCAAGTTAACATGCTTTTCCTTTCTTATTTTTAATTAATCTTTTTTTGAAAATTCTATTTTTTGAAATTCTACAACACACTCTTTTCTTATCAAAAGTATGTAGTTGTGATCTTGTTTTCAGGTTTTCTTAAGTCGTTAAATGTGCTTGCAAATTACAATTTAAAGAACTTGAATAACTTTCAGTAACATATTCCGAAAACCATTATAAACAAAAGTCTTTTCTGAATATTCGATTTTCACTTTAGCACTTGGCAGGTGTGATCCAGATGACTAAAATTCTTTAAAACCCTACAACCATTTCTTCCTCTTAAAATACCAAAGCATCCCAAAAAATACACATATCATTACGCCCCAGAGGTAATAGTAGCCGTACCTAAAGTGAAGTTCGGGCATGTTTTCAAAATTCATCCCATAAATACCCGCCATAAAAGTGAGGGGAATAAAAATGGACGCCATAATGGTCAACACTTTCATCACCTCATTCATTTTGTTGCTGATAGTGCTCATATACATATCCATCAAGCCCCAGATCATATCACGGTAAATTTCAACACTTTCATTTACTTGTATAATATGGTCGTATAAATCGCGAATGTATTTATTGGTCCGTTCCTCAATGAGCGGGGTTTCTATTTTTTCCAGTCGGTTAACGACCTCGCGCAATGGCACAACCGCCTTCCTGATTTTTAAAATTTCCTTTTTAAGGTCTTGGATTTCCTCAGTAATATTTGGATCCTCTTGATCGCCGAAAAGTTTGTCTTCCAGAAGTTCTAATTTATTGCTCAAAAATTCAATTACAGTAAAATAATTATCTACAACAGCATCCAGTAAGGCAAACATCAAGTAATCTGAACCAGATCCTCTTATTCTTCCTTTTCCATGTTCCAAGCGTTCTCGCAAATCGCCAAAAACATCCCCTTCGGCCTCTTGAAAAGTGATCACATAATCCTTCCCCATCACCATACTCACATGCTCATTGGTTAAATGTTCCTCATCATCATAATGCAACATTTTGAAAACGATAAAAAGATATTCCTCATATTCGTCAATCTTTGGCCGTTGGTTGGTGGTTACAATATCTTCCTGGATAAGGGGGTGTAGCTCAAAATGGTTTCCGAGGGTAATAATATCATCTGTATTGTTTAATCCGTGTACATTTATCCAGGTTATGTGGGTGGAATCTTCATACTTAAAGGCGTCTTGAATGTTATTCGTTTCAAAACGATCATAGTCTTCTTTGGAGTAATCTATAATATCCAGTTTTGTAACCGTAGTGGTTTTTTTACCGGTATAGGCTACCGTTCCAGGGGAAAGGTTTTTTGCTCTTTTGGGTTGTATTTTAGTTGTTTGTTGTTTTTTTCTTCTTTTGGCTGACATAAAAAAGCGGATTATTTTTTTAAAGGTAGGAAAAAGTATAAAGATTATTCCTGTTTATGGCGTTGTCGAAGCATTTTCTCTACGTCACTAAGCGTAAAACCCTTTGCCTGAAGTAGAATCAAGTAATGAAAAAGCAAATCGGCGCTTTCATTTAGAAAAAGGTCGTTGTTGTTATCCTTTGCTTCTATAACAACTTCCACTGCTTCCTCGCCTACTTTTTGGGCAATTTTATTAATGCCCTTTCGGAAAAGCGACGAAACATACGAATCCTTATTATCAGTTTGGGCTATTCTATTTTCTATAATATTCTCCAATTCTGAAAGAAAGCCAAAATTTGAAACATTTTCTTCCTTCCAGCAGGTATCAGTTCCTTTGTGGCAAACCGGTCCTGTGGGATTTACCTTTATCAATAGGGCGTCATTATCACAATCTACGGCAATGGAAACTAGTTCCATAAAATTACCACTCTCCTCTCCTTTTGTCCAAAGCCTTTGTTTACTGCGACTGAAAAAGGTTACCTTTTTCAACTCATTCGTTTTCAGTAAAGCCTCTTCGTTCATATACCCCAACATCAGCACTTTGTTGGATTGTGTATCTTGAATGATTGCTGGAACCAATCCATCGTCATATTTTTTAAAATCTATTTTCATGCTATTATAATCTCATGGGAATTCCCTGGGTTTGTAATTCTTTTTTTAATTCAATAATATCAATTTCCTTAAAGTGGAAAACGCTTGCTGCCAATGCCGCATCAGCTTTTCCTTCTACAAAAGAATCAGCGAAATGCTGCATGTTTCCCGCACCGCCTGAAGCGATTATTGGGATATTGAGTTCTTTTGAAAGTTTTGCCAAAGCTTCATTTGCAAAACCATTTTTGGTGCCGTCGTGATCCATGGAGGTAAAAAGAATTTCGCCTGCACCACGCTGTTCCATCTCTTTTGCCCACTCAAAAAGATCTAATTCTGTTGGTAACTTCCCGCCTACCAAATGTACTTTCCAGTTACCATCAATCTGTTTTGCATCAATAGCTACAACGATGCACTGCGAACCAAACCTTGAAGCCAGTTCATTTATTAATTGCGGATTTTTTACTGCTGAAGAATTTATAGAAACCTTATCTGCTCCATTATTTAAAAGATTTTCTACATCTTCCACTGAAGAAATGCCACCGCCCACTGTAAAGGGGATGTTGATAGTTTCTGCGACACCCAGTACCAATTTGGCCAATGTTTTTCTGCGTTCTTCCGTTGCTGAAATATCCAAAAAAACCAACTCATCAGCTCCGTTTTCAGAATAGAATTTTGCAAGTTCTACAGGATCGCCAGCGTCGCGAAGGTCCAGAAAATTGATTCCTTTGACGGTACGGCCGTTTTTGATATCTAAACACGGTATTATTCTCTTACAAAGCATTTAAAATATAGTTTTCGAGTTGTTTTAAGCTTATTCGGTTTTCATATATGGCTTTTCCAATTATCACTCCTTCACACCCTATTTCTTCAAGTTTTGGGAGTTCTTCGAAAGTTGATATTCCACCTGAGGCAATCAATTTAAAAGTAGGTCTCAACACTTCTTCAGGCTCATTGCGGTGCTGCGCTCGACCAGACATTTTAATTGTTTTTAAAATTTTTTTATACAATTCGAAGGACGGGCCTTGCAACATTCCGTCTTTACCGATGTCTGTGCATATAACATAACTAATGCCTTTTTCTAAGTATCTCTGTATAAAAGGAATTAAGGCTTCATTTGAATCTTCAATCCAACCGCTTATTGCCACTTTTTCATCTTTGGCGTCGGCGCCCAAGATGATTTTTTCACTTCCGAATTTTTGCAACCAACTTTTGAAGGTTTCAGGATCTTTTACGGCAATGCTCCCGCCTGTGACTTGGTTTGCACCACATTCAAAGGCAATCTTCAAATCTTCATCTGTTTTTAAGCCTCCACCAAAGTCAATTTTTAATTTGGTATTTGAAGCGATTTCTTCCAAAACCTTATGGTTTACGATGTGTTTGCTTTTTGCGCCATCCAAATCTACCAAATGCAAATATTGGATTCCATGTGCCTCAAACTGTTTGGCTATTTCTAAAGGGCGCTCGTTATAAATCTTTTTCGTGCTGTAATCGCCTTTTGAAAGACGTACGCACTTGCCGTCGATGATGTCTATTGCCGGTATTATCCTCATTTTATAGTTCTAAAAATTTCTTTAAAATTTGTTCTCCTGCGGTACTGCTTTTTTCAGGATGAAATTGCACGCCGTAAAAATTACCTTTTTGTAAAGCTGATGAGTACTGTATTCCGTATTCTGTAGTTGCAATGGTTCCTTCACATAGTGGCGCGTAGAAACTATGTACCAAATACATAAATTCCTTTTCTGAAATGTCCTTAAACAAACTAGATTTTAAGTTTGAAATTTGATTCCATCCTATTTGTGGCACTTTTACTTCGTTAGAAAATCGTACTACTTCTACATCAAAAACTCCCAAACCCTTTGTATTTCCTTCCTCGGAAGCATTGCAGAGCAGCTGCATTCCCAAGCAGATTCCCAAAACGGGCTGTTTCAAAGTTGGAATTACTTTATCCAAACCCGAAGCTTTAAGTTTTTGCATCGCGCTACTCGCCTCGCCCACACCAGGGAAAATTACCTTATCTGCCTTTCGAATTTCAGTTTCGTTGTCGGTCAAAATAGCTTCTACGCCTAAGCGTTTCAAAGCAAATTTGATACTTTGAATATTACCTGCTCCGTAATTAATAATTACTATTTTCATTTACAGCATTCCTTTAGTCGATGGTAAAATCATTTTTTCGGCATCGCGTTTTACTGCCATTTTTATTGCTTTTGCAAAAGCCTTGAATATTGCCTCAATCTTGTGGTGTTCGTTGGTTCCTTCCGCTTTAATGTTAAGGTTTGCCTTTGCGCCATCGGTAAAACTTTTAAAGAAATGGTAAAACATTTCAGTAGGCATTTGGCCAATCATTTCGCGTTTAAAATCTGCATCCCAAACCAACCAATTTCGTCCGCCGAAATCAATCACAACTTGCGCCAAACAGTCGTCCATGGGCAAACAGAATCCGTAGCGCTCCATTCCCAATTTATCTCCCAGAGCCTTGTGGAAAACTTCACCAAGAGCAATCGCAGTATCCTCGATGGTGTGGTGCTCATCTACTTCTAAATCGCCTTTTACGGTAATCTCTAGGTCCATTTGACCGTGTCGTGCCAATTGGTCCAGCATGTGGTCAAAGAATGCAATGCCACTATTAATATTGCTTTTCCCAGTCCCGTCAAGGTTTAACTTTATTGAAATATCGGTTTCGTTTGTTTTACGAACACTTTCAGAAAGGCGTTTATTCAGTTTTAAAAATTCATAAATATGCTGCCAATCATTGGTCTCCAAAGCGATGTATGTTTGAAGCTCTTCAACTTTCAATGAAATTTCGCCAGTGCCCAAATTGGTATTGTCGTTGATGAAAATTCCTTTGGATCCAAGATTTTTGGCAAGTTCCATATCGGTTAGCCTATCCCCTATCACAAATGAATTTTGAAGATCATATTTTTCAGAAAAATATTTTTTCAATAAGCCAATACCAGGTTTACGCGTTTCAGCATTTTCGTTTGGAAAGGTGCGGTCTATTAATACTTCGCTAAATTGTATTCCTTCATTTTCAAAGGATTTCATAATGAAATTATGCACGGGCCAAAAGGTTTCCTCTGGAAATGCATAGGTTCCCAAACCGTCTTGGTTGGTAATCATCACCAATTCAAAATCCAGTTCCTTTGCGATCTTGCCCAGATAGGTAAATACTTTCGGGTAAAAAATCATTTTATCAAAAGCATCTATTTGTTCATCTAGGGTTTCTTTTATAATGGTACCGTCCCGGTCTATAAACAATACACGTTTCTTCATTATTTCAATGTTTTTAAAATGGTGATTAGTTTTTTGTTTTCTGAAGTTGTGCCAATCGTTATTCGAAGTGTATTCTCACAAAGCGGTTGCGAACTTCTGTTTCGCACTACGATGCCATTTTCCAATAATTGTGTGTAGCGTTTTTCAGCGTTGTCAACCTTTAGAAGTATAAAATTAGCATCGGTTGGATAAACTTTTTCTATAAAATATACTTTAACTAAAACTTTAAGTAAACTATCTTTAATCTCTTTTAAAGAGCTAATGTCACTTTTAATCTTTGTTGTATTCTGAAGTTGTTCAATTGCGCATTGCTGCGTTAGTTTATTAATGTTATACGGAGGTTTTATTTTGTTTAAAACTGAAATTATTTCCATGGAAGCATAACAAATCCCCAAGCGAATTCCAGCCATTCCATATGCTTTTGATAGCGTTTGTGTAATAATTAAATTTGGGAATTCGTCCAGTTTTGCAACCCAACTTTCATGTGACGCGAAGTCAATGTATGCTTCGTCAATCACTACCAAACCATTAAAGCTTTTTAGTAGTCTTAAAATACATTTTGAAGCTATTAAATTCCCTGTTGGATTGTTGGGGGAACAGATGAATAAAAGCTTGGTTCGTGTATCTGCAGTTCTTGAAATTTCGTCTAAATCAGGCTGAAAATCGTAATCGAGCAGCACTTCCCTATTTTCAATATTGTTCAAATTTGCCAGAACGCTATACATGCCATAGGTTGGCGGCAAGGTGATTATATTGTCTTTGGAAGGTTCGCAAAATGCTCGGAATATTAAGTCGAGTACTTCATCACTTCCATTGCCTAATAGAATTTGGTCAACTGGAATGTTTTTTTGTTTTGAGAGAATCCTTTTCAGTTTTCGTTGCTGTGGATCGGGATAACGGTTTACGTTGGTTTTATAAGGATTTTCGTTTGCGTCCAGAAAAATCATTTCACTATCAAAATCCTTGAATTCATCGCGAGCAGAACTATAAGGCTTCATCTTGGCCACATTTGGGCGAATTAGGGACTGTATATTAAATTTCTTTATCATATATCATTATTAAGGTCTCGACCTCTCGATTATGCTCGAGATAGGCCCGGCGCTCGACCGCACATTTACTCTAAGCTTTTTAATCGCAAAGTCACAGCATTTTTGTGCGCCTGCAAACCTTCGGCTTCCGCCATTATTTCTATTGCTTTGCCAATGTTTTGGATTCCCTTTTCGGAGATTTTCTGAAATGTCATACTTTTCATAAAACTGTCTAGATTTACCCCGCTATATTGCTTCGCATAACCGTTGGTTGGCAGAGTGTGATTGGTGCCCGAAGCATAATCGCCAGCGCTTTCGGGAGTGTAATTTCCTATAAATACAGAACCTGCATTTTGAATGTTTTCAATAAAAAAGTCTTCTTCTTTTGAAACGATTATAAAGTGCTCGGGGCCATACTCATTTATTAAATCGATGGCTTCGGAAATAGTTTCTAGCAAAATCAACTTTGAGTTACCAATGGCTTCTTTAGCCGTTGATTTACGTGGCAACACTTGAAGCTGTTTTTCAATCTCCTTTTCCACGGAATTCAATAGCTTTTCCGAAGTCGTTACTAAAATTACTTGGCTGTCTGCACCGTGTTCCGCTTGCGACAAAAGATCGGAAGCCACAAAAGAAGCATTGGCAGTGTCGTCTGCAAAAACCAATAATTCCGAAGGCCCCGCAGGCATATCTATAGCCACTCCGTGTTTTGTTGCAATCTGTTTTGCGACCGTCACAAACTGATTTCCTGGACCAAATATTTTATATACCGAAGGAACCGTTTCTGTACCAAAAGTCATGGCTGCAATAGCTTGTATTCCCCCAATTTTAAAGATTTGTGTAACACTGCACAACTTGGCGGCGAATAAAATAGAGGGATTAATTTTACCGTTTTTATCAGGTGGTGTGCAAAGAATTATTTCCTTGCAACCCGCAATGTTTGCTGGAATTGCCAACATCAAAACTGTTGAAAACAATGGTGCCGAGCCACCCGGAATATAGAGACCAACTTTTTGGATTGGTCGTTTTTCTTGCCAACAAATCACTCCCTCGGTGGTCTCAACGGTAATTCTTTCTGTTTTTTGTGCGTTGTGAAATTTTTCAATATTTGTTTTTGCGAGATTAATAGCATCTTTTAATTCACTGAAAACTTCCTTTTCAGCAGCAGCTATTTCTATATTTGAAACCAAAAGCTGATCAATTGAAATTCCATCGAAGAGTTGGGTATATTTCTTTACAGCTTCATCACCTTTTGTTTTAACCTCAGAAAATATTTCGTTTACGGTTGCTTCCACATCGGCAATGGACTGGGTGGGTCTCTTTAAAAGATTACTCAATATTTCTGGTTTTGGATTGTATAGTTTGTTCATTTTATAAAGTATAAGGCTCTAAGCTTAAAGTGTAAAGTTTGGCTCTGCAGATTCCTACTTCGCCGTTCATCTTTCGTATTTCAGAGTATCATTTTTTCAATTGGGCATACTAAAATTCCTTCGGCTCCAGCTTCCTTAAGTTCTTCAATGACTTCCCAGAAGGTGTCTTTATTTACAACGGAATGGATGCTACTCCAACCCTCTTCTACTAAGGGAAGTAAAGTAGGACTCTTGACCCCCGGAAGGATTTTGATGATATCATCAACTTTATCATTGGGGGCATTTAAAAGGACATATCGGAAATCCCTGCCTTGCAACACAGATTCAATTCTGAAAAGCAGTTTGCTTAGAATTTTATTTCTTTTTTTTGAAATATTGGGAGACACGGCTAAAACCGCTTCGCTCTTAAGGATAACTTCAACTTCTTTCAGGTTATTCTTGAAAAGGGTACTGCCGCTGCTAACGATGTCGCAAATTGCATCAGCTAATCCTATATTTGGTGCAATTTCTACACTTCCGTTAATAATGTGAAGCTCTGCGTCAATTCCTTTTTCTTTTAAATAATTTCGGGTTATTTCAGGATAACTGGTGGCAATACGTTTTCCGCTTAGATCTTTAATAGAATCATATTCAAAGATTTTTGAAACCGCTAGCGAAACCCTGCATTTAGAAAAGCCCAAACGACCCGCGATGGCAATTCCTTGACCTTTTTCGACTAAAAGGTTCTCCCCTATAATGGCACAGTCTATTACTCCATCCTTTAAATACTGTGGAATGTCACCGTTGCGGAGATAATAAATTTCTAAGGGGAAATTTGTGGCAGGAGCTTTTAACTGGTCGCGGCCGTTATCGATATAAATCCCACAATCCTTTAAAAGAGCGAGGGATTCTTCGTGCAGACGTCCTGATTTTTGTACAGCGATTTTTAACTTTTTCATTTTTTGAAAGACTATTTAGTTAAGTTATAGGAATAAAAAAACCCGTTTGATCGCTCAAACGGGTTTTGAATATTGTTGGATTTACACAATAACCATATCACCTCGCGTGAGCAAAGAATTTAATATGATGAATATGTAAAATTGTTCTGTTCATAATTGTGTGAGCAAATTTAAACAAAAAGATTGTTTAAAAAACTGTGAATATTAAATTTAACGATTTATTAATTTTTGATTCTATTTATTTACTTTAACCGGAGCAATTGTGAACCGCTGAAAAACCTATACTTCTTATGCATTTAGCTACGCTTGACTGGATTTTAATCATTTCGTTTTTTGTTATTTTCTTAATTATTGGGATTGTTGTAGCCAAAAAGTCTGGTAAGAACACACAGGAGTTCTTCCTATCTGGAAGAAATATGCCGTGGTGGTTGCTGGGAATATCTATGGTTGCCACAACTTTTTCCGCAGATACCCCAAACTTGGTTACGGATATTGTTCGGCAGAACGGTGTTTCGGGAAACTGGGTTTGGTGGACTTTTTTGATTACTGGGATGTTGACGGTTTTTGTTTATGCAAAGTTGTGGCGAAGAAGTAAAGTGCTTACTGATCTTCAATTTTATGAGATGCGCTATAGCGGAAAGCCCGCAGCTTTTCTTCGTGGGTTTAGGGCAATTTATCTTGGTGTTTTCTTTAATGTGATGATTATGGCCTCTGTGTGTTTGGCGGCTATTAAGATTGGAGGGGTGCTTTTTGATCTTGCGCCTTGGGAATGTGTTTTATATGCTTCTATTGTTACGGTTATTTACAGTTCAATTGGAGGTTTGCGCGGGGTTATTTTTACAGATTTTCTTCAATTTATTGTTGCGATGATTGGCTCTGTTTGGGCAGCTTATTATATAGTGAACTTGCCAGAAGTAGGTGGATTACAGAACCTCCTTGCGAATGAAAATGTTTCAGATAAGTTAAGTTTTCTTCCGGATTTTGGTGATACAAATACCTTGTTAGTACTTCTTATTATCCCTATTGCCGTGCAATGGTGGAGTGTTTGGTACCCGGGAGCTGAACCTGGCGGTGGAGGCTATATTGCTCAACGGATGCTTTCCGCCAAGGATGAAAAGAATGCAATTGGCGCTACCCTACTTTTTAATATTATGCATTATGCACTGCGCCCTTGGCCGTGGATATTGATTGCTTTTGCCTCGTTAGTGGTCTATCCTCAGCTCTCTGATATTCAGGCACAGTTTCCGAATGCAGTGTTGGGGCACGATTTAGGGTATTCTGCTATGCTTACTAAGTTGCCCGCTGGTTTATTGGGGTTGGTTGTTGCTTCATTGATTGCAGCCTTTATGAGTACTATTTCCACGCACTTAAACTGGGGATCTTCCTATATTTCTTTGGATTTTTATAAACGCTTTATGAAACCTGAGGCTTCAGAAAAAGAACTTGTTCGTGTGGGGCAGCTTTCTACGATTTTGTTGATGGCTTTTTCGGCTTTGCTGGCGTTGGTTTTAAGCAGTGCTTTGGAAACTTTTGCGATTCTACTTCAAATTGGTGCCGGAACAGGTTTGATTTTTATATTGAGATGGTTTTGGTGGCGCGTGAATGCATATAGCGAGATTACTGGAATGGCAGTTTCGTTTATTGTGGCGATTGTTTTCAATTTTGTAGAAATGGGACTTGAACCTTATGAAAAATTAGTGATTGGAGTTGCAATAACTACAGTTAGCTGGATATTGGTGACACTAGTCACTCGCCCTACCGACACTAAGACGCTCGCTAATTTCTACAATGCCATTACACCCTACGGTAACGGTTGGAAAAACTTTAAGGGTGTTGCGGCTAAAGCAGATATTTCTTTAAAGGAAAGCCACGATGTGTTTACGATTGACTTTGCGTCGATGCTTTTGGGGATTGTTTTTGTTTATACTTCGCTTTTTGCTACTGGTTATGTGATCTATGGAAACGTGATGGGAGCTTCTATACTCATTGCTATTGCTGTAGTTTCGGCATTTTTTATTTTTAAACTTTGGAAGAAAAAATAGGGTGTTTTTTACGGTATTGAATAAACTGGCAAATAAAACTCAAAAACACTACCTTCATTGGGCATACTTGTTATTGTTATGTTAGTACCGTGAAGTTCCATTATCCTTTTCACAATGGCTAGACCTATACCGATACCCTTTTTCTTTTGTGAACTTTCATTCTGTCGGAAACGTTCGAAAATAAATTCTTGATCTTCTTTTGCTATTCCTGGACCTGAGTCCTTAATTTTTACAAATACATCTTTTGAATCATGGGCTACAATCATTTCAATGAATCCATTATTAGGAGTAAATTTAATGGCATTGTCCATTAAATTCTGAACAGCGCGCTCCACCATACCAATATCTGCAAAAACTAGTGGTGTTTCCTCGATTACAGTCACTTTTAGTTGGATGTTTTTTTCTATCGCCAAACCTTGATAGTTGGAATGAATATCATAGATAAGGTCTGTTATGGGAAAGGGTTCCTTTTGCGGTTTGGTTTGTTTGGTTTCCAGTTTAGAATATTCAAAAAGTTGCGACACCAATTTGGTAAGTTGTTTTATATTTCTTTCGATAATGGCAACATATTGTGTTTGTTCAGCTTCACTTAAGGTATCTTTTTTTATTTGAAGTGTTTCAATATATCCATGCATTATTGCCAAAGGTGTCCGAAGATCGTGAGATACATTTGCAATTAACTCCCGCCTTAATACATCAACATATTTGATTTCCTCCATATTTTGAGAAATAGTATCGGCCATATCATTAAAGGTCATTGCTAAGGTAGCAAGATCAGACTTATCTGCATTTGGAATTCGGCTTTCAGTATCTCCATCCCTAAAGCGCTTTACATAATAAATAACGGATCTTAAGTTCTTTGTAAGAAACCAAACGCTCAAAAGCCCAACAAGTATTGCAAAAAGCATGGTTAGCAGTATTGCTCCAGTTCCTAGTTTGAAAAAATAACTAGACCACAGTAAATTGTACACATTTTGATAAGCTTCTCCTGCTAAAACAATATATACATAGCCTTGGTGGCCATCCTTTTCATAATGTGCTGCAGAAAAAATCTTTTTTTCTCCGGGGTTTCTAGGATCATCTCCCAAAATATGAATTTTTTCATCGCTTGTTACAAATTGTTCAATTGGCTTTAGGTCGACCTTTTTTGCTGGTTCATTTGGATTGGAATGATCGAGCACCACTGAGTATAAAATTTCTCCCTTCTGATTCAGTAAATACACTTCAATCCCTCTGTTCACCGCCATCATATCATGCATAATGTCTCCGAAAAGTGGAGCGTTCACAGTGCCATCTTCTAAAAAAGGGGAAGCGTCCTTAAATTTTTCATCTATTAAATGCTCCGCGACATTGGCATTCAGTTTTTGTGTGGTTTCCTGCTGGAATTTGTTACTGAAATAAACGGAAAGCAAAACGTAGGTTACCCCCATCATTACAATTATCAAAAAAAAGGAAATACTTAGTTTAGTAATAAGTTTGTTTGAAATAGTCTCGTTTTTCATGGTAATTTTTGGATATCTTCGTTAAACTTATAGCCAACACCCCAAGTGGTTATAATGTATATTGGTTTGGCCATTTCCGGTTCTATTTTTGCTCTAAGTCTGTTTATGTGAGAGTTCACAGTGTGTTCATATCCTTCAAAGTCGTAGCCCCAGATAAGGCTTAACAATTGTGATCTACTGAAGCTTTTACCTGGACTAGCAGCCATAAGTGCCAGTAATTCAAATTCTTTTGGAGATAGCTCAATCCTTTCATTTTCTTGAATCACTTTGCGCTTATCTATATTAATGGTGAGTCCTTCAAATTTCAATTCGTTTAGTGTCTCAGCTGTTATCGATTTTCGATCCATCTCGGCTCGTCTAAAAACAGCTTTTACACGAGCTATAAATTCGCGTACACTGAAAGGTTTTGATATATAATCATCTGCACCAATTTCCAAGCCCAAAACCCGGTCTATCTCTTCGGTTTTGGCGGTAAGCATAATTACTGGTGTGCTTTGTTTTGCTCTAATTTGTCTACAAACTTCAAAGCCGTCCATAATGGGCATAGAAATGTCAAGAATTACAAGATCTGGTTTTTCCGAAAGCGCTAAATCAAGTCCTTCTTTACCATTATATGCTTTTAGCACCTCACAATCAATGTCGCGGAGATGAATTTCAATTAAATCAATCAGCTCTTTATCATCTTCTATGATCACAACTTTTTTCATTTTCATAGCTTTTTTTTGGTAATTTAAAATTACAGAATTTTTTACTTAACACGAAATGAAGCATTTAGTATCACAAAACTATCACATTCTAAATTTTTTGAAGTTTAGAAATTTTGTTGCAATAAATTCCACTTGATTTCGGTCTTGCTTTTTACGTCTTTCACTAGTACTTAAAAAAAGTATCACAGAAATGTTATTTTTTTGTGAGACTATTGCAATACTGTTTGTTTTGTTTTGTAGTGATAAAAAATCATTACTAACAAAAACAATAAACTATGAAAACTATTAAAAAAATTATTATTGGCATACTAGCCATTCCTATTTTATTTATGGTGGGATGTAGCAAGGATGATGACAATTCTCCGCAAAATGGAAATCTCACTCTAAACATTTCAAATTTAGAAGACTTGGGAACAGGTAGTAGGTATGAAGGATGGTTGCTTGTTAATGGTTCACCAGTCTCAACAGGAACTTTTTCAGTTGATGTTAATGGTACCCTATCAAAGACTTCTTTTTCAGTACCTATAGAAACACTTAATTCGGCTACAAAATTCATCCTTACCGTTGAACCAAATCCAGACAACGACCCTGCGCCTTCTGCCCAGAAATTGATCGCTGGTGACTTTAGTGGTAATAGTGCAGCTGTATCTACGTCGGTAGCTCCAGCAATTGGGGACTTTAGTAATGCTGCCGGATCTTTTTTTCTCCGTAGCCCAACGGATGAGCCGCAAGGTTCTGCCAATAACGGAAATGATGAAAATGGTATTTGGTTTGGGTTGCCAGGAATGCCGCCATCTCCTAACTTTACATTGCCAACATTACCTGATGGCTGGGTTTATGAAGGATGGGTTGTAGGTGACACAGGACCCTTGACTACCGGAAAATTTAGTGATTTTGATATGCAAGACATGAATACAGGTACTAGTGGTAGCTTTAGCGGTACAGAACAATTGGGACCACCGATTCCAGGTGAAGATTTTTTTAACAATGCACCTGCGGGAGAAACATTTCCCTTAGATATTCGCGGTAGAAAGGTTGTGATTAGCGTTGAGCCGTTTCCAGATAACAGTCCAGCACCCTTTCTATTAAAACCCTTGGTTGCAATGGCAGGTACCGATACTGCACCAACCTCATACAACTTTAACCAAAACCTTGGTTCCTTACCAACAGGCACAGTGACAAGATAATCTTGTTTGTTTCTTTGTATTGGTTTTGCTAAAAAAGCTCTGAAAATTATCTCAGAGCTTTTTTTATTTTAAGTTAAACCGCTATTCTAGTTATTCCCTAAAATCAATGGCAATCCACTATCGCCTGAACCTACTACCACTACCTTAGCGTTTGGTGATTTAGCAAGTTCTAAAGTTGCGTCGATACCTTTGTCCTGAAGGATTTTGTCTGTTAAGGAAGCACTTAATATCTTGTTGGCATCTGCTTTTCCTTGGGCTTCAATTCGAACTTTTTGGGCTTCTTTATCTGCCGTTACCAGTCTAAATTCATATTCCAATGATTCCTGCTCTTGTTTTAGCTTGCGTTCAATTGCATCTTTTATCGTTGCAGGCAGCGTTACATCACGAACCAAAATCTGGTTTAATTGTATATGTTGTTCGTCCAAAATTTTCTTTGTTTCTTCAAAAATTTCTTCTTGTATGGCATCACGCTTTGTAGAATATAATTGTTCTGGAGTGTAACGCCCCACCACGCTTCTTGCAGCACTTCGTATAGCTGGCTGAATCACACGCTGTAGGTAATCTTCACCTTTTTCTTGATGAAGCTTTGCTACATCCTCGCGTATTGGTTGGTACCAAGCAGAAGCATCTAGCTTAATTTCAAGTCCGTTGGAAGAAAGCACCTGCATTTTTTCGCTAAGTTCCTGTTGGCGTATTTCGTAAACAAAAACTTTATTCCAAGGAGCTATTATGTGAAAACCTTCACCTAAAGGTGGTTCATCAGTAACCACACCATTGTGAAAAGTTTCGTAAAGCACACCGGCGTGACCAGAATTAATAGTTATAGAAGATTTTGCTACTAAGATAATAAGTAAAATAACCCCTATGATTACGGGTATTGTGAGTTTAGGTAATTTTTCCATTCTATATTTTTTTATGGGTTTATATTTTAGATAAGTCCGTTATATTTTCTGATAAACCATTCTGCAGCGAGGGCAAGAACGATAAGTGCGAGAAGATATTTCCAATCTATCAAAGGTACTACTTTTTGCTCGCTTTTTTCAATGTTTTGGTAGTTAGTATTTTCAAGCAATGATTGAATTAAAGAATCAGATTGTGTTGTAAAATAAGCTTTTCCGCTTGTATTTTGAGCAACACGGCGTAGCTTAGCAACATCTGCATTTAAGAATTGTTGTTCAACATTAAAATCTAAAATGGTAAAGCTTCCGCTACTGGCAACTGCCTCGTTGGTTACCGAAACTGTATAGTTATACTCCCCGGCCTGAAGGCTATTCAAATCTACTTCGTAATAATTGTTACGCAAAAGCATCGGAAAAACTGTTTCCTTTTCGGTCTCTTTATTTTTAACGGTGATGTTCAGTGAAGCGCGATTATCAAAAACATAATTTTTGTCGAAATACTGAGCTGAAATTTTTATTGGAATATTGTTGTAATAAAAAGTTTCCGAAGATACTTCCAGCCTACTTCGGCGTTTGTTCGATGCAAGGTATTGAACAAGATTCCCTATAAAATCATCAAAACTCTGGAAGCTTTCGGTTTCCAAAAAACTACGTGCTCGCCAACGCCAAAAACCTTCACCATCCCAGATTGCATCGCGCTTGCCATTTATTTCCATAGTGGCAAACAAAGAGTTTCCATTCGCAATTCCGCTTACAGTCTGTTCTAACATTACTTCATTGGGAACGCTAATTGTCAATGCTCCAAACTCTATATGCAAAGGCGGGAAATTTTCAAATCCGATGTTCTCTACTGCAAAGGTGCCGTAATTAGTATTGAGCAAAGCCTGTACATCATCACTTTGGTTGGAGGCTTCCTTATTGAAATTGTTTTGGGCGCTGTTCAGAAAATACCAATCCGTTTGCAAGCCCGAGATTACCCAAGTATTTTTGTTGCTCTTTTCAATTTCCGAAAAAACCGAGGCAAAACTTCGATCTGGTTGATAAAGGATTACTAGTTGATAATCATTGAGAATACTTACCGCTTCGGTAGGTTTTTTAAAAGTAACGGTGCGTCGCTCACTTGTAGTTATCGCTTTTTTTAGCGCGCCCAAATCTGGGTGGGTAATTTTACTGACAACCAAGACGTTCGTGGCCTGGTCTATCACTTCAACGGCAAACTGTTTGTAATTGTTTGTTTTGTTCTTTTCATCCGCAAGCGGAAGAATTTGAGCAGTATATTTTTGGAGTCCTACGGAGTTTGCAGGAAGTGTGAAATTTAATGTTTTTGAGGTTTCATTTTCACTGAAAGAAACATTTGAACGATACACAGTTGCTGCACCTTGAGATACAACAAACTCAGAATTTACAGGATTTGTGCCGCTGTAACTGAGGATGATTTCAACAGGAAACTGGTTTTTTAAAAAAACGTAACGATTGGTGTTTAGTTGTTCAATTTTTAGGTCGGTGTATTTTATGGAATCGCCCAAGATTACAGGGTAGATTTGATTTTTAAAGGTTGCTGAAGAAAATTCGTAATCATTACCCAGGGTTTGGTTTCCATCAGTAATAATGATTGTTGGCGCAGTTTGGTTTTTGAAAAGCTCGTTGACAGAAGAAAGTGCCTTGGAAATGTTGGTGTTTTTTTTATCAAAAGATAGCGAATCGTTTTCGCGGAAATCATTTCCGAAGGAATAATAAGAAAGGTCAAATTTATCATTGAGTTCGCCATTATCTTTTAATTTTTTAAGTAATGCGTAAACATTTTCTTTTTGGTTCAACTCACCTACTGATACTGAATTATCAATAAGAACAGGAAGTTTCGGTTTTTCAATGGTATAGGTTTCGGTTTTAAATTTTGGATTAATAATCAAAAGTAGAATTGAAAAAAGCGTGATGAAACGAAGTATTCCAAAAATCCACCGTAATGAGCCTTTTTGCTTTGACTTATAGCCATACATAAAAACCGCTAGAGCAATAGATATTATTCCGGCGATGATTATATAAAGTATGGTTTCTGTGGTCACTGAAGTAGTTTCTAATTTAAAGTTTCAGGTTTCTGTGTACTGCCACTGAACACTTTTTATGTAAGCATTCCTCCATCTACATTCAGCACCTGGCCGGTAACGTAGGCAGAAAGGTCGCTCGCGAAGAAAATACAGGCATTTGCAATATCTTCGGGAGAGCCGCCGCGTTTTAATGGGATAGCATCACGCCAGCTTTGAACTGTGGTTTCGTCCAGTTTTCCTGTCATTTCAGTTTCTATAAAGCCTGGGGCGATGGCGTTGCAACGTATATCGCGTGAACCTAATTCCAACGCAACAGATTTAGTAAAACCTATTATACCAGCTTTTGAAGCTGCGTAATTGGTTTGACCAGCGTTTCCTTTTACACCAACAACAGAACTCATATTTATAATTGAACCTTTGCGTTGTTTCAACATTGCGCGCTGCACGGCTTTGGTCATGTTGAAAACCGACTTTAGGTTTACTTCAATTACTTTATCAAAATCTTCTTCGGAAATACGCATCAAGAGGTTGTCTTTAGTTATTCCAGCGTTGTTCACGAGAATATCGATACTTCCGAAATCTTTTAAAACCTCTTCTGCCAGTTTTTGTGATTCGTCATAAGAAGCTGCATCACTTTTATAGGCTTTTGCTTTCACGCCAGTTTTTGAAACTTCATCTGCCAAAGCATTTGCTGCTTCCGCTGAAGAACTATATGTGAAAGCTACATTGGCGCCGTGTTGAGCGAATGTTTCAACGATTCCTTTTCCAATTCCGCGGCTACCGCCAGTGATAATTGCTGTTTTTCCTTCCAGTAATTTCATATAAAAAAATATTTCGATTTAAACTAAAAAGGTCTCAACTGTACTCGACCAGACATTTATTAATTAAAAAACCGCAAAAAGCGGGGATTCAAATATAACAAAAGGTTGCGGGTTCTCCATAAAAAAAACCCTGTGAATTTCACAGAGTTTTTTTTAAATATTTTATAGTATTAGCCTAATACTTCCTTTACTTTCTTTCCAATTTCCGCAGGGGATTCCACAACGTGAATGCCACATTCGCGCATTACTTTTTTCTTTGCCTGCGCGGTGTCATCACTTCCACCAACGATTGCTCCTGCATGACCCATTGTACGTCCTGCAGGTGCAGTTTCTCCAGCGATGAAACCGATTACCGGTTTTTTAATACCGCTATTCTTATACCAGTTGGCAGCATCTATTTCCAATTGACCTCCAATCTCGCCGATCATTACAACAGCTTCGCTTTCAGGGTCCATAATAAGCATCTCTAGTGCTTGTTTTGTTGTAGTTCCAATGATTGGATCTCCACCAATTCCAATTGCGGTAGTGATTCCAAGACCTTGTTTCACAACTTGATCAGCAGCTTCATAGGTAAGCGTTCCAGATTTTGAAACAATACCCACTGTTCCTTTTTTGAAAACAAAACCTGGCATGATACCTACTTTTGCTTCGCCGGGAGTAATAACACCTGGACAGTTAGGGCCGATAAGACGGCAATCCCTATCTTTTATATAATCTGAAGCAGTAATCATATCTTTAACTGGGATTCCTTCGGTAATAGTTATAATCACCTTAATACCTGCGTCTGCGGCCTCCATAATGGCATCTGCAGCAAATGCAGGCGGAACAAAAATAATAGTTGTATCTGCACCAGTTTTTTCAACTGCTTCTGAAACGGTATTGAAAACAGGCCTGTCCAAATGTTTTTGGCCACCTTTTCCTGGGGTTACCCCTCCTACTACATTGGTTCCATACTCAATCATTTGTTCGGCGTGAAAAGTACCTTCACTACCTGTGAAACCTTGAACTATTATTTTTGAATTTTTATTTACTAAAACGCTCATTTTTAAGTATTTTCTATTTATTATTTTATTGAATTGTTCAAATAAAAACTTTGGATTGTTTTTTAAGAATTGCCACAAAGATACGGCTTTTGTTGACGGGTTTAAAAGATATTAAACCTTAACTCTGTGGTAACTTTCATTGGTATCATCTTTATCTGTTACTGGTTGACTAATCTGATACCCTCTATAGATTTTATCGTCTTTTATTTCCCAAATGGCAATGAAATGTGCTATCCCCAATTCTTCATCAGGATTTTCCATAGTGCGAATGTAATATTTATAGCGAATAGTAACGTGAGGTCCATCTGCCAATAAATGGCTTACTTCTACCCTCAAGTCGTTATAAGACCTTCTCACTTCTCCAAAAAAGCTTACAATATCTTCATAATGCATGATTGACATACCGTTTGCGCTGTTCCAAATAAGAACCAATTCTGGATGGAAGAAGCGTTCCAAAACTGTTTCATCTCTTAATATATCTGATCTATAAAAATCCCTTACTATTTCTTTTGCCTTCTTACTCATGATAATTCATCCAATTTTTTTATTATATCCGGAATGAGCTTTATGGAAGCTAATTCCTTGTATTTAGTTCTAAAATCATCCGCAGGAGTTCCGAAATATGCCTTGTTTCCTGGCAATGATTTACTCACTCCGCTTTGTGCAGAAATAACTGCTTTTTCTCCGATGGTTATGCCGCTAGTGATGCCCACTTGACCCCAAATTACCACAAAATCCTCAATCAACACACAGCCTGCAATACCAACTTGTGAAGCAATCAAACAACGTTTCCCGATGATTGTATCGTGACCCACTTGAACTTGGTTATCCAGCTTTGAGCCTTCCCCAATGGTGGTTGAAGCTGTAACGCCTTTATCTATCGTGCAAAGCGCACCGAGGTCCACATTGTCTTCAATCACTACGTTTCCGCCGCTTAAAAGCTTATCGAATTTTTCGGGACGGTTTTTATAGTAGAATGCATCTCCGCCCAAAACCGTTCCGGCGTGTATTGTTACATTGTTACCTATAACCGTATTGTCGTATATACAAACGTTGGAATGGATTAGACAATCGCGGCCTATTTTCACGTTATTTCCAACAAAAACATTGGGCTGGATTACAGTGCCCTCTCCTATTTCTGCAGATTCGGAAATGGCGCTATTGGCGCTTTGGAAAGGCATAAAATGATGCGTCAATTTATTAAAATCGCGAAACGGATCTTCGGAAATCAGCAATGCTTTTCCCACAGGACAGTCAACTTCTTTATTAATAAGAATTACTGTCGCCTGAGATTGCAAAGCCTTGTCGTAATATTTCGGATGGTCCACAAAAACAATATCTCCGGGTTGTACTACATGAATTTCATTCATTCCAAAAACTGGAAAATTTGCTTCTCCAACATAGTCAGAGCCAATTATGACTGCAATATTTTCAAGGGTCTGGGGAATTGGGAATTTCAAGATTTATTATTTTTAGTTTATTTTAACACCTACTGCAAACTTAATTATTCCTTCATCCGCTCCTGATAATGGCCTTTTTCGGTATCAATTCGGATTTTGTCACCTTCATTTATGAAAAGTGGAACGTTTATTTCAGCGCCTGTTTCAACAATTGCTGGTTTTGTAGCATTTGTAGCAGTATTTCCTTTTACCCCTGGTTCAGTTGAAGTTACTTCCAAAACTACGTGTGCAGGCATATCAACAGAAAGTGGGGCGCCGTCTTCGGTATTTATAAGCACGGTAACTATTTCACCTTCCTTCATCAGTTCTGGAGTATCTAAAATTTCTCTCATTAAACGAATTTGCGAATAATCTTCCGTATTCATAAAATGATAGAATTCGCCTTCACTATAAAGATATTGAAACTTGTGGGTTTCAACTCTAACATCATCTATTTTATGACCTGCTGAAAAGGTATTATCTAAAACTTTTCCTGAGGTAACACTTTTCATTTTAGTACGAACAAATGCAGGTCCCTTCCCAGGTTTTACGTGAAGGAATTCAATAATTTTATAAATGTCGTTGTTATAGCGGATACAAAGTCCTTTTCTAATATCTGATGATGTTGCCATTAATTGGGTTGTATTTTAGGGTTTAATTTGAATTGAAATAGCCTTTCATAATTCCTCTTTTGGAATTTTTGATAAACTGAAGGATTTCATCTCTCTCTGGAGTGGCTTCCATTTCAGCCTCAATGATTTCCGTTGCTTGAGTGGTATTATAATTTTTTTGATATAGCAATCTGTAAATATTCTGTACTTCGGTAATTTTTTGTGACGTAAAACCTCTTCTTCTTAAACCAATAGAGTTAATACCAACATAACTAAGTGGCTCGCGAGCGGCTTTTACAAAAGGTGGAACATCTTTTCTTACTAAGGAACCTCCGGTAACAAAGGCGTGATTGCCAATCATACAAAATTGATGAACAGCAGTCATTCCTGCCAAAATCACGTAATCGCCTACGGTTACGTGTCCAGCCAGCGTACTGTTATTGCTGAAAATACAATTGTCGCCCACAATGCAGTCGTGTGCAATGTGGCAATAGGCCATAATCCAACAATTTTTGCCTACAACGGTTTTCCCGCGATCTGTGGTTCCGCGGTTAATTGTTACGTATTCACGAATGGTTGTGCCGTCTCCAATTTCAGCAGTGGTGTCTTCATCCTTAAATTTCAAATCCTGCGGAATTGCAGAAATTACTGCTCCCGGAAAAATATTACAATTTTTACCGATTCGTGCACCTTCCATAATGGTTACGTTGCTTCCAATCCATGTTCCTTCACCAATTATAACATTGTTATGTATGGTTGTAAATGGCTCAATTACAACGTTTTTGGCTATTTTTGCGCCCGGGTGGACGTATGCAAGTGGTTGATTCATTTCTCTTGTTTATTGTTTTTTATAGGTGAAATGTTCGTGCATTATCATATTCATTTCAAGACATTTTTTCACAAATGCTAGGTTCATCTATAAGTTTTTTGTTTTTACCATTTGGGCCATCAATTCGGCCTCGGTTACCAATTTATCATTTGCATAAGCGTTTCCTTGCATATGCACTATTCCACGGCGAATGGGAGAGATTAATTTCAATACAAAAATTAAGGTATCCCCTGGGTTTACCTGTTGCTTAAACTTCACATTATTTATTTTCATAAAAAACGTGAGATAGTTTTCTGGGTCTGGAACGGTGCTTAGTGCCAAAATTCCTCCTGTCTGGGCCATTGCCTCAACTATCAGAACGCCTGGCATTACCGGTGCCCCGGGAAAGTGACCCACAAAGAAGGGTTCATTCATCGTTACATTTTTGAGGCCCACAACGTGTGTGTCGCTCATTTCCATAATTTTATCAACCAATAAAAATGGCGGTCTATGCGGAAGCATTGCCATAATCTGGTTTACGTCTTTTACAGGTGGTTTGCTGATATCAAATTTTGGAATGTTGTTTCGAGCTTCCAACTTTATGATTTTTGAAAGTTTTTTAGCAAACTGAGTGTTTACGAAATGTCCCGGTTTGTTAGCAATAACTTTTCCGCGTATGCGTGTACCTACCAATGCCAAATCTCCCACAACATCCAGAAGTTTATGTCTTGCAGCTTCATTTGGATAGTGAAGGGTAAGATTGTCTAAAATACCGTTAGGCTTAACGGAGATTGAGTCCTTTCCGAAAGCAGTTCGGAGCTTGTCCATTGTGCTCGGGGACAATTCTTTATCAACGTAAACAATCGCATTGTTTAGATCGCCTCCTTTTATTAGTCCATTTTCAAGCAACATTTCAATTTCGTGAAGAAAACTGAAGGTTCTTGCGTTGGCAATTTCATCTTTAAAATCTGAAAGATGTTTTAGAGAAGCATTCTGTGTGCCCAAAACCTTTGTTCCAAAATCCACCATTGTGGTTACTTGGTATTCATCAGCAGGCATCACGATTATTTCGCTTCCGGTTTCTTCATCCAAATAGGAAATAACTTCTTTAACAACATATTCTTCCCGTGTAGCATCTTGCTCCACTACTCCAGCCAATTCCACCGCTTCCACAAAAAACTTTGAGGAGCCATCCATAATAGGCGGTTCGGAAGCGTTCAGTTCCATAATACAGTTATCAACCTCAAGTCCTACCAATGCTGCAAGAACGTGTTCCGAAGTTTGTATTTTAACCCCGCATTTTTCCAAATTTGTGCCCCGCTGGGTATTAACCACAAAATTTGCATCTGCTTCAATTACGGGATGTCCCTCCAAATCGGTTCTCACAAAGGTATATCCGTGATTTTCGGGTGCAGGCTTAAAGGTTATTGTTACCTCTTTGCCTGTATGCAAACCGACTCCAGTAAGCGAAATCTCCTTACCAATGGTGCGCTGTTTTACAACACTTTCATTCATTATCGAGCTTTTTTTCAACTATATTGAACCTATCCATTATTTTGGGAAGGTTTTTAAAATGTACATAACTTTTATTAAAATCACCATAATTCAAAGCCGGTGAACCTTGCAGGGTTTCATCATCCTTCACATTTCTTCCTATTCCACTCTGTGCCTGAATTTTTACATTGTTGCCAATAACAATATGGCCAGCAATACCTACTTGGCCACCAATAATACAATTTTTTCCTATTTTGGTAGAACCAGCAATACCCGTTTGAGCAGCAATCACAGTATTTTCGCCGATGGTAACATTGTGTGCTATCTGAATTTGATTATCCAGTTTTACACCTTTTTTGATTACAGTTGATCCCAAAGTAGCACGATCTATAGTTGTACCTGGACCAATATCAACGTTATCTTCAATAATTACATTGCCAGTTTGTGGAACTTTATTGTATTCTCCTTTTTCATTTGGGGTAAACCCAAAACCATCAGCACCAATAACAACCCCACTGTTTATTACGCAAGATTCACCTATTAGCGTTTCGGAATAGATTTTGGCGCCTGTGAATAAAATAGTATTATTTCCGACCGTTACATTATCTCCTAAATATACATTCGGATAAATTTTTACATTATCACCAATTTTTACATTTTCTCCTATATATGTAAAAGCGCCTAAATACAAATTTTCACCGTACTTGGCACTTTCTGAAATGAAAACTGGATTTTCAATTCCGGTCTTATTCATTTTTACTTGGTTGTAATATTCTAGCAATTGTGAAAAGGCTTTATATGCATTTTCTACTCGAATAAGTGTAGTGGACAAATCACCCGATGCAGAAAAATCATTATTTACGATTGTAATTGAAGCTTGGGTGGAATATATATAATGAGTGTATTTTGGGTTGGCAAGAAAGGTTAGACTGCCTTTGCTACCTTCTTCAATTTTTGCAAGTTTCGAAACTTCTACTCCTTCATCGCCGTCTACCGTACCATTTAAAATTCCTGCTATTTGGGCTGCTGTAAATTTCATCGGGCGTGTTGGGTTTTATTAACCGAACTGCAAATTATGGTCACCCACAAAACAGTGTTTTTTAAATGAATTAGATGTCGGTCGAAAGTTTTCATTCTTGCAAAAATAGAAAAAAAGGATTTAGCCTCGATAGCTATCCTTATTGTTTTTTGGATAGCACATATAGTATTTGACTACAGATTTTGAAAGCGCCTCCAAATTCAGTTGGTCGCTAGCTTTTGCAACGTCAATAATCTTCCCGTTTTTCTTCAATAAATTGATGGTATCCTTTTCCATACTATAAGCTTGGTTTTCCAATTTGCCTGTGAAAACAAAAAAGGATGCCTCTTCTTCGGAAATTTTAAAAGTTTCAATCAAAGCACTTCTTTTCTCTTCTAACTTTAGGGTAGAAAAAGGCTCCGGTTTTACTTTCACTTTTAGCAGATCTCTGTTAAGTAGCATTTTTGAAAGGTTTTTCAAAACAAAATCATCGTTACCCACCCATACTTTCATCGCTGAAATAATATCATAATCGTCTAATTTTGAAAAAGTATCAAGCACTTCATCCGAAAAATCATTTAAATTGATATTATTTTTAAGAAAAAAGCGTAATCCTTCACTCGAAGGAAGATCTATTCCTTTTGCTGTTAATTGTTTTGCCCGCTTCAATACCCTTACTAAAAGCTGCTCTGCCACAATCCCAGTTTTATGCAGATATACTTGCCAGTACATCAACCTTCGGGAAATGATGAAACTTTCAACAGAATAAATTCCTTTTTCCTCAACTACCAAAGCATCATTTTTCACGTTTAGCATTGCTATCAAACGTTGCGCGTTTACCGTTCCTTCGGGAACGCCCGTATAAAAACTGTCGCGTTTCAAATAATCCAGTCGGTCCATATCCAACTGACCAGAAACCAATTGATGCAGGAATTTACGCGAGTATTCATCTTTGAATATTTGAATGGCCAGCGTTAATCCCTTGTTAAACTTTCGGTTCAATGCTTCCATAAAAAGCAATGAAATTTGCTCGTGACTTATGTTTTCAACAATACTATTTTCCATTGCATGTGAAAAAGGGCCATGGCCAATATCATGCAAAAGAATGGCTATATATAATGCTTCCTCCTCCTTTTCAGAAATGTTTACTCCCTTTGAATGAAGTACTTGTACGGCTTTTTGCATTAAAAACATAGCGCCCAAAGCATGATGAAAACGCGTGTGGTGAGCTCCGGGATAAACGATATACGAAAAGCCCATTTGTGAAATACGGCGGAGTCTTTGGAAATATTTATGCTCCATCAAATCAAATACCGATTTGCTGGGTATAGTAATAAAACCATAGATTGGATCGTTAATGATTTTAAGCTTGGGAAGGGTTTTCAAACTTTAACTTTAAATTAATAGCTTCAAAATTTTTTTGGAATAATTCAAGACTATTTTTGAAGAAAATTCTTCGCAACTGTGCAGAATTATTTACAAATTGAATTTAACAATACTCCCACGCTAAAACTTCGGAGTATAAAGACAAATATACATATATGAGCGACATAAAAGTACTATGGGTAGATGACGAGATTGATTTGCTTAAACCACACATTATATTTCTTGAAAATAAAAACTATAAAGTAACTACTGCACAAAGCGGTACAGAGGCTTTGGAAGAAATAAAAAAGGAAACTTTCGATATTGTTTTTTTAGATGAAAACATGCCCGGACTAACCGGACTTGAGACACTTGCAGAGATCAAGGAACATCAAGCTTCCATTCCGGTGGTGATGATTACTAAAAGTGAAGAGGAATATATAATGGAAGAAGCCATCGGTTCTAAAATTGCCGATTATCTTATAAAACCTGTAAATCCGCATCAAATTCTTTTGAGTTTGAAAAAAAATCTGGATCACAGCAGATTGATTTCGGAAAAAACCACTTCAAACTATCAGCAAGAATTCAGAAAGATCGCAATGGATCTTTCCATGGTGAACAGTTTTGAAGAATGGAAAGATCTTTATCAGAAATTAATTTATTGGGAATTGGAGCTGGAAAATATTGAAGATTCTGGAATGTTTGAAATTTTGGAGTCACAAAAAACTGAAGCCAACAGCCAGTTTTGCAAATTCATCGATAAAAATTATCCTAAGTGGTTTAATGATCCAAGTGAGGCTCCCACCATGTCGCACACTCTTTTTAAAGAAAAAATTCAGCCGCAATTGCAAACTGGCATCCCTACTCTTTTAGTAGTGGTTGACAATTTAAGGTTTGATCAATGGAAAGCTTTCGAGCCAACGGTTGCAAATATTTACAAAAAAACATCCGAAGATCTTTTCTGCAGCATTTTGCCCACTGCTACTCAATATGCCCGTAATGCAATTTTTTCTGGATTAATGCCTAGCGAGATGGAGAAATTACATCCAGATTTATGGTTGAACGATACCGAAGAAGGTGGAAAAAACATGAAAGAAGAACAATTTCTTGCTGCACAACTGAAACGACTTGGACTAAACCTTAATTGGAGTTATCACAAAATTTCAAGTTTAAAGCAGGGGAAAAAACTTGTCGAAAACTTCAAAAGTCATAAAGATGAAGATTTAACCGTTGTGGTCTATAACTTTGTGGACATGCTTTCTCATTCTAAAACCGAAATGGAGGTAATTAAGGAATTGGCTTCCAACGATAAATCCTATCGCTCATTGACTCAAAGTTGGTTTAAAAACTCCCCATTGCTGGAAGTAATTCAACAGGCGGCACGTTTAGGTTTCAAATTAATAATAACTACGGACCACGGAACCATCAATGTGAAAAATCCTTCAAAGGTTATTGGAGATAAAAACACTAGCTTAAATTTAAGGTATAAAACAGGTAAAAGCTTGACTTATGAGGATAAAGAAGTGCTTGCAGCCAAGGACCCTAAGTCTATTAATTTGCCAACAATAAATATGAGCAGTTCCTTTATTTTTGCAAAAGGGGATTACTTTTTTGCATATCCAAACAATTACAATCACTATGTAAGTTATTATCGTAATACATATCAACATGGAGGTGTCTCTTTAGAAGAAATGATTATTCCTTTTGCGGTCTTAACGCCAAAATAAATTTTTTATATATACTTAAAAATTAGATAATTGATAGATAATTTCGGTTTTAATTGATAAATTTTCTATATTCGTTCCGCATTTACTATGGAACTTACTTATACCCAAATCGAAATTTCCAAAGTTGCTGAACAGATCTTAGCCTCAACAGCCTCAAAAATATTACTTTTCTATGGTGATATGGGGGTTGGAAAAACTACGTTGATTAAAGAGATTGTCAAACAACTTGGCGTTGATGAAATATCAAGTAGTCCTTCATTTTCAATTGTGAACGAATATCATACACCACAAAACATAATTTACCATTTTGATTTTTACAGAATTGAAAATGTTGTAGAGGCTTATGATATTGGAGTGGAAGATTACCTTTATAGCGGGAATTATATTTTTATAGAATGGCCTGAAAAGATTGATAAACTTTTGCCTAAAATAACAGACAATATATACATTACAAAAAATAAAAACGGAAGTAGAACCTTAAAATTAAAGTCAGTGAAATAAAGTTGTAGCGAGAAATATCATATTTATTAGTACTTTTTAATAGTTTGCCCCAAATCGCAAAAATTATAGAGCAAGGAATCTATTGTCTAAAAAAACCTATAAATATATAACAAAAATAATTAACATACTTTTTTTTTTTCATATTAAGTTTGAACCATTAACCTCACAAAACTTATATATTATGAAAACTGTAAAGTATCTTTTAATCGTAGCAATTTTTTCACTAGGAACATTTGCTTCTTGCACCCCAGAAAGCATTCAAGATGAGCAATCACCCCAACAAATCGAAAAAAGCAAAATCATCGTACCTAGTAACGGGTAGTATAATAGCGCTTATAATAGCCGCATCACCTTATATTTTTTATTCATATGAAAGTTTCCCACAAAATAAAACGTGGGAAACTTTTTTGTTTACCTATCAGGCTAATTGGTACCAAGAAGTTTATGTATCTGTTTGGACTATGATGGGTAAATTTGTACCACTTCTACTCTTAATTATTTGGTTTATTACTTGTAAGCATTGGTGGTACCACGTAATACTTATTCCTATTGGTATGTTTGCCTTTCAATTGTTCAGTGTCATAAACGATGATGTTCGTATTACTGACGAGGTTGAAATATGGTGGCTCTTTCCGATAATGCTTGTAATCGTACCACTTGTTTACCTGATTAAAGCCAAGCTTTCAAACAAGTTAATTGGCAAGGATCTGAAAAGCTTTGAAGAGGAGTTGGGGGCACAAAAAAACTTCTGGCAACAAATTAAGGATCTTTTCTGATTTTGTCATTCTCCCAAAAATATTAAAATAAATACGTACATTCGTCCTTCTTAACAAAAGTCTTTACCTTTATGGATGTAGGATAATATTTTCTTATTTTTATGTGAAATCTAAAAAGAGATAGAATTACACAAACCTCAAAACTAATTAAAACAAAAAAAAAGCAGAAGTAAATCTTTTAAACATTGCAAGCAAAATGAAATAAAAGCACAGGGTTTATAATTAAATTAAAAAATTAACTTTAAAATATCATTATAAGTGTATTTCAAAGTATTTAATTGCATTATAACCTGTAAAGATACAATTAACATAATTATTATATTTAATTTTTTTGAATGTAAGTTTGTCCCTGTATTAACCTCACAAAAACTTACTATTATGAAAAACTTAAAATTGATTATCGTAGCCGCTATTTTTGCCGCAGGACTTTTTGCTTCTTGTACCCCAGAAGGAATCCAAGATGAACAAACCCCACAACAAATCGACGTTAGAACGGTTCAAGTTCCGCCAGCCGGATAAAAAAAGCCTTATACAGGGAGGCATCATTGTTTTTATAATGGCTTGCTCCCCTTTTATATATTACACATATGAGAGTTTCCCAATTGACACACAAGTTTGGGAAACTTCTTTTTTTACATTTACCACAAAATATCCTTCACTGTATCATTACGCTTGGTTCTTAACAGGAAAAGTTATTCCAGTAATATTGTTACTTATATGGTTCTTTACCTGTAAACATTGGTGGCATTGGATAATATTGGTTCCCTTATCGATGTATATTTTTCAATTGTTCAACATTTTAAAGCAAAATTTAAATGCTGATGAAGTTGAAATTATTTATGTAATTCCAATAATGATGGTATTGGTTCCATTTGTCTATTTGATCCGCGCCAAACTTTTCAGCCAAATGAGGCAGAACGACCTAAAATCTTTTGAAGAGGAACTTTTGCACAAACGATCTTTCTGGGAACAAATAAAAGATTTGTTTCGATAATTTTTCTTTTACAATAAAATGAAAATTATTACGTAAATTGAATCTGCAAGATTGAACTATGCCACAACCAAAATCACCATTCACAAGAGCGCAATTACTTCCGCAGGAAGAAACTCTTGAAATATCAAGACAAAAAGGAGAACTTTTTATAGGAATTCCAAAAGAAGCATATTTTCAAGAAAAAAGGATCTGCCTCACTCCAGATGCAGTCAATGCTATTGTTAACAACGGGCATAGGGTTTTAATTGAAAATGGTGCCGGAGATGAAGCCGGCTTTTCAGACAAAGATTATTCTGAAGCAGGTGCACAGTTGACCAACGATACTAAAAAAGTATTTGGTTGCCCAATGGTTTTGAAGGTAGAGCCCCCTACCCTTGAAGAACTGGAATTGATTAAACCAAAAACAGTCCTCATTTCAGCATTACAATTAAAAACACGTCAAAAATCCTATTTTGACGCGCTCGCCAAAAAGAAAATTACCGCTCTCGCATTTGAATTCATAAAAGATGAAGACCACAGCTATCCCGCCGTTAAAGCACTTAGCGAAATTGCCGGTACTGCATCCGTACTTATTGCAGCAGAGCTAATGGTAAATGCAAAAAAAGGAAACGGACTTCTTTTCGGAAATATTAGCGGCGTCCCTCCTATTGAAGTTGTAGTGATTGGCGCAGGAACAGTTGGCGAGTTTGCTGTTCGTTCTGCACTTGGCCTGGGAGCCAACGTAAAGGTTTTTGATAGCTCCATAACTAAATTAAGGACCATTCAAACAAATGTAGGCCGCATTTTATATACTTCTACCGTGCAACCAAAAAATTTGATGAAAGCACTTCTCCGTTGCGACGTTGCTATAGGCGCAGTTCGTGGACACAACAGAGCGCCAATTATCGTTACAGAAGAAATGGTGCGAAATATGAAAAAAGGAGCCGTGATAATTGATGTATGTGTGGATATGGGTGGCTGCTTTGAAACCACGGAAATGACAAGCCACGATAACCCAACATATATAAAACACGAAGTCATTCATTATGGAGTTCCAAACATTCCTGCAAGGTATCCCAAAACTGCTTCTATTTCAATAAGCAATATCTTTACTCCCTATATTTTGGAAATAGCCGAAAGCGGTGGACTTGAAAATGCAATCCGTTTTGATAATGGTTTAAAAAATGGTTTGTATTTTTACCGCGGAATTCTTACAAACAAAGCTGTTGCAGATTGGTTCAATATGTCATACAGCGAAATCAATCTTTTGATTTTTTAAAATTTATTCCAAAAAATAAAGAACCCCTAATCACAAATTAATGAAGTTAACATACCGATTGGTCTATTTTTCAGGTGGATTTTTAATAGGAATAGCCCTTTTATTTTTTATTCTCAGCGGAAAAAAAACATCTTGCGCCTATGGCCCAGAATCTAGAACACTTAAAAATATCAAATTAAAACAACGTGCTTTTTCTGAAGAAACATTGAGCGTTCTGCATGAAAATCAAATGGATACAGCCGCCGTTTCAACCTTATTGGAAGATGGCGACGTATTGTTTTCTGAAAGTAATACCAAGCTTGATTCCTGCAAAATTTATGTCATTGAAGGAATGATTTCTGAAAAAAACTTAAAGATTACAGTTGAAAACTGTGAAAAAACAGCCACTGTTATGGAAGCAAAAGTCAATAAAGACTAATTTTTTGAAAAATTATAACTTCCTTCGTGTCCTCTCCTTATTCAAAAGAGTAAGTTCTCTGCTGGTTTGACCGGCAACCGAAGTATTTTCCTCTGCGCGCCTAATTAAATAAGGCATCACATCTTTTACAGGACCAAAAGGGATGTACTTTGCAACATTATAGCCTTCAGCGCCGAGATTGAAAGTAATGTGATCACTCATCCCAAAAAGTTGACCAAACCAAACACGGTCATCGCTTTTTGAAATCCCTTTTTCATTCATTAAGTCCATTGCAATATACGTGCTTGATTCGTTATGGGTACCAACGAACAACTCAATGTCAATAAGGTTATCCATTATGTATTTCATTATTTCATTAAAATTGTCATCGGTAGCTTTTTTGCTTACGCAGATTGGAGTTTTATAGCCTTTTTCAACTGCTCGTTCATTTTCCTTTTCCATATAAGCCCCTCGAACAATTTTAAAACCTAGCTTGTAACCTTTATTTTTAGCGTGCTGGTGCAAATTTTTCAAATACTCCAAACGATCCCATCTGTAGCATTGCAATGTATTAAAAACAATAGGACGTTCAGTGTTATACTTTTCCATCATTCTTTCGCAAAGCTCATCGGCTGCATCTTGCATCCAAGATTCTTCAGCATCAATCAATAGTCTAATATTACTATCGTGTGCTTCTTTTGAAACTTTTTCATAGCGATCTTCAATTCTTTTCCATTCAACTTTCTCAGATTCTGTCAATGGTTGTTTTTCAGTTATTTTCTGTAAAATTTTTAATCTCCCAAAACCTGTAGGTTTAAAGACTGAAAAGGGCATGGCTTCTTTATTTTTTGCAAACTTCGTTAGCTCAATTACCTTATTTGCCGTTGCATCAAATTGTTCGTCTTCTTCCTTTCCTTCAACTGAAAAATCCAAAACCGATGAAACTCCCACATCAAAAAGCTTATCAACGGTTGACATGCAATCCCTTTCATTAACGCCACCACAAAAATGATCAAATACAGTAAAACGTATTATCCCTTCCACAGGAAGATTTATATTTAAGGCGAATTTTGTTACGGCCGTTCCAATTTTCACCAATGGTTCCTTCGAAATCATTTTGAAAAGAAAATAGGCTCTTTCAAGTTCAGAATTGCTTTTAAGTTTAAAGGCCGTTTTGGTATTATCGAAAAGGGAATTTGATGTCATAAAATTTAAAAAAATAAAGTGTGTAAATATAGTTAGATTTGAACTCTTAATATATGGGAAAAAGCAACTAATTCATGGAAAAAACATTAAAAGAAAAAGGCGTGGTTTATAAAAATGAAATCGCTTGGAAAGTATTTTCAGAAAGCATATTGAATTTAAAATTTTCAAAAATTTTCATAATCGCTGATGAAAACACGAAACATTATTGTTCATCATATCTTTTTAAAAAGCACGAATTTGAAACTACTCCTGAAACCATAATAATTCCCGTAGGCGAAGTCCATAAGAATATTGATACTTGTCTAAAAGTTTGGGAAACACTTTCTGAAAAAGGTGCAGACAGAAATAGTTTGATTATAAATTTGGGAGGCGGCGTAGTCACCGATCTTGGTGGCTTTGTAGCTTCAACTTTTATGCGGGGAATTTCATTTATAAACATTCCCACTTCCCTACTCGCTATGGTTGATGCTTCTGTTGGCGGTAAAAACGGTGTTGATCTTGGCCACAAAAAAAACCAAATTGGCGTTATTAATCTTCCAGAAATGGTAATTCTAGACACAGAATTTTTAAAAACTTTGCCACAGGAACACATAATTTCTGGTCTTGCCGAAATGTTAAAACACGGACTAATACATAGTAAAGAATATTGGGAAAGCATTAAAAATGCTGATATTTCAAAAAAAATAGATTTTGAAAAATTGATTTGGGATTCGATTGAAATAAAAAAAGTGATTGTAACTAAAGATCCTCTGGAAAAAGATCTTCGAAAAACCTTAAACTATGGTCACACTTTGGGCCATGCCATTGAATCCTATTTTCTTGAGAGTTCTGACAAAAAAAACTTACTTCACGGTGAAGCAATTGCAGCGGGATTAATTTTGGCCACCTATATTTCAATGGAGACTTTCAGCTTTCCAAAAGATACATTGAACGATGTGACAAGAAGCATTTTCAAATATTTTCCAAAACAATATTTCACTCAAAACGATATTGCTTCGATTATAAATTTGTTAGCATTCGACAAAAAAAACAGAAACGGGAAAGTATTGTTTGTGCTTTTGGAAGACATTGGTCGCCACAAATACAATTGCGAAGTGAATAATGATCTGATATACAGCGCTTTTGAGTACTATAAAAATTTCTAAAAATTTTCTTGAAAATATTTTTATGTCATCAATTTTTGAATAGTTTTATAACCACAAACCAAAAGATTGAATATTAAATGAAGCGAATCATTGTAGATTACCGAAAGTTAACCCCCGAGATACTTTCTCTATTAGTTGACAAATATCCCGACGGGTATGATGATGACCATGTTATCACTTTTAAAAATGCCAAAAACGAAACTGTGGAAGCAGTTGAAGTACGAACAGATGATACTATTTATTTGGTAAAAGTAAGTTCCCGATTGGAAACAACTATGGCAAATTTTGATGAAGATGATTACGATGATGCAGACTTCAATGAACCAATAAGTGAAATTCCGGATAAAAAGAAATTAGAGGAGGAAGAATAATTCCGACTTTAATAAAAAAAAGAGGCTTATGTAAGCCTCTTTTTTTTGGAATTTATTCAGCTATTAAGCGTGCTGAAGTTCATGTTTACCTTCTTTAATTTCTTCAATCAATTTTGAATTAAAGGCAGGCAAATCATTCGGATTTCTGCTTGTAACGAAACCTTCATCAACAACAACTTCTTCATCTACCCAATTTGCTCCTGCGTTTATTAAATCGTCTTTAATTGAGCTAAAAGAAGTCATTTTTCTTCCTTTAACAACATTTGCTGAAATTAAAATTTGTGGTCCGTGGCAAATAGCAGCAACCGGTTTCTTTTGTTCAAAGAAATGCTGTACAAATTTTAATGCATTATTGTTTCTTCTCAATTTATCTGGATTTATAACCCCTCCTGGAAGAACCAATGCATTGTAATCTGATGCTGTTGCATTTTCTATAGTTTTATCAACCGTGTATTCATTGCTCCAGTTTCCATCTGCCCAAGCTTTTATAGTTCCTTCTTTTTCGCTAATAATCTCAACGGTAAAGCCTTCTTTTTCCATCGCCTCTTTAGGTGATTTCAATTCAGATTCTTCAAAACCGTTTGTTGCCAAAATTGCTATTCTCTTATTCATAATTTTTTCTTTTTAGTTAAACAATTAATTTACATTTAAGATAACAAGCATTGGTGGGCTTATCAATTTTCTGATACTAATGTTTTATTAATCTTTGTTAAGAAACTATAAGAGAATCAATTATCATTTAGTTTTTGAGCTTTTTTTTTATCTTCCTCCACTTTGCGTTTGTATTCACGAAGTTTTTCCATTTCAAGCTCGTATGAAAGTGTAGCATTGCTAGTAGGTTCAATTTTAATGTCTCTGAGCAGTGCCCAATTCACGGTAAATTCAGCCCCAAAAAACAGAATGAGACATGTATAATAAACCCAAAGCAAAACCAAAACTACACTCCCGGCAGCGCCATATACGGATGCTGGGTCTGATTTCGCAAAATAAAATCCAATTAGATATTTACCCGCCAAAAAAAGCAAGGAGGTCATAAAAGCGCCGATAAGATTCGTTTTCCACTTTATTTTCACATCTGGTAATATTGTAAAAATAGCAGCGAAAAGAGCTGTGATTATGATTTGTGAAATAATGAAATTGAGGAATTGTACAAAAGGAGAAGAAAATTCGGTATAATAATTCCCAATAAAATCGCTTAATGCATTGATGGCCGTGCTCAATACTAGCGAAATGAGCATTAGCAAACCAATAATAAGCACCATTCCAAAAGATACCGCTCTTCTTTTTAAAGTATCCTTTAAAGTATTCTTTTTTGAGCGGACGCTCCAAATATCGTTCAATGCTTTTTGAAGTTGGAAGAAGACCCCAGTAGCTCCAAAAATCAAAATTCCAATACCAAAAATGATAAATAAGAGTGAGCTTTCTGATAGCGCCGAATTTATAATCATTGCTTGAATTAATTCTGCACTTCCTCGTCCTATTAATCCGCTAATTTCACCCGTTATTCTGCCTTCTACTGCTTCCCTGCCAAAGAAAACACCCGCAAAATGAACCGTTATTATCAGCAAAGAAGGCAATGAAAAAAGGGCGTAGTATGCAATTACGGCACTTTTTGCCCAGGGGTCGTTTTTGTCCCAACTTAAATAGGTATCCTTTAAAAGCTTAAAGAATTTCATCATAAATAGCGCTCAGTTATAATATTGCAATGGTGTATCTCATGCCCACAAATAATAAAACCAGCAGCAGCAACAGACATATTACTTCCATTGGCCATTCCTATTTGCTTCAATTGAATTGTGTTGAGGCTTTTAAAAAGACAAATAGTTGAAGTACGCACAGCCAAATGTTCCTGCAGAAGCTCATTGACCGTTCTGTTATTTGCCATAGCATTATCTGCAAAAACATTTTCATCAAAACCCTTGAGTTCTGCATTCAAGTTTCGTGCAAAATATAAAGACCTGTATGCAAAAACTCGCTCGGTGTCTATAATGTGCTGCAAAATATCTTTGGGAGTCCATTTTCCTTCGGCATAACGATAATCCCATATTTCGTTTGGCAAGCTGTCAAAAAATGATTGTGTAGTTCCTAGCCCTTCTGCTAATGCATCCAGCAGATGAATATTTTCAACCAAATCTATGTAACGTTTATAAAAAGGATTATATTCAGAAATTTGAATTTCAGAAGCAGTCATAGTTTTCTTATAAAGATAAAAAAAACCTTTGCTGAATAACAAAGGCTTTTTTTAAAATAAATTTCAAAATTATATTTCCTTGAATATGGAATGAAGCAAACGTTTTTTATCATTGATGCTTTCCTCCATGGATATCATGGTTTCAGTCCTACTAACCCCCTCAATATCATCTATCTGATAAATAATATCTTTTGCATGTGAGGTGTTTTTTGCTCTAATTTTGCAAAAAATATTGAATTTTCCAGTAGTAACGCTTGCAACTGTAACAAAGGGTATTTCACTAATGCGTTCTAATACAAATTGAGTCTGTGATGTTTTAAAAATGAATACACCAACATAGGCAATAAAGGAATATCCCAACTTTTGATAATCAACTTGAAGAGAAGAGCCTGTAATTATACCGGCTTCTTCCATTTTCTTTACCCTAACATGAATAGTACCTGCAGAAATTTCTAATTTTTTCGCAATGTCGGTAAAAGGAATTCGGGTATTATCGATAAGTAAGTCAAGTATTTTGTGATCGGTATCGTCTAATTTAAACTTTGACATAATATTTATTTTTTTCTGCAATATTAATAAGTTTTATGAAATAATGAAACCGAATTATTGAAAATATATTGTTGAATTGTCAGATTTATCAAAAATTTTTGAAATATTTTGACCTACTGTTAAATTTTCTTGCGAATTTGTTAAAATTTCTGCGCCATTTGCATTTTCCTCTTTATGCCCAAACTGATTTTCCAATCTTCCTATTTCGTTAATTACAGGAATGAAATCAATTTTATTGTTTTTTAATACTTCCGTATATTGAATTGCAATAGAAACTATTTTTGTTTGATCATCCAATTTTACATTTCTAAGTATAAAATCGTGGTAATTTTTAAGGTTTTCAGGTATTTCAAAATACTCTTTATACTGGATTGGTTCTGAATCTTCATCAATAATATCAAAAAGTGAAAGCAGAGAATAGAAAATATACTCCCTAGTCTTTTCACGCTGATAATCTTCCTCACAATGTCCCGCTTCAAAAAGAATGGTAGGCACACCCATCATTTGAAATGTATCGCCCACGCAAGCCGCATTGAAGCCATCATCATATCTACCCACCTGACCAGGAATGTAATTTTGAAGAGTATTGTTCATTTTAACAATAAGCTGCATTGCCGTCTTTCGAGAATCTGTTACAGTTCTATCTTCATCGGCAGAGGGTGATAAAAATGAAACCGTTGCGGGTTTACCATTTTTTAAACCGTAAATAGAGCGCTGATCGTGCAGATTTAGGCAAAGAGAGGGGTTTAATTTTTCAAAAATATCGCGGAGACACTTGCTTTCTTTTTGTGAAAGATTTTGTGCATCGCGATTAAGATCAACTCCATTTGCATTTTCTCGTGTATAAAGCTCAGCACCATCGGGGTTGAGCATAGGGAATATATAGAAAGTAAAATTTCTTAAAAAAAGTTCAATTTCAGATTGGAGAATATCTTTTTGACTGATAAGCTTTAAAAAATCAAAAACAGCCTTAGTGGTTGTCGATTCATTTCCATGCATCTGCGACCAGCCCAAAACAATTTTGGGGCCTTTTCCAATTTTGATTAAAGGAATGTCTTTGCCCATTTCTGAAATTCCTGGGTCTGAAATTTCATAATTCATTTTATACATCTCCAATAACGGAAAAATGCTTTGCAGAGTAATATATCTTCCTTTCAAATGGAATTCAAAATTATTCCTGTACCAGCTTTCTATTTTCATATTCTATTTAAAGTTTACAAAGTTAAACATTGGTTGGTTTACAAATGTAAACAAGTAAGTTAATTCTTTTTGGTTACACTGGTAAACAAACACGCCTTGCTTGAAGCTATTTTAATGTTAGAAATATTCATTTCTCTAAAAATATCATCAAAATACTTAAAATTAGTTGTTTAACAATGTTTACGTGAAGTCATATATTAACTAATATTGTTTCTTTTCTAAAACTTATTGTATGTTGTTTAATAATATTTTACATTTGTAACCGTTCATTAAAATAGAATGGCGTTACAATGGTAAACAGTAAGGATTTTGTAAAAAGGCTTGAGGAAATATTGGATTATTACAATCTAACGGCCGCTGCTTTTGCCGAAGAGATAGCTTTTAACCGCTCAACTATTTCACATTTATTATCGGGAAGAAATAAACCAAGTCTTGAATTTGTGATGAAGCTTTTACAAAAATTTCCAGAGGTAGAAATGAATTGGCTACTGTATGGAAAAGGCAGCTTCCCTTCTACTTCGAAAAATCAAACCACATTTGTATCTCCAAAACAAAAGACAGTTACTAAGGCTGAAAAAACAATGGACCTTTTTTCTGAAGAAAATAATGCACCTGAAAAGAAAACTTTACAAACAAACCAAACTTCAGCGCAAATTGAAAAGATTGTTATTTTTTACAGGGACGGCAGTTTTAATGTTTATGAAAATTGAGCAGTTTCGCTAATTTTTCTGAAATTTGCTTAAAACCTAAAAATGCGCTTTTTTATAATAGTACTTTGTTGCCTTTTTTTAAGTAGTTGCTATGAGACCGATCGAGATTGCTCAGATTTCAAGACAGGAACATTTGAATTTGAAGCGCTTTCGGGCACAGAAGTCTTCAAAACAACCATTATTAGGAATGATTCTGTTGAAATAGATTTCTTTCAGGGTAAAAGTGACACATCAACTATTAGATGGATCAATGACTGCGAATATGTTTTGAAGAAAGTCAACCCAAAAAATCAGGCTGAAAAAAAAGCGATTCTCATTAAAATCCTAACAACCGACAAAAATAAATACACCTTTGAATTCAGTGAGGTTGGCAAGACCAAAACGAGTAAGGCAACGGCGAAGAAAGTTAAATAATCCTTTATTGACTTTTCAGAATTTAGGCATTGGTGTCATTGAATTTTCATTCCTATGAGGTCTAAATGTATTTTGAGGGAATTAAGAAATTCGCGTGTAGTAATTGTATAACTGTTCAAGAAAAATATTTGTTCAAAATATTAAATAAGGTTTCCTGTTCCACTGGTTTGGTGAGATAGTCGTTCATACCTGCCTTTATCCCACGTTCAATGGCTTCTTTGGTTACATCTGCAGAGAACCCGAGTATTACTGAAGTATTATCGATCTTTCGCAAATGTTTTACAATTTCAAATCCATCCTTTCCGGGCATGTGTACGTCCATAAAAATAAGATCGTAATGACGGGAAGCGCATTTAAGTAAAGCATCATCCCCGTCCGATGACAAATCTGGTGAAATATGGTTTCTTGAAAGAATCTTTGCCAATATTTTTTGATTCAGAAGATTATCATCAACAATCAAAACATTTAGATAACTTAAATTCCTGTAGTGCCTTAATTTTTTATTTTCGTCTTGATTCTCAACTTTCGGAAAATCCAGTGATACCGTAAAGGTGGATCCTTCCCCTTCTTTACTTTGCACTCCAATTACTCCTCCCATCAACTCTACCAAGGTTTTTGTGATAGCCAAACCCAAGCCGCTCCCTTGATGTTTTTTTGTAATTCCAAAATCAAGCTGTTTAAATCTTTCAAAAATAGCGTCAATTTTGGAAGGATCAATTCCCATGCCTGAATCAGCTACTTTCAAATTTATTTTTAGTTTTCCATTTTCCACTTTTTCCTCATAAAAAACTTCTATTGTACCAACTTCCGTAAATTTCGTGGCATTACTTATAAGGTTAGTAAAAATCTGTTCGGTACGTGAAACGTCGCCGAGAACGTTATTCGGAATTTGAATACTCTCAAAATTTGTTTTTACTTCAATACCTTTAAGTCTTGCACTTGGAGCGTAGATATCAACGATTCTTTGAAGCGTTATAAATGGACTGAAAACTTCTCTTGAAAGCTCTACTCTGCCAGATTCAATTTTATCTATGTGAAGAATATTATTTACCAAATTCAGTAAAATTCTTGATGAATTTTGCATTAATTTTAAAAATTCTTTTTCACTCGCCGAAAGTTGTTTGCCTTCCAATATTTCAGAAATGCTTAAAATTGCACTTAGTGGGGTTCTTATTTCATGGCTCATGTTTGAAAGAAACTGTGTTTTTGCCAAGGAGGCATCTTCCGCCCTAAGTCTTTCTTTTTCAATTTCTTCATTAAGCATCTGCAGTTTTTGGTTCATAAGCTTATACCGATGGGACTGCCTTTTGGCCAGTAAAAAGAAATAAGCTAATAAGCCAATTAGAAATGATAAAAAAATACCCAGCGCCAATATGTAGTCCTGCAATGTGGTCGCTCTTAACTCATCACTGGAATAAAACATAAATTCAAATTTCCAAGCCCCCACTGTCCTATCCATAATTGGATTTAGGCTCTGTGTGAAAATTTGATCGGTTTTGAAATCTTCAGTTTTTGGATTGTTATAACTGTAAAAAATATTTCCCACGTCGTCTTTAAGTTGGACACTGAAAAGATTTTGTTTGGAGCTTATATTATCAAATTGGCTTTTAAAATCCATGCCTGCCGAAATTGTTCCCTGAAAACTGTTGTTATAATAAATGGGAACATCTACCAAAAAGGCCTTGCCGTCCTGGGTGAGATCGACCCAAGAAGTTATGTTTACTAGAGTATCCTTAGAATTTTCAATCCAACTTTGGTAACGATATCCTACCGATTTTATGTCTAAGTTGAATGCTTCCCGATTCGGGTAATAAGGAGCTATAAAGTTTATAACTCCTGTACTATCGATGTACTCTATAAATTTAATTGCCGGGTTTTGTTTGATAATTCTTTCTGTGTCAGACTTCAAGTAGGTTTTGAATTTGCCATTGCTCTCAACAATACGGTCACGCATATCCTCCAGAGAAATAATATTATGGCTAACTATTTTTTTAAAATCCTGATAGGTCAAGGTGCCCGCAATTTCCAATTGCCTGAGCTTAGCTTGTTTTTGATCATCGATAGTTCTATAATAACTTAGAACACATAATGCAGACAAGAACAAGAATAAAAATATAGCAAGCAACGCAAATTTGCATTTCCGGAAACTAGCTATAATTTTTTTTTGGAACATTTTTAAAGTTACTAAAAGATTGTCTTTTATTATTATAAAGATTTATTTTTAAGAAACTTTAAAAAATTCTATTTTGAAGGATTGTCTCTGTACTTTAGAAAAGAGTTTTGTTCTTCCATCAATTTTTCAATGTTTGACAAAAGCTGAATATCTTTTGGAGTCTCTACTGTTTTGTCTTGCGGGTCTTCTGACCTTTTCTTAAAACGATTAATAACTTTTATTACAATAAAAATAGTGAAAGCAACTATTAAGAAATCAATTAAAACCTCCATCAACTCGCCATAACCAATTGCAACTTCTTCAGCAGAATCCGTTGCAACACGGAAGTATGTGTTTTTTGTTTGATAGGTTTACACCATCCGTAAGCAACGATAGCGGCGGCATAACTATTTTCTTTACAATCGTACTAATAACATTGTTGAAAGCGGTACCAATCACAATACCAATCGCCATATCTATCATATTGCCCTTTATGGCGAAGTTTTTAAATTCTTGAAGAAATGACCCCATTCTATTTTTATAATTTAATAAAACTTCAAGTATAGAAAAGATTTCAGAAAGAAGAAAGATTTTTTTAAAAAAACATAAGAGTTAAATACGACCAGCAATCCGGTCTTTCGCCAATTGCAGCACAGTGTGGAATTGATCTTCAATATTCATTTCGGAATTATTTATTTCAATGGCATCCGCCGCTTTTACCAATGGAGAATCTTGACGGGTTGTATCAATATGGTCGCGCTCTTCAATGTTTTTTAGAACATCATTAAAATCAATGGCTTCTCCCCTTTCCAAAAGTTCTTTATAACGTCTTTGGGCACGCTCTTGCGCGGAAGCATTCATAAAGATTTTCAATTCAGCTTTGGGGAAAACTACAGTGCCTATATCTCGGCCGTCCATTACCACTCCTTTTTCGAAACCCATTTTTTGCTGCTGGGCTACAAGTTTTACACGTACCCCCTGAATAGTGGCTATTGGGCTCACAAACTCGGAAACTTCAAGGTTTCGTATTTCGTTCTCTACATCTTTTCCGTTAAGATAAATATGTGCTTTGTTCCAATCATCGTTCTTTATAAATTTTAAGTTGATTAAAGAAAGAGATTCTATGAGCTTTTCAACATCAAAATATTCTTTTGAAATAATACCATTCTGCATTGCATAAAGCGTTACAGCACGATACATTGCCCCACTGTCCACATAAACATACCCCAAATAATCCGCAATTTGTTTTGCGACCGTACTTTTCCCGGTAGAAGAATATCCGTCTATAGCAATGGTAATTTTTTGCATTACTGAAGGTCTATGTTAAGCCCAAAAAAGCTCGATGATGCGGCAGTGCTGTATTTTGAATAGGAATAACTCAATCGTAGTTTATTCAGTTTAATTGCAAATCCTGCGCTTAAACCTGCAAAAGCACGTTTTTCAGCTATCCGCAATTCTTCTCCTCTTCTAAAATTATATCCCAAGCGAATATTGAAACCGCTTTCGGGAAAAAGTTCTATCCCAGCAATCATATGCCGAAAGGCGTTATCGATAAAATTAATGTTTTCTTTTTGAGTATTGCCTTCAAGATCTGTCTGTTCTCTTGACGGGTTTGAAAAAGCAACGTTCCACTGCTGCATATTTTCTAGGGTGAAATGCCAACGGATAGGAACATTCTCTAAAATTTGTGAAATCCCGAAAATTAATTCAAATGGAAGTGGCTCATATGTTTCGTGATAAGGAGTAAACTGGGTTCCAAGATTTCTGGCTACACCCGTAATTTGAAGGTCCCAATCCTCATAAACGTACATTAAACCTATATCTAATGCTCCGCCAAAGGACGAATAGTTTTCAAGTTTAGAGGAAATAAGTTTTACATTTACCCCTACATGAAAATTTGTAAATGCAATGTTTCTGGCATGGCCAAGGGACAAAGCAACTTCGCCTCCAGTAAAACTACTTGTGGGATTTCCTGCTTCATCATAACCGTCAAACTTTCCGTAATTAATATAAGTAACTCCCGCATGCAAAACCTGTGTTCTTCTATCCCAAAGGTAAGCGTATGCAGCAGTTCCGTAGTTTACGTCGCCTATGTAGTTTGTATAATTTAGAGATAATTGATTGTCCATCGCCGGATTGATACTTGCCGGATTGAATAAAGGCTGTGTGGGGTCGTAATCGTAATTGGTAATCACTTTTCCTCCCAATGCTGCCATTCTAGGGCTATTTACCAAATTCAGAAATTGATAAGTTGCTTTACCCCCTATCTGGGCCGTTATAAGGTGAGATATAAGAAGTGAAACAACTAAAAAAACCTTTTGGGTCATAGACGCGAGTTACCGTAACTAAAAACTAAACGAATGCAAGTATAATTTATTTTTGCAAAGGAAAGAAACATCAATGATTAATTTTTAAGAACATATGGAAATCTCGATGATGTTGCATCTGTCCAATAAAATATAAATACTATATTCAGATGAAATGATTGATGATTAATTATAATTAATCATCAATCAAAAAAATGTTTAAAGCTTTTTTGCGTTTTTCACTTTTTCCTTGGTAAGCGCCAAATCCAAAACATCGCTCATATCTTTCACGTAATGGAAAGTGAGTCCTTTCAAATATTCAGCTTTTATTTCTTCTATATCTCTTTTGTTGTCTTCACAAAGAAGTATTTCTTTTATTCGGGCACGTTTTGCCGCAAGAATTTTCTCCTTTATTCCGCCAACGGGCAATACTTTTCCTCGGAGCGTAATTTCACCAGTCATAGCAATGGATTTCTTTACTTTTCTTTGTGTGAAAAGAGAAACTAAAGATGTAAGCATCGTGATACCTGCACTTGGTCCATCTTTTGGCGTTGCGCCTTCTGGAACGTGAATGTGAATATTGTAATTCTCAAAAATATCTGGATTAATACCCAGTTGCTCTGCGTTTGATTTTATGTATTCAAGGGCGATAGTAGCGGATTCCTTCATTACTTTTCCAAGGTTTCCAGTCATATTCAAAGCGCCTTTACCTTTGGAAAGTGTAGACTCTATAAATAATATATCACCGCCGACCCTTGTCCAGGCAAGCCCAGTAACTACTCCCGCAACATCGTTATTTTCATATTTATCACGTTCCATTTTTGGAGCGCCCAGAACTTCAATAATAATTTTATTGGTTACTTTTACTTCATATTCTTCCTCCATAGCAATTTTCATTGCGGCATAACGAACCATTTTTGCTATTTGCTTTTCCAAAGAACGCACCCCACTTTCGCGAGTATAGCCTTCTACAATTTTTTCAAGCTGTGGTTTGGCAATTTTCAGCGCGTCTGGATTCATTCCATGTTCTTTTATTTGCTTTGGAAGCAAATGGCGTTTTGCAATTTCAACCTTTTCTTCAACGGTATAACCCGTAACATTTATTATTTCCATTCTGTCCAACAATGCAGGCTGAATGGTGCTTAAGCTATTTGAAGTAGCAATAAACATAACTTTTGAAAGATCATAACCAAGTTCCAAAAAATTATCATAAAACGAATTGTTTTGTTCAGGATCAAGCACTTCAAGCATTGCTGAGGAAGGATCCCCTTGATTGCTTGCCGAAATCTTATCTATTTCATCCAAAACAAAAACTGGATTGCTGGTTTCTGCCTTTTTTATACTCTGTATAATTCTACCAGGCATTGCACCAATATAGGTTTTTCGGTGTCCGCGAATCTCGGCTTCATCGCGAAGTCCGCCTAAACTCATACGTACATATTTTCTACCCAAAGCCTCCGCAATAGATTTTCCCAAAGAAGTTTTTCCAACTCCAGGAGGGCCATAGAGACAGAGTATTGGTGACTTCATATCGTTTCGCAATTTCAAAACGGCCAAATATTCGATGATTCGTTTTTTAACATCATCAAGCCCGTAATGGTCGCGGTCCAAGATTTTTCTTGCACGTTTTAAATCGAATTTATCTTTGCTGTATTTATTCCACGGAAGTTCCAAAAGTAAGTCAAGATAGTTACGCTGAATGCTGTATTCCGAAACCTGCGGATTCATTCGTTGCAATTTTGACAATTCTTTTATGAAATGTTTTTCCACTTCCTTGCCCCATTTCTTTTTCTTGGCACGTTCCTGCATCTCCTCAATTTCTTCTTCTGAAGATGAACCGCCCAATTCTTCCTGAATGGTTTTCATTTGTTGATGCAGAAAATATTCTCGCTGCTGTTGATTGATATCGCTCTGCACTTTAGATTGGATATCATTGCGAAGCGACAGCTTTTGAATTTCCATATTCATAAAGCGCAGCGTTTCCAGTGCACGATCTTTTAGATTGTTTATTTCCAAAAGCGTCTGCTTTTCCTCAACATCTATATTTAAATTTGAAGAAACAAAATTGATAAGGAAGCTGGAACTTTCAATATTTTTAATGGCAAAGGCAGCTTCCGAAGGAATATTCGGGCTTTCCTTAATTATTTTAAGGGCCATTTCCTTTATGGAATCTATAATCGCGCTGAATTCCTCACTTTCCTTTTCGGGACGCGCTTCTGCAACTTCACGAATGGTAGCGGTCATATAAGGATCGGTAGTGATAACTTCAGAAACCTCAAAGCGTTTTTTCCCTTGAATGATAACCGTAGTATTGCCATCGGGCATTTTCAGTACACGAAGAATTTTTGCTACCGTCCCAATCGTATTTATGTCACCTATTCCAGGCTCCTCTTCATATTCATCTTTTTGAGAAACAACACCAATTACCTTGTTTCCTTTATTGGTTTCATTTATAAGTTTAATGGATTTGTCCCTTCCTGCTGTTATAGGAATTACAACACCCGGAAACAAAACAGTGTTCCGCAAAGGCAAAATGGGGAGTATTTCGGGAAGTTCTTCTTTGTGCATCGCGTCTTCGTCTTCAGCAGACATTAACGGGATGAATTCTGCATCTTCTTCTAGATCCTGAAATGACAACTTGTCTAATGATGTAACTTTTGAATTGGCCATATATTTGTTTAGGACATTGTGTCACAAATGTAACACAGGTAATGTCTTATTATTAAATTGTTTATGATTAATTTATGAAAGAACACTGGCTATCAAACGTTTTGCCTGTTCCTTTCTACTATAATTCAAGAGTTATGCCAGTTATGTGCTTTTTTTTCTGTGAAAGTGTAACATCTTTATCAAAAAACTGTCTATAAAGGAAATAAACATTTAATCAAAAATTAAAATTATGGCTACACTAACTAAAATTTCGTTCATTTTGATGTTTTTCATTATAGGAAATCTTCAGATAAATGCACAAAACAGAAACAATAATTCCATAGAAGGAAGTGGAAATATAATAACGAAAACTGTAAATACTCAGTCCTACAACATAATTAATGTTTCAGGTTCAATGGACGTTTATCTTGAAAAAGGTGCCGAAGGAAACATTAGCATAACCGCAGAAGATAATGTGCAGGACAGAATTGTTGTGGAATCTGACGGAACCACACTTACTATTTCGATGAAAAACAATACCTCTCTTCGGAATACAGAAAAAATTAAGATTACCGTCCCTTTTGAGGATATTTCAGAAATCTCCCTTCGTGGGTCTGGAAATATTGAAGGAAAAGATATGCTGAAAAGTAATTCACTTACCTTAAACCTTCAAGGTTCGGGCGGAATAAAAATCTCCATTGATGCCACTTCTTTGAATGCACAGTTAAATGGCTCAGGCGATATGAAACTTTCGGGTAAGGCTACAGATGTTGAAGTTAAGACCACTGGAAGTGGAAATTTTGAAGGAAAAGAACTTCTTTCTGAAAATGCACAAATCTATATTTCTGGTTCGGGAGATTCAACAATATTTGCAAAAAACAGTTTGAAAGCCCGTATTCAAGGCTCTGGTTCTATTTTTTGTGCAGGAAACCCTTCTTCCAACGACGTAAAAGTAATGGGTTCTGGAAAGGTGAAATCTATTTAATTGAACATTTTACTGAATTAAAAAAGCCGCTTTTAGAAAAACTAAAAGCGGCTTTTTTATGATTTATATTTTATTCTTACGGTAAAACTATCAAAAATTCCCCTCCGGTTATTTGATAGATTGAGGGATCTTGACCCGAACCATCTCTTCCGGTAAAGTTAAAAGTTCCTTCTATTAATCCGTTTGGAATATCGTAATTGGTAATAACCAAACTTCCTGGGCTTGAAACGTACGTAATAGAAGTTCCAACCTGTGGTGTGTAATATGCTACAACTTCATCTCCATTAATAATTTCGGTCCCCATATCAAAAGTGCCTACAGTAATTGTTGCTGGGAAGGTAAGCTCCATTCTTTGGTCTCCTCTTGTTGTGGTTATTGTAATCCTTGGATATTGATTAACAATGGAAGTGGTAATAACAATTTCATCCGGAGTATAAGAAGCACCGTCCACATTTGCGGTAAATGCATTATTTGCACCGGGAACACCTTCAAAATAAACAGTAAAGCTTCCTTCTGTAACTTCAACAGTATCGGGAACCTGACCTAATGGATCATTTCCTGTAAATGAAAAAGTGGCTTTTAGTACGCCCAATTCAAGGTCAAACTCAGAGATAGTTATCAATCCTGGATTTGAAGTAAGGTTTTCAGCTCCGTTTCCAGCATTGTAAAGCGCAATTAATTTTGTTCCGTCAGAAATATTTACCATTTGAAATGTACCAACCCCCAAAGAACGAGGAACATCAATACGCATAAGTTCTCCAGTATTTGAATTAGCTTCAATTTTTATCATATGTACATCACCAACCATTGGTTCGGAGACATATATGCTATCTGCAATAAAATCAACGCCGTCAACTTTTGCTAAAAATTCATTTTCAGGATTGCCGGTTCCACCACCGCCACCTCCTGTGTCGTCAACTATATAAGGTATTGCATTAAACGCTCCATTAGTGATTGTTATGTTTTCCATAACAGGATCGCCGTTTCCGTCAAGAATTGGGTTTCCGTCACCATCAACTTTTTCACGTAATCCTACAAAACTAAAAGTTCCTGTAGCTGTTAGTGCAGTGGCATCCAGAGCTGTTAAATTCATAAGGCCATAGCCTCCTATAGAATCTGCCGAAATATATGGACGCAAATTATTTGAACCGTCAAAATATAAGCCCGCATTATTATTTGTACCACCAAAGGATAGATTGAATGAACCAACTTCTGGATTATCAACCTCTAGGGTTATCTCTTCACCTCCGGGTTTTAAGCCACTAATTACTAATTTACTGTCAGAATAGAGTGTAGCAGTAACAGAATTTGCAATAAACTCTTGACCTTCAATTTGGGCTATGAATTGTCCTTCATCTGCATTATTCTGCTCTTCTTGAATGAATTCGCCTGTGAGGGGCTCATTTTCACAGGAAAAAAATTGAAATGCCAGAAATGCCAAAAGCACTCCCTTTATAAAATACATTTTCTTCATATTATTAAGTAGTTTGTAGGTAATAAACGCAAACATAATCAAAAATTGTTTAATTGGTTTTATTTCGTGGCACTCTTAATAACAAAAATACACCAGTAATAAAAAATAAAACAAGAAATAATATGGAATTACGCATACTTCCGGTTATTTGGTCAATAAAGCCATAGATTAACATTCCTATTACAATTCCTATCTTTTCTGCAACGTCATAAAAACTAAAATAGGACGTAGTATCTTTTGTTTCGGGTAAAAACTTTGAATATGTAGAACGCGAAAGCGATTGTATTCCACCCATAACCAAGCCCACAAATCCCGCCGTTATATAAAATTGAATAGGTGTTTCAATAAAAAATGCAATCACACAAATACAAACCCAAACTATATTTATTACAATAAGAACGGGTATGTTTCCATACTTTTCTGAAGCACGCGAGGTTAAAATAGCTCCTAAAACTGCTACTAATTGAATAATTAATATACTACCAATCAATCCGAACAGTTTTGCATCACCTCCGCCCCAAGCAATTTCCTGTTCCCCAAAATAGGTAGCAACAAGCATCACAGTTTGTACGGCCATACTATAAACAAAAAATGCGGCCAAATATCTTTTTAACTGTATGTTTTCGGAAAGCGAATTGTAAACACTTTTCAATTCTCTAAAACCGTTTAGCACTATTTTTGTACTAACTTTTTTTCCACTTTTATTTCCTTTTGGAAGAAAATAAAAAGAATACTGACTAAAAAGAATCCACCAAATCCCTACAGTAACAAAAGACCAGCGCATGGCTTCCATACTGGCCTTCCCTCCTTCTCCAAACCCAAAGTATTGAGGAAACATAACCATTCCCAAATTGAAAAGTAACAAAACCACGCTGCCTATATACCCCAAAGAATAACCACGGGCGCTTACTCTATCCTGCTGTTCCGGAAAAGCCACATCTGGCAAATATGAATTGTAGAAAACCAAACTTCCCCAGAAACCTATCAATCCAAAAAAATAAAAAAGTAAACTGATTTTAATGTTTTCAATACTAAAAAAATAGAGCCCCATACAGGAAAGCGCTCCCAAATAGCAGAAAAATTTCATAAAATTTTTCTTATTGCCCACATAATCTGCTATCCCTGAAAGCAAAGGCGAGATAAAGGCCACCAGCAAAAAAGCAGCTGCCGTGGTATAACTAATCAAAGGTGTACTTCTAATGGTTCCGCCAAATATGGATACAGTAGTAATATTCTCCGATTTAAATAGAGCCTGATAATAAATAGGAAAAATTGCTGAAGCAATTACAAGACTATAAACCGAGTTTGCCCAATCATAAAAAGCCCAAGCATTTAGCAGTTTTTTACTTCCTTTGAGTAAGTTGGGCATATTGATGATTCAATTTTGAGATTACTAAACTAATAAAAAATCCCACTCGAAGTGGGATTTTAAAATTTCAAATAAATATTTATTTTGATTATTTTATCTCTTAAAAGAAGTTACACCAAATTTTCTGGCTTCTGCTTTGGCTTCAGGAGCCCAAGCTTGAATATTTTGTATTCTTGTTGAGCTAGAAGGGTGTGTGCTCAAAAATTCTGGCGGTGTATTTCCGTTTTCCTGTGCTTGCATACGTTGCCATAATTCTGCCGAAACAATTGGGTCATAACCAGCTATAGCCATTAAAATAAGTCCAATATGGTCTGCCTCGGTTTCGTGGCTACGGCTAAAAGGAAGCATAACCCCAACATTAGAGCCTAAGCCGTAAGCTATGTTAAAAATCTGTTGGTTTTCAGCGTTACCACTCAATGCAACGTTTCCTGCAACTGCTCCCAATTGCTGCAATTGGCCCGCACTCATGCGCTGCTGACCATGGTTTGCCAGTGCGTGAGCAACTTCGTGACCCATAACTGCCGCTAAGCCAGCTTCATCTTTAGTTATTGGTAAAATCCCAGTATAAACTACAATCTTTCCGCCGGGCATGCACCAAGCATTTACATCCGGACTTTGCACAAGATTATATTCCCAACGATATTCAGTTAAATAACCCGCATAACCGTTGGCAGTAAGATATCTTTCAGAAGCTAAGGCAATTTTTTGCCCTACTTTTTTTACCATGTTTGCATCGGCAGTATTATTTACAACCTTATTCTCTGATAAAAACTCATTGTATTGCTGAAATGCCATTGGTAATATTTGCGAATTAGGAACCAAAGCTAAAGTCTGTTTCCCGGTAAATGGATTGGTGCTGCAAGCAACCACAAATATTCCCATTAATAATATGGCTAAGGATTTTTTGAATTTCATAAGAAGATCTTTTTTAGAATTCTTAAAAATAGAGATATAAATTTTAGGATTCTATTAAAGTTATTGTAAAATTAATTTTCAAATATTATTCCACAAAGTTTAAACTTTAGTCTTTCTTTAATATAATATAGTGTCCGAAGCCTTTAAATTTATTGACTTTTAAAAGTTGGAACGACTTTTGTAAACTTTCATTAAACATTTAAAATATCTATTATGAAAAACATATTTCTTTTTTTAGCACTTTCATCAACTATTTTATTCACTTCCTGCGAAGGAGATCCAGGGCCTCCAGGACTAGATGGCGGTTTGGTATATGCACAGGTTTTTGAAGTTAGCCCGAGTTTCAGCTATAATGATTATCCGGAAAACACCTACTCTACTTCATTATATTCCTTCCCCTTTGAGGTTTATGAAAGCGATGTCGTATTGGTTTATCGTCTATCGGGACAGGATAATTCTGTAAGCCCACCAGCAGATGTTTGGACACAATTGCCTCAGAATGTTTTTTACAATGACGGAACAGGAGATTTTTTCCAATATAATTTCAATAATACATTTTTTGACATACAGTTTAGCATTGAAGGCAATTTCGATTTAACGAATATTGATATAGCAGACATCTCAAACCAAACTTTCCGTATCGCGGTGGTTCCGTCCGAATTTGCTAAAACAAATCCCTCAATGAAAGAAATTTTAGAGGTGATGCAAGCAGACGGTTCACAAATTGAAAATATTGAGCTTTAATATGAAGTTTTTTAGTGCAATTATTGCTTTGAGTACTTTGTTTTTCAGTTGCAACTCCCCTGCTCAGAAAAACAAAGCAGCAAAGCAAGAAACCTTTAAAGTAACAAAAACCGATGCCGCATGGCGAGCGCAATTATCTCCTTCTGAATACAATGTGCTCCGTAATGAAGGAACAGAACCTGCCTTCTCCAGTGACTTAAATGACAATCACAAAGTTGGAACATACGTTTGTGCCGGTTGCGGAACTCCCGTTTTTGAAAGCAAGAATAAATTTAACAGTGGCACAGGTTGGCCAAGTTTTGACCGAGCCATTAAAGGCAATGTTGCTTATTCAACCGATAGTAAGCTTGGCTATACTAGAACTGAAGAACATTGCGCTGTCTGTGGTGGACATTTGGGACACGTTTTTAATGATGGTCCGGAAACTACTGGAAAAAGACACTGCATAAACGGTGTTGCCTTAAATTTTATTCCGAAAGAATAAATCTGTTTAAAAAATAACGAATTTTAAAAAGCACCACAATCCAAAAACAACATTGGAATTTGGTGCTTTTTTCATTATTTGGAATTTGGGTTTTCTGTTTTGGGATTTTTCCTTTTGAATTTCGTAATTTCGTTACCTTAAAAATTCAGACTTAAACACACAAAATGAGTAAATACGACGTAATAGTATTAGGAAGCGGTCCCGGCGGCTATGTTACTGCCATAAGGGCTTCACAGTTAGGTTTAAAGACCGCCATTATTGAAAAGGAAAGCCTTGGAGGCGTTTGTTTAAACTGGGGATGTATCCCTACAAAGGCACTTTTGAAGAGCGCGCAAGTTTTCGACTATCTAAAACACGCAGATAATTACGGCCTTATCGTAAAAGATTTTGATAAAGACTTCGGAAAAGTTGTAGAAAGAAGCCGTGGCGTTGCAGAAGGAATGAGCAAAGGCGTACAGTTTTTAATGAAGAAAAATAAAATTGACGTTATCAATGGCTTCGGAAAAATTAAACCTGGAAAGAAAATTGACGTTGACGGAAAGGAATATTCCGCAGACCATATAATTATTGCAACTGGAGCACGTTCGCGCGAATTACCAAACCTGAAACAGGATGGCAAAAAAGTAATCGGTTACCGTGAAGCAATGACCTTAAAAAAACAACCCAAAAGTATGATTGTAGTGGGCAGTGGTGCTATTGGCGTTGAGTTCGCACACTTCTATAATTCTATGGGAACTGACGTTACAATCGTTGAATTTTTACCAAATCTTGTTCCGTTGGAGGACGAAGACGTTTCAAAACAATTTGAGCGTTCCTTCAAAAAAGCGGGAATAAAAGTGATGACAAATTCCTCAGTTGAGAAATTAGACACATCTGGAAAAATGGTGAAAGCAACCGTTAAAACTGCTAAAGGCGAAGAAACCATTGAAGCTGAAATTGTACTTTCCGCTGTGGGAATTGCAACAAATATCGAAAATATAGGATTGGAAGAAGTTGGAATTGTTACAGATAAGGGAAAAGTAATAGTTAACGACTGGTACCAAACCAATATTCCTGGATATTATGCAATTGGAGATATTACACCTGGTCCTGCCCTAGCCCACGTTGCTTCAGCTGAAGGTATTACTTGCGTTGAAAAAATCGCAGGACTTCATGTAGAGCCAATCGACTACGGAAACATTCCAGGCTGTACATATGCAAGCCCAGAAATTGCAAGCGTTGGTATGACTGAAAAGCAAGCCAAGGAAGCTGGTTATGAATTAAAAGTTGGAAAATTCCCCTTCTCAGCAAGCGGAAAAGCAAGTGCTTCAGGCGAAAAAGATGGATTCGTAAAAGTAATTTTTGACGCTAAATACGGCGAATGGCTAGGCTGTCACATGATTGGCGCCGGCGTAACCGATATGATTGCTGAAGCCGTTTTAGGAAGAAAACTTGAAACCACAGGCCACGAAGTACTAAAAGCAATCCACCCACACCCAACAATGAGCGAAGCGGTTATGGAAGCCACGGCAGATGCTTACGGAGAAGTAATTCACTTATAATAGAAAGGCTTTAGGCTTTAGGCTTTAGGCTTTAGGCTTTAGGCTTTAGGCTTTAGGCTTTAGGCTTTAGGCTTTAGGCTTTAGGCTTTAGGCTTTAGGCTTTAGGCTTTAGGC
>JAGXGE010000002.1 GCA_024637015.1 Aequorivita sp. | reverse complement strand
GAAAAATTTGGACTCATGGGCAAGATGCGCCGTTCAGCCGTCTCCATTCCCTCGAATATTTCGGAAGGAGCTGCGCGGGAATCAAAGAAGGAATTTAAAAGATTTTTGTATATAAGCTTAGGTTCTGCCGCGGAGTTGGAAACACAGTTAGAAATTTCAAAAAGACTACATTTTATTAATGACTTCAAAGATTTAAAAGATAAAATATTTTACATAAAGCGAATGCTAATAAAACTAATCCGAACTTTGAAAGATTAAAATGTTAACGGGTGAATAAGTGAATAAGTGAATAAGTGAATAAGTGAATAAGTGAGTATGTGAATAAGTGTATGAACTAATACAAACTCACAAACTCACAAACTCACAAACTCACAAACTCACAAACTCACAAACTCACGAACTCACGAACTCACAAACTCACGAACTCACGAACTCACAAACTCACGAACTCACAAACTCACAAATAATGGAAATTGATAACAACCAACTACTAAGATTCACCACCGCAGGAAGTGTAGATGATGGAAAAAGCACATTGATAGGGAGACTTTTGTATGATAGCAAAGCTATTTTTGAAGATCAACTTGAAGCAGTTGAAAATACAAGCCGCAAAAAAGGTCACGATGGTGTGGACCTCGCTTTGTTTACTGATGGCTTGAAGGATGAGCGGGAGCAAGGGATAACTATTGACGTTGCGTATAGATATTTTACTACACCGAAACGGAAATTTATAATTGCAGATACTCCTGGACATATTCAATATACCCGAAACATGGTTACTGGGGCTTCAACTGCCAATGCAGCTTTAATTTTGATTGATGCACGCCATGGAGTAATAGAGCAGACCAAGCGCCATGCCTTTATTGCCTCGCTTTTGCAGATTCCTCATATTATTGTTTGCATCAACAAGATGGATTTGGTGGATTATTCGGAAAAAATCTATGAAAATATTATCAATCAATTTGAAGAATTTTCTTCTAAATTATATGTAAAAGATATTCAGTTTCTTCCAATAAGTGCTTTGGATGGAGACAACGTTGTAAACCGCTCCAAAAATATGGATTGGTACAAAGGTGCGCCATTGCTTCATACTTTGGAAACGATGCACATTAGTAGCGATATCAATAAAATAGATGCTCGCTTCCCTGTGCAAACAGTTTTGCGTCCCCAACGTGAAGGATTTATTGATTATAGAGGTTATGCTGGTCGCGTGGCAAGTGGCATTTTTAGACCAGGGGATGAGGTTGTAATTATGCCTTCTGGCTTTACATCCAAAATAAAAACTATTGACACAATGGATGGAATCGTTGAAGAGGCTTTTGCACCCATGTCAGTTTCCATTACTTTGGAAGATGATATAGACATAAGCCGTGGCGATATGATTGTAAAGGAAAACAACAAACCTAATCCTGTTCAGGAATTTGATGCGATGCTTTGTTGGTTTAACAATAGTCCTGCACGAGAGCGTGCAAAGTATACCATTATGCATACCTCAAATGAACAAAAGGCAATGATTAAAGATGTGGTTTATAAAATTGATATAAACACTTATGCGCGAGAGGAAGATGAAAAGGAATTAAATATGAACGATATTGCACGTGTTAGTATTAGAACCACAAGGCCATTGATGGTTGATGAATATAGAGATAATCGTCTTACTGGAAGTTTTGTACTGATTGATGATGCAACACACGAGACTGTAGCTGCGGGGATGATTGTTTAGTTTATTTAATAAGCCTTAGGCCATACGCAATATGCTGTAATGGTAAGACTAAATGTATAGTTCAATGGAGGGTAAAAGTTATTAGCAGTTGTCTTTAACTTTTTAACGTTGTGTTTTAAATGTTGACGAAGTGAATATGTGAGTTTTAAATTGTGTGTTTATTAGTGGTAAATGTATTATAAATTTTGAAATCTGAATTTAAATTTATTTTTTTACTCTATGTTTCTAGGTCTGGAAGCACCTATTTGTCACGCCTGTTAGCGGAAAATTGCAGTGACTTGGCCGTTATAGCGGAAACCAATTATTTCAGAATAATTATTGCACATCAAAGGATTTATAAACAATATCAACCTTCAGTTCTAGCAAAACTTATAGCCGAGGACCCCAAATTTAAAGGTTTTCAGTTTTCAAAAAAAGAAATTATTGGGGTTTTAAACCAATGCGAAACCCATAGGGAGGCTATTCTGGCTACTACAAAATTCATAATTCATAAAAAGGGGATTAAAGAGACGCAAAATATCCTAATAAAGGATGGTGGACTTGTTGATTTTATCACTGAAATTAATACATTGTTTCCCGGCTCTAAATTGCTTCATATTCAAAGGGATCCCCGAGGGTGTATAAATTCCCTGCTGCACACTCCTAAGGCTTTTATTCGAGGAAAGTCAAGTATGGGCTGGAACGATATTGAGATGTGTGTGAGGCAGTATGAAGTTTATTTGGGAAAAATTGAAGCATTGACCGCAAATAACAAGATAATGCATCTTCACTATGAAGATTTGTTAGGCGAAACAAATGAAGTGCTGCTGCAACTCATAAAAAGTTTGAGCTTAAGGCCGAATCATAAAAGTGATATCGTTCAATGGAACGGATTAAGGGAAGAGGAGCTTGTTATCCATAAGAATTTGTATAAACCAGCACAAAAGGACCGATTGACAGCTTGGAAACACGAATTGGAAACCTGGGAAATTATATATATTGAAAGAAAGTTGTGGAAATATATTGATAAACCCAGTGTTGCATATTCTAAAAAGACCTTGCTTAAATCAATATTAAAGGCTCGATTAAATCATATTTTAGGAGGGGCTCGTTTAAATGTTTATCGATTGAATCGATATTTATTAAATGGAAATTTGAGTTTGTTTTTTTATAAAGTAAGATTGAAATTGAAAGTTTAGCGGCTAAAAACAATGCTTATTTAGTAGATACTATCAAATACCTTAAGTAGTAAATGAGAATAAAAAATCTATTAAATAGTCGGCATATTCGGGCTTCAGCATTTGGGAGTCTTAGCATAAAATTTCTAGCTACATTTTTTGCTTTTTTAAGTGGTATCCTATTAGCTAGATTACTGGGGCTTGAGGGTTTTGGTTTTTACACCTTGGCATTTTCAACCGTTATACTGCTTTCCGTACCCTTGTCTTTAGGACTTCCTAATTTAATAACGAGATATGTTTCAAAATATGAATCTTCTGGCAACTACCCTGCTATTAAAGGGTTGTTGATTCGCACTAAACAAATAGTCTATGGATCTTCTTCCGGCATTTTAATCATTGCTTTGATAAGCTATTACTTTTGGTGGAAAAATTTGAATCCAATTTTAGTTCAAACTATTTGGTATGGCTTAGTTTTATTGCCATTTATAGGATTGCAATCGATACGTGCGGCAGCCTTACGAGGTATGCGATTTATAATACTGGCGCAATTACCTGATTCTTTACTTAAAAACTTTCTACTGTGTTTTGGATTAGGAGTTTTTTATATTTTCAACTTCAAACTAACTCCACCTTTAGCCATGCAAATCCATATCTTGGCCACTTTGATAGCTTATATAGTAGGCTATGTTTTTTATAGAAAAGAAATTGTAAAAAAAATAAGAAACTTGAAACCAATTTTTAAAAATAAAGAATGGTTAAAACAAACGATGCCCTTTTCTATAAACAGTGGTATTCAAGTGATAAAAAATAAACTACTGGTATATGTTTTGGCAATCTTTGGGAGTGTTGAAGCAGTTGCTTTATTTGATATTGCCATTCGTGGAGCATCCTTGGTGGCATTTGCGTTGGATGCTTTAAATACAGGAATAGCGCCTTATATTTCTGCAGCATTCGAAAAGAATAATTTAAATTCACTTCAAAGAATTGCTACTAAATCCAGTCGATTGACTTTTATTTTTGCATTGCCAGTAGTGTTGATATTTATTTTGGGAGGTGAGAAACTTCTTGTTTTTCTGTTTGGGGAAGCCTATCAAAATTCATATATTCCATTGGTAATTATGTGCTTAGGGCAGCTGATTAATGTAGCAACGGGCTCCGTAGGGCTTGTTTTGAATATGACGGGACACCAAGCTTATATAACAAAGGTTATAGGTTTTAATGCCCTATTAAATATTTTGTTGTGTATACCTTTGGTTTTTTATTTTGATGTTATAGGAGCAGCATTAATCTATAGTAGTTTGTTAATTATTCAAAACGTAGTTTTAGTGCTTTACACAAAAAAGAATTTAAATATCGATACGACCATTCTTTGAGGAATTAATATATCTATTGGTATTTATTGATTTTGGTAATTTTATAAAGATTTTAAAAAAGAATTGAGTTGTCTGTTTTAATGGAGGATAAGAAAGTTGACATATTTGTTGTTGGAGCCATGAAAGCTGGAACCACCTCTTTTGCGACGCTTTTATCCCAACACCCGATGATTTTTATGTCTCCCATAAAAGAGCCTCATCATTTTGCAGATCCACTCCCCAAAGCATTTTTAGAGACTTCCCGTTTTTTTTCATTGGAAAACTATTTTAAAAATCAGTACCTGGCCCCTCGGCACAGTGTTCAAGTTTCAAAAGAAGAACATTACCAACGGTTGTTTTCCAATGCTACCGCCGAACAATACAGGGCCGAAGCCAGTACCGCTTATTTACATGCGCCCGAAGCCGCTGAGAGAATCTACAATTATAATCCAAATGCAAAAATAATAATACTAACGCGCAATCCCCTAAAAAGGGCGTTTTCTCATTATAATATGGACCTGGGCGTGGGGCGTGAAAGAAAATCATTTGCCACTGTTATGGCACGGGATCTTGATCTTTATAAAAAGGGAACATTACCTTGGTTCAGTTATTTGAATATGAGTTGCTACAACACCCCAATACGCCATTATCAAAATATTTTTGAAAGTGTGCTGGTGCTTTCCCTTGAAGAACTAGTTGCAAATACCGAAAATGAAATGGGGAAGGTTGCCAATTTTCTGAATATAGCACAGTTTCCGGACCTCTTTCTGAAAAAAGTGAATGAAGGGCATGCTTTGAAATACCAAAAATTATTTTACTTTCTAAAAAGAATAGGTCTGAAAGATTTGCTTTCACAATTTTTGACCAGCAATTTTAAAAGTAAAATTTTAAAAAGGGTAAGAGATAAAAAAAAACTTACACTTGCGCTTCCACAAGATATGATTGACGAATTGGAAACTATTTTTAAGAATAATTAAACATTTTTTTTGATAAAATGGGAAACTTTAAAATAGGAGAGTAGTACCTTTGCCAACTTCTAATGTAAATGCTTAAAAAAGAAAGTATTGCATCCAAATACAACCCGATGAATAATATTTTATTAACTGGAGGTGCAGGATTTATAGGCTCCCATGTAGTTCGCTTATTGGTTGCCAAATATCATGATTATAAAATTTTCAATCTGGACAATCTAACCTATGCCGGCAATTTGGAAAACCTGAGGGATATTGAAGACAAGGAAAATTATTGTTTTATAAAAGCCGACATCACCAATACAGCGGAAATAGACGCTCTTTTCCAAAAACACCAATTCGATCAAGTTGTCCATTTGGCTGCCGAGTCGCATGTAGATAGATCCATTACCGACCCTATAGGATTTGCAAAGACCAATATTATTGGGACTTTGAATTTACTGGAGGCCTCGAAAAAGCTTTGGGCTTCAAATTACGATGGCAAATTGTTTTATCATATCAGTACAGACGAAGTTTACGGAACCTTGGGCAAGGAAGGCTTGTTTACCGAAACCACACCCTATGATCCAAATTCACCCTATTCAGCTTCCAAGGCTGGGTCTGACCATTTTGTAAGGGCCTATGGCGAAACCTATGGGCTGCCATTTGTTATTTCAAACTGTTCCAATAATTATGGCCCCAACCAATTTCCTGAAAAGTTGATCCCCTTGTTTATAAACAACATCATAGAAAATAAACCCCTGCCCGTATATGGGGATGGAAATTACACCCGGGATTGGCTGTATGTACTGGACCATGCCAAGGCCATAGACCTTATTCTGCATAAAGGAAAAGTAAAAGAAACCTATAATATTGGCGGCTTTAATGAGTGGAAAAACATTGATTTGGTAAAACTGCTATGCGCCCAAATGGATGTAAAATTGGAACGGGCGAAAGGAAGTTCCGAAAAATTGATAACCTATGTAAAGGATAGGCCGGGCCATGATTTGCGTTATGCCATAGATGCAAGCAAAATCAATACCGAGTTAGGGTGGGAGCCCAGCGTAACTTTTGAGCAAGGACTTTCCCGCACCATAGATTGGTATTTGGGAAATTCTGAATGGCTGAATCATGTTACCACGGGAACCTATCAGGAATATTACGAAAAACAATATCAGTAAAAATTTATAGATGACTATTGAAAAAACTTTTTTAAAAGACTGTTTTATAATCAAGCCCACCGTTTTTGAAGACGAGAGGGGCTTTTTTATGGAAACTTTTAATAAAGATGAGTTTGCCCGAAAAACTGGAATACTTACAGACTTCGTACAGGACAACCAATCCTTTTCAACCTATGGAGTTATCAGGGGGTTGCACGCTCAAACAGGAGCCTATGCGCAGGCAAAACTCGTTCGGGTTTTACAGGGAGAAGTATTGGATGTAGCGGTGGATATAAGACCGGAATCCAACACCTATTTACAACACATTGCTGTTCATTTAAGTGCTGAAAATATGACACAATTCTTTGTTCCCAAAGGTTTTCTTCACGGTTTCGCTGTGTTAAGCAAAACGGCCATGTTCTTTTATAAATGTGATAATTATTACCATAAAGCGTCAGAAATCAGGGCATTTTATAAAGACCCACAATTCAACATAGACTGGAAAATACCTGATGAAGACAGAAATCTATCTGAAAAGGATTTGAGTTTACCCGTATTTCAGCTTCAAAACAAATAACCCATGAAAGGAATTATTCTAGCCGGAGGTTCGGGCACCAGACTGCACCCACTTACCCTAGCCGTAAGCAAGCAACTATTGCCCATTTACGATAAACCAATGATCTATTACCCCCTTTCGGTGTTGATGCTTGCCGGCATTCGGGATATTTTGGTCATCTCCACCCCGCATGACTTGCCAAATTTTGAACGTTTGTTGGGTGATGGCAGCCAGTTTGGGGTGCAATTTACCTATGCAGCCCAGCCCAGCCCCGATGGTTTGGCGCAGGCATTTATTATTGGTGAAGAATTTATTGGAGATGATGATGTGTGTTTGGTATTGGGCGATAACATTTTCTATGGGGCAGGATTTCAAAAAATGTTGCGCGAGGCAGTAGAAACCGTGCAAAAGAAAAAGAAAGCCGTGGTTTTTGGAAACTATGTTAGCGATCCAGAAAGATACGGGGTTGCTGAATTTGATGAACAAATGAATGTGATAAGTATTGAGGAAAAGCCTATAAAACCAAAATCGAACTTTGCCGTGGTGGGGCTTTACTTTTATCCCAATTCTGTGGTAAAGATTGCAAAGCAAGTAAAACCTTCGCATAGGGGGGAGCTGGAAATTACCACGGTAAACCAAACCTATTTAAAGCAGGAAGCCCTGAAAATGCAGATATTGAGCCGCGGCTTTGCATGGTTGGATACGGGCACCCACGAAGCCCTGACCGAGGCTACGGAATTTGTAAAGGCAGTGGAAAAACGCACGGGGCTTAAAATTGCATGTTTGGAGGAAGTAGCTTTAAACTTTAAATGGATAACAAAGCAAACCATTAATACCCGTATTGAAGAAATGAAGGGCGATTATTTTGATTATTTGAAAAATCTAATTTAATGTCCTTAAAAAAAAGTGCGATTAATGGATTATTTTGGACTTTTCTTGATACAGGTGTTTCGAGAGGAGTTGGACTAATTGCATCTATTCTATTAGCACGTTTGTTGAGCCCCACAGATTTTGGTTTAATGGGCATGATTTATATTTTTACTTCAATTGCAGCCGCAATTGTTGATAGTGGCCTAACAGCTTCGTTAGTCCGATCAAAGAATGTTAACGATATTGACTTTTCAACTATATTTTTTACGAATATGGTTTTAGCATTAACTCTATACGTTGTTACTTTTACATTAGCACCTTTTATAGCGACTTTTTATCAGGAACCTCAACTGACGTTAATAATAAGGGTATATGCTGTACTTTTTATAATTGAGGCTTTTTACGCTGTACAAAGTTGTTTGTTTACAAGAAAGATGGATTTTCGAAGTCATATGCTTATGAACATTCCTGGAATTATTATGGGGGCATTAATAGGAATTTGTATGGCCTATTTTAATTATGGGGTATGGAGTATTATTTTTATGCATTTGACTACAAAGGGTATGTATTCTGTAATGTATTGGCTTAGGAGCTCTTGGAAACCAAAAATGATATTCTCTTATGCCAGTTTAAAAAGACATTTTAATTTTGGATATAAGTTAACGTTAACAAGCATTCTGAATGCAGGTTTTAACAATATTTATAACGTAATTATTGGGAAGTTTTTCTCTACGCAAACTTTAGGGCAATTTGACAGAGGAAGGGTGTTTAGTGATTATCCTGTTCAGATACTCACAGTCATGATAGGTAAAGTAACCTATCCCTTGTTCTCAGGAATTCAAGATGAAGAAGAGCGTTTAAAGTTAGCCTATAAACAAATTTTGCAGGTTGTATTTTTTATAACTGCACCGTTAATGTTGCTTTTGTCTGTAATAGCTGAACCTTTAATTACCCTTGCAATTGGAAACAAGTGGCTGCAGGCAGCGTTATTTTTTAAAATATTGTGTTTAGCTGGGATGCTATATCCTTTACACGCCTTTAATTTAAATATTTTAAAAGTGTATGGTCGTAGTGACTGGTTTTTAAAAGCAGAAGTTTATAAAAAAATTATTACAGTTATAATCATTGTAATCACCTTGCCTTTTGGTATATATGGGTTGGTGTGGAGCAGTGTTATAATTTCGCTCTTATCTTTAGTTATTAATACACATTACTCGAATAAGTTAGTTAATTATTCGCTTTTACAACAGTTATATGATATGCGCTTTACAATAATAATCAGTGCTATTATGTATGGGGTAATCTTTAGTTTTTTGAAAATGACGGAATTATCAAAAATATATCAGGTTCTGTATAGCATTTTCATAGGTGTCTTTATATACGTGTTATTAAGTTATATTTTTAAGGTACCGTCATTAAAAGCCCTTTGGCAATTGAAAACCTATTTAAAAAAATGAAGGTATAAATATAAAACTTAGATAAAGTGATTTACATAACGCCAAAAAATGATTTTTAACAGCACAATTTTTATAAAACTAAATTTCAGCTAATGTTTTCAATAATAATTCCTTATTATAAAAAAAGAAATTACATCGAACGTTGTATTGATTCAGTTTTAAATCAAACTTTTAAAGATTTTGAAATTATAGTAGTGGATGATGGATCCCTAGATAATATTTCTGTGTTGTGCAGTAAAAAGTATGGAGATAAAGTAAAACTTTTAACGCAAGAAAACCAAGGTGTTTCTTCAGCAAGAAACACTGGCATTGCACATGCAACTAATGATTATATTGCCTTTCTTGATGCTGATGATTATTGGCATCAAGAATACCTAATGACTGTATATAAAACCATAAATATTACCGATTCTGATTTAATTTCTACAGGGTTTACAAATAACGTTTTAGAATTGCAAAAAGGCAAAGTTAATTTGGTTTTTAATGAAATGTCGGAAGATGAATATTTATTGAAATCAACTTATTCAGCTATTATAAATTCCTCTGCAGTAATAGTAAAAAAAGACATTTATAATAAAACATCAGGTTTTGATGTGGGTCTTAAAAGAGGTGAAGATATAGAGATGTGGTTAAGACTTGTTAAGCATTCTGAACGATTTATAAAAATTGAAAATATTTTATCTTTTTATGATTTAAATATTGAAGGACAGGCAACTAATAAAAAACCAGATTTTAAATATAGTTTTGCAAGTAAATTGGCGCAATTTTCCAAAACTGATGATAAATACCGACTATTTACTAAAAGATTTATGTATTGCAGATTATTTCAATATCACTTTTCTAATCCCGAACAAACAGCATTTTTTATTAAAGAATTGAAATTGAATAGTCCCTTTTTTTCTCTTTATAGAATTAATTCTTCACACTTTAATAGAATTAGAAGTTCAAAACTGAGAATGGTAATTAATAAATATTTAAAATTAACCGTAAGATTTATAAAATAGATATGCTATCCTTTTTAATTTACAAAATATACAGAATAAAGATTTTTTTATTTTCAATCTATTCTAGATCTATAATGAAATTTTTAGGTGTGAATTACGGAAAAAAAATAAATATTTTATTTCACCCTATGATAATTAAACACAAAAATGCGAAGATTATTTTGGGAGATAATGTTACTTTAAATTCCGATAGAAAATACTATCATTTAGGGATGTTTGCCAACGTAAAATTAGTAGCTGATAAAAAAAACAGTGTGATAAAGGTCGGTGATAACTCCAGAATTAATGGAACTTGTATACATGCATTCAATAGTGTTCAAATAGGAAAAAATTGTTTAATAGCAGCGAACACCCATATTATTGATTCAAATGGACATTTATTGTCCTTTGATGATACTTCAAACAGAATACATACCCAAGATAAAGGAAAACCAATTATTATTGGAGACAATGTTTGGATAGGAACAGGATGTTTAATTTTGGGCGGAACCATTATTGAAGAAGGTGCTGTAATCTCTGCTAATAGTGTCGTGAAAGGCCTTGTTCCTGCAAACTCTTTGTTTGGGGGCAATCCATCTAAATTAATTAAACAAAATTAAAATGAATATTATTATATCTCCCATATTTCAACAGTTCTTTTCAGGCCGCATTTGGATGGGTTTGGAAGTTGAAAAAATTAAAAAAACACTTACTGAAGAATATAACCTACAAACTAAAATAGTCCCTTTCAAGTGTATTGTCTCACAGTTAGATACTATAGAAAAAGGAAGTTTGCTTTTTTATTCAAGCACATATAATAAAGAGTATCTAAAATATATAAAAGATACCATACATTATATTTCAATTGTAAGACCAGATATAGTTTTATTGCCCAACCAAGATCAATTACGAGCACTAGAGAATAAAGGGTATCAAGAATATTATAAGATGCAACTTGGGATTGAACGAGTAGTAGGTAAATACTATGGCGATATCAATGATTTAATAGAGGATCAAACTAAGATGAGTTTTCCTTTTGTATTAAAGTTGAATGAAGGTGCTCTGTCAAGTGGAGTACAATTAATCCAATCTGCTGAAGAATTATTAAAGTTTCAAGCGCGCATAAAAAAAAGGACTTTAAAGGAAAAGGCGGCTTATCTCTTAAATAAAAAGAACAGTTTCAATAAAGACAATAACTTAAATCCGCATGAAGGATTGTTAGAAAAAAACTTTGAAGATTTCTTCCAAAAAAGAAAACCAGTTGTCACTCAAGAATTTATCCCAGGGCTTGAATGTGATTATAAGGTATTGATCTTTGGAGAAAAGTATTTTGTTTTTAAAAGAGAAACAAGAAAAAATGATTTTCGAGCCAGTGGTAGCGGTAAATTTAGTTGGGTAGAACCGCCAAAAGAGGTTCTAAGTTATGCTAAGCTAATATCTAAAAAAATGGACGTAGCATTTATCTCTTTAGATATTGGAATAGACAAACTAAAAGAATGCTATCTCTTCGAGTTTCAAGGCACTGCATTTGGCCCGATTGGAATTACTCAGTCTGATAAATACTACATTTTTCAAAAAGGAGAATGGATAAAAATAGTGACATCTTCTAATTTAGAAAAAACCTATGCTTATGCAGTAAATTATTTTATAAATAAACTACATGAAAATAATTAGAATTTCCAAATTTTGGCAGGGTTGAATAATGTTTATTCAATGTTATATTGGGATTTATTTCCATTGAACGGATATCTAAAGACTATAATAAGTTGAAAGACAGGGATTCGGGTTAAAGAATCATAAAAACTCTTCATGTTTGAAAGATTAAAAATCATTTATAATAGCTGTTCAAATAATAAATTAAATTAAAAATTAATGCTTTTTAATTCTATTGATTTTGCGATATTTTTACCAATAGTCTTTATTTTATATTGGTTTGTTTTTAAAAACAAACATCAACAAAATATTTTAATAGCTATCGCTAGTTATGTTTTCTATGGTTGGTGGGATTGGCGATTTTTAATTCTCATTTTATTTAGCACCATTGTAGATTATTTAATTGGAATAACATTAAATAAAGCGGATACTCAAAGGAATCGGAAATTACTTTTGCTCTCAAGTTTGGTAATCAATTTAGGACTTTTGGGCTTCTTCAAGTATTTCAACTTTTTCATAGATAACTTTACAAATGCATTTAGTTTTTTTGGATATCACTTTGATGGCTGGATGCTTAACATCATATTACCAGTTGGAATTAGCTTTTATACCTTTCAAACCTTAAGTTATACACTAGACGTTTACCGAAATAAAATAAAACCTACCAAGCACTTTATTTCATTTGCTGCATTTGTCAGTTTTTTTCCTCAATTAGTAGCTGGACCAATCGAAAGAGCAAGTCATTTACTACCACAGTTTGAAACTGAAAGAAAATTTAAGTATGATCTAGCTGTAAACGGATTGAGACAAATACTTTGGGGATTATTTAAAAAAGTGGTGATAGCAGATAATTGTGCAAGATTTGCCAATATCATTTTTTCTCAATCTGATAATTTAAATGGGAGTACTTTAATTTTGGGGGCATTATTTTTTACTTTTCAAATTTATGGTGATTTTTCTGGTTATTCTGACATTGCTATTGGAACTTCAAGACTGTTTGGATTTGACCTAATGAAAAATTTTAACTTTCCTTACTTCAGTAGAGATATGGCTGAATTTTGGAGAAGATGGCACATTTCACTTAGTACTTGGTTTAGGGATTACCTATATATTCCGTTAGGTGGAAGTATAGGGAGCTTAGCTTTTAAAATTAAAAATATATTTATAATTTTTATTGTAAGCGGATTTTGGCACGGTGCCAATTGGACTTTTATATTTTGGGGAGCCCTAAATGCCCTCTACTTTTTACCTCTATTAGTATTAAATAAGAATAGAGACAATTTAAATACTGTTGCTCAAAACAGCTATTTCCCCACTTTTCGTGAGTTAATTTCTATAAGTGTTACGTTTGCCTTAACAGTTTTTGCATGGATATTCTTTAGAGCAGATAACTTAACTCATGCATTTTCTTATATTGATGGTATTTTTTCATTTTCAATATTTCAAATACCTAATTTTTCTGGTATTGGATTAATTATTCCAACTATAATTCTTACAGTAATATTTATGATAATTGAATGGATTGGTAGAGAAGATGAATTTGCTATAGAAAAAGTATGTTCAGAAAATAAAATTTTACGGTATGGCTTGTTTTACTTCATTATAGTCACCATTATTTTATTTAAGGGACCACAACAAGATTTTATCTATTTTCAATTTTAATAATTATGAAAAAATTTATATTTAAAATCATATTATTCCTAATGCTTCCTATGATTGCTTTATTTCTTATAGCAGAGATAATATTGCATAAAACGCCAAATACTTTCAATCAAAAAGCGAAATACTTAAATCAAAATAAAAACAATATTGAGGTACTATTTTTAGGTTCTTCTCATACTCAAAATGGCATCAATCCTGCGTTTATGAATCTTAATAGCTCTAATTTAGGCTATGGTAACCAAGATTATCAAATTGATTTGGCAATTTTGAATAGTTACATAGATCAACTGCCTAATCTTAAATATATAATAGAAGAAGTTGATTTTATAGATTTATATAAAAAAAGGGATTCTACTTACTTTAGATATCCTTGGTATGAGAAATACTACGGTTTTAAATTGGGATCCTATCCAAAATATAAAAAATGGAGTCTATATTTATCAAATCCTGATTTTTTTAATAATTATTTTAAAAACTATTTTTTTGATGAGAATAATATTAATTTATATGGATATGATGATGTAGAAGTACAGGGTGAGTTTTATCGACAAGATTATAATAAAAATAAAATAGAAATAAGTACAATCGGGTTGCCCGAGTTCGAATTATTAAATGATAAAAATAAAAAGTCCTTAAAAACTAATTTAAAGCGATTAAAACTTATTGAATCATTAGCACTTAAAAAAAATATTAAGTTTATTAAGGTTTCTTACCCTATGTTTATTACTTACTATAAAAATTTAGAATCTTATAAAACCTATAATATTTGGAAAAATTATATTTCAAATGAACAAAAAAACGGGAAACTATTTTGGAATTTTGAGAGAAATGGAAATTTTAGGGTAAGTGATTTTGCAAATGGGAGTCATTTAAATAATGGAGGAGCAAAGAAGTTAACACAAATGATAAATGATTCTATTAATAAATTAGAGAGTGAAAATAATTAGATTTTCTACATTTTTAGATTTTGGCGGTGTTGAAAAACGTTTAACAAACGTGGCATCCGTTGAAGATGAACATGAATGGATTTTCTGTGCAATTAATAAGGGGGGGCAAGCTGAAAAAGAAATTTTGTTAAAAAATAAAACGGTGTTTTGTTTGAATTTGCCTTACAAGATTCCAAATATTAAAACGTTGTACAATCTTTATACATTTATAAAAAAACAAAAACCAGCGGTTGTCCATACTTCTGGGGCTGAAGCAAATTTTTATGGAGTATTGGCAGCTAAACTTGCTAGGGTTCCTAAGATTATTGCGGAAGAAATTGGCACCCCCAGTCAAGGGTTTTTTGGAAGGTTAATATTTAGTTATGTCTACAAACTAACAGATTATGTAGTAGGTAACTCCTTGCCAGTATTAAAGTATTTAAAGAGCCAAAACAAAGTGCTCGCTAAAAAATTAGTACTTATACCCAACCCTATACTTTTTAGAGCATTGCCAGAGAAGCAAAACAGCAATGGTACCTTTAAACTTATTTCGGTTTCAAGATTGGAAAAAGTAAAAAATATTGAAGGTGTACTAAGGGTCGTAAAGCGTCTAAAGGAAGAAGGTTTTTCCATTGAATACACCATAGTTGGGAGTGGTACAATTGAGGAGGATTTAAAAAATGAAGTTGAAGTATTAAAACTGAGTGATGATGTAATTTTCTCGGGTTTCATTTCAGATCCTTATCCGTTATTGTTAGAAGCAGATGCTTATATAATTAATTCATTTACTGAAGGGTTTTCCAATTCTTTAGTTGAAGCAATGTATAGTGGCACAGCTTCCATTTCCTCAAAATCAGGTTCTGCCGAAGAAATAATTAAACACGGATTAAACGGTTGGTTGGTGGAAGTGGGAAATAATGATGATTTATATGCCACTTTAAAGGAAGTAATAAATTTGAGTAATGAAGCAAGGCAGCAAATTGGATTAATTGGAAAAAAGCAAATTGAAGAAAACTTTTCTTTAGATAATCATATTAATAAGTTAATGGAAATATACCAATGACAAAAATCCTCTTTATATCTTGGGATGGCCCACAAACCAGTTATATGGAGGGATTGTTTTTTCCTATATTTCAAGCGGTTCAAAAGCAAGCAGCTTTTGAATTCCATGTCCTACAGTTTACGTGGGCTGATGATGCCAAAAAAGAGGCGATTATTAATGCGGCAAAAAAAGCGGGAATTCATTATACTTCAGCTAAAATCAATCGAAAACCAGTAGCCAGCATTGGTAGCTTTCTTACAGTTTTTAAGGGAATCAAGGTTATTCAGCAGTATATAAAAAATCATAATATTCAAATCCTCATGCCCAGAAGTACATTTCCGGCAATGATGGTAAACCGACTAAACAAGAATGGGTTAAAAATTATATTTGATGCGGATGGTTTGCCTCTTGAAGAACGGGTCGATTTTTCAGGGCTTTCAAGAAAAAGTTTTCAGTATAGATTATTGAAAAACGAAGAAACCAAACTGCTTCAAAACGCAGATAGTGTGCTGGTGCGTTCCCAAAAATCTATTGAAATCCATCTAATGGCAATAGGCGAGTCGTTTCGGGATAAATTTTTTGTAGTTACAAATGGGCGGAATGCTGACCATTTTAAACGCAACGAAGAAAAACGGAAAAGGGTACGGAAAGAAGTGCAAATTGAAAATGATGCTTTACTTTGGGTATACTGTGGTTCTTTGGGACCGCAATACGGGTGGGAGGAAATGGTTTCTGTTTTTGGCAGCTTCCATAATAGTCATTTAAATTCTAAGTTTTTGATTCTTACCGGGAATGTTACGTTTGCCGAAAAGCATTTAGCTGAGGAAATGAAAGACTGCTGTATTATAAAAAGTGTGCCTTTTAAAGAAGTGCCAACTTATTTAAGTGCAGCGGATGTAGCCTTCGCCATTCGTAAACCCATGTATAGTATGCAGGGTGTAGCTCCTATAAAATTGGGTGAATATATCCTTATGGGACTACCTACCATCGCCTCAAAAGGAATTGGCGATACGGAGGAAATTTTAAGCGAGCTAAAGGGCAACTTTCTATTCGATCATAAAGACCCGAAAAATATTCAAAATGCCGTTACCTTTGCTGAAAATTTAAAAAATACGTCGGAGGAAATTCGAAATCCAGGTATTCGGTATTTTTCTATTGATAAAAGCGCGGAAAGTTATTTAACAGTCTTAAAAGTGTAATGCAAATACTTTATTTCACAAAATACCCAAGACTTGGAGCAAGTAGTAGATTAAGGAGCTACCAATATTTTTCCAAACTGGAAGAAGCTGGTTATACCGTGAGTGTCTCACCGCTTTTTGATGAAGCTTATGTTGATGGTATATTTAGCGGCAAAAGAGTTTATGGGTCAATTATAATGGGGTATTTAAATCGCTTTTTTAAGTTGTTTGCTGTTGGAGGTTATGATTTAGTGGTTATTGAATATGAGCTTTTTCCTTATTTTCCCGCTGTTTTTGAATATCTATTATCCAAATTGGGCGTAAAATATGTGGTGGATTATGATGATGCTATTTTCCATAATTACAATCTAAGCTCAAATAATGCTATTCGGTATTTGCTGGGCAATAAAATAGCAACTGTAATGAAATACGGCAGTTGTGTGCTTGTAGGAAACAACTATTTGGCAAGCTATGCCGAAAATGCTGGAGCCAAAAGGGTTGAAATACTGCCCACCGTAATTGATGCAAACCGCTATAAACAAAAACAACTTTTACCCGTTAAAACGGTGACGATAGGCTGGATTGGCTCACCATCTACCTTTAAATATCTTCAAATAATTACCCCGGTACTTTCAAAACTTGCAGAACAGTATGATATAGAAATACGAATAGTTGGAGCCAACAAAACTTTGGGATTACCTAACATAGAAAAACAGTTGGTTTGGAGTGAAGCTACCGAAGTAGATTCCATATTAACTTTTGATATTGGGGTGATGCCACTGGAGGATACACCTTGGGCAAAAGGTAAATGCTCCTACAAACTGATACAGTATATGGCTTGTGGTATTCCTGTAATTTGCAGCCCCGTAGGAATGAATACTGAAGTAGTAGATGATGGTATCAATGGTTTTCTGGCAGACAGCGAAGAAGAGTGGGAAAATGCTTTTGAAAAATTAATAGAATCAGCAACACTTCGTGCACAGATGGGGCATGCTGGTTATATTAAGGTTATAGAAAATTACACGCTACAAGTTCAAGGCCAAAAATTAGCGGCCGTATTTAAAGAACTACAGTCCGAGTAGCTCCTTAAAATAAAGTATTTTTATCGTCTAGAAAAAGAAGTATGTGCGGCATAAACGGCGTTTTTGAACAAAATCCTAAAAAAGGCACAAGTGCAATTGAAAAGTTGCAGTTGATGAACCTCTGCATTGTGCATCGTGGGCCCGATGATGATGGGATTTTTATCGAATTAAAAGACGACTACACTATTGCCATGGGAATGCGGCGGCTTGCCATTATAGATTTAGAATCTGGGAAACAGCCCATCTATACGACGGACCGAAGCAAAGTAATTGTTTTTAATGGCGAAATATATAATTATAAAACTTTACGTACTTCACTTGATAAGGATGGTGTTCAATTTGAAACTTCTTCTGATACCGAAGTAATTCTCAAGCTTTATGAAAAATATGGAACGGCTGCGTTCTCAAAACTGGATGGTATGTTTGCCTTTAGTATTTATGATGCTGCCATTGAGAAACTATTTATAACGAGGGATTATTTTGGGGAAAAGCCACTTTACTATACACAAGAGGGCAACAACTTTTATTGGGCATCTGAACTTAAGTCTATTATTGCAGTAAAAGAACAGGCATCCGAAATATCTAAAGAGGGCCTTAACCTATATTTTCAACTTACCTATATCCCTGCACCGTACACAATATATGAAGGAATCCATAAACTGGAAGCTGATACTTATATTAGCTTTGATTGCAAGAGGTTTGAATATGACATTTTCCCTATAAAACATTCCTTTAAAAATTTCGATTTAGGTGATAAGAAGGAAGTAATTAAGCTGAATCACGATTTGGTGCAGCAGACTGTACTGTCACGATCCGTTTCTGATGTGCCCTTGGGGACTTTTTTGTCAGGGGGCGTAGATTCCTCAATTATATCATTGAGTTTGGCACAACAAACTGCAGCTAAGATTGATACTTTTTCTATTGGTTTTGAAAAAAAATCCTTTGACGAAACTGATAAGAGTCGTGAAGTGGCTAAGCTGATAGGAAGTAACCACCATGAATTTATAATTGGGGAGAAAGACCTATCTGAAAATTTAGATGAGATATTACTAAATTTTGATGAACCATTTGCAGATTCTTCAGCACTGGCAAATTATGTAGTATCAAATAAAACCAGGCAGTATGTAAAAGTTGCGCTTACGGGAGATGGTGGAGATGAGGTGTATGGTGGGTACAATAAGTACTATATGGCCGCACTCAATAAAAAATACACCCAATTTATTCCACAAAATCTACACAAGTTTATTATGAATACCGCACAACCTTTGTTGCGTACCCAAGGAGATAATAGAGGAAAGCGGTTTAAGATGAATAGACTTCTAAAGGCGATTGATTACAAAGGAGGTTTTTATTACGATATTATATCGTTGGGCTTTCAAGAGAATGAGCTCAGTATAATATTAAAAAATGAATTTAGGAATACGGAAGGATTTGAAAGTTTTAAAAATAAGATTGGTAAAAACAACCAAACCCTTAAAGATTTTAGAAATATAGATAGATTATTAAGTTTGGAGGGGGATATGCTAGTAAAAGTAGACCGAAGCAGTATGCTAACAAGTTTGGAATGCCGAGCTCCATTTTTAAATAAGAAACTATGGAATTTTACAAGCCAGGTACCAGAAAATTATTTGATAAAAGGTTTGGACAAAAAACATTTATTAAAAGAATCCTTTAAGCAATATTTTCCCAATGGTTTTTTAAATAAAACAAAGAAAGGTTTTGGGGTACCAGTGGGGGATTGGTTGCGGGAAGGATTAAGACCAGAGCTTGAAAAATACTTAGAGATTGACTTTTTAGCACGACAGGGTATTTTTGATTCATCTGTAATCATTCCCCTAGTTCGAAACCATATAGATGCCAAGGAGGATAATACCTTTAGGGTATGGACCTACTATTGCTTTCAAAAATGGTATGTAAATACCTTTATAAAATACAATAATCAATAGCGCACACTTTGCTGGATATAATCGTAATCATTTTTGTTTTTGTTATTGGTTTCTCAGTTAAAAATTGGGTGGGAGTACCATTTGACGCTCACAATAAAAAAATATTGAACCGTCTATGGCTCTATCATCTCTTATTTGGAGTAATTTATTGGGCTTATATAGCATACGGCCCCGGTGGTGACGCAAGTCATTATTATAAAGCAGGAAAAGCGCTCTCCTTCACAAGCGCTATTGATGAGTTATTAATGAATGGTCCTGGTAACGTAGGAATGTATTTATTAAATGCCTTCCCTGCGAAAGTCCTAAGCTTTTTCAGTGTGTCACTTATCTATACGTTATTAGGTTACGTGGGAATGGTTTTCTTTTACGGTCTATTTAATTCTGAAATTAAATACAACAGCAGGATTGGGAATATTAAATTGTTTCCTTTTATTTTTTTTCTGCCAAATCTACATTTTTGGTCAGCGGGACTTGGCAAAGACACAATTTGTTTTTTGGCAATAGCACTTTTCAGTTATTCAATGTTAGCACCCCGGAAGCATATTATTAAAATTATCTTAGCCCTAATTCTTACATATATTGTAAGACCACATATCAGTATGTTTTTAGTCGCAGCTTTTGGTATGGCATTTTTATTAGATGGAAACTTAAGTAAAAAGTATAAGATTATACTCGGATTAATTTTTACTGGAGTTTTTAGTTTTTTATTTTTCCAATTTCTGGTTTTTATGAAAATGGAATCGCTGAATGCGGAAGCTATAAATAGTTTTAGTGAAACAAGTACAGGGAATTTAACCGAAGGTGCAGGGAGTGGCGTAGATATTTCTGCCTATCCTTACCCATTAAAAGTACTAACATTTTTATACCGCCCGTTCTTTTTTGATATTAATTCGATATTGGCTGTTGTAGCTTCCTTTGAAAATTTGTTATTATTAATTTTAAGTATAAAGTTTATAAGATTGAACCCTTTCAAACTTTTTAAAAGAGGCAATTATATTTTTAAAGGAATGTTTTTGTTTTTTTTGATGGGCGCCCTTACATTTTCATTGATATTGGGGAATCTCGGAATCATGCTACGCGAAAAAAATATGTTTACGCCCGCTCTCCTCTTTATCTGCCTATGGGGGCTTTCCTATTCATACCAACAAAAACAAGCCGCAAAAAAACCTAGTTGACTTATGACTGAAAAACCTGTATTGGGAAAAAATGGTAAGCAACCCATATTTTAGAGTATGGCTACCCAAAAACCCATAAAAGTCCTTCACGTAATAAACAGCCTTGCCACTGGTGGGGCGGAGCGGCTTTTGGGGGAGATGGTTCCACGGCTTAGTGAAGCGGGATTACAAGTGGAGGTGCTATTGCTCAACGGGGCCCCGTTTCCATTTCTCGAAGAACTTAGAACCCATAAAAACCTTACTATTTTTACGGTTGGAAAGCACAGTCCATACAATCCCATATTTATTTTAAAGATTGCTCCCTTGCTTAATGAATACGATCTGGTGCACGTACACCTCTTCCCATCCCTTTATTGGGTAGCAATAGCCAAAATGATTTCGTTTTCGAAAACAAAGCTGCTTTACACCGAGCACAGTACCACAAACAAACGCAGGGAACATCCTTTTTTAATCTGGACGGATCGATTTATATACAGGCGCTATTCAAAAATTGTCACCATCTCTACCGAGGTAAAGTTGGCTCTTATAAAACATGTTAAAATAAGGGGCTCCCGTTATGTTACTATTGCAAATGGGGTGGACTTGCAAAAAATACAAAATGCTGTGGCTGCGGATAGCAGTGAGTTTATAAATGATAAGGCCTTAAAAATAATTATTCAAGTATCCCGCTTTACTCCACAAAAGGATCAAGAAACATTAATCAGGGCTATCCCGTTTATCAAAAAGCCCGTGAAATTATTACTGGTTGGGCAAGGCCACATGATGGAAGAAATGAAGGCGCTGGTAGATTCGTTGGAGCTTAATGAAAAAGTGATTTTTCTGGGCATTCGGACAGATGTGCCCAATTTATTGAAAATGGCAGATGTGGCGGTATTGTCATCACATTATGAGGGCCAATCTTTATCGGGCTTGGAGGCCATGGCTTCTGGGACCCCACTGGTGGCATCTAATGTGCCGGGGCTTTCAAACCTTGTTTTTGGTGCGGGAATATTGTTTACCCACAAAGAGGAAACCGATCTTGCAACCAAAATAAACAGGCTGTTGAAAGATTCGGCATATTACGAACAAATAACAAAGAGCTGTATGGAAAGGGCAAAAAAATACAGTATTGAAAAAATGGTAAGTAACCATATTAAACTATACAACCAATTATGGAACGGAAAGGCTTAATACGGATTACCACCATCCCGCTTTCGCTGGAAAAACTCCTTGAAGGGCAACTGGCTTTTATGAAAGACTATTTTGAAATAGTTGCCATTTCAGCAGAGCCCGAAAGATTGGAAAGTTATGCCAAGAAGGAGGGGGTGCGTTTTTTTCCCTTGGAACTCACAAGAAAAATCACTCCGATAAAAGATATTGTTGCGGTCTTTAGATTATACCAGTTTTTAAAAAAAGAAAAGCCATCCATAGTTCATACCCATACGCCAAAGGCTGGTATTGTGGGGATGATGGCGGCTTGGCTTGCAGGGATTCCAAATAGGCTACATACAGTTGCCGGCCTTCCGTTGATGGAAGCAACGGGGTTTAAAAGAACGATTTTGGATTTTGTTGAAAAACTAACGTATCGTTTTGCTACAAGGGTATATCCCAATTCACAGGGATTATATGATTTTATTATTTCTGAAAAGTTTACAAAATCTTCAAAACTCTCTATAATAGCAAACGGTAGTAGCAATGGGATTGATACCGATCATTTTAACCCAACCAATTTTTCAGAGAGTGATAAAATCTCATTGCGGGACAAATGGAAAATTCCTCAAAACAATTTTCTATTCATTTTTGTGGGACGCTTGGTAAAAGATAAAGGCATCAACGAATTGATTGCTGCTTTTTCAAAACTTTCCAAATCAAAAAGCAACATTTCACTTCTCTTAGTGGGCCCTTTTGAAAATGATTTGGATCCCTTATCGCCTGAGTCTTTAAAAAGCATAGGAGAGAACCCCAATATATACTCTATAGGCTATCAAAACGATGTTCGTCCCTATTTGGCTATTGCCAATGCACTGGTATTTCCAAGTTATCGCGAAGGGTTTCCAAATGTGGTTATGCAAGCTGGAGCTATGGGCTTGCCATCAATTGTAACGGATATTAACGGTTGCAATGAAATTGTTCAACAAGGCGTCAACGGCCTTATTGTACCACCAAAAAATGAGGAAGCTCTTTATGAGGCAATGGAACAAATGGCTACAAAAGCATTGATGCATTCCAGCTTAAAATCTTCGGCACGGAAAATCATTGTTGAAAAATACAATAGAAAAGAGGTTTGGGAAGCTTTACTGGCAGAATACCGAAAATGCGTCAATGATGTATTATAGCCTGCCCCTTTAGTTTTTACTGAGTTTTATTTCTCCCCTTTAGGGGCTTGGGGTAAGTTTCATCAGACCCCAGCCCTAAAGGGTGCCTTCAATTTTTACTGAGTTTTGTTTCTCCCCTTTAGGGGCCGGGGGTAAGTTTCATCAGACCCCAACCCTAAAGGGTGCCTTCAGTTTTTACTGAGTTTTATTTCTCCTCTTTAGGGGCTTGGAGTAAAGCTTCATCAGACCCCAGCCCTAAAGGGTGCCTACAAATATTGCTGGGTTTTATTTCTCCCCTTTAGGGGCCGGGGGTAAAGTTCCATCTGCCCCCGTCCCTAAAGGGTGCCTACAAATATTGCTGGGTTTTATTTCTCCCCTTTAGGGGCTGGGGGCTAGGGGCCGGGGGGCAAAGTTTCATCAGACCCCAGCCCTAAAGGGTGCCTTCAGATATTACTGAGTTTTGTTCCCCCCCTATAGGGGCCGGGGGTAAGGAGCTAAGAGCAAGGGGCAAGGGGCAAAACCCAAAATTTATTATATTTAAAGGTTTATCAATCGAGTGTAATTTTATTAATATATTACGAGATGTCTTCTTTTAAAAATAACCATCAGGATACTGGTATGCATAAAGGCGCACCACCAAGTATTTTTGCTTTTGCAAAAATACTTCGGAATAATATGACGTCTGCCGAGACGAAATTGTGGGAATTCCTAAAAAACAAACAATTGGGAGGCTTCAAGTTTAGAAGGCAGCATCCGATACATTTATTCATTGCAGATTTTTATTGTCACGAATTAAGATTAATAATCGAATTGGATGGAGAATATCACAATGATAAAGCGCAAAAGCTGAAAGATAAAGAACGAACTGATTTATTGAAGTCTCAAAATGTTTCAATTATTAGATTCAAGAATGAGGAAATAGAAAACGATATACAAAAAGTATTAGCTGAAATAAAATCTTTTATAAATAGCTCACAAGAACGACCCCAACCCTAAAGGAAGCCAATAAATATTACTAAGTTTTCTTTCTCCCCTTTAGGGGTCGGGGGTAAAGTTTCACTGCCCCGCCCCCAAAGGGTACCTTCAAATATTGCTGAGTTTTGTTCCTCCCCTTTAGGGGCTGGGGGTAAAGTTTCATCTGACCCCGCCCCTAAAGGTTATCTTCAAATATTGCTGAGTTTTCTTTCTCCCCTTTAGGGGCTTGGAGTAAAGCTTCATCTGCCCCCAGCCCTAAAGGGTGCCTTAAAATATTGCTGAGTTTTCTTTCTCCCCTTTAGGGGCTGGGGGTAAAGTTTCATCTGCCCCACCCCTAAAGGTACCTTCAAATATTGCTGAGTTTTGTTCCACCGCTTTAGGGGCTGGGGGTAAACAACAAATATAAATTGCACCCCACCAGTCATTACTTTTCTGTAATTTTGAAACCTTAAGAAAATATCCTGTAAATGTACCAAGACATACTAAAACCATTCTTCGATTTTATTGGGGCTCTTATTTTATTGCTAATTACAAGTCCAATTATCTTGTTGGTATCTGTTATATTAGGGTTTTCAAATGGAGGCTCCCCTTTTTTTTTCCAAAAAAGACCGGGGAAATACGAACGGATATTTACCATTGTAAAGTTTAAAACAATGAATGATAAAAAGGATACTAAAGGAAATTTACGACCAGACTCTGAAAGACTTACTACTATGGGGAAGTTTATTCGCTCTACATCTCTGGATGAACTGCCACAACTGCTAAATGTTTTAATGGGAGATATGAGCTTTGTAGGGCCAAGACCTTTATTGCCAGAATACCTTCCTCTTTATAATGAAACCCAAAAACAGCGACATGACGTAAGGCCTGGAATAACTGGCTGGGCACAAGTAAACGGGCGTAACGCTATTAGTTGGCAACAGAAATTTGAATATGATGTATGGTATGTTGAACACCAGTCCTTTTGGCTTGATTTAAAAATATTTTTTAAAACCGTAAAAAAAGTTTTTAAAAAGGAGGGGATTACACAAGGTGGGCATGCTTCTGCGGAACCATTTAAAAAATAAAACACCTGACGATTTTCTTGTATATTCGTTTAAAAGAGATTGAAGTAAAAAAAGTGATTCTATGATATTATTTGGAGCCAGTGGGCATTGTAAATCTGTAATTGATATAGCTGAATCCATCGGAGAAACGATTGATATTATCTATGACGATAATCCAAAAGCGGAAGCTATATGCCACATTCCTGTGCAAAGATATTTACCAGAAATTTCCCGTTCAGCGGATACTTGGATTATATCTATAGGGAACAATAAAACACGACATGATATAAGTAAAAAGCTAGGAAAAAAGTTTGGAGTTTTAATTCACAGAACCGCCAGCCTCTCTTCATGGTCTACTGTGGGGGATGGATCTGTTGTAATGGCAAAGGCAGTCATCAATGCCTGTGTGAGCATTGGTCAACATTGTATAATAAATTCCGCAGCGGTAATCGAGCACGATTGTAAGCTAGCCGATTTTGTTCATATTTCTCCCAATGCCAGTTTGGCGGGAGGAGTAACAGTCGGGGAGGGCACGCATATTGGGATTGGAGCTTGTGTATTGCCGGAAATCAAAATTGGAAAATGGGTCACAATTGGGGCAGGAGCTGTTATTATTAAGGATGTGGCTGACGGGGCAGTAGTTGTTGGAAATCCTGGAAGAATCATTGATTGATTTATTATTAGGCATTAGAATATATGCTTAATGCTGTAGGCCGTATTTTAGAAAGTTTGAATAAGGTCTCGACTGCGCTCGACCAGACAATCATTTAGCAATTAACAATTAACAATAATATTTCCATCAAAAGAATCTTCGACATACTGTTCTCGGCTTTCCTATTAATACTTTTCGGTTGGCTCATACTATTATTGATAATAATTGCGGCTATTGACACTGGCGAAGGCCTCTTTCTCCAAACCCGAATTGGTCAATACGGTAAACCTTTTAAAATTTTTAAAATTCGCTCCATGCAAGTTTGTTGTGGAACTATCTCTTCCTATGGAAACTTTCTTAGAAGCTCTAAGCTTGATGAACTCCCGCAGTTGCTAAACATCTTTTTGGGGACGATGAGCTTTGTGGGGCCAAGACCCGATGTGCCTGGTTATTACGATACCTTGGAAGGAGAGGCCCAAAAAATTCTTGAACTGAAACCTGGCTTATGCAGCCGTGCTGCCCTAAAATACTATAATGAAGAAACGCTATTGGCAAAACAAAAGGAACCCTTGAAATATAATGATGAGGTTATCTTTCCGGATAAAGTGCGGATGAATTTGGAATATTATTATAATCGGTCATTTTTTGGGGATTTGAAGATTATTTTGGAGGTGGTTGTTTGGAAGCATTTGGCTTTAGGCTTTAGTGAATAAGTGAGTAAGTGAATATGTGAATAGGTGAATATGTGAATAGGTGAATAAGTGAATAGGTGAATAGGTGAATAGGTGAATAAGTGAATAGGTGAATTCGTTATTTTATTACAGACTATTAACAACCATCAATTAACCACCACTTTTTGAACGCCAATTTTTACTAAAACAGTCTGTGGGCTTGGAATTATTTTTAACTTTGTCCACTCCTGAGGGGTGTTCATATTCTGGAATTCTTATAGGAATAAAAAATGGTGCCCCAAAAACCATTTAGCTAATGAAAGAAAAGATTTATTTATCATCGCCGCATATGGGCGGAAGTGAGCAAACCTATGTTAAGGAGGCCTTTGAAACCAATTGGATAGCCCCATTAGGGCCAAATGTAGGAGGCTTCGAAAAAGATTTGGAAAATTACCTTGGTAGTGGAAATCATGTAGCTGCATTAAGCTCTGGCACAGCTGCGTTGCATTTAGCACTGATATTGTTAGGTGTAGAGAGAGGCGATGAAGTAATTTGCCAGAGCATGACTTTTTCCGCTTCCGCAAATCCCATTGTATATCTAGGTGCTACACCTATATTTGTAGACAGTGAACTTGATACTTGGAATATCTGCCCCAATCATTTGGAAGAAGCTATCAAAGACCGAATAGCTAAAGGCAAAAAACCAAAGGCCATTATAGCTGTGCATCTTTATGGTATGCCCTATAAAGTTGATGCGGTAAAAAGGATTTCGGAGAAATACGAAATCCCTATTGTGGAGGATAGCGCAGAAGCCTTGGGTAGTAGTTATAAAGGGAAAAAGTGCGGCACTTTTGGAGATATGTCTATTCTTTCTTTTAATGGCAATAAAATTATTACAACATCAGGGGGAGGGGCATTGGTTTCAAAGAATTTGAAGCATAAAGAAAAAGCAATATTTCTGGCAACTCAAGCCAGAGATGCTGCGCCACATTACCAACATTCCGAAATAGGTTATAATTACAGACTTAGCAATATTTCCGCAGGTATAGGAAGAGGACAAATGGAGGTTCTGGACGAACACGTGGGTTTGAGAAGAAACATGAATCAGTTTTATCATGAAATTTTTCAGAACCGTGCGGGAGTGAAAGTTTTTTCAGAACCGAATTCTGATTGTTTTTCCAATCATTGGTTGTCGTGTATTTTGATTGATAGAGAGCTTTGTGGTTTTTCATCAGAAGTCATCAGATTGGGGATGAATGAAAATAATATTGAATGCAGACCGTTATGGAAACCAATGCATTTGCAACCTGTATTTAAAAATGCACCTTATTATGGTGAAAAAGTTGCTCAGAAACTTTTTGAAATTGGACTATGTTTGCCATCGGGTTCTAACTTGAAAAGTGAAGAAAAGGTTAAGATTAACGATGTTTTGATACATTTTATCGATAATTAGGTATATTTGCATACCTAAATTTTAATAAAAGTGGTAGAGAAATACTCGTTTGTAGAAAAATTAAGAATGCGAACTAAAAAATTGGTTTTATTAAATCAGCACTACCTGCCCCGTTGGGCTGTTTTTTTATTGGATATTGTCATTTGTCTTGCTTCATATGTGATGATGTTTCTCATATTAGACGGCACCCCACTAAAGTTTAATCAAACTTGGCCCATTCCATTGCAGGCGTTTTTTTTGATATCCATAAATGTTATCTTTTTTTATGCATTTAGAACATATGCAGGAATAATTCGCCATTCCACATTTACTGACGTTTTTAAAGTAGCTTCATCTTCTTTTTTAACAGCAGTTACAGCGATAACATTTAACTATGCTTTCTTTATTTTTACGGGACAAAAGATATTTTTGACTACGGGCATTTTGCTTTATATGTTTTTTTCCTTCTCAATTATGCTTTTTTTCAGATTAGCAGTGAAAGAAACTTATCAATATTTGCAAAGATTGAATTCCAGTAATTTTAAGAAAAGGGTGCTAATAGTAGGTATGGATAACCAAACCATTAGTTTGGGCCGGGCCCTAACTACCGAATCTAATACATCTTTTAAATTGGTTGGTTTTCTTACCGAGAACCAATCGAATAAAAGCTTAAGCGTTCTAGGTAAGCCAGTTTTTTCAGTGCCAATAAATGAAAACTCACGGCAATTTACAGAATTAATAGCCAAAACCAAGTTAGACGGTGTTTTGATGGTGCGTGACTCCCTTTCCATAACAGAAACCAATCAGATTGTGGAAGCGTGTTTGGCGAATGATATTGAAGTGTTTAATGTGCCGTTAGTTGAAAACTGGAATAAAAAAGAAGATTTACAAACTCAAATAAAACCTATAGAAATAGAGGATCTTTTGGACAGACATCCCATAAAGATTGATACCGAGATTATTAAAGAGGACTTGGATGGTAAAACAATATTGGTTACTGGTGGAGCAGGTTCTATTGGTAGTGAGATAGTAAAGCAATTGGCTGCTTTCAATCCGAAAAAAGTAATAATACTCGACAATGCCGAATCCCCCCTTCACCATATGCAGCTGTTACTTCAACATGACTACCCGTCAATAAATTTCGAGGTAATACTTGCGGATGTGAGAAGTATTGATCGGATGGAAATGATATTTTCAAAGTACAAATTTGACATTGTTTATCACGCTGCAGCTTACAAGCATGTGCCTTTAACTGAAAAAAATCCACACGAAGCGGTTTCGGTGAACATTCGTGGGACTATGAATTTAGCTAATTTATCGATACAGCATGATATTGATAAGTTTGTGATGATTTCTACCGATAAGGCTGTAAATCCAACAAATGTAATGGGGGCTTCCAAAAGAGCGGCAGAGATGTATATACAATCCTTACAGGAGCATTTAGGCACTCAAACGCGATTTATTACCACTCGTTTTGGGAATGTTTTAGGTTCCAATGGATCGGTAATTCCTTATTTTAGAAAACAGATTGCAGCCGGCGGTCCTGTTACCGTTACCCACAAAGATATTATTCGGTATTTTATGACCATCTCAGAAGCATGCCAATTAGTTTTACAGGCAGGAACTATGGGCAATGGGGGTGAAGTTTATGTTTTTGATATGGGCAAACCAATTAAAATATTAAATATGGCGGAGCATATGATACGCCTTTCAGGTCTAAAACCTTACAAAGATATTGATATACAAATTATCGGTTTGCGTCCTGGTGAGAAGCTTTATGAGGAATTGCTAAGCGATACAGCGACAACGCTTCCAACATATCACCCAAAAATTATGGTATCCAAAGTTCCTGTTGAGAATTTTAGGTACGTTAACCAAAAGATACAGGAAATAATTGAAGCCACTTCCCAAACCAAAAGAAATGTAGTGGTTCAAAAGATAAAGGAGTTAGTCCCAGAATTTTTAAGCAATAATTCAGAATATGAAGTTTTGGATACGCAGAAACAAGAATCATAATTGTCCCCCCAATATATACTCATTAAAAACAACCTGTATATTTTACTAAGGCCTTATATTTGTAGCCTAAAAAAATCGTAATGAATAAAATCGCAATTCTGGTTTTAGTGTCAGTAAATCTTTTTTCGTGTGCGACCAAAAAGGAAATACTCTATTTTCAGGATGCTGAAAGTCTAAATTCAAAAGAAATTGAAACTTCTTTTGAACCTATTATTGAGCCGAATGATATTCTTTACATAACTGTTTCTTCTATAGATGCTGATGTTACAAAACCTTTTAAAAGAAATATAGGGGGCGAAGGTGCTTCTTCGGGCAGTAATAGTTTAGAATTACAAGGATATTTGGTAGATTCAAAAGGAGAAATACGTTTTCCAGTACTCGGCTCCATAGTTGTTATGGGAAAAACGCGAGGTACGCTGGAGCAAGAACTAAAGGCAAGTCTTTCTGAATATATTACAGATGTAGTAGTAGATGTAAGAATCATCAACTTTAAGGTAACAGTGATTGGAGAGGTTTCCAATCCTGGGGTGTTCCGCATTGAAAACGAACGCATAACCCTGCCAGAGGCCATAGCGCTTGCCGGAGATCTTACTGTAGATGGGAAACGGAAAGAAATTACCGTAATACGGGAAGAAAACGGGGTGCGAAAAGTTGCCAAAATAGATTTTACGAACACTGCCCTTTTTTCAAGTCCCTTTTACTTTTTAAAACAAAATGATATTGTTTATGTAGAACCTTCGCTTAAAGGCGTTAAAAAGTCGGGGTTTATACCTGATGTACCTGCATTGCTATCACTATTCACCATTGTGCTCAGTACCGTAATTATTTTATCACGTTAATTATGGAAGAGCGAAATAACAGTTCAGAAAATCAAGATACTTCCTTAAGGGAGCAGGTGGAACAGTACCTGCGCTATTGGTATTGGTTTGTGCTGGCGGTACTTGTTGCTATAATCGGGGCATTTATTTATTTGCGGTACACCCCTAAATTATACCTAAGCAAAGCCACTATTGTAATAAAGGACGAAAAGTCTTCCAATAATATCATTGATGCTTCTGGCCTCTCACAAATGGGAGGCTTTTTCTCCAAATTCAACAGTACCAAAATTGAGAATGAACTGGTCATTTTCAATTCAAAACGGCTTATCGAGGCAACGGTAAAAGACCTTGGACTCAACATAAAATATGAAACTGTTGGGTCCATAAAAACTTCTGAGCTCTATTCGTACATCCCATTTAAAGTGCAATATCAGTCTTTGAAAAGCAGCGGTAAAGGGGTGCCAAAGCTGTATTTTGAAATTCTTTCCGATTCTGAATATAAGATAGAGGACGAGTCGCAATCATTTTCGGGTACCCATAAATTTGGAGAACGGGTTTCCCTTCCCTTTGGCGATATTTCGGTATTGCCCAATATTGACCAACCCGATAGTTTTAAAGTCTATATTGGGCGAACCGTTATGGTTACTTATTCCCCTATAGATGCGGTAGCACTCAATTACCAGTCCCGAGTTTCCGTTGGTAATGAGATTAAAAGTAGTAATGTGGTTGAACTTAGCCTTTTATCCTCTGTAACCGATAAATCTGAGGCTTTTTTAAATGAATTGGTGGTTCAGTATAACGATGATGCTATTAGCGACCGTAACGAAGTTGCAAAGAAAACATCCCAGTTTATCGATTCCAGAATTAATATAATAACTCGGGAACTTGATTCGGTAGAACGCAACAAGGAATTGTTTAAAAGCAGTAACCGGCTTACAGATATAGAGGCAGAGGCGCAGATGATACTCGAAAACTCGAGCGAATCTAATCAAAAACAGTTTGATATTTCCACGCAATTGGAACTTTCTAATTCCATGATAGATTATATGGAAAACAGTTCCAAAACTGAACTGTTGCCGTCAAATATCGGCATTCAGTCCGAAAATGTAGGGCAATCCGTCAACAACTACAATCAGTTAATTTTATACCGAAACAAGTTATTGCAGAATTCCACTTCCAAAAACCCTGTGGTGGTTAATGTAAATAATCAAATTGAACAAATGCGTTCCAATATTTTGGGAAGTTTAAAAAATACGAGCAACTCCTTAAAAGTTGCAATGAAAGACCTGAATATCCAAGAGTCTTCCATGAATTCAAAATTAGCACAGGTACCCCAAAAAGAAAAGATTTTCCGAAGCATTGAACGACAACAAACCATAAAGGAACAACTTTATTTGTTTCTTTTACAACAACGCGAGGAAGCTTCCATTTCTCTGGCAGCCACTTCGCCAAAGGCCAAAGTGGTTGATCTGGCCTATAGCAGCCAGTCGCCCGTTTCGCCCAAAACATCCCTTATTTATCTTGGGGCACTTTTGGGAGGACTAATAATTCCCTTTCTTGGCATATATGGAACCAAAATGCTAAGTACTAAAGTGACCAACAGAAAGGATGTGGAAAGTCATTTGCCTACCACCCCCATCATAGCGGAAATCCCAAAAATACAAAAAGGAGAATCTGAACTTATACAGGATAACGACAGAAGTATTATGGCGGAATCCTATAGAATCTTCCGTACAAACCTTCAATACCTGTTTATCAATAAGCTTGAAGACAACAGTAAAGGCAAATCGCTTATTGTAACCTCTACTGTTAAAGGGGAAGGAAAAACCTTTGTAGCTTTCAACCTAGCCCTCACCTTGGCTCTTACCGGGAAAAAAGTTGTTTTGGTGGGGGCAGATATCCGTAATCCACAATTGCAGCGTTATCTACCAGATAACGAAAAATCTAAAAAAGGACTTACAGAATTTATAGTCTATGAAGACCTGGAGATGGAAGAAGTTATTTCGCAAAGCAAATACCACAAAAATCTAAGTATAGTCCTTTCGGGTGCAATCCCCCCGAATCCAGCGGAGTTACTGATGCAAAAAAGAACCAGTGTACTCATTGAGCGTTTAAGGGACGAATTCGATTTTATAGTTATGGATACCGCACCATCCATGCTTGTTACTGATACTATCCTTATCAATAAACTGGCAGACATTACACTTTATGTGGTTAGGGCAGGATTTACCGATAAGCGTTTACTGGATTTTCCACACGACGCTATAAATGATGGTAGGCTGACAAATGTAGCTATTGTGCTTAACAATGTAAATTTAAACAATTTTGGCTATGGAAATAAATATGGCTATGCCTATGGTCGCCAAGAACGCTCATTCCTTAAGAGAATATTTAATCGACATTAACATATTCAATTATGAAAGTTCTAAAAATATTTATCTTCCTTGCACCATTTTTAATTTTTTCACAGGAATTTGATATCGTTGGAACTGTTGAAGCAAAAGCAATGTTATCCAATGAAGCTAAAAATCCTTTTTGGTTCCATACCAACACAAACTATGCTGTTGGAGAACAAACAAACCTTTCTGCCACTGGCGAATTGACCGCAAGTTTAACTTATTCTTACTTTAAGATTAGAGGTGGTGCCGCTGTATTTGGAAGGGATGGCGTGGAAGATGCTGTTCAGCGAAGAGATTTGTATTTGCAATTTGAAAACTCTTGGCTTCTTGCAACGGTTGGAGCAAAAAGACAAAAGGAAATGCTGGACGGTCTTTCATCTACAAATCAAAACTTTTTATGGTCTGGAAATGCAAGGCCTTTACCGGGAATACTTTTGGAAGCCAATAACCCATTTAAAATTTCCAAAACCTTTGGAATAGACTGGGGAATTGGGCACTATATATTGAACGATACCCGATATGTTGATAATACCCAGTTACATTACAAAAGATTGGGAGTAATTACCACATTTAACGAAAATCACAAACTGACCTTAAATGTGCAGCATTTTGTCCAATGGGGCGGTACTTCTCCTGAATTGGGAAAATTAAAAAGCGGCTTTAAGGATTATGTCAACGTTTTTTTTGCCCACAATGCAGAAGAATATGGAATAGAGGGTGAGACTATTAATAAGTTGGGTAATCATTTAGGAAGTATCCTAATCAAATACGAATTTAAAAATAGATTTGGAGCCTTTTCACTTTATCATGACCATTATATAGAGGATGGATCTGGCACCCGTTGGGCGAATTTTCCCGATGGACTTTGGGGAGTTTATTTTAAACCCCAAAACCAAAGTATTATTTCATCTGTACTTTATGAGTATATAGATACTATGGATCAAAGCGGTATTTCCGTAGGAAGTGGTTACGACAATTATTTTAACAACAGTATTTATCGAAGTGGATGGACCTATGAAGGAAATGTTATCGGACTTCCATTTATGATCACGAATAATGAAGAAATTACGGAAAACTCTGTCGCCATTGTGAGCAACAGTTTAAAAATGCATCATTTGGGAATTTCTGGAAGCTTTAAAAAAATTGATTGGGTATTAAAAACCTCTTATGTGAAAAACCTGGGGAGAAAGGCTTCACTTTTCGATAATCCCATTAAAAATCTTTACAATTATATTTCCTTCGCATATAAAACTGAGAAACTCGGTACTTTTAAAGTTATGGGAGGCCTAGATTTCTCGAATGTGGAGGATACTCGTGTGGGGGGTGGGGTTGAATATTCTTATAGTTTTAAGTGAGTAAGTGAGTAAGTGAGTAAGGGAGTAAGTGAGTAAGTGAGTAAGTGAGTAAGTGAATACGTGAATACGTGAATAAGTGAATTTGTGGAATTATTGCTTTTTTTTTCTTAAAAAGAAAGCCCAAGGGGAGCCAAATAAAAAGGAATAAAATTTACCTGTCACAAGGCCAATAACGGTAATCAAAGCTGCTATAATCATTAAGGGTATTTTGTAATTGGATTTCATAGTTTATAGTGAAAATAGAAAGTAACATGGTTTAGAATGCGTTTGGCCAATCAGAAAATATTAATTGACTTCACCTGCACCATACACCAATTCAATAAAATCCACCTTCGGGATATCCCCAAAATATTCTTTTAGCTCAATATCTTTCAAGAGTTCTGAAATATCTTCTTTTTCATAGCGAGCACCTTCCAAAAGTTTTTCGAGATTTTCCACTGGTTCCTTTCCGAAGAAATCGCCAAAAACCTTAAAATCCTTGATGTGTCCTTTTTCAACAAAAATACGTAGGTCTATTTCTCCAATAGGGAAGCGCTTGCTACGTTGAATATTGAATTTTGGGGAGCGGCCATAGTTCCAGTCCCAAGTGTCATATTTTTCTTCTTTTAACTGGTGAACGGCTTTCCATTCTTCGGGAGTTAAATGATAGCTGTTAAAAGGCTCACTTTCTTCGTAAAGTCCTTCCAATAAAAGTTGCCGGAAGGCTTCAATCTTTAGGGGTTCTTTTAAAAATTCAGAAATATTAGCCACCCGACTACGGACTGATTTATGGCCTTTGGACTCAATCTTGCTCATTTTTACATTCAGTGCATTCACCACTTCGCCTAAATCTGTATTTAACAAAAGCGTACCGTGGCTCACCATTCTCTTTCCTGTGGAAAACTGTGCGGTGCCGGATATTTTCTTTTCTTCAACTTGTATGTCATTGCGACCTTTTAGTTCGGCATCCAATCCTAAATTTTTCAAAACTTTAATAACGGGAGCTGTAAATTTTTTGAAGTTGTTTAAGCTCTTCCCATCGTGATTGGTGATGAAACTGAAATTTAGGTTACCATGATCGTGATATACTGCACCACCACCTGAAACTCTTCGTACCACATGCATGTTGTTTTCTTTTACATATTCGTGGTTAATCTCTTCCAAGGTGTTTTGGTTTCGACCAATGATGATGGAAGGTTCATTTATGTAGAACAATAAATAGTCGTTCTCTGCACTAAAATTTCGCAGTGCATATTCTTCCAAAGCAAGATTTAGTTTTGGGTTGGTAATACCTTCGTTTTCTATGAAAATCATTTGTTTTTATTTGGTTTGTAAAGATAGGGGTTGTTGAGGGAATTGTGAGTTTGTGAGTTTGTGAGTTTGTGAGTTTGTGGGTTTGTGGGTTTGTGGGTTTGTGAGTTTGTGAATTAGTGAGTTAGTGAATTAGTGAGTTAGTGAATTTTAGAAAGTGTGAATATTTGGAGTGGCCTTTTCACTTCAATTGTCTCAGCGATGTATTGATATTCAATGGAATTTCACTGCACGAAAACTTAAAAGTTATAAACGATCTTAAATCCACCGTACCAATTTCGTGGCATTCCGGGATAGTAAAATCGAGGTTCTGAATTACCAAAACCTGTAGCATTTATCAATACTGAAGATGCGTATTTTTCATCCGTAAAATTGTTTACCCCACCGTTTATTTCAAGTTTAATATTTTTTGAAACTACTTTCCTGTAGGAAGCCTTTAAGTTGAAAATATTGTACGGATCACTAAAAAGTAAATTGGAATCATTTAATGGAATTTCACTGATGTATAGATAATTAGTATTTAGTGAAAAACCGTAATTGCTGAAAAAATTGATACCTGCGTTTATTTTTTTGTTGGGAACGCCGGTAAGTTGGTTTCCCGAAAAGTTATCTTCCCCATCTACAAAATCAACAAATTTATGATTGTTGAATTCAGCATTAATAAAGGGAGAAACGTAAAAATTTCCATTGACTGGAATAGTGTATTCTGTATTAATTTCAATTCCCTTATGCTCTGTTTTTCCTGCATTACGACCAATATATTGATCGTCGCCCACACGCTCTGCTACTAATAAATCATCAATATTTAAAAGGTAAGCGGCTACTTGCAAATGAAATTTTCTTTCGAAAAGGAATAGCTCGCTTCCCAATTCATAATTAAAACCTTTTTCCGGACCCAGCTCTGGATTTATTACACCTTCCGGGGTAAGCGTTTCTTCTATGGATGGATAATTAAATCCTTTGCTAAAGTTGAAGTACGTGCTTAAATCTGGAGTAAATTGATATAAAATGTTGAAATTCGGCGCCAGGATTGGATCGAAATTTCGTTTGGCGCTTTTATCAATTTCATCAAAGTTGAATTGATCTTTAAAATTGTAATGTGTCATATTGAAATTGAGGCCAATTTGGGCTTTTAGCTTTTCAGTGAAAGGTAGCGTTGCCGTTACAAAAAGATTCAGGTTGTCGCGAATTTCTAAATTATCACTTAACTGGTTACCTTCCAAACTTCCATTGCCATTGTTTTCTTCGTAAAGATTTTCAATGGTTTTCCAGTGATATTCGTCTTTATATAATTCCCCACCAAAACTGAAATTCGCTTTGTTTTTAAGAAATATAAAATCTTTGGCAAACACGGTTCTAGCGCCATAGCCGTTTGTAAACTCATCGAGAATATTGAAAGGTCGCGGTTCATAATGGTCCAAATAGGTATAAAAAACACTGCTGGTATTACTGAAATTTTCAGAAAAGCGATGGGTAAAGCTGATGCCTGCAAGTGTTTGTTTATTATCTTCAAAACCTTGGGCCTGTGCCCACGTAAAAGCTGCTTGACTGGGATTTTCTTCGAAAGCGGACTTTCCGATTGAACTTGGTATTTGTGCAAAATAATCTATATAATTTACCAAGATAGAGAGCTCATTTTTTGGATTGAAAATATATTTTGAAGTAAGCAGCACGGTTTTTCTATCATAATCGCTATTCTCCCGAAAACCTTCCGTTTCCAAATGGTCATAATTGAGATTCAGTGAAAACTTTTCAGTGGATGTTCCTACCGAAACAGAGTTTTTTATCATTCCGAAGGAGCCAACCGTTAAATTGCTTCTCAAAAAAGATTCACCTACTGCGGCTTGTTTTGAATTGAGTAGCAATGTCCCACCTAGGTTGGAGCCATATTCCGTGGTTTTTGGCCCTTTTATAATTTCCAAAGTTTGTACGTCCTCGGGATCAAAAACGTCTATTGTCGTTTCGCCAACTCCATTTGTTATTGGGATTCCATTGAAATAAGCACGAATTTTATTGGTGCCGTAAAGGGTTCGCGAGCCCACTCCACGAATTACAATTCTATTGGTGTTTATAGCGCCACTTTGAATAAAAACCCCAGGTATTTCATTAATCGCTGAAACCAAATCAATGGGGCTGTATTCCTCAAATTTTTCTGAAGTAATTTTTTCTGTGGGTATTATTAGTTCAGCTGAGCTTGTGGAAGATTTTTTTTGATAGCCTGATGAAATAATAATCTCTTCTAAATTTTCAGTTTTTGAAAGAAGAGAAAGGTTGAAAACCATATTGTTTTCTGTGACTTCAGCATTTTTTATAAAATAATCTGGATGTTCAAACCGAAGCGAAAGTGGTAATTTGAATTTTTCGGGTATAGCAAATAAGCCATTTTTGTCTGTTTTAGCAATAATTTTATTTTTAAAAAAAATGGAAACATTTTCAATAGGAAGGTTTTCTTCAGAGAAAACGGATCCTTTAATACTTTGCCCGAAGGAAAAATTAAAAAAGGCAGTCAAAAAAATAACCGCCAGTGTATTTTGAAGAGGGAACTTCATTTTCTTATAGTTTTTATTAGCCAAGAGCCAAGAGCCAAGAGCCAAGAGCCAAGAGCCAAGAGCCAAGAGCCAAGAGTCAAGAGGCAAGAGCCAAGAGCCAAGAGGCAAGACTTATTTATTCACACATTCACACATTCACTGATTCACTAATTCACTGATTCACTAATTCACTGATTCACTGATTCACAAATTTACTGATTCACAAATTCACAATTCTACAAATCCACCATTTAAAAAATTATCTTTGTGCCTATGAGTACATTGATTCAAATAGCTGTATTGCCTCACCAACAGGAAGATTTAGATTATATTCTGGAGCTTGCTTTGGAAAAGGAAAGTCTTCGCAGGGAAGGTATAAGCGATTGGCGCATACGGAAACGTTCCATTGACGCACGCCGGAAACCCATAAAAATAAATTTGCAGGTTGAATTATGGCTGAAAGGGGAAAAGCGAGAAAAAATCCCTCCGTTTATTCCTCAAAATGTTTCCGAAGCAAAACAGATAGCAATCATAGGCTCTGGGCCTGCTGGACTTTATGCTGCATTGCGAGCTATAGAAGCTGGATTAAAACCGATTGTTTTTGAACGTGGAAAAGATGTTCGCGAACGCAGAAGGGATCTTGCTGCAATCAATAAAGACCAGATTGTTAATCCAGAAAGTAACTATTGTTTTGGTGAAGGCGGAGCAGGAACCTATTCAGACGGAAAACTATACACGCGTTCAAAAAAGCGAGGAAACGTACTGAAAGCCTTGGAGTGGTTTGTACATTTTGGTGCCGATGAGGATATTTTGGTTGATGCACACCCACATATAGGTACAAACAAGCTTCCGAAGATAATTACTTCGATGCGGGAGGCGATTCTCGAAAATGGGGGAGAGGTTCATTTCAATTCGAAGTTGACTGATTTAAAGCTGAAAGAGAATGCTGTTGAAGCCATTGAAATAAACAACGAAGAGTGGCGCAAATTTGATAATGTAATACTTGCCACAGGTCATTCCGCAAGAGATATTTTTTATTTGCTTCACGATAAAAACATAAAAATTGAAGCCAAGCCTTTCGCAATTGGTGTTCGTGTTGAGCATCAGCAAGAACTTATAGATTATATTCAGTATCACGGCGAGGTTGACAACCCATATCTGCCGCCGGCTAGTTATGCGCTTGTTGAACAAGTGAATGGGCTTGGTGTTTATTCATTTTGTATGTGTCCAGGTGGGATTATTGCGCCTTGTGCAACGGAACAGACGGAAGTGGTTACTAACGGCTGGAGCCCCAGCAAACGGAATAACCCATATGCCAATAGTGGAATAGTGGTGAGCGTCGAACCGAAAGATTTACCTAATTATAAAGAAGGTGACCCGTTTGTATGTCTCGATTTTCAAAAATATGTAGAACAACGTTGCTGGGAAGCAGGAGGGAAGACGCAAAAAGTGCCTGCCCAACGGATGATTGATTTTGTGGAAGGAAAAGTTTCAGAGGATTTTCCAAAAACTTCATACCAACCCGGAATTGTTTCCGCAGATTTAAATGAAGTGCTTCCGCCTTTACTTTCAAAACGTTTAAAAAAAGCTTTTGTGGCTTTCGGAAAAAAAATGAATGGTTATTATACCAACGAAGCTGTTTTGCACGCACCAGAAAGTAGGACTTCTTCGCCAATAAGTATTCCACGAAATCCTGAAACACTTGAACATATTGAAGTAAAAGGATTGTACCCTTGCGGGGAAGGAGCTGGTTATGCTGGCGGCATAATTTCTGCGGCTATTGATGGAATTAATTGTGTGGATGCGATTGTTGAAAAGAAGTGAGTATGTGAGTATGTGAATATGTGAATATGTGAGTGCGTATTTTGGAGGCCATAAGTAGTAAGGTATTTCAAGCTAAATTATTTGAACCTACCGTAGTGAGTTAATTTTCAATAATTCACAAACAAAAAAAGGCCACCAAAAATGGCAGCCTTTTTCTTTCTATATATTCTAAAAAATTACTTTATCTCAAGCAATTCCAGTTCAAAGGTCAAATCTTGTCCAGCAAGAGGATGGTTGGCATCAACTATAATAAAATCATCCTTTACATCAGCAATACGCAACTGGCGCTCACTGCCATCAGGGTTTTTGGAGACAAGTCCCATACCTACTTCAGGCTTTATTTCCTGCGGAAGATTGTCATTTGGTATTTTTTGGAAAAGTTCTTTTTGAACATCCCCGTATGCTTCATCTTTTGGGATGGTGATGGTTTTCTTTTCGTTCACCTTCATATCCACCAAACCCTTTTCAAAACCGGGAATCAATCGACCCTCTCCAAGTTTTACCTCTAGTGGTTCGCGTTGCACAGAACTGTCGAACACTTGTCCGTCATTCAGTTTTCCTGTGTAGTGAAGTTTTACGGTTTCATTTCCTTGTACTTGACTCATAATGTTTTGTTTTTTCAATTATTTAATCAATAAGAAGGCAAAACTATAGGTTTCAGTATCGAATTCCACAGAAATAGGACAATAATCTCCTGATTTAAGGAAATATTAACGGAACGATATGAATAAGATTTATATTGATTTTTATACCGAAAGTTACTCACCGACACAAAAATTGGCAAATATACTATCCAACAATTTATCATTGGTAATCTTAGGTGTAATCATTAAATTAGTAAAACAATACAGGTTTATTTTATTATCAGATTGGAATTCAAGTTCCTAATTAATACGTTTTTGTACATTTATGAATTTTGGTGATTTCTTTCAAAGTTTTCAAAAGCGAACTAAAGGACTATATTGGTGGATATTAGCCCTAATAAGCTTTAGCATTATTCATTATTTTCATTGAGTATGATTATTAAATTAATCTTAAATACTCTATATTTTTTTTATATTTTAATTATATTTTAAAAATAATTTTCAACCCTATATGTTAAAACAATTGACAAAATCTGAAGAACTTCTTGAAAGAAGAAAAAAAGTAGTGCCCAACGGTGTTGGAATATTTAATACTGTAACTGCAAAAAAGGCCAAAGGAGCCATTATTATTGACGAAGACGGCCGAGAGCTGATCGACTTTGCTGGGGGCATTGGTGTTGTAAATGCTGGCCATTGTCCCGAAACAGTAGTAAAAGCCATACAGGATCAGGCGGAAAAATACATTCATACCAGTTTTAATGTCGTTACGTATGAGCCCTATATCGAACTTTGTGAAAAACTGGTGGAATTACTTCCACATGGGGAGCATACCAAGGCTTTGCTCGTGAGTACAGGGGCTGAAGCGGTAGAAAATGCAATAAAATTAGCGCGCCAAGCAACTAAAAGACAAGCAGTATTATGTTTCACTGATGCATTTCATGGCCGTACACTCATGGCCATGACACTTACTAGCAAAATTGACTACAAAATCAATTCTGGTCCTTATGCACCGGAAGTTTACAGGCTTCCATTTCCAAACTTTTATCGTTACCACGGAAATTTAGATATGGATGAATTTGTGGAATCGGAACTGACTCGCTTAAAAGAAAGTGCCAAGAACCTAGTTGATCCCAACAACTTGGCCGCAATTATCATAGAGCCTATACAGGGCGAAGGAGGATTTTACGCTGTTCCTGAACGTTATTTTGAAGGGCTTCGGGAATTTTGTGATGAATATGGCATTATTCTCATTGCAGATGAAATCCAAAGTGGTTTCGGTAGAACTGGAAATTGGGCCAGTTGGCAAAATTACAATGTAACTCCTGATATTAGTACCTATGCAAAATCCCTTGGTTCCGGTATGCCCATTGCTGCTGTTATAGGTAGGGCAGAAATTATGGATTCTGCAGGTCCCAGCACAATCGGTGGGACCTATATTGGTAATCCTGTCTGTTGTGCCGCCGCCCTTGCAACCATTCAATTTATGAAAGACAATAACCTAAATCAACGTGGAATGGAAGTTGGTAAAATAGTTAAGGAAAGGTTTAACGCAATACAGAAAAAATATAAACAAGTGGGCGACGTACGTGGTATGGGTGCCATGGTGGCGATGGAGTTCGTGAAAAACAATGATCCCCGTCAACCAGATGGCGAACTTTGTCTCCAAATTGTAAAAAATTGTGCCGAGAATGGATTGATAATAATCAATGCAGGGACATTCAAAAATATCATCCGCATACTTTGCCCCTTGGTTATTACAGATGAACAATTAAACAAGGGTTTAGATATTCTTGAAAATGAAATTAAAAACATAATCAACAAAACTATATGAATCCATTTACAATTGCAGGTATCCAAATGAAGGTTTCTGCCACCCAGAGCAATCTGGAAATGATGAAGCTAAAATTGGACATTACCATGCATTTATACCCCTCTGTACAAATGGTATTGTTCAGCGAGCTATGTGCTTATGGTCCTCTTACCTATTACGCCCAAGAGTTTCCAGGGGAATTTGAAAAAGAAATGAAGGGTATGGCCAAAAAATATGGTATCTGGCTTTTACCGGGTTCTATTTTTGAAAAAGAGGGTGATAAAATTTATAATACCGCCACGGTCATTAACCCACATGGAGAAATTGTGAAACGCTATCGAAAAATGTTTCCATTTTATCCATTTGAAGTGGGCATAACCCCTGGGCATGAATTCTGTACGTTTGAAGTTCCGAATGTTGGTATTTTTGGAGTTTCAATTTGTTACGATATGTGGTTCCCAGAAACCATCCGGACCCTCGCAGTTATGGGTGCCGAAGTGATACTTCACCCCACAATGACCGCCACCATGGACCGTGAGATTGAACACTCCATCGCACAGACCATGGCAGCAGTAAACCAATGTTTCTTTTTTGATATAAACGGATTGGAAACAGGCGGAATTGGGCGTTCCACGGTATGTGGCCCCGACGGAAGAATAATGTACAAGGCTGGTGCCACCGAGGAAATTTTCCCCATTGAAATAGATATGGAAAGAGTAAAAAGAAGCCGTGAACTGGGAGTAATGCGTTTGGGGCAACCACTTAAAAGTTTCCGGGATCATATGGGTGATTTCAATATCTATCAAAATGGTGTAAAGCACCCTTATTTAGATTCACTGGGCCCACTTATTAAACCTACAAAAGTTGACGAACTGGCACATCTCAAGAAAATGGAAAGCGAAATAGAACTTCCGGTAAGCGTAATAGCCTATAAAGGTGGTGGTTATGAAAAATAGACGGATTATCTATTTATAGAATTCAATAAGTCAAAGAAAATATATTTCAGTAACACTTAAATAAAATAATTATGGGAACAATGTCCTCCAAGCCGAAACAAGCAAATAACAAGATGAAAGATTTCATTACTTGGTTCGAAATACCTGTACTCAACCTGCATCGGGCCACAACTTTTTATAATCAAATTTACGGTATCAAGATGGAAACCACGGAAATGAACGATTATTCCATGGCAATTTTTCCAGTGACTACTGGTATTGGAGGAGCTTTGGTTCAAGGACAAGGCTGTGTGCCCAGTGAAACGGGTGCCTTGGTCTATTTAAACGGAGGCAAAAACCTTCAGCCTATACTCGATAAAGTGGAAGATGCCGGAGGACGTATTATTATGTCAAAAACTAAGATAAGTGACGATGCTGGTCATTTTGCGCTGTTTATAGACAGTGAGGGCAATAAACTAGCCATTAATTCCAAACAATAAAAGATGTCGACCAAAAAGAAAAATATTAGTGCACCTTATTACAGTATTGGTCAACTTCGTGTCGCCACATGGCGGGATTTAAAGCTGGAAAGTGCTGAACTCAGCCAGAGCAAAAAAGAATCAAAAACCGAAAAAGAACACACCAATAAAGTAAAAGCTTTATTGCACAACCTTAGCATCATAGAACAGTATTTTGTTTATCCAGGAAAAGTAAAATTGGAGAAACTCAGCCAGGCTTTAGAAAGACAAGAGTATGTATCTTTATCCCATAATATTACTGAAATCAACAGACAGTTGGTAAGTGATAGTTATTTGAACAATCCTTTTTCAAATACTTTACAGGATAATGAACAGAACCAACCTGATGACATTCGAGAACTTTCTTCTGGTCAAAAGAAGAATTATTTTGAAGTCCTTTTTGTGGAAGACCTTCCTGCTAAAGATGAATTGGCGCTTCATGAAAAATTGCAAGAGTTACGCGAGCCCAATGAGCAGTTTACCTATGATTTTTTGGTACAGCGTTCTTTTCAAGATGCACTTATAGCATTGCTCTTTAATCCAAATCTTCAGGCCGTGGTGATTCGGTATGCCCCTCCGTATGCATCGGCAAATATTTCATCCTTATTGCGCCCTTATATTCAGAATGTATTGAAAATAGATTTGGAGCATAAACAGGAATCAGCGTTGGGGCCTCTTTTAGGCGAATTGGTAAAACAATTCCGACCAGAGTTGGATACCTATTATGTAACTGATACTTCGCTAACCGATTTAAAGGACAGTACACTGCAACAGTTTAGCCGGATTTATTATCGCAAAGAGGATTTGCAGGAACTTCATCTCGGTATTATTCGTGGAGTTCGCGAACGTTTCGATACTGCATTTTTCAGTGCTTTAAAGGAATATAGTCAAAAGCCCACAGGGGTTTTTCACGCTATGCCCATTTCTAGAGGTAATTCTGTTTTTAAATCCCGATGGATTAAGGATTTTGGTGAATTTTATGGAAGAAACATGTTTTTAGCCGAAACATCATCCACCACTGGTGGTCTCGACTCCTTGCTTCAACCCACTGGACCTTTAAAAAAAGCACAGGAAATGGCTGCTGAAACCTACGGCTCCCAACGCACTTTTTTTGTAACCAACGGAACTTCTACAGCAAATAAAATTGTGCTCCAGGCCATTGTTGAACCCGGTGATTTGGTTCTAATTGACAGAGATTGTCATAAATCGCATCACTATGGGATGGTACTAGCAGGTGCATATCCGGTTTATTTAGACTCTTATCCCATTCAAGAATATTCCATGTACGGGGCTGTGCCATTAGAAAGCATAAAAAATAAATTGCTGCAATTAAAGGAAGCCAAAAGACTGGACAAGGTAAAAATGTTGTTGCTCACCAATTGTACTTTTGATGGGTTGGTCTATAACGTTGAAAAAGTGATGCAGGAAGTCCTAGCCATAAAACCAGATATGATTTTTCTTTGGGATGAGGCCTGGTTTGCATTTGCTGGCTTTACATATATTTATAAGCAGCGTACAGCCATGTTCAGTGCGCGAAAACTTTTCAATAAATACAGGAGTGAAGCATATAGAAAAGAATACAAAGAACATTTAAAACATCTTTCTAACGGTGAGCAGCCCAAATTGCCCGACCCAGATAAAGTATGCATTCGGGTATATTCCACCCAAAGCACACATAAAACCTTGAGCAGTTTTAGACAGGGGTCCATGATACATATTTGGGACGAGGATTTTAGAAAAAAATCTGAAAATACTTTTATGGAAGCCTATATGACCCATACTTCCACTTCGCCTAACTATCAAATGCTTGCTTCATTAGACGTGGGAAGACGCCAAGTAGAATTTGAAGGCTTTGAAATGGTGGAAAAAAGCATAGAGATGGCAATGGTACTTCGCGCTAAAGTTACCAACAACCCAAAACTGAACAAATATTTTGATGTACTTACCGTAAAGGATTTTATACCTAATGAATATAGGGAATCCGGTTTGGGGGAATATTATGATCCAGCCATCGGCTGGAACCGTATGGAAACAGCTTGGGAAAAAGACGAGTTTATGCTCGACCCCACAAAAATCACCCTTTTTATTGGTAGGACAGGTGTGGACGGAGACACTTTCAAAAACAAATATTTGATGGATCAGTTTAATATCCAGATAAACAAAACCTCCCGGAATACTGTTTTATTTATGACTAATATTGGTACAACACGCGGGAGCGTAGCTTATCTTACCAATGCTCTTTTAACAATTGCGGAACAGTTGGATGAAGAATTCAGATCACTAAATAGCCGTGAAGCCGAAATTGCTGAAAAACGTATCCATTCGCTTATAAAAGACGTGCCGCCTTTGCCAGATTTTAGTTATTTTCATTCCTCTTTTAGGGCAGTTCCTGGAGTGCCAGGAGGTAATATTCGCGAAGCATTTTTTATGTCGTATAATGAAAATAATTACGAGTATATTTCATTGAGTGATTGTAAAAAAGCCATGGAAAATGGGAGGGAGTTGGTAGCCTCATCTTTTGTGATACCCTATCCACCAGGCTTTCCCGTATTGGTTCCCGGACAAGTAGTAAGTGAAGAAATCATTAACTTTATGTTAGTCCTTGACGTAAAGGAGATACACGGCTATCGCGCGGATCTCGGACTGCGCATTTTCCGGGATAGTTTGCTTAACCGTCAAAAAACTGGAACAGCTTTAGGTGCTTTGGCAATGGGCAATTCAAAAAAGAATAAAGATTTAAATTAAAATTAAAATTAAAATTAAAATATAATAATTATGAGTACCGATAATACTACATCCAAAGCAAAGACCAAAACTACAACAGTTAAAAAAGTGAAGTCTACAACAAAAGATAAATCCATGGCAACTACAAATAAGCAAACGAGTAAGCCAGATAAAAAAGTAGCTAAGCCAGAATCGGTACTCAACGGAATTCCCGATTTACGACGTTTCTTTTATAAAAACGAAACACCTATTTATTTTATTAGCGCCACCAACTTTAATCTTTTAGGAGCCGATGAGTGGATAAAAGGCTTTAAATTCATTAACTATATTGAGTGTTTTGATGGGCTCCATCCCAACGTTTTTTCTCCGAAGGAAGAAATCCCACATGATGATTTCGAAAGTATTGAGGACATCAATAATTACCTTTTGCAACACCCCGAAGTACAGGAATATATAAAGTCCCGGAAAAAAGGAAGAAAAGCAGGAAAAGTTATGTTTCTTATGTTTAATGAAAAAACAGAGAAACTCGCAAAGAAACTAGGGCTTGAAATTATGTTCCCATCTGCAAAAATGCGTACATCCATGGACAATAAAGTAAACACCAATCGCCTCGCCGAAAAAGCGGGAGTAGCTTGCGTACCGTACGTTCTTTCAAATGTTAAGGATTATGCACATCTACAAAAAGTTTCGAAGAAGTTGGGTGATGATTTGGTGATTCAAACTCCCTTTGGTGATTCTGGACATACTACTTTCTTTATTTCAAACGAAGAAGAATTTAAAAAAAATGAGGATGAGATAATCGCAGAAAAGGAAGTAAAAATAATGAAACGCATTAATTGTCGTGGTTCTGCCATTGAAGCGTGCGTTACTAAACACGGCACGGTGGTTGCTCCTTTGATGACGGAGCTTGTAGGCTTTAATGAGCTTACTCCATACAAGGGTGGTTGGTGTGGAAATGAGATCTACCCAGGTTCTTTTACGCCTGCCATTCGAAAAAAAGCCCGTGAATATACCCAGCTTTTCGGTGACCAATTGCGTAAGGAAGGTTACAAAGGATATTTTGAACTCGACTTTTTGATCGATCAGGATAATGGCGAAATCTATTTGGGTGAGTTAAATCCTAGGGTTACTGGTGCAAGTTCCATTACAAACCATGCAGTTTTTGCTCTAGCTGATGCACCTTTGTACCTCTTCCATATGTTGGAATGGATGGATGTAGATTATGATCTAAACATAAAGGCTATAAATGACCGTTGGGCAAAACAGGAAAATACCGATAGTTGGAGCCAATTGATAATAAAACATACCAAAAAAACCATTGAGCATGTAACTGAAGCTCCAAAATCTGGAATTTGGAGAATTTTTGATAATGGACATATACAGTTTAACCGTATGGATACCCATAGGCGTTCTGTGGAAAGTGAAAACGAGGCTTTCTTCCTTCGTATAACTAACAAAGGTGATTACCTATATGAAGGGGCCGATATGGGCATACTCGTTACCCGAGGTAGAATGATGACGGATAATTTTAAACTTACCCAACGTGCCAAAACATGGATTAGCGCCATTCACAACAACTATGCCTCCACAGTTTTGGAAAACAAGGAAGAGCAGCACGAAATTATCGGAAGCCTCACAAAATAGATTGAAATCAAGAATTAATCTTAGCTATTGCCTCTCAGGGAAAATTTAAAAAATTATATGGAATTCAAGAGTATAAATCCTTACAACGGGGAAACCGTTGGAAATTATCTTGCGGAAACGGGTGAAGCTGTTATGGATAAGCTGAAAAAAGCTGAAACCGCGTTTAAAACTTGGCGAAAAGTACCACTGCAAGATCGCAGTTTATTGATGGCCAAGGCTGGTGACGTTTTACGAGAAAATGTTGAAGAATACGCAAAAATGATCACTTTGGAAATGGGTAAACCAATAGCGGAATCCCGCGCGGAAGTGAACAAATGCGCCTGGGTATGCGATTATTACGCAGAAAACGCCCAAACATTTCTCATGGATGAGGTTATTGAAACCGATGCCCAAAAAAGTTTTGTGCGACATGACCCGATAGGAGCCGTTTTTGCTATAATGCCATGGAATTTTCCGTTTTGGCAAGTGTTTCGTTTTGCTGCGCCTACATTGACTGCTGGTAATGTAGGCCTTTTGAAGCATGCCCCCAACGTTTTTGGATGTGCCAAACAGATTGAGAATGTATTCAAAAAAGCTGGTTTTCCGGATGGTGTTTTTCAGAATTTGATAGTGCACCACGACAAAACCGAAAGTATTATTGCCCACGATGTTGTAAAAGCAATTACACTTACAGGCAGTGAAGGGGCAGGAGCGGCTGTAGCCCAGATAGCTGGAAAATACATCAAAAAAAGTTTACTGGAATTGGGAGGTAACAATGCTTTCATAGTTTGGGAGGATGCCGATATTGACAAAGCCGTTGCAACTGCGCTGACTGCTAGAATGTTGAACTGTGGACAAAGTTGTATTGCTGCCAAGAGATTTATTCTTTTGGAAGGAATTTACGATGAATTTGTGTCGAAATTTACAGCTGCAGTAAAAAACCTAAAACCCGGGAATCCCATGGAAGAAGATACCCATGTAGGTCCCTTAGCGCGAAAGGATTTGGCGGACCAACTTCAACAACAAGTAAAAAAATCTATTCAATTGGGAGCAGAGCTTTTATTGGGTGGAAACCAAAAGGGAGCTTACCACGAACCTACTATTTTAGGTAATGTAACGTCAGGGATGCCTGTTTTTGACGAAGAAACTTTTGGTCCCGTTGCTGCCATGATTAAAGTAAAAACCATCGATGAAGCTTTTACCTATTCAGAACAATCCAGATATGGGCTTGGGGTTACAGTTTGTACCATGAATATTGAAAAGGCACTCGAATATGCTGCCGAAGTAAGCGACGGTGCCTATTTTATAAATGAATTGGTAAAAAGCGATCCTCGTCTTCCCTTTGGAGGAGAAAAACGATCAGGCTATGGACGTGAATTGGCCAAGGATGGGATGATGGAATTTGTAAATAGGAAGACTGTTTATGTGAAATAAAGGGTATTACTTCCCGATACAAAAATTTGCAAAAATATTTCCAAGAAGTTCATCGTTTGATATTTCACCAGTAATCTCTCCAAAATAATAGAGGGCTTGCCGAATATCTATCGCAAGCAGATCACCGCTCAATCCGATGTCAATTCCCTCCTGTACTTTTATTATTTCCTCCAATGCTTTCAGCATAGCATCATAATGGCGACTGTTGGTAACGATAGTTTCGTTATTGCGGAGGGCGCCGGTGTTTACAAAATCGAGCAGTTTATTTTGAAGTTTTCCTACGCCTTGCTTTGTTTTTGCAGACAATAGCAAATAAGAAGCCCCTTTTATGCCATCCAAAGTGTCATTTAGCTGTTGTGTTTCTTCTTGGGAAAGTTTATCAACCTTATTGGCAACAATCAGCAGGTTTTTTAAGGGATATTTGTTTTTGATAGTTTCAATTTCGACCTGAAACTTAGAACCTGAAACCTGAAACTTTTCAGAATCAAAGAGGTAAATGACAACCTGCGCAGCTTCAATCTTCTCAAAGGTCTTTTTTATTCCCAAACCTTCAATAACGTCTATCGTTTCTCGGATTCCTGCAGTATCAATAAATCGGAAACCAATTCCACCGATGGTTATTTCATCTTCAATTGTATCACGTGTGGTACCTGCAATGTCGCTCACAATAGCGCGTTCTTCGTTCAACAAAGCGTTTAATAATGTAGATTTCCCAACGTTGGGTTCTCCTACAATAGCAACTGGGATACCGTTTTTCAAAACATTTCCTGTGGCGAAGGAATCTATTAAACGTTTTAAAACCTGTGTGATTTTTGAAATAAGTTTTTGAAATTCATCACGATTGGCAAATTCAACATCCTCTTCTGCAAAATCGAGTTCCAGTTCAATTAGAGAAGCGAAATTCAACAATTCTTCGCGAAGCTTTTTTATTTCAGAAGAAAATCCGCCACGCATTTGCTGGATAGCTAGTTGGTGACTTGCTGCGCTATCACTGGCAATAAGATCTGCCACAGCCTCGGCTTGGCTCAAATCCATCTTTCCGTTGAGAAAAGCACGCAGTGTAAACTCGCCTGCTTGGGCCACTCTGCAACCTTTCCGAAGGCATAGCTGTATAATTTCCTGTTGAATATAGTTGCTACCGTGACAGGAAATTTCAATCACATCTTCGCCTGTGTAGCTATGAGGGTTTTTAAAAATCGTAGTGAGTACTTCATCTATTATGCGTTCACCATCTTTTATATTGCCTAAATGTACGGTATGTGTTTTCTGTTTTGCGAGTTCCTTTCTAGAAGAGGAAGTAAATATTGAAGAAGCAATCGCGATAGCCTCTGGTCCTGAAAGCCTCAGAACAGCTATTGCTCCAGCGCCTGCGGGAGTTGCCATTGCCACTATGGTATCTTTGTGTGTCATTGGTTGCAAAAGTACTAATTATTGTTGTTTGGAATAGTTTAGTACAGCAATAGTTGATTATACAGCCTGAAATGAAAAAGTTTGTAACATTTCAAAAAAAATATTACTAATAAAGTGTAGAAATAATTCATCAATCAAAAAATCAATTACTATGGAAATCATCAGCCAAACAGGAAAACGTATTGACCGTCAATTACTGGTTCTCACTCATCTCTCACAATTGTTAACCTATATAACTGGCTTTGGAGGCTTAATAGTGCCCTTGGTGCTTTGGCTTTCACAAAGAGATAGGGTAGAGGGAATGGATGAGCAAGGGAAGGCAATAGTGAATTTTCAATTATCATTATTGCTATATGTTTTTATAAGTATACCTGCGATTCTCTTATTAGGCTTAGGTATATTGATGCTTATAGCGGTTGGACTTTTAGGTTTTATTATGCCCATCGTTAATGCCATTAAAGTTAACAAAGATGAACCGATTAGTTATTTTATGACTATCAAGTTTATTTAATAGTTGGTTTTAGTTAGAATGAAAAAGGGTAGAAGAAATTCTGCCCTTTTTTAATTTTGATGTCTTTTAAATATAAATTAATCTTAAAAAGAGGGCTCTAGTACCACATTCATCCCTAGATTTTATTAATTTTTATTCGAAGTTTCTAGTATAACTAATTTGTTAATCTAAAATACTCTAAGTAATATGGAAACAACAACATTAAAAGGGACTAATTTTTTTCGCAACGTATTTTTTATTGCAAGTTTTCTTTTTTGTATTGCTTTATTTGCTCAAGATGCAACGCAAGAAGAAAAGGGTGTTTTTAAATTTGAATCTTCAGAAGTTGATTATGGAACCATTGCACATAATGCAGATGGTGTTGGTGCGTTTAAATTTAAAAATGTGGGAAATGCTCCAATCATAATTTCAAATGTAAAAGGAAGTTGTGATTGTACGGTACCTACAAAACCAGATCATGCAATTATGCCAGGTGAAAATGCTGAGAGTGGTGTTAAATACGAAACAGATAGAATTGGTGCTTTTTCAAAAACTGTTACAGTTACCTCAAATGCAAGTGAAGGTACTGTTATTCTTAAAATTAAGGGAAAAGTTTTACCAGATGATTCAACTACGCCCAGCGGAAAGTAATACAGTATCATTATAAGGTTTTTGCCCTCTAATTATTTAGCATTACAGGCATTACAAGCATTGTAACGGTTTCACCTTCGTCCAAACCATCAACTGGAGTAAGAATTCCAGCTCTGTTTGGCAGACTCATTTCCAAAGAAACTTCATCGCTAGTTAGGTTATTCAACATTTCAGTAAGGAAACGGCTGTTGAAGCCTATTTGCATATCATCGCCTTGGTAATCACAAGTCAAACGCTCTTCTGCTTTGTTGCTGTAATCAATATCTTCTGCAGAAATGTTTAATTCAGCACCTGCAATCTTCAAACGTATTTGGTGTGTTGTTTTGCTTGAGAAAATCGAAACCCTACGAACAGAATTCAAAAACTGGTTTCTGTCAATAACTAACTTGTTTGGGTTCTCCTTTGGAATAACCGCTTCGTAGTTTGGGTATTTTCCGTCAATCAATCGGCAAACCATTTCGGTATTTTCAAAAATGAATTTTGCATTACTGTCGTTATATTCAATAGTCACTTCGTCTTCGCTACCGGCAAGAATGCTTTTTAAAAGTGTTAGAGGCTTTTTAGGCATAATGAATTCCGCAGTTTGCGAAGCACTGATGTCGTCACGGGTATATTTAACCAATTTGTGCGCATCGGTTGCTACAAACACCAAGTTGTCTGTTGAAAACTGAAAGAAAACACCGCTCATTACAGGTCTTAAATCGTCATTTCCTGAAGCAAAAATAGTCTTGCTGATTGCTGTTGCTAGAACATCGCCTTGCACTACAGTTGAAGAAGGGTCTTTTAATTCCACAGCATTGGGAAATTCTTCGCCACTGGCGTATGCCAAAGCATATTTACCATGATTGCTGCTTATTTCAATAGTGTTGTTGTCTTCAACAGTAAAAGTTAATGGCTGCTCAGGAAAGGTTTTTAAGGTTTCCAGTAAAAGTCGCGCAGGAATGCAAACCATTCCTTTTTCGGTACTTTCCACTTCCAATTTTGAAGAAATGGTAGTTTCTAGATCGGAAGCTGAAACTGTAAGGGATTTTCCATCCAAATTGAACAGAAAATTATCTAAAATAGGCAGCGTATTATTGTTGTTGATAATACCGCCCAAGACTTGCAGTTGTTTTAATAAATAAGAACTCGATACGATGAATTTCATTGAATATTTATTTTTTTGATCAGAATAATGATAAATGCCTTGTTTTTAGCATACCTACAAATATATTTCAATTGAAGTGTTTGCTAAAACAAACTTATCAACATTTAGCGAGTGTATTTACGTTTGCGATAGAAGGTGAAAACGATTCCGAAAAGGGCCAGTAAACCTAACGGTAACAATATATTAAGCATTTGCCACTTGTTCCTTTGTTCCACAGTTTTTTGTGGATATAGAAATGGCACTGCAATTTGCCGTGTTCGAATGTTTATAAGTCCACTGTCGTCGAGAAGGTAATTGACGGTATTAAGCAGAAATTCCTTATTTCCGTAGAATTGATTGGTCATTTTATCAAAGCCAAGTTCAAGTGGACGGTTACCTTGCATTTGGTTTTTAATAATGTCTCCATCGCTAATAACAACCATTTTTGAAGGCTTACCCTCATCAATGTTTTTTAGTTCTCCTTCTAATTTTAAAGGTTTCACACGATTTTTAAATACTGAAGTGAATCTACCTTCTAGCAAAACTGCAAGAGGCACTTCTCCCGCGTTGTATTCATTTGGGTCTGGGCCTTGGTTAACTACTTGTAAATTCTCGGGAATTTCTACATCAAAATCAATAGGGAAGGGGAGTCCCACGATTTTAGTTATTGGTGAAGTAGAAAGTAAAACCGTTTTTTTAATGTTATTTGGAAGCGTATCCATAGCACTAGCATAATCAAACTTTACGGCTTCTATGTTGGAAACGATTGGATGATTGTTTGCACTGCTGCTCAACGGACTAAAAAACCAGGGGTAGCGGTTGTATTGAGAATCGCGTTCATCTCCGCTAGCCAAAACGATGGGCGCGGAATACACGTCTTTTACTAAATTTGGATTGATTCGGATTCCGTATTTGAAAAAGAAATCGTTCAAATTTAAATCTTTTCCAAAAGCAAAGGTTTTTCCGCTAACCGTATCGACCTGCATTTGCGTAGCATCCATTAACCAAAGTGATTCCCCGCCATTCATAATATATTGGTCCAGCACATATTTTTCCGCATCGCTGAATGCTTCCGTAGGCTGAGCGGCAACAATTAGATCAAAACCTTCCAATGCTTTCAAAGTTTTTTCAGGATTTGAAGCAACAGAATCGAGTGTAAATGGTGCAATAAAATAATATTCACGCAGTGTTGCAAAGAAATCGGCAATGTAGCGATCGTCGTATTCGCCGTTTCCTTTTAGCACCGCTATTTTTTTTGACTTTTCAGTTGCCAATTTTTTAAAACCGTCAGCAAAGGCATATTGTAAATTTTGAAGCGAACTGTTTACTCTTTCTTCCGAAGTAGCGCCGAGTTGGTTTTTCAATAAACCGATTTTAACGGATTTGCCATCATGGTGTGCAAGTGCCCATGGATAAACGAGCTCGGTGCTCTGTTTGCCATTTTCGGTAACCGAAACCTGCGCGGGTGTCAATCCAAATTTTTCAAATTGTGTTTGAAAGGCTTCATTGCCTTTTTCGGTTGGATTGATGAATTCAAATTTTATATTGGGATTGTATGCTGAAAACTCCTCCAAAAGTTGTTTGGTTTCGCTTTGAAGCCTTCGGAATTCCGGTGGAAAATTTCCTTTTAAAAAAACATCAACAATCAAGGGAGAATCCACTTGATTCACAATTTCCTTAGCTTCTTTAGAAAGAGTGAAACGTTTATCCTGAGTTAGGTCGAAGCGCTTGTAAAAATAGTTTCCGAGGATATTCAAAAAGACTAATCCCACAATCAAAACTATTAATGAAACGATATTTTTTTTAATTGAAGTCTTCATTATTGTTTCTTCAATTTAAAAATGGTCAGCGCAATGAAAAATACCGTAACGCTCAAAAAGTAAATTAAATCCCGAGTATCCAAAACGCCACGAGCTACACTGTCAAAATGCGACTTCATTCCAAGTTGCGAAATATTAAAGCTTGAAGAAGCAACCCCTTCAAAGCCATAATACAATACAAAACACAGAAAGACAGCAATTATAAAAGCCACAATCTGGTTTTGTGAAAGAGTGGATGAAAATATTCCTATAGAAGTATAAGCAAGTACCAAAAAGAAAAGTCCGATATAGGAGCCAATGGTACTGCCAACATCCCAGTTTCCGGGCGGGTTGCCTAATTCAGAAATTGTAAAAACGTACAGAATTGTTGGAATTAGCGCTATTAAAATCAGGATTACGGCTCCAAAATATTTTCCCAAAACTATTTCTTTTAATGTAACAGGTTTGGTGAGCAAAAGTTCCAATGTGCCCATTTTCATTTCGTCGCTAAAGGCGCGCATGCAAACTGCTGGAATTAAAAATAGTAAAACCCAAGGTGCAAGTTCAAAATAGGGTGAAAGGTCTGCAAAGCCAGAATCCAGTATGTTGAAATTTCCGCTAAAAACCCAAAGAAACAAACCGTTTATTACCAAAAAAACAGCAATCACCAAATACCCGATGGTACTGGAAAAGAAGGAGTTTATTTCGCGTTTAATTATTGTAAACATTTATTTTTTTGTTCAAAGTTCAAAGTTCAAAGTTCAGGGTTCAGGGTTCAAAGTTTAAAGTTCAAAGTTCAAAGTTCAGGGTTCAAAGTTCAAAGTTCAGGGTTCAAAGTTCAGGGTTCAAAGTTCAAAGTTCAGGGTTCAGGATTTCAGGTTTCAAGTTCCAATTCTATCTGGAAATAAAACTCTTTTTTTGTTTTACTATTCAATTATTTTTTCGCCAATGCGAAAAGTCGCCAAGTTTTCTAACCATCTAACCATCTAACCATCTAACCATCTAACCATCTAACCATCTAACCATCTAAATTTTCATTGCAACTGCTTACTGAATGCTAACAAGGGTATCAACGCTCCAAGCTTCGGCTTTTGTTTTGAACATTGGTTTTGTTTCGCTCCAAACGTTTTTAAAAAGTTCGCTGGTTCTGTAATTTTCTAAATCTGTTTCATCATTCCAACGGCTGTAGGTGAAAAAGATTGTTTCGTCATTTTTATCGTTATAGAGTTCCAAAAAGGTACAGCCAGGGAATTTGCGAACCTTCTCCTTTACAACTTCAAAATTAGCCAGAAAAGCAGAAACATTTTCTTTTTTGAACTCCATTTTCACTATTCGCGTAAACATTTCTTTCTAATTATAAATTAAAATTTACTGTAATGGTATCTCTAAATCCCAATCCAAAAAGACTGGAAGCCCCACCCACCGAAGTAGGATTGCTTTTGTAAATAGCTAATTCCAAAAATTTTGATGAATTCCAAAGCGCCAGTTTTTTTCCGTCTTCCTCACGTTTTTCCGGTGGAAGATCAAAGTTAATGGCATCGCTGTAATGTGTATGAATTTTGGTAAATTTCGCAGTTTTGGCATTAATTATAAACTCTCTGCCTCGGCCCACATCGTCAAAAAGCTTTTTGTTGATGTTGCTGATCACGTTTCCATAGTTATCAATATAAATAACGTTACCAATTATTTGACTTTCTTTGTTGCTCACCACAGGGCGGATGCCTGTTAATTCCTTTATTTCTGAAATATTTTTACCAATAACCTCCAGCATTCCTCCACGGGCAATATGTCCGGCGACTTTTACAAAAACGTCCAAAACTGGAAAATTGCTGATTATACGGTCGTGAATATTTATTTCAACAATTTTTTCGGGATGAATTTCCGAAGTAAGCATCGATATAATGCCATTGTCCGCACACACAAAATAGTGCCCATCCATTAAAACGGCAATGTGCTTATTTTCAGCATTTAACTCGGAATCTACCCCAATTACATGAATACTTCCCTGTGGAAAACTTTTGTATGCATTTTGAATAATGTAAGCAGCTTCGTGCAAGTGAAATGGCGAAATGGAGTGGGAGATATCAACAATTTTCGCATCTTCCATTTCAGTATAAATAGCACCTTTAACTGCACCAACAAAGTGATCCTTCTCTCCGAAGTCAGTAGTAAGTGTGATTATAGCCATAAATGAATTGTTGATATTTTCTTAAAAGACTTACCACAAAAATAGGTTACTTTTGTTAGTAGCAAAACTATTTTTTGCATATTCCAAATAATAAAAAAGCACGCCTTTTGAACGAACTTATCATCGAACTCACAGAGATTAGCCCAAGGGATTTCTTCGGACTTGAAAACGCTAATATTGACCTTCTTAAAAAATATTTTCCAAAACTGAAAATCGTTGCCCGCGGTAATAAAATTAAGGCGTATGGCGATGAAGATGTGTTGGAGGAATTTGACCGCCGCATTACAATGCTTTTGGATCAGTACGTGAAATACAACAAGATTGACGAAAATGTAATTGAACGTGTACTGTTGAGTAGAAACAAAGAGGAATACGAAGCTCCCGTAGGCAGTGGCGAAATAATTGTTCACGGTGTTAGCGGAAAACCAATAAAAGCACAGACTGCCAATCAACGAAAGTTAGTGTCATCAATGAGCAAAAACGATATGGTTTTTGCAGTTGGGCCAGCTGGAACTGGAAAAACCTATACAGGTGTTGCACTCGCAGTTAAAGCACTGAAAGAAAAAGAGGTAAAGCGTATTATCTTGACAAGACCTGCAGTGGAAGCTGGAGAGAATTTAGGTTTTCTCCCCGGCGATTTAAAAGAAAAACTGGACCCATACATGCAGCCTTTGTACGATGCCCTTCGCGATATGATACCTGCTGAAAAATTGGCCTCGCATATTGAAACTGGAGTGATCCAAATTGCACCTTTGGCATTTATGCGTGGACGGACATTGGATAATGCTTTTGTAATTTTAGATGAGGCACAAAACACCACGCACGCCCAAATGAAGATGTTTTTGACCCGTATGGGGAAAAATGCCAAGTTTATGATTACTGGGGATCCTGGACAGATTGACCTTCCTCGGCGTGTAATTTCAGGATTGAAGGAAGCCTTGCTAGTTTTGAAAGATGTGAAAGGCGTTGGAATGATTTATTTAGATGACAAAGACGTTATCCGCCACCGTTTGGTAAAAGAAGTGATTGCTGCCTATAAAAATATTGAAAACGTAGATTAAACAATGAGTAATACTATAATTTCAACCGATTTCAACTTCCCTGGACAGAAAAGTGTGTATCACGGAAAAGTCCGCGAAGTATATACTTTGGAAAACAATTTGCTTTTAATGGTAGCCACGGACAGACTGAGCGCTTTTGACGTGGTAATGCCGAAAGGAATTCCATATAAAGGCCAAATTCTGAATCAAATAGCAACCAAAATGATGCGCGATACAGAAGATTTGGTGCCGAATTGGTTAATTGCTACGCCCGATCCCAACGTTGCCATAGGTGAAGCCTGTGAACCTTTTAAGGTTGAAATGGTAATCCGCGGTTATATGAGTGGTCACGCTGCACGAGAATATAAAGCAGGGAAACGAATGCTCTGTGGTATTGTGATGCCTGAAGGAATGAAGGAAAATGATAAATTTCCACAACCGATAATCACACCTGCAACTAAAGCAGAAATGGGCGATCACGATGAGGATATTTCCCGAGAGGATATCTTAAAAAGAGGAATCGTTTCCGAAGCGGATTACCTTCAATTGGAAGATTATACGCGCAAACTTTTTCAACGCGGAAGTGATATTGCAGCTAAAAGAGGTTTGATTTTGGTAGATACCAAATATGAATTCGGAAAAACTAAGGATGGTAAGATAGTTCTGATTGATGAAATCCACACACCGGATTCTTCGCGTTATTTCTATGCAGAGGGTTATGATGAACGCCAAAAAAACAACGAACCGCAGAAACAACTTTCAAAAGAGTTTGTGCGCCAGTGGTTGATTCAAAATGGGTTTCAAGGTTTGAAAGGACAAAAAGTCCCTTTTATGAGCGATGAATATATTGAAACCGTTTCAGAAAGATATATCGAACTCTATGAAAACATTACTGGCGAGAAATTTGTAAAAGCCGATGTTTCCAATATTCATGAGCGAATTGAGAGTAATGCATTGCGGTATCTTTCAAAAGGCGCTTAATTTTTTTATTTTCTTTATCTGAAGTTAAAGCTATGAACGTAACCAAAGCTAAGTTCTGTAAAATCGGCTTGCCCTAGATTGGCATTGAGGTGAGCGCCTATGTAGAAATTATTTTTTGGAGCTTGCTCCATTCCAATTAAATAATACTTAAGCCCCAATCTAGAAGAAATGCGATGTTTTTTCTTATAGCTTCCGTCAAGTTCACCCAAAACCCAAGACTGAGGAATTTCCCGCGGTGTGTTGTCCCAACCTTCGTTAATGCGCCATTCCATTTTGTATGCTGGTTTGTGAAGGTTGTAGCCCAATTGAAGATCAATCCCAAAGTGGTTCAAGAATATTTCACCGTGAATACTGACGCCCAAGTTGGTTGCATAATACCAAGGGTCACTTTTAAAGTAATCAAACTCCCTTCCTGATTGTACCAAAGATTCATTTCCTTCAATATAATCGTAATAGTGCTGGTAAAAACGATAATAAAAGCCAATTCCAATTTTAAAAGTGTTATTGTAAACGCGGCCGTATTCCCCAGCTATTGTATACACATTTTTCTTATCGTTAAAAGCTAGAGCGAAAACATTTTGCCCAAGCCCACCACGCATTGCATAATAGTCATAAACAGTCCTTTTGTAGTTAGGAAGGATGTTAGCGGTATCTGCTATAGAACGACTCAGAGGACTTTTTATATCCGCTGAAAGACTTACCAAAAACGAATTATAACCTTGGTTTAATAAACGCGTGTGTCCGTTGGAATGGTGCGAATATCCCAAGCCAGTGCGCCAATCAATATTTTTTGTTGAAAGAAATTGATAATAAAGATACATTCGGAAAGCCCAAGTAATGTCTGTAGTTACAGCTTGATTTTGTGGATTCGTTTCTTCATTAAATTTTTTTGTGAAGTAGGAAGCCCCCATTCCCGTCAATATTTTCCAACGTTCGCTTCCGAAGGCTTTAAATTCAATAAACGGCATTGCTGTTATAGCGATTCCTAAACTATCCAAATTTCCAAAATCAGTAATACCAATAGACAAGCCTGTTTTTGGCCCTTTCAGCAGCTGTGCCCATTCCTGTGGGTTGTGATTGTGATAACGACCAAAATTTAATACAGCCTGCTTCTGCAACTTTGTTTCGGGAAAGCCATCATTGGCCTCCATGGTTAATCCCACAAGGATCTCTGGCGTAAAAGTGAAGGCGTTTTTCTTCCAATCGGTCTCAGTTTGAGCCAATGTCAAAAAAGACAAAAAAAGAAAGAAAATGGTTAGTTGTTGTTTCATTTGGCGCTGCAAGTAACAATATCCCTGTTAATTTTAAAAATTTTAATCCTACATTAGTTGAAATTTTAAGTATTTCTTTTGAAAGAATTAGACAATATTATTTCTGAAATGGCTTCCGCAGCTTGGGGTTTGCCCTTATTAATACTTTTAATTGGTGGTGGTTTATATCTTTTAATTCGGATTAGATTTCTTCCTTTTCGCTATTTAGGCCACGCCATAGCTGTACTTCGCGGAAAGTATGACAACGAAAGCGATGCTGGTGAAATAACCCATTTTCAGGCATTGACCACTGCACTTTCAGCTACCGTTGGAATGGGAAATATTGCGGGAGTGGCTGTTGCCATTGCCATCGGTGGGCCAGGTGCGGTTTTTTGGATGTGGGTAAGTGCTGTTATTGGGATGTCTACCAAGTTTTTTACGGCTACACTAGCTATTTTGTATAGAGGAAAAGATTCTGAAGGAAAAATTCAGGGAGGTCCAATGTATTTTATAACAGAAGGTTTGGGGAAAAAGTGGATGCCCATGGCTATTTTATTTAGCGTTGCGGGATTGGTTGGCGCTTTGCCAGTTTTCAACGTAAATCAACTCACACAGGCAATAAACGACATACTTTTAAAACCAGCGGGAATATACAATGGTTTTAAAACGGATTTGATAATCGGTTTGGTTTTGGCAGCGATTACCGCTGTTGTTATTTTGGGAGGCCTGTCTCGCATCAGCAAAACCGCTTCTAAACTGGTTCCAGGGATGGTTGTGCTCTATTTTTTTTTAGTTTTAATAATTTTAGGAGTTCACATTGATTTGATCCCAAAATATTTGGGAATGATTTTTACAGATGCGTTTTCAGCAAACTTTTATAATGGAGATGCCTTTTTGGGCGGTGCTATTGGTGGAATAATCCTTTTGGGAATACGCCGTGGTGCTTTTTCAAATGAAGCGGGAATTGGCACAGCACCAATGGCGCACGGCGCGGCAAAAACCAATGAGCCCATCCGCGAAGGATTGGTGGCAATGTTGGGGCCAGCGATAGACACGTTGATTATTTGCACATTGACCGCTTTAGCAATACTGGTAACAGGTGTTTGGCAAAGCAGCGACGCAAACGGTGTTAGTTTAACCGCCTCTGCTTTTGAGGAAAGCATTCCTGTTTTTGGAAAATTTGGCTTATTGGCCTGTATTATCACTTTCAGTATTTCTTCTTTATTTTCCTATTCGTATTACGGGAGTAAGTGTATGTCTTTTCTATTTGGCGCAAAAAATAAAGGAATCTATAATTATTTCTACATTATAAGTATTCTTGTGGGTGCCACAACATCATTGAGCATGATGATCAATTTGATTGACACTTTCTTTGCGCTAATGGCCATTCCAACGATGACGGCGACTATTATTTTGGCACCAAGGGTCATTAAAGAAGCGAAAATTTATTTTCAGAAATTGAGGCAGAAAAAAATACCCTTCTAAATCTTCCTTTAAAGGGAGGTTTCTAGCTCTTTCCCTTAAAAGGGAATTTGAATTCCCCCACCTTTTAGAGTCGGGGAAAAGAAAAATTAAAATTAATTCAAACTATCAAGTTTGCGGTTTACCATAGCAGTAAATTTCTTGGCTCCATCAGGGTTTAAATGATTTTCATTTAGAAAATCCTTTACGGTAAAATTTAGCGTGTCAGTTTCTTCGTTTAAAAGTACTACGTTGTTGTATTTTCTTTTTACTATTTCGAGTACGCTATCTCGGCGATGAACGATGTTTGGATTCCTTTCCTTCAAATAGGTTTTGTAAAGTGGAAGGGTGCAGAGTATTACTTTCAAGTTCTTATTTTGCATATAATCCAACATTTCGAAAAGATAGGCTGTGTTCTTTTTGAAAATAGCTAAGTTTTCGTGTGTATATATTTTAAATTTATTGTCTGCAATTTTTAAAGTATCGTAATTCAATGTGTTGAAAGAACCGTAGTATTTATTTGTATCGAATCCGAACTTATTGAATTGTGACTTGTCGTCTTTACAAATATAGTAATCTCTTATTTTAGCCGAGAAAAACCGTGCGTTTGAAAGATAGAGAAGTTTATCCTTAAAATAGGTAGCTCTTTCAAAAGCATTGACGTTGTAATATTTTAAATAAATGGTGTTTTTCCAATAATCGTTTTCGTGATAGGGCAATTCCAAATGCATATAGGATACTTCAAACAAAATATATTTTAAATTTGGAAGTCGGTCTATTGTCCCCTGCAGAATTAAAAAATCTTCTTTGTGATGCTGTGAGGTAGATGCGAGGTTTATTGCCGTTTTATCACAAAATTCTGGATTAAATCCACATTTTACTTGGGATGAGCCCAAAGCCATAATTTCGATTTTTTGAGAATTGGACTGTAAATAATTACCAACAACCTTGTAACTTATTGGAAGGTTTAGCGCTACGGTTTCCAGTATGCAATAAGCAATAATTAGAGGTATGGAAAAAAATAGACTGTATTTTAAAAAATGCAGAAGCGATTTGTTAAAATTGGAAATAGATAAAATCTTCTTTGAAACCGGCATATTGAAAAATTAAAAAAATTAAAATGTAATAAATAATCCATCGTGTAGGTCTGTTAAAATATTTGTCGATTTGGGTTAATGGAAAATTTTTATATCGCGTTACTATTTCGGAAGCCATCATAATAAATAGAAAAACGAGAAACGTTTTGTTTATCAATTGCCCAATGTTCTCACTAGGAATAAAGTAAAAAATCCTTTTGAATATTAGCCATAGCTCGTCAATATTTGAACTTCTGAAAAGTATGCTGGATATAGTAATAAAGGCAAAGCTGAAAAGTGGCACTAAAAAATTTGGGATTAGAGCTTTATGGAAAAGACTGGATTTTCTCTCTTTTGTTAAGGGCGTTCTTTCTAGTATAATTAAAATACCTTGAAAAATCCCGAAAATAACAAAAGTCCAATCTGCTCCATGCCAAAGACCAATTAAACCCATTGTTAGAAAAATAGCCACATTACGGCGTGTATTGCTACGCAGTTTTTTTTGAATTATAGGAAAATAGACATAGTCTGTAAACCAACGAGTTAAGGTAATATGCCAGCGTTGCCAAAAATCTGTAACACTCTTAGCCAAGTATGGTATATTGAAATTTTTGCTGAGTTTAAAGCCGAAGAGTTTCGCCGTTCCAATTGCAATATCGGAATATCCAGAAAAGTCACCATATATCTGAAAAAAGAAAAGCACTGAAGCGTAAAGCAATGAAAGACTTCCATAATCTTCTGGTGAGGCGTATACCATATTCACAATATAAGCGGCATTGTCTGCAATCACCATTTTTTTGAAAAGTCCCCAAAGAATCTGGCGCAAGCCTTCTTTTACTTCTTCTGTTTTAAAAGAACGCTTTTTACTGAATTGTGGCAGTAAATTGGAAGCTTTTTCAATTGGCCCTGCAACCAACTGTGGAAAGAAACTAACAAAGCATAAAAAGCTGAGTAGGTTTCTAGTAGGTTTAATTCTTTTTTTATACACATCTATAGTGTAACTCATCGTTTGAAAAGTATAAAAACTTAAACCAACAGGAAGAATAAGGTTTAATGTGCTAAAAGCATATTCGCCTTGCTGCATATTGAAGAGCAGCGCAAACTCATCAATAAAAAAATTGTAGTATTTAAAAATGAAAAGCACGCCCAGGTTCCAAAGTATACTGCTGTAGAGATAAAGCTTTTGGTTATTATTCTTTTCGCTTTCTCTTATAGCAAGTGCAGCATAGTAATCTACAAGTGAACTTGCAATAATAAGAAACAAAAAACGCCAATCCCAAAGGCCGTAAAAAAAATAGCTTGCAACAAGCAGAATTGTGTTTTGGGTTTTTATTCTCTTGAAGCCAACCGCCCAATAGAGTAGGAGGGTAATGGGTAGAAACAATCCAAATGAAAAGGAGTTGAATAACAAAAGTTAGGGAATTTTGCAGTAAATATAACAAAAAACAGACCGTTACAAATTTTCATTTATAACGCTCTGTTTTGTTGGGTAAATCTAGTTCTAAAATATTGAAATTCTCATGATGCCTTTATTCAAAATAACTGAAAGTTTCGCCGTCTTTAATATTGAGCAACGTTTCGTAGATGAGTTTAATTACATTTTCAACATCATCGCGATGTACCATTTCCACGGTAGTGTGCATATAACGCAAGGGCAGAGAAATTAAGGCACTCGCGACGCCGCTGTTGCTGTATGCAAATGCATCGGTATCTGTTCCAGTAGCTTTGGAGAGTGCGGCGCGTTGAAATGGAATCATTTTCTTTTCTGCGGTTTCAACTATCAAGTCGCGTAGTTTTTGTTGTACTGCTGGCGCGTAAGCTATTACAGGGCCGCAACCAATTTCCGCTAACCCTTGTTTCTTTTTGTCAATCATAGGGGTGGTGGTGTCGTGGGTAACATCTGTAACAATGGCTATGTTCGGCTTAATGTGATTGGCAATCATTTCTGCGCCTCGAAGACCTATTTCTTCCTGTACCGAATTGGTGATATAAAGCCCAAAAGGAAGTTTAGTTTTGTTTTCGTGAAGCAACCTCGCGACTTCGGCAATCATAAAACCACCCATTCGATTGTCCAGGGCGCGGCAAACAAATTTATCTTCATTTAGAATATGGAATTGATCGGGATAGGTAATTACGCAACCCACATGGATTCCCATTTTCTCTACTTCTTCTTTGTCTTTTGCACCAACGTCTATAAATATGTTCTCGGGTTTTGGAGCTTCTTCTTTAGCTTTATCGCGTGTGTGGATTGCTGGCCAGCCGAAAACACCTTTTTTAATGCCGTTTTTCGTGTGAATATTTACAATTTTTGAAGGAGCTATTTGATGGTCACTTCCTCCGTTCCGAATTACGTAAACCAACCCACTATCACAGATATAGTTTACGTACCAAGAAATTTCATCTGCGTGGCCTTCAATAACTACTTTAAATTTAGCTTTGGGATTTATAACGCCAACTGCTGTTCCGTAGGTATCCGTAAAAAATTCATCAACGTAAGGTTTCAAATAATTCATCCACAATTTTTGTCCGTCCCATTCATAACCAGTAGGCGCTGCGTTGTTTAGGTATTCCTCTAAAAATTTTAATGATTTGTCAGTTAATATTGAAGTAGTCATATAGTTTTTTGTTCTGAAAAGATGTATATCGGTAAAATTAGCAATTTCTTATTAAGCTCAGCAATGCAATTTGCTTATTTTTGGAACGTTTTTGGATAACATATAGCTTTCTATAAAAAACTATTTGAATGAAAATCAAAGTACCTACATATATATGTATCATAATATTCAGTTTGAGCGCTACTTATGGACAGACCGATACTGAATCTCTTGAGAAGCAAAAAGATTCCACTGAGATTATGTATTATATCATTAAAGGAGATACTGTAGCTCGTGAAATTATTAATCTGGATGAAGTGTATCTTTTGAAAAAAGTTAAGTTCATGTCAGAGAAGGATAGGCGCCGTTATTTAATACTTCGAAGAAAAACCCGAAAAGTTTATCCTTATGCCAAGCTTGCTGCCGAAAGATTGACTACAATGACGGAAAGATTAAAAACCATAGAAAAAAAAGGTGATAGAAGAAGATATACTAAACGTATACAAAACTATATTGAAGGAGAGTTTTCTGAAAAGTTGAAAAAACTAACACATACCGAGGGCCAGATATTGGTAAAGCTCATTCATAGACAAACGGGCCGAACGGCTTTCGATCTCGTTAAAGAATTGCGAACTGGCTGGCGGGCCTTTTGGTATAATACCACTGCCAGTCTTTTTGAAATTTCCCTTAAAGAAGAATACAAACCTTTTGAGGTGAAAGAAGATTATTTAATTGAAGATATCCTAGAGAGATCCTTTCGGGATAATATACTTGAACGTCAAGCTCCTGCATTTCCAATTAATTATTTAGATTTGACATCACATTGGAAAAGAAAACCTGTTGATAACTAAAATAAGGTACAGGTTGCACAGAAGTTTTAAAGGTGGTATTTTTGTAGTTCGCTCTTTTAATTTTTGAATGTTTGTTAACTCACTGAATAAGCTTGTTTTGTAGGTTTGTTTTGTACAATCTCTAATTTTTTTTCTTGCTGAATAGTTTGTCAAAACTTTTTTACTGTATAATTATTTAGCTTTCAGTAGCTTGAAACCTGTTGAAAAAAAACATTCAAAATAAATCAAATTAAGTTTGGTTGTTTAAAAAAAGGGGTTGTATATTTGCACCCGCTTAGAGAGATAGGCACGGTCTTAAAAATGGTGAAAAGGAAATAATAGCAACGGTTCAACTCCGTTCCACCAACAATTGAATCTTTATTTTTAATAAAGAAAAGTTCATTGAGATATTGAAATTGACAGCGTAGATAATCATTCGAAAGGATGTTTATCGACAAAGAAACTAAACTAAGTAAGATTTTCTGAGATTTTTTTGAGGGAGTCGAGCTCTTACTGGAGTATGGTCGCAATATTAT
>JAGXGE010000013.1 GCA_024637015.1 Aequorivita sp. | reverse complement strand
TAAAACCCTACTTTTTAATATATATTCCTGGGATAAGCAAGGAGAATGGGAAGAAAGAAAAATGAAATAAGTACGTATACCGTCCCCAATTGGGAGTGTAAACAAACCTTACAATAAGAATATATACGGAATCATTTGTTTACTTTTACGTTATAGCCAATGCTGAAAAAAGAAAAAACCCTCTCATTACTCTGAAATAATTAAAGATTCTTTTTTATATATCTTTAGGAAATGATTTTGATAAAAAAAGCAAAATGAATTTTATGGACACAAATTCAAAAAGTCGAGATGAACTCCTAAATGAGATAAACAAGTTAAAGCAAGAAAATAGTTTGTTGCAGACAAAATTGAACGATTTAGATAAAATTCCTTATCCAGATAATTACAATTTTTTAAAAAAGATTACAGAAATCACTTCTACAATATTTATTATATATCAAGACGATAAAATCGTATATTTTAACAATGCAGCAATTGAATTACTTGGTTATTCAGAAGATGATTTTTTTCAGGCAAAATTTTCAGGTTTTATTCACCCCGATTTTCAAAAAATAGAAAAAGCAAATAGACAGTTATTAATAAATGGCGAAAAAGAGTCTGTCAATTGTGAACTTAAAATAATCAAAAAAAACAACTCAGAAGGTTGGTTTGATTTTACATGCCAACGGTTTATATGGAAAAACAAGCCAGCTTTTATTGGTATGGCTAATGATATTACCAAAAGAAAAAACATTAAAGAAGAACTTATTAAATTCAAATTGTGTATTGAGCGTTCTTTTGGAGCCATTTTTATAACTGATGCCGAGGGTAATATTATTTTTATAAATCCTGCCTTCGAACAAATGTATGGTTTTTCGTCTGTCGAAGCCATTGGCAAAACACCTCGTATTCTAAAATCAGGCACTCTTACAGAGGATGTTTATAACTATTTTTGGAAAACGCTTTTATCGAAAGAAGCAGCTACAGGCGAAATTATCAATAAAACAAAAGATGGTAAATTAATTACTGTTGAAGGATTTAATACTTCAATCCTCGACTCAAAAGGAGATATATATGGTTATATTGGAATTCATCGCGATATAACAGAGCGCAAAACAGTAGAAGAATCGTTAAAACTTTTTAGAACCTTAATTGATCATTCTAACGACGCTTTTGAAGTTCTTGACCCAATTACAGGTCGATTCCTTGATGTAAATGCAACAGGATGCAAAGCACTAGGTTACAGCCGGGAGGAATTCTTAAAATTAAGTGTTTTTGATATTGACCCGGTAGTGACTCCGCAATCTTTTGCGGAAATTGTAAAAAAACTCAGAGAATCAGGCTCTTTAACTTGGGAGGGCATTCACAATCGTAAAGATGGCACTTCGTTTCCTGTTGAGGTTAATATTAGAATTGTCAATCTTGAAAAAGAATATATGGTTACTGTTGCTCGGGATATTAGCCTGCGCAAACAAAATGAAGAATCTGTTTTAAAATTATCCCGTGCTGTTGAGCAAAGCCCAACATCGGTTATAATAACTGATAGAAAGGGAATTATTGAATATATTAATCCAAAACTAACTGAAATAACTGGTTATAAAAATGAAGAAGTCTTGGGTAAAAATCCACGCATTTTTAGTTCAGGAGAAAAATCAAAAAGTGAATATAAAATTCTTTGGGAAAATATTATTTCAGGAAAAGAGTGGAAGGGTGAATTTCACAATAAAAAGAAAAATGGTGAGCTATATTGGGAATTTGCACATATATCTCCAATAATTAACTTAAAAGGAGATATCACTCACATAGTTGCAATCAAAGAAGATATCACCGAAAGAAAAAAAATGATAGATGAGCTTATTCTTGCAAAAGAAAAAGCGGAAGAAAGCGACCGTTTAAAATCGGCTTTTTTAGCAAACATGAGCCACGAGATAAGAACACCAATGAACGGTATCCTTGGTTTTACAAGTTTGCTTTTAGAACCGGATTTAAGTAATGAAACAAAAGACGCATATATCCAGATTATTCACCAAAGCGGAGAGCGCATGTTGAATACGGTAACTGATATTGTTGAAATCTCTAAGATTGAAGCGGGTATAGTTGAAGTAAAAAACTCGACATTTAATTTATCTGAAAGTTCAAATAACATTACAACCTTTTTCCAGCCACAGGCGCAAAAAAAAGGATTGATTCTTCGTTTCGAAAGTGAAGTTCAAGTAACAAACACTTCCATACATTCAGACAAAAATAAATTTGAATCTATTCTTACCAATCTTGTTAGAAATGCAATTAAATATACTGACAAAGGAAAAATAACAGTAAGTAATAGTATAAAAAATGGATTAATTGAATTTTGTGTTAAAGACACAGGAATTGGTGTTCCTAAACATCGGAAAGAAGCGATTTTTAACCGTTTTGAACAGGCAGATACTGAAGACACCAGAGTTTTTGAAGGCTCAGGTCTGGGGCTGGCAATTGCTAAATCCTACGTTGAAATGCTTGGTGGCAGAATTTGGGTTGAATCAGTTGAAGGTGAAGGTTCGCAATTTTATTTTAGTATTCCATTTTTCCCAATAGAAAAATAAATCACTTATACTTCAAAAATAGAAAAGAACAATAATAGTGTAAAAAATTTAGGGCAATTTAAATTTATGATTGTTGAAGACAATGAGGTATCTGCCATTTTCTTAAAAACAATTTTAAAAGACTTTACACAAAAAATTATTCATGCTAAAACAGGAGAGCAAGCTGCTGAAGAATGCAAAACCAATGACGATTTTGATTTAATTTTGATGGATATAAAAATGCCGGGAATGAATGGATGTGAAGCTACTAGACTAATACGGCAATTTAATAAAGAAGTCATAATTATAGCACAAACAGCTTTTGGATTGTCTGGAGATAAAGAAAATGCAATTTCTTCAGGTTGTAATGATTATATTTCAAAACCAATTAAAAAAGCCGAACTACTTGAATTAATACAAAAGTATTTCAATAAATAATGTGTTGCCTGAAAATTAAACATCAGAAAACTAAGCACATGGCTATAATCGAATTCTAAGACCTTCACAGTCTTAGAATACCCTAGTTATAGGAACCGGGTCGGGCGGAGGCTGCTTGCTGCATGTGGTCACTGGGCCTAAATCGTGGATCGTTCAGGATTTGTTTAGCGTGCCGAACACTAATAAATCATAAAACTTTTTGAACTGACACTTGCCCAATTCGTAAAAAGCCTTTGGAATCGGAAAGGACTTAAATGAACTTTTCCAGCAATTTCCCCAAGCGTTGGATGTTCAATAAAAATAATTATATATATATTGAAACATTTGAACTTTGAACTCGTAAACTGACCCATTCTGACCTTAACACATGGTTTATGTATGCTTTCATGCAAAATATACGGGTTGTACTCCTTATTGCATTCCTCTTTTCTTCGTTTCACGCCTTCGCGCAACTTTCCGAAGGCGAAAAGGATTATTTTTTCGACGACAACGCCATCAGCTCATCAAAAAACACTTTAAAAGTTGACTTGTTGGGCTTGGCACAAAAAGAATTGGGACTTCGCTGGGAACGCGCGTATGTCCCAAAAATAAGTTTTGAAGCGGGTGCCGGCATTTTGTTGGAGGGGTACAACCATAGCCTCTGGAACAAAGTATGGGGCGAGAACGAGTACCGTGTCCATGACGGTGGTTGTTGGCTGTTTCTGCAAAACCGTTTCTATTATCAAAAAGGGTTCAGGTCGCCCTATGCGCATATTGGAATTAAGCACCGTCGGTTTCCACGGCTGACATCAACCGATTATCTGGTCGGTACGGGGTGGAAGCTGCTGGCAGGCAACCGTTTTATAATAGATTTCTCGTTCAGCCTTTGTTGGCGCAATCAAAACTTGAAGGACGGAGAAAGTTACGCATTCGACGGGGGTTCGGACAGCACCGTTGATATGCCGATTTCGTTTAACCTTGGCTATTTACTTTTTTAAATAATATTTATCATGAAGAAAACATTTGTCATTCTTGCCTTTATTGGTTTATCGGTCGTTTTACATGCGCAAAAAATTACGGAGAACATTAAAACTACGTGGTCCGAAGAGGGACGTATGGACAAGGACATGGCCTTTTTTGTTCTGGAGCCCATTGGCTACGACAGCACAGGCGTATATGGCCTAACGCACCCTTTTACAGTGCAAGGGGGCTTTGTTATCGGGCCTGGGCAAAAGTATGCCGTCACTCACATTTCCCCCGATCTGGATTTTGTTCCGATGGAGGAAATCAACCTGAAAGTGGGCGATGTTGACAAAGATTTTGAGTTTGCCCTATGGCTTAACGGCGAATATTATATTTTTTCTTCTTTCCAAAATCAGAAACTCAAAAAAACATTTTTGTTTGCGCAGACACTTAACAAGGAAACCCTACAGGTAAACCATGACCTTGAAAAAATTGCGGAAATAGATTACAGCGAATTCAACAAATTTAAAAAATCAAATTATTATTATTCCTTGTCGCCCGATTCGACGAAACTAATGATACGACACTCCCTGCTGAACAAGGACAACGAAGTGCTTAACATGGGGTTGTCCGTGTTCACAAGTTCCCTGGAGCTACTTTGGCAAACAGGGCATGTAACACCGGCCAACAACAATATCTTTACTTTCGAGGAGTATGCCGTCAACAATCAGGGTGAAGTATTCGTGCTCGGAAAATCGTTTGAAACAGAAAAACGCTATAAAAATCACAGGGAATACAAAAAAGTGCGGAAATTCCCTTTCGGCGGATACCACCGCCTGATAGAATATCCTGATTATACCTACGTCCTGATTGCCATTACCGAAAAAGGCAAAATCAAGCAGGACTTTACTCTTGGTTTGCCGGGCCAGTTTGTGCGGAAACTGACCATGCAACCGGACGACAAGGGCAAGGTGATCTGTGCTGGATTCTTCGCGGGCGAAAATTCATACAGCGTTACAGGGAATTGCACGTTCAACATTGATGTGAAAAAAGGCAAAGTTGAATCGAACCATGATACGTTTTCGGTCGATTTCCTGACCCAATGCCTCGATTCGAAGGAGGTCAAGAAGCATAACAAAAAATACAATAAAAAGAAAGAATTCGATCATTACTTCCACTTCACAAAACCGTTGGTGTTCAGGAGCGATGGTGGCTTTTATTTGATGGCCGAACAGGTAGAACAACGCCGGGAAAAAATCCAAAGCGGTAATACCATAACCATCTTCGATGCTTATAATTACGACGATATACTGGTGATAAGCGTGGACAAAAACGGCAATACTGAATGGAAGCAGAAAATAGACAGGAGCACCTATGTTGTCGGCGATAACGTTATTTTTTCATCGTTTATGGTACATCCGCAAGATGACGATCTGTACCTGTTGTTCGAGGAGGTAGATGAAAAATCCACCAACTTTTTCGGGGTGATAAAACGCTCAAAGGCTACCTTGGCAAAATTTGAAAGCAACGGCGCGGTGACAAGCGAAATTATATCTTCGGCCGAAGAAAACGGCGTGGCCCTGCTTCCCAAATACGGT